>JAXFLJ010000001.1:0-209901 GCA_034183335.1 Prevotella sp.
CTTTGGGGTTAAATTGCGGCGCAATTTACGAAAAAGGTTTTGTGTAGCCAAGAGAATTGGCTGATATGTACGGATGGGTTAGGATGATGTGATGACTTGTCTGCAGTTGTTTTCAGGCTCTTGTGCCGGTTGTCCCTTACATGTTTTTTCATGAGATGATGCTTCAATAAGAAAAAACTCCGTATCTTTGCAAAAGGTGTCATGGCTTATGTTGTGAGATAGTTTGTAACAATTGTATGGAAAGGAAACAGGCAATGAGAGAAGAATTGAAGACGATGAACTTGGAAACATTGAGAGACGACTGTGCCGCCAGGCAAAAAAAGGGCTTGCATTTCATCATGGCCTCTGTGGTTATATGGGGTATGATTTTGTTGGTGCACCTTTCGCAGATGCCGATTTTGACCAAAAACCTGATTACTTTCTGCTGCACTGCGCCATTGCTTCCGCTGGCTTATTTGCTTTCACGTCCGTTGAAAATAGATTTTCAGGGAAAAGACAATCCGTTGACCAAGCTCGGTTTGCTGTTCTCAGTCAACCAGATGCTGTATCTTTTGATAGCCATGTGGATATATCCCACCGTTCCCGAAAAGATGCTGATGGTGCTTGCCATGATTTTCGGGGCACATCTCATGCCGTATAGCTGGCTATATAAGTCGAAATCGTACTTTGTTCTTTCTATTCTCATCCCTCTGGCAGCCTTGGTGGTGGGATTGAGTTGTGAGCCGTTTGTGCTGGCGTTGATGATGCTCGGCGTGGAAACGGTGTTTAGTCTTTTGCTGTATATGGAAGTGAGAGGCGGAAAGGGCTGACAATTTATTGTATTTTCGTGGGTTAATGATGCCTGAACCAAAAAGGAAACTGTTTTTTACACAGTCAGAATCAAGGATAAAAAACAGGAGACGAGTTTCGGGAAACAGCACTGCTTGGGCTGGAAAAACAAGACCCCGCAGAGGCGTTAAAACGTATTAATAACACGACAAAACATGCTTTGAGTAAGGGGTTTGTGATTTTTTATTGCTATCTTTGCACGCAATAATTTTTTCCTAAAATACACGATATGTCATCATTTGTTGCAGATAAAATTGTAATGGACGGTCTGACTTTCGACGACGTCCTGTTGATTCCGGCCTATTCTGAAGTACTGCCCAAGACAGTAGAGTTGAAAACACGCTTCTCGCGCAATATCGAGCTAAACGTTCCTTTCGTTACGGCGGCGATGGACACCGTTACCGAGTCGTCTATGGCTATTGCTATTGCCCGCGAAGGAGGAATAGGCGTGATACACAAGAACATGACTATCGAAGAACAAGCTCGTCACGTAGCCATTGTGAAGCGTGCTGAAAACGGAATGATATACGATCCGTTGACCATCAGAAAGGGTCGCACGGTGCGTGATGCCTTGGCCATGATGGCCGAATACCACATCGGAGGCATTCCCGTGGTAGACGAGGAAAACCGTCTGGTGGGTATCGTTACCAACCGAGACCTGCGTTTTGAGCGTAGGCTTGACAAGCAAATAGACGAGGTGATGACAAAGGAAAACCTCGTAACAACGCACCAACAGACCGATTTGACGGCTGCAGCGCACATATTGCAGGAAAACAAGATAGAGAAACTGCCAGTGGTTGATAAGGACTACAAGCTTGTCGGCCTCATCACTTATAAGGATATTACCAAGGCCAAGGACAAACCTATGGCTTGCAAGGACGAAAAGGGCAGGCTGAGAGTTGCCGCCGGAGTGGGTGTTACGGAAGATACGCTCCTGCGCATAGAGGCTTTGGTTGCGGCAGGAGCCGATGCCATCGTCATTGATACTGCACACGGACATTCCAAGGCGGTCATCGAAAAACTCGTAGAAGCTAAGAAGTCATTCCCCACAGTTGACATCGTGGTGGGCAATGTGGCTACCGGTGAGGCTGCAAAAATGCTTGTTGACAACGGTGCTGATGCCGTGAAAGTAGGTATCGGGCCGGGAAGCATCTGCACGACGCGTGTCGTTGCTGGCGTAGGAGTGCCCCAGTTGACGGCCGTGTACGATGTGTACAGCATGCTTAAAGGCACGGGGGTACCCCTGATTGCTGACGGTGGATTGCGCTATTCGGGAGACATCGTGAAGGCGATTGCAGCCGGTGGCTCGTGCGTGATGATTGGCTCGCTCGTAGCCGGTACGGAAGAAAGTCCGGGAGACACCATTATCTTCAATGGACGTAAGTTCAAGAGCTATCGTGGCATGGGTTCGCTGGAGGCCATGGAGAACGGTTCAAAAGATCGTTACTTCCAAGCCGGAACAAAGGATGTGAAGAAATTGGTACCGGAAGGTATTGCCGGAAGAGTCCCCTACAAAGGTACTGTGCAAGAGGTTATCTATCAGTTGGTGGGCGGATTGCGTTCGGGTATGGGCTATTGCGGTGCTGACAGCATTGCCAAACTGCACGAAGCGAAGTTTACGCGCATCACCAATGCAGGCGTGATGGAGAGCCATCCGCATGACATCACTATCACGAGCGAGGCTCCTAACTATTCAAGACCAGAATAATCACCTAACAGATATATTGTATGATGATGAAAATCAAGACACTGTTTGCCGCCGTGCTGTTGAGCACCGGCATCGCACAAGCACAGAGCGACCCGACAATCATGACCATCAACGGCCAGCCAATCAGTCGCTCGGAGTTTGAATACTCGTATAACAAGAATAATTCTGAAGGCGTAATCGACAAGAAAAGTGTGGATGAGTACGTTGAATTATTCATCAATTACAAACTGAAAGTGGCGGCTGCACTCGAAGCACGCATCGACACAACAAAGGGTTTTCGTGATGAATTCAGAATGTATCGCGACCAGCAGGTGAGGCCCTCGTTTATCACAGATGCCGATATAGAAAAGAAAGCCTTTGAAATCTATAAGCAGACCCAGGTCGGAGTGGATGAAAACGGCGGACTTGTAAAGCCTGCCCATATCCTTATCATGATGAAGCAAAAGGCAACGGAAGAGGAAATGGCTGTTGCCAAGCAGCGTGCTGACTCTGTGTATAAGGCGTTGAAAGGCGGGGCTGACTTTGCGGAGTTGGCCAAGAAAGTGTCTGACGATAAAGGCAGTGGCGCAAAAGGCGGCGAACTGGGATGGCTGCAAAAAGGAATGACGGTGAAAGAGTTTGAAGACATGGCTTATTCAATGAAGAAAGGCGAGATGTCTGAACCTTTCAAGTCTCCATTCGGTTACCATATCATCAAGTTGTTGGACAAGAGTATGTTCTTTCCTTATGACTCTGTAAGAAAAGATATTGTGCAATTCATCGAGGCAAGAGGCATACGTGAACAAATCATTGACGGTAAAATCAAGGATTTGGCAGAAGCTGAGAAAGTTCAGCCAGAGGAAATCGTGGATAAAAGAGTTGATGAGTTGAAAGCCAACGATCCAGCTTTGGAAAACCTGATACGTGAATATCACGACGGATTGCTGCTCTATGAAATCAGCAGCCGTAATGTTTGGGACAAAGCTGCAGTGGATAACGAGGGACTACAACGCTACTTCAAGAAAAACAAAAAACGCTACAAGTGGGATTCTCCACGTTTTAAGGGAATTGCTTATCATGTGAAAGACGCCCAAGACATCAAAGCCGTAAAGGACTGTGTGAAAAAGATTCCCTTTGAAGAATGGGCTGACAAGCTCCGCTCTACATTCAACAACGATAGCATTGTGCGTATCAGGGTAGAAAAAGGCATCTTCAAGGCTGGCGAGAACAAGCTTGTTGACAGGGACGTATTCAAAAAAGACGTGAAGGTTACGTCAATGAAGGATTACCCCATAGACGCAACTTTCGGCAAGATTATCAAAGCTCCGCAGGTTTATCAGGATGTGCGCGGACAAGTGGTGGCCGACTATCAGGACGAACTGGAGAAAGCTTGGGTGGTAGAACTGCGCAAGAAATATCCGGTGGTGGTGTACAAAGAGGTCTTGAAGACCGTGAACAATCATTAGAATCAGTATGAAGAAAACAACTCTCTTCGGCATAGGAGCACTCTCGGTATCGATGCTCTTTGCAGGGGTAAAGGCTTCTGTCCCGACGGAAATGGGGCTTTTCTCCGTTGCCGATACAGCCATTACGGCCGACGACAGTGATGCAGGCATCATTGACGAGGTAGTATGGGTGGTCGGAGACGAACCCATCCTGAAATCGGATGTGGAAGTGACACGCGAGCAAAGCGAACGGGAGGGAATGAAATGGAAAGGCAATCCGGACTGTGCCATACCCGAACAGATTGCCATACAGAAACTTTTCCTTCACCAAGCACAAATAGACAGTATCGAAGTGTCGGAAAGTGAAGTGACGCAAGAAACCGAAGAGCGTATCAACTGGATGATACAGAGTGCAGGAAGCAGGGAGCAGCTCGAAGCATGGAGGGGCATGAGCCTCACGCAAATGCGAATAGAAATGCGTGACGAATTAAGAAATCAACTGCTGATACAGAGAATGAAGCAACACTTGGTTAAAGATGTGAGCGTTACTCCGGCAGATGTGAGACGCTATTTCGAGAGTGTTGCGCAGGATAGTCTTCCCTTTGTGCCGACGAAAGTTGAAGTACAGATTATCACGAGCCAACCCAAAGTGAGCGAAGAGGAAATCAATCGCATCAAAGGAAAGCTGCGTGAATATACCGAAAGGGTCAATAGCGGAGAGACTTCCTTTGCCACGCTGGCTCGGCTTTATTCCGAAGACGGCTCGGCAAGACAAGGTGGCGAACTCGGTTATATGCCCCGTGCAGGTCTCGATCCCAGTTTTGCGGCTGTAGCCTTTAACCTGACAGACCCCAAGAAGATTTCAAAGATAGTGGAAACGGAATTTGGCTTTCACATCATTCAGTTGGTAGACAAGAGAGGAGAACGTATCAACGTGCGCCATATCCTCCTTAAACCCCGCATCTCGGATGAGGCCGTAGAGCAGGCCAAATTACGTTTGGACTCGATTATGACTGAAGTGAAAGAGGGAAAATATACCTTTGACGTGGCAACTTACCTTTCTGATGACAAAGATACCAAGCTCAATCACGGCTTGATGGCCTTCTTTAACAGAGAAACCGGAGAACGCACGTCGCGCTTCAGGATGCAAGACTTGCCCACGGCGGTTGCCCGTGAGGTGGAGAAAATGCAGGTAGGAGACATCTCTTCGCCTTTCCAGATGGTCAACGAGAAAGGCAAGACGGTGGTGGCCGTAGTCAAACTGAAAAGCAGAATGGAAAGTCATAGAGCCACCATAGCCGACGATTACATGGTATTGAAGGAAATCGTCTTGGCAAAACGCCGTGAAGAGGTGATTCATAACTGGGTCACCGAAAAGATAAAAAATACGTATGTGAAGATAAACGACCGCTACCGCGATTGTGAGTACGAGTATCAAGGTTGGATTAAATGATAATCTTGCGCAGCATAGCACGTCAATGGAGCAGGCATAAAATCACCCTTTCCGGTTTGGTTTTATGCCTGTTCGGACTTTTTCTGACCCAATTGTCCGTGGCACAACGGCAAAAGGGGAAAGGAAAAGTGATTGACAATCGCATTTATCTTGACCATGCTGACGAGCTTTTCTATGATGAATATGTCCGTCCGGGCGTGCAGGTGGTGAAAGGCAATGTGAGTTTCAGACACAAGGGGGCCAAACTTACATGCGATAGTGCATACTTCCGACAGGAGGATAATTCCTTTGAGGCCTTTGGCCGGGTGCGTCTCATACAGGGAGACACGCTTTCCATGAGTAGTGAATACGCTCTCTATGATGGCCGGGATGAAATGATTAGGGCAAGACGAAACGTAATCTTGCGCCACAGGAAGTCGGTTTTGCGCACTGACAGTTTAGACTATGACCGCAAATTCAGCTTCGGCTACTTTTTTGAAGGTGGTGAAATCGTGGATGGTAAAGACCGCATCAGCAGCGACTGGGGCGAATATAACACGCAAACACGTGAGGCGACGTTTTACTATCAAGTAAAACTCAAAAGCCCCAAATATACGGTTCATACCGACACGCTTTACTATGATACCCGCAAAAGGATAGCGCATATCAGCGGGCCGTCGACGATATATTCCGACGGAAATATCATACAAACGACCAAGGCTTATTATGATTCAAAGCAAGACAGGGCGCAGCTCTTCGAGCGTTCTACCATAGAAGGGGATAACAGGACGATTACGGCAGACAGCTTGTACAATGACAGCAAGACAGGGCGTAATGAAGGATTTGGCAACGTGGTTTACATCGACCGCAAAAACAAGAATGAACTACATGCCGGTTATTGTTTCTATGATGAGAAAAAAGGTGTGGCCATCGCCACCAAGAAAGCTCTTGCCGTGGACTATTCACAGAAGGACACGCTATGGGTTCATGCCGATACCATCAGGATGAAAACATTCAACCTTGATACAGACTCTATGTATCGGCATGTATATGCATATTATAAGGTACGCGCGTATAGGAATGATGTGCAGGCGGTGTGCGATTCGCTCGTCATCAACTCCAAAGACTCCACCATGATGATGTATAAAGACCCGATTGTGTGGCAAAACAGCTACCAGTTGCTTGGCGAACAAATCATGATGGTTATGCAGGATTCGACCATTCGTTTTGCGCATGTGATGGGACAAGCCTCATCTGTCGAACTGATGAAAGACGGAGAGCATTACAATCAGGTCGCCTCCAGAGAAATGAAGGCCTATTTTGAAAAAGGAAAACTGCGGATAACCGAAGCCATCGGTAACGTGCAGAGCATCCAATATCCCCTTGACGACAAGGACAGCACTATCATTGCGATGAACTACTTGGAAGGGGACACCATGCGGATGTATTTCAATCAGGAACGAAAGCTGCAAAGAATATGGGTCAGCAAACCCGACGGCACAGCGCATCCACTGACACAGGTACCGCCGGATAAGCATCGGTTGCCCAACTTTGCGTGGTTTGACTATATCCGTCCGCTTAGTAAAGACGATGTTTTCGTGTGGCGGGGGAAAGGTGCGGAAGCGCAGCTTAAACCGCAAAAACGGAGAGAGAGCCCTATTCAAAAGTTAGGAGAGCCGCTCTTATGAACTTCTTTCATTCCCGGAAACCTCGTGGCTTCCATCATGAATACATTTATGTGGACGAGCGAAAGGAGAAACTCCGTGAGTTGCAAGAGCGTGCCTTGCATTCGGAAGAAGACAAGGAGGATAGTGTATATCAAACGAAGATAACCAAGGGAACATTCGCAGAAGCAGGCAAACATATGCAAAGGCGCCGTTCGGGAGTAACCGAAAGACAGCCGGCAAAGACTATCGGCGTTATCGTCTTTCTGATAATCCTTCTCATGGCTATCTGGTATTGGCTGACTTTATGAACAACAATGCCGAGACTTCTCATCAAACAGAAAACCAGAGATAAAAGAATTGATTTACAATGAGCGACATTATACAACTCCTTCCTGATTCGGTGGCCAATCAGATAGCGGCCGGCGAAGTGATACAGAGACCTGCTTCCGTCATCAAAGAGCTGGTTGAGAATGCTGTTGATGCAGGGGCGAAGAATATACATGTGGTGGTTGTCGATGCAGGACGCACCTGTATTCAAGTCATTGATGATGGAATAGGCATGTCTGAGACTGATGCCCGCCTTTCCTTCGAGCGTCATGCAACTTCAAAGATACGTAAGGCAGACGATCTCTTTGCGTTGAAGACAATGGGATTCAGGGGCGAAGCCCTCGCATCCATTGCCGCTGTGGCTCAGATTGAACTGACAACACGGCAACACGAGTCGGAAATCGGTACACAGTTATATATTGCCGGCTCAAAGTTTACGGGACAAGAACCGGTGGCTTGTGCCGTGGGAAGCAATTTTAAGGTTGAGAATCTGTTTTACAATATTCCTGCACGGAGGAAATTCTTGAAGTCTAATGCCACCGAACTCAATCATATCCTCTCGGCATTCGAACGTATCGTATTGGTCAATCCCGACATTCAGTTTACCTTACATAGCAATGGGGTAGAGCTGTTTAACCTTCGTGCAACCAGTCCCCGACAGCGTATTATCGACGTTTTCGGCAAGAAACTCAATCAAGAACTCCTTCCTTTGGAGGTGGACACTGCAGTTTGTCGCATCAGCGGGTTTGTTGGAAAGCCCGAATCGGCCAAGAAACGCACTATGCACCAGTTCTTTTTTGTCAATAACCGTTATATGAAACATCCGTATTTCCACAAGGCGGTCATGGCGGTCTACGAACGGATGATACCCACGGGAACACAGATACCTTATTTTATATATATAGATGTTGAAGCGGAAGAGATAGATGTCAATATCCATCCGACAAAGACAGAAATCAAATTCGAGAACGAACAGGCTATTTGGCAAATCCTTTCGGCGGGTGTGAAGGATGCTATCGGAAAGCATTGTGAGATTCCTTCCATAGACTTTGATACCGAAGGCAGTCCCAGCTTTCCCGTATTCAATACTGACGAACCGTCAATGGTTCCTCCCAAAGTGAGTTATAATCCCGATTACAATCCTTTCCGGCGCAACCGTGAGTCAGTTTCCAAAGACTGGGAAAAACTATATGAGATGCCTGTCCGGAATGAAGAACCGGAGGAACAACAGCTTTTCCAGCCTTCGCTTGTGGCCACTTCCGATGAAATGATTGCCGAACGTTCGCCTGTTCACTACCAGTATAAAGGACAATATAT
The DNA here is from genome assembly GCA_034183335.1 of Prevotella sp. Lineage (GTDB taxonomy): Bacteria > Bacteroidota > Bacteroidia > Bacteroidales > Bacteroidaceae > Prevotella. The sequence goes on from JAXFLJ010000001.1 coordinate 8,704, forward strand.
CATGACTGCGGTCAAATCAGGCCTGATGATAATCGACCAGCACCGTGCGCATATCCGCATCTTGTTTGAAGAATATATGAACGATAACAGCCAGCAGCGTGTGCATGCGCAAAAGATACTGTTTCCTGAAATGCTGGAGTTGTCGCCTTCAGATGCCCTCTCACTCGAACAGTTGCTGCCTGAAATGGCATTGATGGGGTTTGAAGTGTCGCCATTGGGTGGTGGGAGTTATGTCATCAATGCCACTCCTACCAATATTGAAGGCTTGAATCCTGTCATGCTTGTTGAGGAAATCATTGCCGCGACGAAAGAAAATGACGGATATGCAACCAGTCAAAAAGAAGTCCTTGCCCTCAGTCTTGCCCGCCATGCGGCCATCCCATACGGCCAAGTACTTGGTAATGAAGAGATGGAAAATATCGTTAACCGCCTCTTTACCTGCTCCAATGTCAACCATACGCCCGACGGGAAGCCCATATTTTCTATTTATTCGCAAAGAGATATTGAACGGTTATTGGGATGATTCGTGATGGCTAAATACCCTGTTTTTGGATGTTTGTCGAATGGAAATACCACTTTTATCTTAAAAAAAACACCTCTAAATTAAGATTTTATTTAAAAAAATACGGTGTTATGAAAATAAATATTACCTTTGTCGCAGAATAGGTATATATTAAGATTTAGCTTTTAGATAATTAACAAATTAAATTTATGAGAAAATTACTTTTTGTATTAGCCTTTGCCGGAATGTCAATTGCATCCATGGCACAAGACTATCCCACTTTGAAACACAGCGTTGCTACCAACTCTTTCTGGAGCAATTGGTTTATTCAAGTTGGTGGAAACTGGAACGCATGGTATTCGCAGGAAGAACATGGTGCTAATCTTGACAGAAGTCCGCTGAAAGACTTCCGCTCTAATCCTGGTGTAGCTGTTGCCGTAGGTAAGTGGTTTTCACCCGGACTCGGTCTCCGTGTAAAGGGACAAGGTATATGGGGTAAAACCGTACGTGCTAACGCTGCTGGCGAACCGCTTGATATTTCAAATAAGTATTGGGTGTTGAATGGTCAGGCTATGCTCAACCTTACAAACCTGTTTTTGGGTTACAGCGAAAGCCGTGTTGTAAACATTATTCCTTTTGCAGGTGCTGGTTTCGGCCGTACAATGACCCATGACTTCTATTCAATGGATCTCAGTGCAGGTCTTCAGGCACAATTCCGTGTTTGCAGAAACCTCGCAATTCACGTAGAAGCTGGCTGGAATCGCTTTGAAAGCGACATCGATGGTGGTTATGACTACTATGGAATGCGTGGATGGGATTCGCACGACAACAACATGTATGCTGAACTTGGTGTTACTTTCAACCTTGGCAAAGCTACATGGAACAAAGTTCCCGATGTTGACGCTATCAATGCTGACTGGCAGAATCGTCTCGATGCTCTCAACGGACAGCTTCGCGATGCTAACGCAGAGAATGAGCGTCTGAGAAGAATGTTGGCAGAAAAGCCGACTCCTGAAGTTCCGAAGTCTGTGAAAGAGTTCATTACTACTCCGGTTTCAGTATTCTTCGACATCAACAAGACTGAAATCGCAGTGTTGAAAGACCTCGTTAACGTAGAAGCTTTGGCTAAGTTTGCGAAAGAAAACAACAGCCACGTACACGTAACTGGTTATGCTGACAGTGCTACTGGTACTCCGGCTATCAACCAACGTCTCTCTGAAGGCCGTGCAGCTCGTGTAGTTGGTGAACTCGTTAAGATGGGTGTAACTCGTGAGAATATTACAAGCGAAGCTAAGGGTGGTGTAGACATCTTGTCACCAATCTCTTACAACCGTCGTGCTACTGTTCAGATTGTTGAATAATAACACATAATTCTTAGAAATAAAAAAGTGTCATGCCAGTTGGGCGTGACACTTTTTTTATTCGTCATGATAGAAGCTTGGTAGATGAAAAGTCCTGTCGACTATCTTATGCCTGAATATATGGCTATTCCTCCATGGGTTGAACCACAGTCGAATGAGGCCGCAAGGCTACATTCGCGACTAATGATGTTGCCTCTTGGCCGCTTTCGTCCGTTTGTTGTCATCTTTTCCGCCGTTTCTCCTCGGCGTAGCACGCTATGCTTTCGGCAAAATGCGATAGACAATCTGCTCAACAGCCAGACAAAATCAGCACACGGTTTCTAATGAACTTATTTGGAGTATAAGTTTCGTATAAGGGTGGCGGTGAATTAATCTTGTACAAGAAATGTCAGAGAGGTGGTCAGAAAGAGAATAGGAAAGAAGAAGGACCTCAAGTTGCCAAGCATGTCGAGCTTGTCTCTTGAGGCCTTTTTCTTCTTTAATGTCAACAATACGTTGAGCCTTTCGTGTTTAAGGAACACCGTAGTAAATTCTTCTTCGGGCAGGATGTCTCAAGGTGAGTCAGTTCAATTAGTTCTTTCCAAATGTATGTGAGACATGCTCACCCGATAGTTTCTACTCAAAATATTGCATGATATATTTTTTTCTGTCAGGTTTTTTGTTGTCTCTTCCGATAAAGCATAATTTGGTAAAGCGTTCGACAACAGCCAGCATTGCCATTGCGTCGGCCATGTTATCGGCGATAAACATGTAATGACTGCCGTTTTCTTCTATTCTCCAGTAATCTTTTTCGGGTATGTATCTTGCGGTTACTTTTGCCGGGTCGTAACGGATGATGTCTGTTTTGGTGAGGTTCTCTTGTGATAATCCGCTTTTTCCTTCCCAGTATGAGAAGATGAAATCTCTACGGTTTTTACGTTTATTGCTTCGTCCGACAAAACATTGTTTGGTGTGTCTTCTTGCTACACGGAGGGCATTCCGGGCATCGGTTTCGTTTGCAAAGATTTTCATTCTTGAATTCCCGTCAGTAAGTAGCCATGTCCCGTCACTCTCTTTGAGAACTTTCAGGGTGTTGGGATTATACGAAGTTTTGTCTATCGTGTACTTGTCATAAACGTTGATAGGCATGTACATGACATCGTCTATTCCGCATGAATCGTATTTTATCCAAAAACATCCGTCAGGACGAAGGCTATTTGTCCCCCAGCTGTTCTTGCAAAGCCATGCGTTTTTATTGTCGTCGTATCCTATGACGCATATAGCATGGCTGCCCTTATATTCTCCTGATTTGTAACTGTACACCTCTTCACTGCTATTTGCCCAATGGAAGAAAGGATAGAAGTCTTCGTAAACATTGTAGTCTGCAATCAGAGGACCTTTTTCTACCAGCCATCGTTTCATCATGTATCGACTGGTTGTATAGGCATAACTTTCTATTTTGATAATGCGAGTGTCTCCATCGGGTATGATGGCATCTTGGTTCACGGGTCTGTAAGGGTAATCGTGTTCCATGCATAACCCCTCGGTAGTTGCTGCTGCCAATGCAGAAGGAATGTACCATCCATATCTTGGCTCTTTAGAGTTGCATTGCCGTTGTGCCCTGAAAAACAAGCTTGCCTCAGAAAGATTCATGGCTGTTGCAAGAGTGTTGTAGTGGGTAATCCGATAATGGGATTCGATAGCTGCTGCTGTTGCAAATGCAACACATGAACCGCAGCCGCCTTGATTTCTGGCGGGCGACACAACGCCATTTACTTTTCTCCAGTCTTTTTGCTTGGGGAGAGCTTTGTAATAGCCTACAAGATTCTTCTTGTTTTCCTGAAACTCAATTCTTTTGATGAGAGTTCTTTTGATAGGTTCAGGATTGGTTAGGGTTTTGGAGTCAATTCTCTCCGAACCAAGTTGAAACTGTTTGATAAGGTCGTCCACGGTCTGCTCTTTGGCCAGTTTAACGTTCAGCGACCAAGTTGCTTTCTTCTTAGTGAGTAATTGTTGAAGTTCTTTGGCTTTCATCTTACTCATGATGTCATTCTGTTCTTTTTTCATAAGATTGTTGTTTTTTTTGATGATGAATAATGATAATATTAAATGTTGGGTAGTAACCCTTTGTTTTTTCTTATGTGAAATTTTTGTGGGTATTGGCTGAGTGGCTGTTGAATGTTCTTGTTTTTGCCTTTCTTTTTTTGTTAGTTGATTATTGGGTTTGATAAATAAGATTTTGTCAGTTTCCGTGAACCATCAGTCTTATTGCTAAGTCATTCTTCTTAGAAAGAAGTTGTGTGACCTTTTTAAGAGATGCACAGCTATGTAATCGTGGCGTAATAGGCTGTTACATCTTTGTTCGTGTGGCGTGGATAGTTTTAATGTTTAATTTATGACTCCTTTTAATGTCTTTTGTCGTAATCCACTGCTTTCTGTGGCAAATATACAATTATTGTTTTAATTATCGTAAAATTTCAATAGAAATTTTGCGATAATTTTATTTGATGGTTAGCTGGCTTGAGAGGTTCTGTTGGTTTGTGTGCAATATGTTTGCAATTACTGTCAATAGCTCAATCGGTTGATTGAAGCTTATTTTTTTAGACTGTTCGCATACACTTTTTGTTCTTATTATGTGGTGTGAACGGAAAAGGAAAAGGCTGTCCCTCCAGTGAGTTTTAACGTATTCTTTAGTCCTTGTATAGGTGAATGAAAGGAAAAAGGAAAGCCGTCCTGTGGCCATACATATCTGCAAGAAATGATACCATTGATTTGTGTTGCTTCTCGCAGATATGTATGGCCACAGGACGGCTTTCCTTTTTGCCGACAAGCAGGGCTTTTCTTCTATTACTGTGCCAGTTTGTTGTCTGAGCCTAATACGTTGGTAATCTTATGCTTGTACAATTCTGTCATCAAGTCGCGTGCAGGGCCGCAATACTTTCTGGGATCAAACTCGCCTGGTTTGTCGTTCAACACCTTCCTTACAGCTGCCGTAAAGGCCAGTCGAGAGTCGGAGTCGATGTTGATTTTGCACACGGCACTCTTTGCCGCTTTTCGTAATTCCTCTTCAGGAATACCAACAGCATCGGGCAGGTTACCGCCGTTTGAGTTAATCATGTCCACGTATTCCTGGGGAACAGAAGAACTTCCATGAAGTACGATGGGGAATCCGGGCAGTTTTTCCATGATAGCGTCGAGCACGTCGAAAGCCAAAGGAGGCGGCACCAGCTTGCCTGTTTTCAGGTCTCTGGTGCACTGTTCGGGCTTGAATTTGTATGCACCGTGGCTCGTTCCGATAGAGATGGCCAGCGAATCGACACCGGTCTTGGTCACGAAGTCGATAACTTCCTCTGGCTTGGTGTAGTGAGAAACCTCTGCAACGACGTCATCTTCAACACCGGCCAGCACGCCCAGTTCTCCTTCTACCGTCACGCCGAACTGGTGGGCGTACTCAACCACTTTCTTGGTCAGTGCCACATTCTCGTCGTAGGGCAGTGCACTGCCGTCTATCATGACAGAAGAGAAACCGGAGTCTACACAGCTTTTGCATACTTCAAAGCTGTCTCCGTGGTCGAGATGAAGGGCTATTTCAGGGTGTTCGCAGCCCAATTCCTTGGCATACTCTACCGCACCTTGAGACATGTAACGCAGCAATGTCTGGTTGGCATACTCCCGTGCTCCTTTGGAAACTTGGAGAATTACGGGCGATTTGCATTCGGATGTAGCCTTGATGATGGCTTGCAGTTGCTCCAGATTGTTGAAATTGAAAGCCGGGATGGCATATCCGCCATTGATGGCACGCATAAACATCTCGCGCGTATTGACGAGACCGAGGGATTTGTAGTCTACCATGATGTTATATTATTTAATATGTGATACTTTCTTGAGTGACTTATACTCATGGCAAAGTTAGCATTTTAATTTGTCAAGACAAAAGTTTTGTGCGTTTATCTTTTCTTTTCCGCTGAGAATCATGACATAAGTCAAGCCTTTATTTTATTCTGTATCATATATAAAAGGCAACCGACTGAAGAGCCGGTTGCCTTTTAGCAGTTTCAGGCTGTTGCCTGCCGCTTATTCTTTCTCTGCGGGGGTAATGGCTTTCCAGATAACAGAAGCGAGTGCGCCACCCACAAATGGTCCGATAATAAATATCCAGAGGTTCGTCAGTGCACTTCCTCCCTGAAAGAGAGCAGGGCCTATTGAACGTGCAGGATTGACCGAAGTTCCTGTATAGCGAATGCAAACAAGGTGTACCAAGACCAATGTCAAGCCGATGGCCAGTCCTGCGAGATGACTGGTTGCGCCATTGGTCTTTGAGGTTGCACCGAGCACTACCAATACAAAAACACAGGTAAAGACTATCTCCGCAAGCAAACCACCAATGACTGTTACGCCCAGTTGCAGGTCGTTTGCGCCGGTACCGGCAATAGAACCGTCACTCGATGAGGTGAGAAGATAGAGAATAGCCGAGCCTATGATGGCTCCGATAACCTGAAAAATCATATACATGCCACAGTCTTTGGCATTCATTCGTCCACTAAGATACACGCCCAAGGTGATGGCCGGATTGATATGGCAACCCGATATGCCACCGATGGTATAGGCCATGGCCACCACAGAGAGACCAAAGGCAAAGGCCGTTCCTATTACTGAGGGAATGTTGGCTGTTGGCTCACAGCCCAAACTGACGGCAACACCACATCCCATTAATACCAAAACCATGGTACCTACCATCTCTGCCAAATACTTTTTCATACGCAATTACTGTTTAATTTATAAAAGAGTTATCATTTATAACAACGCTGGAATTATAAAATTATTTGACAGACAAGGATTTATTATTTTCTTTCGTCTGAATTTTGCACTCAAAAACATGCGCAGACACATTAGAAGCATGTGCAAACGGTGTGCCCTTTGTCAGTCTTCTTGCAGGCGGCGATAGCCAAAGACGGCCACGACCACAAAGCATATCAGAGGCACTATAAAGCTGGCATTGGTGCCATGCACGCCCATCACTTCGCCCATGTCAATGATGCCAGCCTGCAACAAAGGCAATAACGAACCGCCGAGGATGGCCATAATCAGTCCGGCTGCTCCAAACTTGGCCTCTTCTCCCATGCCGTGCAGTGCGATGCCGTATATTGTCGGGAACATGAGAGACATACATGCAGAGACGCCTATCAGACAGTACAAACCCAGAAGATGGTCGAAGAAGATGACACCCAATGTCAGTACGCCTGCCACAACGGCCAGAACAGCCAACAGACGGGCTGCCTTGACATAGCGCAGGAAGAATGTACAGACGAAACGGCTGGCACAAAACAAGGCCATCGCTATGATGTTGTATTGCTGTGAGAGTACTTCTGCCTCTTGTTCGGCCATGCCGCGAGAAACAAACAGGTGTGTGCCGTACTGTATGACGAAAGTCCAGCAACAGATTTGGGCGCCTACATAGAAGAACTGTGCTATCACTCCTTCACGGTAACGGGCTGTAGATATGAGGTGTCTGACGGCAGGAAGGATGGCAAACGGCCGTGACTGGTCGCCGTGGCCTGGCATCTTTACAAGCCATACGGCTACGAATAAGATTGAAATAACAATGCCAATCCACAGGTAAGGGGCAACCAAGACAGAGAGATCGGCCTCTTTCACGGTTTCAAAAGCTGCATCCGAAAGCTTCATCCGCTCATCAGTACTCATCGGATGGAGACGCGACTGGATGAAATTCATGGCCACGAACATGCCGGCCAACGAACCGATGGGATTGAATGACTGTGCAAGGTTGAGCCGTCGGGTGGCCGTCTGTGCATCACCCATCGACAAGATATAGGGATTGCAGCTTGTTTCGAGAAACGAGAGACCGCAGGTCATGATGAAATAGGCGAGCAGAAACGGCTCGAAAACGCCCGACCATTTGGCCGGAAGAAACAGCATGGCTCCCAGGGCATACAATCCCAACCCTACAAGCACGCCCCTTTTGTATGAGAAACGCCGTATGAAGAGAGCCGCAGGCATAGCCATGGCAAAGTATCCGCCATAGAATGCTACCTGAACGAGCGTCCCTTCGGTCGTCGTCATGCGAAAAATCTTGGAGAAAGCCTTAACCATTGGGTTGGTAATGTCGTTGGCAAAACCCCAGAGAGCAAAACATACGGTTATCAATACGAAAGGTATCAGGTAGTTCGTGTTGCCTTTGGTAAGGATGGAAATGCGTGGAAGCTGCATGAAAATGGTATTAAAACGGTTATCGGTTGCAAACTTACATAAAAAAAATAACATTTATATGGCTTGCAGCAAAAAGTTGCAGGCCGTCTGGCATTTCAGCCATGCCACGCCGATGGAAAAGAGGATAAACCCAATTCGGTCATTAGAGACCGTACTGATTATGTTCGTATGTCGAGCAGCTTGTCTGCCGCTTTTGCCAAAGGCGTAGCGGGCTACGCCGAGGGAAAACGGCAGAGAAGATGCCGGCAATCGACCGAAATCAGTCGATAAGCATCATCTTCGGTGAATAATGTAGTGTTGGCGGTCTAATGACCGATTTGGGATAAAAGCAAGGAGTTGGGAAATTCCTTGCAGAATCTTGCCCAACTCCCTCAAAACTTAGCGAACATGAAAAACGACTTTCAGGCTGTTTGCCTGTCCGATGATGCGTCATTCATGTATAACACGTTGCTATTACTTGTTTCTCCAAAGGCCATGCAGGTTGCAGTATTCACGTGCATACACCTCTTTGGCGTCTGTTTTGAACTCTGCTACGGGCTTGTCTGTGGGCAAAAGCTCCACACGGAGAACTTCTTTCTCTGTTACCAGTTCAATCCACTGTATATAATGGCCGTCTGTCATGGGGTGTTCTACTTCGCCCACAGTCACACGATAGCCACCTTCTATTTTCTCCACAACCGGAACATGTTTCTCGGTTGCAGCGTCTGTAGAGTTTTCTGTCAGCAGATCCATTGGTTTATCACAACATGTCAGTGTGCCGCCTCCGGCATTCACTACCTCAACGATGTTCCCGCATATTGAACATCTGTAAACTTCTCTTAGCTTTGTCATAATCTTTTTGTATAATAGTTATTGCGCAAACACACGGCAAAACATTTTGTTTTTACGCCTGTTGCATTTATAAACGGAGACCGAAAGGACTGCATCCCATACACAAGTACTGCCGCACATGGTAGTCTTTTACATGTCATGGCAGAGGGCTTGCCATTGCAGAGAGCACCAGCGGGCATCCGGTCTTCATGCCGTACCCATCCGGCCACTGCTTCGGGAAGCATTCGTCTCTCACTGTTTACAAAGATACTGACAAATTCTGTATCGGCAAAGAAAAGCGAAAGAAAAATTAATACAAGTCGGTATATTTGACAAAATGCGCCGAAATGCCGAGCGGTTTTCAGTCAAACGGAGCATAGACCTGCTTGGAAAAGGTCTCGGAGATTTGCCGCTGGCACTTCAACAGGTTGTTCCGGCCATCGGAAAAACGGTTGAAACCAAATGAGTTATTAGATCGCTTAGGTTTCCGTTTCCGGCTAATGGCGAGTGGGCAGGCCTTGTATATACAGAAAAATGCGAAAGAAGAGCCGTTTTTTCAAAAAAGCCAGCCGGCGGTTTCCTGTAAAACCACCAGCTGGCATATGCTCTGCCGGGCAGGGATAAACCCCATTCGGTCGTTAGACCGCCCATGCTACATTCATCGCTGACGATGTTGCTTCCCGACTGCTTTTGCCCGCTTTTCGGCCGCTTGTTGGCCGCTTGTTGGCCGCTTGTTGGCCATTTTTCCTCGACATTGCCCGCTATGCCTTCGGCAAAACCGACAAACAATCTGCTCGACATCCGAACAAAATCAGCCCGGTCTCTAATGATTGAATTGGGATAAACGATGCGAGGTAGTTATTGCAGGAAAAACGCACACGATGTCCGCTCTTCCTTCGAGATGTACTTCACCCACTCCACTTGCCTTGCACGGCTATTTATACCAAATGGGCAATAAGGTCTTCACGGTTGCCGGGCAACAAGTCGATGACCGGTATTTCTATCATGGTGTAGCAACCGGGTTGCTGACGCAACGAGGCACGTGCTACATTGACAAGCACCTGTCCGGTGAGGGCAGGGTTGTTGATGCTCATGGTAAACTCAAAGCGTTGGTTTTGGGTTTCGCCCGATACTCCCTTGCGTACCAAATGCACACCGTGCCCCATGTCTCTCACCGCATCTACCGAGTCGACGGCAAACACGTGGGTCTCGTCATGTGCAAAATAAGGGTCAGCTTTGACAGCTTCAGTTACCTTGTCGAGGCTTGCTCCGTCTTCAAGCTCTACATACACCATTCTGCGGTGTATGCCTTCGCCCTGCGGAATGGTAACAGACAGGGCGTTCCTGACGCCTTCTTTCGAGCGCACGCACACAGAGTGACCCATCGACATGCCAGGGCCGAAGTTGGTATAAGACAAACCTTTCGGCGCAAGGCTTTGCATCAGCGTTCTCACTACTGAGTCAGAACCCGGGTCCCAGCCAGCAGCAATGATGCTGACAGTCTTGTGTTGCTTGCAGGTCGCATCCAAACGGGCACGGTAAGGGCAAATTTCCGTATGGATGTCAAACGAGTCTACCGTATTGATTCCCAACGAAACGATGTCTTTTGCGTATGTTTCACAAGAGCGGGTGGGCGTGGCAAGGATAGCCACATCTACCTCCTTCAGTTCTCTGATATCTTTAACTACTTCGTAAGGTGTCAGTTCCAGAGGCTTGTCGACTGCTCCGTTGCGTCTCACAACGCCTGCAATCTCAAAGTCATCGGCGGCCTCCAAGGCCTCGATAGTGTATTTGCCGATGTTTCCATAGCCTACTACGGCTGCTCTGATTTTTTTCATATAATCTTCCTTTCTATAAAAATGACGTGCAAATTTACTTTTTTCCGATGAAAACGACATCGCTTTTCTCTCGTTTTTTCATCAGTCGTTCACATTTTAATCTTTGCTTCCAAGAGACATCCGTACCATAACATGAAGTGAGTTCGACGAATATAAAAAGGCAAGTACTATATCAAGATTTCTTCGTTCGCTGATACACGGCTTTTTTGAAAAGCAGCGACAAGCAACCCGATGGTGGCATGTCTTCATGAAGACACTGCGGTATTGAGTTGATACCGGTCGTTGGTAGCATCCGTACCAACGACTGGTACTGTGGCTACCAATGTCTGGTACGCTTCGTACCAGACATTGGTACGATGACGAAACCTTTCCGTGCTGTCTCCCCAGAGTGTCTCGTAGAGGTGTAGCCCGTGTTTTTCGTAATCCCAACAACCGAAAGCAGCAGGGAAGCAACATCATCAATGAGGAATGTAGTCTTAACGGTCTAATGGCCAGTTTGCGATAATAAATAATATAAGAAATGAGTGAGAAAGAAACATTTAGGCAAGATTGTTGGATGAATATTTTGAAATGAGAGGTAAAAATGATAATTTTGCAGGTTAGAACATTTCAACATTAAACTCTTAAACAATGGCTAAGGAAAAACAAATAGTTGAGTGCGTACCCAACTTCAGTGAAGGACGCAACATGAATGTAATCAACCAGATAACACGAGAGATTGAAAACAGCAAGGGCGTTAAGCTACTTGATGTCGATCCGGGAGACGCAACCAATCGCACGGTAGTGACCTTTGTGGGCGACCCCGACAGTGTATTGGAGGCTGCTTTCAAAGCCGTTCGCAAAGCAGGACAACTGATTGACATGCGCCAACACCACGGAGCACACCCTCGTATGGGTGCAACCGATGTGTGTCCGCTCATCCCCGTGTCGGGCATCACGCTCGAAGAATGTGCAGAACTTGCACAGCGACTGGCTAAGCGTATAGCCTCTGAACTTGACATTCCCTGCTATTGCTACGAGGCTGCTGCCTTGAAGCCTGAAAGAAGAAACCTTGCCGTATGCCGTGAGGGCGAATATGAAGCCCTGGCAGAGAAGTTCGGCGACCCCGACAAGCGTCCCGACTTCGGCTATCGCGCTTTCGATGAGGGCGTGGCACGCACGGGTTGCACCGCAGTAGGCGCGCGCGACTTCCTCATTGCCGTGAACTACAACCTCAATACGACTTCTACACGTCGGGCAAATGCCATTGCCTTTGATGTGAGAGAGAAAGGACGCCCCATGCGTGAGGGAAATCCCATCACTGGAAAAATCAAGAAAGACGAGCAGGGAAAGACTGTCATGCTGCCGGGAACGCTGAAATCTACCAAGGCGATAGGATGGTTTATCGACGAATATGGCATTGCACAGGTGTCAATGAACATCACCAACATCAACGATACACCCCTGCACGTGGCCTTCGATGAGGTTTGCCGCTGTGCACAAAATCGTGGAATACGTGTGACGGGTACTGAAATCGTGGGGCTTGTACCCAAACGCACGCTCATAGAAGCGGGAAAATACTTCCTCGAAAAACAACATCGCTCGGTGGGAATACCTGAGAAAGACATCATCGACATCGCAATTCATTCGATGGGACTTGCCGATCTGAAGCCATTCGACCCACAAGAGAAGGTGATTGAATATCTGCTGGAAGCACAAAACGACAACAGCAAGGCTCTTGTCGACCTCACCGTGAAAGGCTTTGCAGAAGAAACCTCACGGGAGTCGCCCGCTCCCGGCGGCGGAACCATTGCCGCTTACATGGGTGCTCTGGGAGCTGCACTGGGCACGATGGTGGCCAACCTCTCAAGCCATAAGCCCGGCTGGGACGACCGCTGGGACGAGTTTGGCAAGTGGGCAGAGAAAGGGCAGGCTCTGATGGCTGAATTGCTGCATCTCGTCGACGAAGACACGCAGGCTTTCAACCGTATCATGGAAGCTTTCGGAATGCCGAAGAAGACGGAAGAGGAGAAAGCCGAGCGCACCAAAGCTATTCAGGCTGCCACGCTTTATGCAACCGAAGTGCCCCTGCACACCATGAAGGCCTCGTTTGAAGCATTCGGGATATGCCGTGCGATGGCAGAATTTGGCAACCCGAACAGCGTGAGTGATGCCGGAGTAGGTGCCTTGGCCGTGCGTGCTGCGGTATTGGGCGCAGGCATGAATGTGAAAATCAACGCTTCAAGCCTTACCGATCGTGAGGTTGCCGAAAGACTGATTGCAGAGGCAAACGACCTTATTGCCAAGGCCAACGAGGAAGAAAAGGAAATCGTTGCCATTGTGGAAAGCAAACTGTAAAACACTTTTTATATGCAGAAAGGGGCGGAACGACGGCATGTCAGGGTTTAGGAACAATCCCGCCGACTGTCGCTTCCGCACGAAATTGCGGTTTCCGCCCTTTTCATATACCTTATATATTATATCAGATTATGACCAAAGAAGAATTTATAGCCGACATCCGAACCGGCATACCAGACACTTTGCCTGAAGCACGGACGTATGACCCCAATGTCAACCATGCTCCGAAGCGCAAGGAAATACTGACAGACGAAGAGAAAAAACTGGCTCTCCGCAACGCATTGCGTTACTTCCCGAAGCATCTTCATGCCGAATTGGCACCTGAATTTGCACAAGAGCTGCGTGAATATGGCCGCATTTACATGTACCGTTACCGTCCGCGGTACGACATGTATGCACGCCCTGTCAATGAATATCCGCATCGTTCGCGCCAAGCAGCCGCTATCATGCTCATGATTCAGAACAACCTCGATCCTAAGGTGGCGCAACATCCCCACGAGCTGATTACCTACGGCGGCAATGGAGCTGTCTTCCAAAACTGGGCGCAGTATCGCCTTACCATGAAATACCTCAGCGAAATGACCGACGAACAGACGCTCGTGATGTATTCCGGACATCCGTTCGGATTGTTTCCGTCACACAAAGACGCACCGCGCGTTGTCGTTACAAATGGCATGGTTATACCTAATTACTCCAAACCAGACGACTGGGAGAGGATGAATGCTCTCGGAGTGAGCCAATACGGACAGATGACGGCCGGCTCATATATGTACATCGGCCCCCAGGGTATCGTGCACGGCACGACGATTACGGTGCTCAACGCAGCCCGGAAGGTGGGCGGAGACAATATGAAACTCTTTGTGACGGCTGGTCTGGGAGGAATGAGCGGCGCACAACCGAAAGCCGGCAACATTGCAGGAGTGGTGAGCGTGACGGCCGAAATCAATCCGCAGGCCGCCGTGAAACGGCATGAACAAGGCTGGGTAGACGAACTTCATTACAACCTTGATGAACTTATACCAGCCATCCGTCAAGCCGTGGCAGAAAGAAAAGTCGTTTCCATGGCCTACGTAGGCAATGTTGTAGACCTCTGGGAACGCTTAGCCGAAGAGAACATTCATGTAGATCTCGGCAGCGACCAAACTTCTTTGCACAATCCTTGGGCAGGCGGCTATTATCCGGCAGGCCTTTCATTGGAAGAGTCGCAGCGCATGATGGCCGAAGATCCTGACCAATTCAAGGCGAAAGTACAAGAATCGCTCCGTCGTCAGGTAACTGCCATCAACCGGCTGACCGCCAACGGCATGTATTTCTTCGACTACGGAAATGCGTTCTTGCTCGAATCGAGCCGTGCCGGAGCAGACATCATGGGGCAGGACGGCAAGTTCCGCTATCCGTCTTACGTTCAAGACATCATGGGGCCCATGTTCTTCGACTATGGTTTCGGGCCTTTCCGTTGGGTATGTACATCCGGAGACCCGAAAGACTTGGAAACAACAGACCGTCTTGCGGCAGAAGTTCTGGAGCAAATGCGTACCTCTGCACCGGCATCTATTGTCGGACAGATGGACGACAACATCCATTGGATTAAGGAAGCAGGTAAAAACAAACTTGTGGTTGGTTCACAGGCACGCATCCTTTATGCAGATGCCGAAGGACGAACCAAGATTGCGATCGCTTTCAATGAAGCCATCAAGCGAGGCGAACTCTCCGCTCCCGTGGTGCTGGGTCGTGACCATCACGATGTATCGGGCACCGATTCGCCCTTCCGTGAGACATCCAATATCTACGACGGCTCACAGTTCTGTGCCGACATGGCCGTCCACAACGTTATCGGAGACTCTTTCCGCGGGGCTACTTGGGTAAGTATCCACAATGGCGGAGGAGTAGGCTGGGGCGAGGTCATCAACGGCGGCTTCGGCATGGTCATCGACGGCAGTGAAGACAGTGCCAGGCACATACGTGAAATGCTGTTCTGGGATGTCAATAACGGCATTGCCCGCAGGGCATGGGCTCGCAACGAAGGCTCCATCGAAGCCATCAAACGAGAGATGGAACGCACGCCCGACTTCCAAGTTACGTTGCCCAACTTCGTCGATGACGACATTCTCAACAACATCAATTGCTAATCTGGCAGGCCGTGATGCCTCCTTCATTTAATAGAAAAACATGATACATAAAATAAGTGCTGACCATCTCAGCATCGACAAAGTAAAAGAAATAGTCTATAACGGCTACAAACTGGAGCTGAGTGACGATTCTCGCCAGCGTATCGTGCGTTGCCGGGAATACCTCGACCGAAAAATCAAGGAGTCGGAAACGCCCATCTATGGTGTGACAACCGGTTTCGGCTCGCTCTGTAAGATTTCCATCGGCGAGGATCAGTTGGCTCAACTGCAAATCAACCTCATGATGTCACATGCCTGCGGTATAGGCGACAGGGTGCGAAACGACATCGTCAAGATGATGGTTCTGTTGAAAATACAGTCGCTCAGTTATGGTTTCTCAGGTATTAAGCTCGATACCGTAGAGCGACTCATCGACTTCTTCAACCACGATGTCTACCCCGTGGTCTACCAGCAAGGCTCGGTGGGCGCATCGGGCGACCTCGTTCCTCTGGCTCACTTGTGCTTGCCACTCGTGGGAATGGGGCATGTTGAATACCAAGGTGAGGTGATGACAGGAGAGGAACTCAACCGCAAAATGGGCTGGGAGCCAATCCGCCTCGGTTCAAAAGAAGGGCTTGCACTGCTCAACGGAACGCAGAACATGAGTGCACACGCCGTTTGGTCGCTCATCAATGCCAAACGATTGATAGAATGGGCAGACGTGATTGGAGCCATGTCGCTTGAGGCTTACGACGGAAGAAAAGACCCGTTTACGCCAGCCGTTCACATCGTGCGTCCTCACAAAGGACAGTTCGATACGGCAAACCGCATCAATGAACTGCTTGAAGGCAGCGAACTGATTGCCCAACACAAAGTTAACGTGCAAGATCCGTACTCTTTCCGCTGTATGCCACAGGTGCATGGAGCCGTGAAAGACTCCACGGCTTACGTTGAATCGGTCATCGACACGGAGATAAACTCGGCTACCGACAACCCAACCGTTTGTCCCGATGAAGACCTTATCATATCAGCCGGAAACTTCCACGGCGAACCCATCGCCCTGCCCATCGACTACTTGGCCATAGCCATGAACGAATTGGGAAGCATTTCAGAGCGACGTACCTACAAATTGGTGTCTGGAACGCGCGACTTGCCTAACTTCCTCGTGGCCAAACCGGGTGTAAACAGCGGCTTCATGATACCACAGTACACCGCAGCCGCTATTGCCAACCAGAACAAAACACTCTGTATGCCTTCATCGGCAGACACCATCCCCACTTCGCAGGGACAGGAAGACCATGTCTCAATGGGTGCCAATGCCGGCACGAAGCTGGTCAATGTGGTGGAAAACACCGAACGCATCCTTGCCATCGAGCTGTTCAATGCAGCACAGGCACTTGAGTTCCGCCGTCCGTTGAAGTCTTCGCCGATACTCGAACGCATTCATGCCGATTTCCGAAAGGTTGTGCCTTTCATCGACGACGACGTAATTATGTATCCGCATATGGCAGAAGCTGTGAAGTTCTTGCAGACGGAGCAGCTCTGATATTATTTTTCCTTGTGATTCCAAGATTGCGATGGTTGGGGATGAAACGCCTCTTTCCGTCGCAATCTGCTTTTTCTCCCAATTGGTCAATAGAGACCTTTCTGATTTTGTTCGGACAATCTGCCGACAAGTGAACAAAAGCAGTCGGGAAGCACATTATCCCAATTCGGTCATTAGAACCTGAGTTCGGGATAAGAAAACAACTTACAACCTCAATTCGAGATTAGATGCTTTCTCATCTTGAATTGGGGTTAATAGACCCCACCTTTAAACAATCAAGGGTGTTCCGCACCGACGAGCAAAGGTGTTCCGCACCGACAATCAAGGGTGTTTAACACCTATGGACGAGGGGGTTTAACCCAATTCGGTCATTGAGACCGTACTGATTATGTTCGTATGTCGAGCAGATTGTCTTCCGCTTTTGCCAAAGGCGTAGTGGGCTATGCCGAGGAAGAAGGGCAGAGAAGATGCCGGCAATCGACCGAAATCAGTCGGTAAGCATCATTTTTAGTGGAAAATGTAGTGTTGGCGGTCTCATGACCGATTTGGGATTATCAGCAAGGATTGTAGCATAGGCGGCCTAATGACCGATTAGGGTTAAATGTCGACACTCCGTTTCTTCCTGCCTTACCGTTTTATATACTGGCAACACCTTCCTTCTTTTTCCATTATCCGATAGCGAATATTCACGATTCTGTGGGCAAAAACGCATGGAAATCAAGAAAAAATAGCTACATTTGCAACACAAGTAGATTTAATTCGAGAAGCGATATGCTGAATAAGGAAAAGAAATTGAAGCTCTATTACTCCATCAAAGAGGTCGCAGAGATGTTTGATGTAAAGGAAAGCCTGCTGCGATATTGGGAAACCGAGTTCCCGCTTCTCAAACCCAAGACCGGCGGCAATAAGGTAAGACAGTACACAGAGAAAGACATCGAACAGATAAAGCTCATCTATAATCTCGTAAAAGTGCGTGGATTCAAGTTGTCTGCCGCACGAAAGCTGCTCAATGCCAACAGAGACGGAGCCGACAAAAATGCCAAAATGATGGAGACTCTCATATCTGTGAGGGACGAATTGCAGATGCTCAAGAAGCAGTTAGACCTTATCGTATAGCAAGACACTTGATATTTTCGGTTGTCGGATACTGTCGTTTGTGTGCTTTTCTTAAGACCGTCAGTTAATTTGTAAGGTATATTGGCTTTCTTGAATATGCTGACGGAGAGCCGAAACACTGCGAGAGGGTCTTCTTCTATACAAACAAAAGTCTCAAACATATAGTTGTTGTATGTTTGAGACTTTATTTGTGTGCGCCTGATAGGACTCGAACCTACACGTCGCAAAACACCAGATCCTAAGTCTGGCGCGTCTACCAATTTCGCCACAGGCGCATTTTTTCGTCCGCAAAGGTAATGTGTTTTGCCGAATTAACCAAATTTCTGCCATCTGTTTTCTGCCCGAAGGTCAGGCCGTGGAATGGGAGAGGGCTGGTTGGGTGTCGCTGTCGGAAGAGTGGTCAGTCGGTTGTTGATAAGTGTCGAGGTAACGCCTGATATCGTTTTGTAGCCATTGGTAAGGTACTGAAGTCATGTATCCGGTGTTGGTACGCAACATCGAGGGCACATCCTCTATGCCGTTGGTATAGCAGGAAAGCTCGTTGTGACGCTGAATGCTGTGTACGGCGTTTCTGTTGATTTCGCTTTCACGTTCTTGCCGAAGAACCATGCTGACCTTTTTAAGCATCGGAACAACCACGTTGTCCAACAGATGATGCCCTTGTATATACAGATATGTGGTGTCGGGAGTGATGCCCAACGAGAATAACTCTTCTTTCAGAGACAGATAAGAGGCTTTGGCCGTGGGGTTTTTCTGCTGCAACAGGCGTATGCGTCTTCCCACCTTGCGCTTTACTTTGGCAATGCCTGCGTAGGGATTCTGCATGTTGAAGTTGCCTGTTACTATGATTTTGTTGAAGTCTGTAATCGTAAATTCACTGTAACGGTTGTTGCGATAGTGCCAGATACTCCATACGAAGAGAGGAAAGATGGCTTGGGAGAACTGCGAGAGGTAGTCTGCAAAGTCGAAGATGGCATGGTCGTTGAGTGTTACCATGACAGCTACATCGTGGAGAGAAGGGGCATAACACCGGTAGTTTTCTATGGAATAAACGTAGGTATGAAAAACAAACGGGTTGGAAATGATGTTTTGCGAAACTGCCGTCGCTCCCATCATGAGCCAGTCGTAGTCGGCATCTACACAGGCAATCATGTCTTGTCCGGCGTTGTTGAAGAGCAGATTCATGAGTACCGACTTTTTCCCTCGTGTAAGTTTGTGCTTGGAGGGCAGCATGATTTCAAAGAATCGGCTTTCGTTCTCAAAGTTGCTTAACACCTTTCTCCAAAAGATGATGTCCTCATAGCTCTCCACATATGCCACGATTTTTCTTCGCTGCCGCTTGGAACGAAGTTGGTTGGCCGCTTCAAAATACTCGGATTTCAGGTTGTCTTTGAGTCGCTTGTTCATCGCTTTGCCCCGTTATGCCGTGTGATAGCCTATAAATGTCAGTCGGTGATGTCTGAAACCTCGGTCACTCTGTCCATCCATCCGTTCATGATGACGGCCGGCGAGTGTGTGGTCAGGATAATCTGAATGTTGGGATTGAGGGACATGATGAGGTCGATGAGCTGTTTTTGCCATTCGATATGCAAGCTCACCTCCGGTTCGTCCATAAATAATACATAAGGCTTGTTGTCTTCCACAAGTACGGTCAGCATGATGGCAAGTATCTGTTTCTCACCGCTCGATAACTGATAAGGTACGAGTGTCTCCCCTATTTGGCTGAATCTGATTTCGTTTTCGGTACGGACGATGGTCTTTCCTGTGTCGGCAAAGAGATTGTCCATGATGTCCTGAAACTTCTTTTTCGGTTCGCTGATGCGTGTGGCCTGCTCTGCGGCATCAGGACTGCAGCTCTGCAAGGTCTCGATGATGCGGTTCCCGATGTTTACTTGGTAGTCAAGATACTTGCGCTGGAGCTGGAACAACTGCCAGTCGAGTTCGGTGACAAGGCTCGTGTCGAGCCTTCCGATACTTTCACTGTTCATCAGCGGACGGTCGAAAGAGCGTATGACATCGTATCTTATCCACTTGGCATCTTGGGGACTGACCTTCAAATGGACGCCCTTAATCATGTGGCTCGGAAACTCTCCGCCAGCCGACAACACCTTGATGACCTTATTGAGGATGGTGCTTTTTCCTACTCCGTTGACTCCGCTCAGAACGTTGACATGGCGATCGAGATTCCATACAACGTGGCGTGTTCCCGACCAGAGAGAGTCTATCTCAATTTGTTCTATGTAGTCAGCGTACTTTTGCATAAGCCTGAATCATTGGTTAGTTTGTCGCAAATATACGCTTTTTTAATGAGAAAGCGAAATACAGACGATAAAAAGCATGGCTGGATAGATGATGTCGTGCCTCTTGGGAAAAGTCATGTCGGAAAAGTGACGAACAGATTACTTTATGATGAAGGCGGAGAAGATGCTGACAAGCGGATGAAAGCAGCCGGGAAGCAACATTGTCAGTGAGGAATGTAACATGGGCGATCTAATGACTGACTTGGGTTGAATGGTTTCTCCTCCAATTTTCAGCCATTGAACCCAATTCGGTCATTAGAGACCGTACTGATTATGTTCGTATGTCGAGCAGCTTGTCTGCCTCTTTTGCCAAAGGCGTAGCGGGCTACTCCGAGGAAGAACGGCAGAGAAGATGCCGGCAAACGACCGAAATCAGTCGGTAAGCATCATCTTCAGTGGGGAATGTAGTACTGGCGGTCTAATGACCGATTTGGGTTGAATACATCAAGGCCACTGTGCGGTGACACTTGTTTTTCTGAATGTTACAAAAGAAATCGTCTCGCATTCCATTGGTGGAATGCGAGACGACGATCTATGTTTCTTGATCTTCCGGATTTGGTTCTTGTATGGACTTAATCCCAGACGCTGCCGGATGACGGCCGTGCATCTTCCTCTTCTTCTTCAAACAGTCCCCACTTGGCTCCGATTCCTCCCGTAGGATCTCCGATGATAGGAGGTCTTTGGTCTGTATTTCCGTCTCCGTCGTTGTCAAATTGCGATGCTCCGGGAAATCCCTGCATCATCTCTTCGGGGTCGAAACAGAGTGTTTCTATGGCTGGTCTGGTATATTTGTTCTTTTCCATCTTCGTTTTTATTTAACGATATATTTCTTGTTGTTGATGATATAGATGCCCTTGGGCAGTCCTTCGAGGGAGGTTGCATTGCGTCTGACAACCTGTCCGTTGATGTTGTAGACCGTTCCGTCGAGTGAATCCGTGCTTTCAAAGGTCAGTCCTTCAATGCCGGTCGTTTCTCCCTCTTCCACTCCGTCGATGAAGAACTTGAGGTCTTTGGTTCCTGCATTGTTGCCCGTTGCTATCCAGCAGCGGAATCCCTTGATGGGCAGTGCAGATTGGGTGAAGTACCATTTGCCGTCGTTTGCCCCCAGTACATATGAATTGGCTGGTACGATGTTGGTGGTCTGGTTGATTTGCGTTCCGCAGAACTGAAGTTTTGCGTCTGTGGTTGTGCTGGGCTTGGAGTCTTCCTTGAAGATGGCTGATGGCGTGGTTGCCAGTACTACGTTGTTAATAACGAAATAGGGAGCTTGCACCGTGATACTCTCACCTTGTGCAATAGTTTTTGTGTATGAACCACTTGTAACGTTTGCGTTACGTGTAGACTTCATGATGTACAGTTTGTTGGGGCAGATAACTATTGCGTTGTCATTGGCAAGGCTGACAGACTTGAAATTGATTCTTGATGGAATGTTGCTGTCTTGTCCGACAAGTACGGATAATTTGGCCTGATCGCCAAAGGCTGTTTTGAATTGTGCTGCGGTCAGTTTCACAGGCAGTGTGATAGAACTCCACAGTCCTGGGGTCATCGTCCGTTTCAGAATCAAGGTGTATGCGTTAGCCGCATTGGCTTGTTTGGTCATATAATTGACGGATTCTTGCATTTCATCAAGAATTAAGTCATTGTTTCCGCAGTATTTCAACTGGAAGTTGTCGAAGGCCGTCCAGTCAAGTTGATGTGTTGAGCCTTCCACCTTGATGCCAATGTCAAGTATGTTTCCGTCATTGGGAACATACACCAAAATGGAGTTGTTATAGCCTCCTTGCTCAAATAGCTCTGCAGCCTTGACATATGGACTCTTGTCGTTGATGTCGAGTTCTGGGCCTGTTGAAGCACTCCATGATTCTTTTGACTTGGTTAAATCTTCAAGTGTGTACTGTATTTTTCCGTTCAGTTGGTTGAGTTTGGTGGATACATTAGATTCTCCGTTATTTGTGCCTTGCACTTTGGCAAAGAGGCTTGCACTGAGTAAACTGCCACTGCCGGCATTGTAAAAACCATCGCATGAAACTTTATACCAGCCTTTCTTCAGGGTTGTGACAGACTGTGTCATCGTTCCGTTGGCGTTAGTATTGTTGCCTACATTGCGTACCGAGCCAATCCAATAGCTCCCATAATGTCTTTGATAGTTGTCTCCAAGTACCGAACGACAGCCCACAAAGAATGTATATGGTTCTTTAGGAGAGAAGGCATAAGGGTAATCATTGAATCCCATCTTTTGCGAAAAACCTGTTGTTATCCACTTCACAACGGAAGCATTACTTACATCGAAGTTCTGGTCGGCAATCAAGAAAGAGGCGTCTGCCGGTGCTTCGTTAGATGCAAACTGCGCTTTAAAAGCATCTTTCAAGTCTTTTAAGGTGACAAATTTCCATTGCCCAAACTCGTCGTTAACAGAGGTAGGATATTCAATGGTATTTCTGCCCGTACCTGTTGGTTTCACCTTAAGATAACGGTGTCCGCCGATAACGGACGAGTTGCTGCCATTGTCAATATAAAGAGTATATGTCTTACTTCCAGAGGAAGTTTCCGTAATCACCCAGTCAACATGGTCTGCAGGGTTTTTAATTCCACGGTCGCAATATATGCGATCCCAGTCAAATTGGTTGCCACTAGAACCACTTGGGGGAGCTGGAAATCCCAAATATTTTCCGTGCTGGGTGGTCAGTGGACCTTGAATCTTGTATGTCCCACCTGTACTCGCTTCAATGTGTAGAGGCATTCCGACAGCAAAGGCCGATAAACTGGTTCCCCAATAGCTACCTGTATTCAGGTAAGTTCCTGTTCCGACATTATACAAATAGAAAGTCTTGATGTCATTATCTGAACTGTTTAAAACATCGTTTAGTGAGTTTCCCACCCACTTGAAGTCTGACGTTTGCCCCTGCGCCATGATGGTCGCAGAGTAAAACAGCCCACACAGAACGAGGGCTAACGCATGTAGTTTAATTTTTTTCATCGAAAACTATTTAATAACTGAAACCTATTTATCTTTCTCTTTACCCGCTTCCAGTGTATTCCTATTTATATAACAATGTAAGATAAATAGGTGGTTATCTGAAAGAATGTTTTTATTATGGGCGCAAAGATATTATTTTTATTTGAGACATGAAATATTTTTATAAAATAAATGTCATTCAAGCCTTTATCTTTTTGTTTTTGTCTTTTGCATAATTCTTTTTTAAGTGGCATGTGAAAAGAATTTGTGAGACAAACAAAGCAAAAGTTTTCGTGTGCGAACAATGACCTTTTCAGAATGAGGTTAGACTGTAGATTACAAAACTTTGTGCCAGTCTTGGGTATTTTCCTTGGCTGTTAGGTGCATGATGTCATGGTCTTTTATCCCCAATCTGCCATTAGAGACCGTGCTAATTTTGTTCGGGGGGTGAGCAGATGGGTTGTCGTATTTTCAAAAACGTGGCGGGCTACACCGAGGAAAAACGGCAGATAAGATGACAACAAACGGACGGAAGCAGTCGGAAAGTAACACCATTGGTCGGAGACGGTAATCTAAGCGGCTAATAACCGATTTGGATAGATGTCGTATTGGTGTGAGAAATTTTTGTATTTGGGAGACTAAGGGGTGACAATATGGAAGAGTACCAAGCATTGGTACTGACCGTACCAGTGTTTGGTACGATGTGTACCGATGATTGGTACTCCGACTACCAATGACTGGTACTCTCACTGAAATTGGCTGGTTGTCTCAGGCGTGTTGCAGGGTTTCACGCTGGTTGCACGGAAAAGAGGATGCCGGTTGTGACATCCTCTTTGTATGAATATCCCCGATGAGGGAGTAGTTGTTGTGCGAAAATTCTTTGCCGCACTGCCGCCTGTCAGGCAAAATGACGGGCGATGAAGCGCATGTCGGTCAGTTGGCCATCTCCGAAAGGAACTTGATGCGTACCAGCCTAATTTCGTCTTCGCTGTATTCGTCGCCAAGTTCGCTCATGGCCGTTTCAAGGCAGTCGGTCTCACTCTCGCTGAAGTAATCGTAGATGTCGTCTATATGGTCTTCGTCCATGACGTCTTCGAGGAAGTAGTCGATGTTGAGTTTTGTGCCGCTGTAGACAATTGCCTCTACTTCTGTCAGCAAATCATCGAATGCGATGCCTTGAGCCGTGGCGATGTCGTCGAGTGCAATCTGCCTGTCTATGCTCTGAATGATCTTCACTTTGAGGATAGATTTCTTGGCAACGGTTCTTACCCGCAGCTCTTCGGGGCGTTCTATCTCGTTTTCCTCGCAATGTTTCTTGATGAGTTCGCAGAACTCCTGTCCATAGCGTTTGGCCTTTCCTGCTCCTACTCCTTGTATATTTTGCAGTTCTTCGAGGTTGACGGGATACATGGTGGCCATCTGTTCGAGCGATGGGTCTTGGAAAATGACGTATGGCGGAATGTCGAGTTTCTTGGCCACTTTCTTTCTCAAGTCCTTGAGCATTGCATACAAGGTGGGGTCGAGTGTAGCTACGGCCGACTCGCTGTATTCTTCTTCGTCGTCATTCTTGAACTCGGTATCTTCTACGATGGGAAAAGACGTGGGGGCTTTCATGTATCGCTTGCCCGCAGCTGTGAGTTTCAGGAGTCCGTAGTTGTCTACATCTTTCTTGATAAAGCCTGCAATGAGAGCCTGACGGATGACGGGATTCCATATCTTTGGGTCTTCGTCTTCTCCCGACCCGAATGCTTCGAGGAGATGATGCTTGTGTGATACGATGTCATCGGTTTCTCTTCCTTTCACGAAGTCAATGACATAGTCGTTGCGGAAGTTCTCCTTTACCGCCTCGATGGCTTGCAGAATAATCTCCAATGCCTTTTGTCCTTCTATCTTTGTCTTGGGATGCAGGCAGTTGTCGCAGTTTCCGCAATTTTCCTGCGTATATTCTTCTCCGAAGTAGTGGAGGAGCATTTTTCTCCTGCATACGGACGATTCGGCATATGCTGCGGTCTCTTGCAGAAGCTGGCGACCGATGTCTTGCTCTGAAACTGGTTTGCCTTCCATGAATTTTTCGAGCTTTTGCAGGTCTTTCTGGGAGTAGAATGTGATGCATTTTCCTTCTCCTCCGTCTCGTCCGGCACGCCCCGTCTCCTGATAATAGCCCTCAAGGCTCTTCGGAATGTCATAGTGAATGACGAAGCGAACATCAGGTTTGTCGATGCCCATGCCGAATGCAATGGTTGCAACAATTACATCAATAGACTCCATGAGGAAGTCGTCTTGCGTCTTGGAACGAGTTGCTGAGTCGAGACCGGCGTGATATGGGGCTGCCTTGATGTCGTTGGCGCAGAGTACTTGGGAAAGTTCTTCTACTTTTTTGCGTGACAGACAGTAAACAATACCGCTCTTGCCTTGGTTCTGTTTGATAAACTTGATGATTTGTCTGTCGATGTCGTTCATCTTCTGACGTATCTCATAATAGAGGTTCGGACGGTTGAACGAGCTTTTGAACTCCTTGGCCTCTACGATGCCGAGGCTTTTCTTGATGTCTGTCCGCACTTTGTCGGTGGCCGTTGCGGTGAGTGCAATGACCGGTGCTTCGCCTATCTTCTGTATTGTCGGACGAATGTTTCGGTATTCCGGACGGAAATCGTGCCCCCATTCTGATATGCAATGGGCTTCGTCTATGGCGTAAAACGAAATCTTCACGCTCTTGAGAAACTCAACGTTCTCTTCTTTGTTGAGCGATTCGGGAGCCACATACAAGAGCTTGGTCTTCTTGCTCAGGATGTCTTGTTTTACTTGATCTATCAGGCTTTTGCTAAGTGATGAGTTGATGTAGTGCGCCACTCCTTCTTCCTCGCTCATGCCGTTGATGACATCTACTTGGTTTTTCATGAGCGCGATGAGGGGAGAGATGACAATGGCAGTTCCTTCCATGAGGAGCGATGGCAGCTGATAGCAGAGCGACTTGCCGCCTCCTGTGGGCATCAATACGAATGTATCGTTGCCGGCAAGCAGATTGCGTACAATCTCTTCTTGGTCGCCCTTGAACTTGTCAAAGCCGAAATACCTCTTGAGTTGCTGTGTAAGGTTTGTTTCTTTTCCCATCTTCTAATCTCGTTCTTCCAAGAAATGATTTATGATTATGGATATGTCAAATGACTGCCGCTTGTTAATACATCGACGGCAAGTTGGATTTCTCCAGCTGTTGCTGTGCGTATTCGAGCGTGACGGTGAATGATTTTGTCCGTTTCGAGGGCAAGTCAAACATGGCGTCCATCATGATGCTTTCCACGATGGAGCGCAATCCGCGTGCGCCGAGTTTGTATTCCACGGCTTTGTCTACAATGAAATCGAATACATTCTCATCAAATGAGAGTGTGATACCATCCATTTCAAACAGTTTTGTGTATTGTTTGATGATGGAGTTTTTCGGTTCTTCAAGTATCCTTCGCAGTGCTTCCCTGTCAAGTGGGTTGAGGTAGGTTAGCACAGGAAGCCTTCCGATGATTTCGGGAATCAGTCCGAACGACTTCAAGTCTTGCGGAAGAATGTACTTCATGATGTCTTTCTTGTCGATGTTCTTCGTGTTTTGCACCGAGTTATAGCCCACAACGTGCGTGTTGAGTCGTTGGGCGATTTTTCTTTCGATGCCGTCGAAGGCACCACCGCATATAAAAAGGATGTTGCGCGTGTTGACATGAACGTAGTCTTGGTCGGGATGCTTGCGCCCACCTTTCGGCGGCACGTTTACCACTGTTCCTTCCAGAAGTTTCAGCAGTCCCTGTTGTACGCCCTCTCCGCTCACGTCTCTTGTGATGCTTGGGTTGTCGCTCTTGCGTGCAATCTTGTCAATCTCGTCGATAAACACGATGCCACGTTCCGCAGCCGCTACATCGTAGTCGCATACCTGAAGCAGTCTGCTGAGGATGCTTTCCACGTCTTCGCCCACATATCCTGCCTCGGTGAATACCGTTGCGTCAACAATGGTGAAGGGAACATCGAGCAGTTTGGCAATGGTACGTGCCAAAAGAGTCTTTCCCGTACCCGTGCTTCCCACCATGATGATGTTGCTTTTCTCTATTTCCACGCCGCTTTCGTCTACCGACTGTTGCAGGCGTTTGTAGTGATTGTACACCGCAACCGAGAGAAACCGCTTGGCTTCTTCCTGTCCGATGACATATTGGTCAAGGTGTTCCTTGATTTTTCGGGGTTTGGGAACTTTATGGTTCTTGTATGGTTGAGCCTCCCTCGTGTTTTCTGCAGGTGAAAACATGCCGGCATGCATGGCTATTTCATAAGCCTGTTCTATACAATTTTCGCAGATATAACCATTGATGCCTGTAAGCAACATCTTTACTTCGGTTTCTGCTCTTCCGCAAAAGTTGCATTTTTTTTGTGCCATTGCTTACTGTTTCCTTTTCAATACCTGGTCAATCATGCCGTATTCTTTCGCCTCTTCGGCATTCATCCAGTAGTTGCGGTCGGAGTCTTGCCACACCTTTTCAAAGGGAGTGTGCGAGTGTTCGGAAATGATGGTGTACAATTCTTTCTTGAATTTCATGATTTCCTTTGCTTCAATCTCAATGTCCGAAGCCTGTCCTTGAACGCCTCCGAGCGGCTGGTGTATCATCACACGGCTGTGGGTGAGTGCCGAGCGTTTGCCTTCTGTGCCCGAAACGAGTAATACGGCGGCCATAGAAGCGGCCATCCCGGTGCAGATGGTAGCTACATCGCTCGATATGAACTGCATGGTGTCGTAGATGCCGAGGCCTGCCGTGACGCTGCCGCCGGGTGAATTGATGTAGATGGATATGTCTTTTCCGCTGTCAACGCTATCGAGATATAGTAGCTGTGCCTGTAAGGTGTTGGCCGTATAGTCGTCTATCTCTGTGCCGAGAAAGATGATTCTGTCCATCATCAGTCGCGAGAAGACATCCATTTGTGTAACGTTCAGTTGGCGTTCCTCCAAGATATAAGGGTTCAGGTATCGTGCCTGAGCCTTGATAACATCGTCTACCATCAGGCCGTTCATGCCTAAATGTCGGGTTGCATATTTTCTAAAATCGTTCATAATCATTCCTTTCATTCATTGTCTTGTGTGGAAGCGCAAGGCTTCCCACCTGTCTTTACTGTTTCTTTGATTTGTTTTTCGTCAGTATGAAAAAATAGTTGTCTTTACCTTTATATATAAAGGAAGTATCGACTTTTTCCTCATTGCTTTGTAATACAAAGTTAAGTAAAAAGTCGATACTCACCAAAAGGTTGGATGTTTTTTTTCTAAAATCTTCCCTTATGCCTCAAAAAGCTTGTTGAACTCTTCCAAGCTGACTTCTTTCTTGTTGAGTTTGACAATCCCTTTCACGCCTGCAATGATTTTTTGTTCTACCGCCCTGTCTATGAAACGGTCGGCCTGCTCTTTCTTCTTGAGCATGTCTTTGGCGTAGTTGTCGATGTATTCTTCTGGAATATTGTTCATTCCGTATTGTGCAAACTGTGCTCTTGCCATGCCTTTGGCGGCTTCCATCACGTCAGCTTCTTCTATTTTCACTTCCAGTTGCTTGGAGAGTTGTTCCTTGATGAGATGCCATTTGAGTTCGCGCAGGCTTCCTTCAAAGTTCTTTTCAACATATTCTTCGCCCTTGTCTTTGTTGTTGTTCTTCATGACACGCTTGAGCAGCTCTTCCGGCAAGGTGATTTCGCCTGCCTTTTTTTCAGCGAATGCACGCAGGTCAACGATAAAGCGGTAGTCGGAATGTCCTGCAAACTGAGCCTGCAGCCCTTCTGCTATCTTCGAGCGGAACTGTTCTTCGGTCTCAACCTTGCCTTCTCCGAACACTTGGTCGAAGAGTTCCTTGTTGATTTCAGCCTTAACGTAGCGTGATATTTCCTTGATGGTGAAGTTGAAGTTTGATTTCAGGTCTGCCACTTCTTCTTTTTTCATTTTCAGAAGTGCAGCTATCTCGGCATCGTTGTCGGGATATGCTTTCTTGGGATTTATCTTGATGGTGTCTCCCAGTTTAGCTCCGTCGAAGAGTTTCTTCTGTGCCGCCACTTTGATATAGTCTGGCATGATGATGGCTTCTTCAACTTTGATGCCGTCTTCCTTTGCTTTACCCTTGCTGTCCAGTTCTACAAGCTCGCCTTTCAGCATGTCGCGCTGTTCTGCATCGTATGCTTCTACGGTCTCATGGTGTCCTGCACGGCCTCTGAGTTCGTCAATTTGTTGGTCAATGAGTTTGTCGTCTACTTTGATTTCGTAGAAGTCAATCTTGTCCTTGTTGGTCAGTTCGAGATTGATTTCGGGAGCCACTGCAATGTCAAACATGAAGGTGAACGGGCCGTCTCCTTCCAAGTCTTGCGGTTCTTGTTTGTCAGATGCCAGCGGTTCGCCGAGCATTGGTATATTGTTTTCTCTCAAGTACTTGAATAATTCTTCACTCAAGAGTTTGTTGATTTCTTCCATTTTCACGGCAGTACCATACTGCTTCTTCACCATGTTCATTGGTACCATTCCCGGACGGAATCCCGGAACATTGGCTTTCTTGCGATAATCCTTCAGCGTCTTTTCTACTTTATTCTTGTAGTCCGCCTCTTCCACGACGATGGTCATGAAACCATTGACTTTGTCAGGGTTTTCAAATGAAATGTTCATCTCTTTGTCTTGTATTTTATTTGTTTTCTATATGTATTCCAAGAGGAACTGCAAAAGTAGTTAAAAATGGCGTAACCACCTAACGTTATGCGGAAAATTTGTTTTTTTAACCATCTCAAATACCGTTGAAAAGGTTGCATCTGAAAGGCTCTTCAGCAAATTGTCACACAATTATAATATGATAACGAACAGGTTGTTGGGGAAAAATGGCGACCTTTGCCAAATCAAACCTAAAATGAAAGAATACGATGACGAATAGGAAATGGCTTGCATTGTTGTTGTTGGGCGTGTTGTCTTCTCCTCACAAGGTTGTGGCACAAGACGACAAACATTCTACAACGCCACGGATAGAAGGTACTATCCGTGCCAAATATGAGTATCAAACCGAGGAAGGAGAAGGACGTTTCGAGGTGAGAAATGCCCGTGTCAGCGTTACGGGAAATGTCAATCCGGTGGTCAGCTACAAAGCAGAAATCGACCTTTCGGACGAAGGCAGAATCAGGATGCTCGATGCCTACGGCCGCATGCAGCCATGGAGTACGTTGCGTTTCACCATTGGCCAGATGCGTGTTCCTTTTACGATAGATGCCCACCGTTCGCCCCATTTGCAGTATTTTGCCAACCGTTCGTTCATTGCCAAGCAAGTGGCCAACGTGCGTGATGTTGGCTTTACCGCCGGATATACCTATCATGTGGGCTTTCCCATCGTCTTCGAGGGAGGTTTTTTCAATGGAAGCGGTCTTACCAATCAAAAGGATTTCTGGTCAAAGCAAATCAATTTTTCTGCCAAGTTGCAGGCCTTTTTACCCCAAGGTTTCTATCTCACCCTCAGCAGCATGAAAACCAAGCCTGCCGATGTAACCGTCATGCACTGGGATGTAGGAACATATTTTCACCGAAAGGGACTGCATCTGGAGGCAGAATATCTCCTGAAACACTATGGAGGCGGTGCTTTTTCTGATGTTCACACGGTCAATACCTTTGCTTCTTACGACATTCCGCTCCGTCGTACCATCTTTTCTAAGATCTCTCCGCTTGTGCGCTATGACTTCATGACCGACCACAGCGATGGCAAGCGTTATGTAGACTTGAAGGAAGATGCTACCGGAAACCTGATTGTCAACGACTATCAGCGTCACCGTGTCACAGGTGGCGTTACGTTGAGTACGTCTCTTCCGTTTGTGGCCGACATCAGGATAAACTACGAAAAATATTTCTATCGGTCGGGAGCTGTGGTCAAACCTTCAGAGAAAGACAAGATTGTCGTAGAGTTGATGACCCGTTTTTAACCCAATTCGGTCATTTGAGACCGTTCTGATTTTGTTCGGATGTCAAGCAGATTGTCTGTCGGCTTTGCCGAAGGCGTGGCGGGCTACGCCGAGGAAGAACGGCAGAGAAGCTGCCGACAATCGACCGAAATCAGTCGGTAAGCATCATTTTTAGTGGGAAATGTAGTGTTGGCGGTCTAATGACCGATTTGGGTTCAACCCAATTCGGTCATTATTTGTGCGTGGTATATCAAAAAATCGCACCATCGTTTGCCTTTGTGCCTTGTAGAAAGGTTGGCAGCGATGGTGCGAATGCTATGGGAAAGGCTCTCAGTTGGCCTTGTAATGGCTGTGTGTGCCGCTTACTTATTGTCGGGTGCCTTATCAATCAGCTCCATAAACTGGTCGAGTTTGGGAGTGATGATAATTTGCGTGCGGCGGTTGCGTTGTTTGCCCACGTTGGTGTCGTTGGTTGCAATCGGGTTGTATTCACCCCTTCCGCCTGCCGTCATACGCTTAGGATCTACGCCATAGCGGGTCTGGAGGAACTGAACCACTGAAGAGGCACGAAGGCAAGACAAGTCCCAGTTGTTGCGAATATTCTCCCTTGAGATGGGTACATCGTCTGTATTGCCTTCCACCAATACGTCATAGTCTTTGTAGTCCATGATGATTTTCGCAATCTTGGAAAGTGTTTCGGCTGCTCGGTCGTTGATTTCGTAAGAGCCGCTCTTGTACAGCATGTTGTCGGCCAGCGAAATGTAAACCACTCCCTTGAGTACCTGTACATCCACTTCGCGCAGCTCTTCTCTTGAAAGAGAGCGTGTAAGGTTGTTGGTCAATACCATGTTGAGCGAGTCGCTCTTGCTCTTCACCGACACAAGATGGCGTATATATTGGTTGGACTCGTTGATTTGGTCTACCAGTTTCTCAATGCTGATGTTGTTTTGGTTGGCATTGGTGAGGCTCTTGTCAAGTGAATTGTGAAGGCGATCGTTCTCGCTCTTCACGTTGGCATATTGTTCTGCGAGACTCTCAGAGCGAGAGTTGCAGGCTGCAAGCTGTTCTCTTAGCTCTTGGTTTTGCTCCATGAGCGACTTGTTTTCGTTTCTACAGTTCGTCAGGTCTTTCTTGCTTGCGCATCCTGTCAACAGCAGTGCGCCTGCAACAAACGACATGAGAATTACTTGTTTCTTCTTCATTTTTTCTTCATTTTAGGTTAAAACTTCGCTGCAAATATACGTATTAGACGGACAAAATACCCAAAACATTGTGTGCTTTAGGGTAAATTAACCACCATTTTTTTGTGATTATTACTTATTAACGAGAACAATTGGAGTTCAACCTCAATCACCCATCAGACTGCTAAAGCCTGCGTTCCCAGTTGGTTGTGATGTTTTCTGCCTTTTTCCGCCCGTTTGTCGGCATCTTGTCTGCCGCTTTTTTCATCGTAACCCGCTACGCTTTCGACAACGCGACAGTCCATCTGCTCGACAATCGAACGAAATCAGTACGGTCTTTGATGCCCGATTGGGGTTGAAAAGAGCACGGAAGCAACAACTTTAACCACCGCAAAGCCCCATCCATGATGTCGTATGCCAATCGTACTAATGATTGGTAGTTACAGTACCAGCCATTGGTACGGTTGCTACCAGTGCTTGGTACGGACACTACCAACCATTGGTACCAGCAGGACGGCTGTTCAACGTGGGTGTCATTTTGTGTATTTCATAGGGAAAATGGTCTTCCGAAGCGTCAGGACTGCTGCCAATCTCTACCTGACTGTGTTGCTTCCCGGCCGCTTTCGTCCGATTGTCAGCAAGCCTCTGATGGTTGACAGGGTTTGAACCGCTATATAAAGGTATTCTACGGAGGGCTTGTGCCTGCTGGCTCTGACGTTTGTCGGGAAAGTGTCCGGCCGATGGCGAAAAAATAAATGGTCTGTTGATGTCACAAAAAAGCAGTTCGTTCGTTTACTCAATAGAATGTCATGGATTTAGAAGAGTTCAACCAGCATATCGTCCCCTTGCGGACATCGCTCCTTGCGATGGCACGAAGTTTGACGGGAGACAACGACTGTGCCGAAGACTTGGTACAGGAAACGTTGCTCCGTCTGTGGACTTTGCGCCACGAACTCAAGGCCAACACCCATGTAAAGGCTTTTTCGCTGACGGTGCTCAGACATAAGTTTTACGACCAGTGCAGACACCAGCGCAAGGTGGCCGAATGGGAAAGGGAGTGCAGGGCAGACCGAAGAAGAGGGCATTTGTCAGAGGGTGGCATTGAGACACAAGACGAGATGGCACTTGTCGCACGCATCATCGGATTGTTGCCGCCCCTTCAGTCGCAAATTATCCGCATGAAAGAGATAGAAGGATACGAGTCGGATGAAATCGTGAAAATGACGGGTTGCACGCCAGAGGCTCTCAGAAAGAATCTCTCAAGGGCACGAAAGCGCATCAGGGAGATGTATCTGCAAATGACAAAAGAACCTACAATATAAATGGAAGTGACAAGAACATGAAGAAAGAAGAAATCGAACGGTTGATAGACAAATATTTTGACGGCGAAACTTCCAATGCCGAAGAGCAGCAGTTGCGTGACTATTTCGCCACACATGGGCAGTCTGTTGACAAGGAATGGCAGCCGCTCCGTGCGCTCATGGCTTACGAATGCCGGTGCATCGGAGAAAACGAGCATGCAGGCCAGTACACCGACGAGGTTGCGGATATGGATGAGGCTCTGTCGGAAAAGGCTGCCAGCAACAGGCGTCATGTGGTTTCCCTGTGGTCAAGACGCTGGTTGTGGCCGGTCTCGGTTGCTGCCTCCGTTGTTTTGCTGGTCACGCTTTTCCTTTCGTTTCCACGTGAAGGAAATAGTGATTATGCGATTATTGACGGAGAGAAATACACGGGCAAGGCCATTGTCGAGAAAGAAGCGGAAGCCGCCCTTTCACTCGTGGCTGTAGGCGATGACGATTTCCATGCCCTCGAACAGATGCAATAAAACAATGACAGATATGAAGACAATCATCAACATACGCACAGGCATGTTCGCCTTTTTGCTGCTTGCCATCTCTATGGCGGCGCAGGCGCAGGATGGCTTGCAGACGGAGCAGGTGTTCAAACGCTTCGGGCACGAAAAAGGCTGCCTGATGGTAGTGCGCCACAATACTAAGATGAAAGGCTATCCGTTGCACGTGTACAAGAGTCTGGTTTACAAGAGACAAGGCACGCAGATAGCTCCTTATGTCGATGCAGACCGCAAGCAGGCCAAGAAAATACGCGAAGTGGTGAAAGACGGCCATGTCGTGAGCGGCTACTATATGATGCCACCCATCGAGGGACGCAACCGCTACATTCTGTTCATGCGTGAAAACGAGCATGCCGGAGTATTGATTTATATTGAGGGGAATCTCTCTCCCGACGACATTATGAAGCTGTGCTATGTGGGTAGGCGTAAGTAACGGTACGAGAACATACCGATAAACTGACCAATATTTAATATAACGTAATATGAAAAAACTATTCCTATTGATGATTTCGGTGTTGCCTGCAATGGCAATGGCCGGAGAAGTGTGTGACACCACGATAGTGTTGGACGGTAAGAGTTTTGTTTTGACCGACAGTCTGGGTATAACTAAGGTGCAGGTTTACCGGCCTTCGGGCGATGCCATGACCAAGTCTTACGAGTGCGAGTTTGTCGATGGGCAGGAGATAGAGCGTGTCTATATCAGTTCCATCTTCTTTCCCAATAAACGGAAGGTGCACTTTCGTGCCACGCTGCCTGTCTTTTTTGCAGGTGTGGGCATGATGAGCGAGGGCGTTGCAGACCGTGCGCATCATAAGAACCTGCATGCCAACAACAGTCGTTCGTGGGAAATAGGTTTCACATTTGTCAGCTTGTGCCAACCGTTTAACAAGGCCAATACGTTCGGCCTCGTGGCAGGTGTGCAGTGGAAGCAGGCCAACATGCACTTGGATGACGACTATCTGTTGCACAAGAGCGGGCAGTTTATGCCTTACGGTGGCGTCAACCTCAAGAAGAACTATCTCAGATACATGTCGTTTAACCTCCCGGTGTTGCTCGAAACACAAATGAAGATAGGCCGCTCCAATGGTTTTGCGGGGCTGGGCATGTCTTTGGAGTGGCGCAACAGACTGACGGCGAAATATATTACGGAAAAAGTCGGGGACGAGTTTGTCACCGGCAAGTCTAAGATACCTGTAAAACACTGGGGCGTCAATGCCGAGTTGCATGTCGGATATAAGTCGTTTATGCTCTATTTCCGTCAGGCTCTCACTCCGCTTTACGAACTGACCAACGGTACGAAGGCTTATCCGAGCTTTTTGGGCGTGGGCGTGAAGTTTTGAGACAGGACGTTGCTTGAATCCAAATCGGTCATGAGATACTGTGCTGATTATGTTCGGATGTCGAATAGTTGGGCTGTCGGTTTGTCGAAAACATAGCGGGCTACGCTGAAGAAAAACTGGCAGGCAAGATGCCGACAAGTGAACGGAAGAAGGCGGAAAGCAACACAATCAACTGGGAACACAAGCCTTAGCGGTCTGATGATTCATTTGAGTTGAAGTTTTTCGGTACTTGCACGGAAGGCATTGACGGATTGCGAAGCGTATTTCTGATGACAATTCCATGGTATGATGTTAGAATATCGGCATGGAGCGGGCGTCAGAGAGACGCTTCTTTTGTGTATATGTAAGTTGGTGTAGGGGGAGGGTTGCCGTTTGGTTGGGCTTACGGCTCATAGCCGGTTGTTTTCGTATGTGTCAGTCTCCGAAGTCGAACGAGAGCTGAGGGTCGCCCAAGAGGCGGAAAGATTGTCGGTGATAGGGAGTGACGCCATGTCGTGAGATGGCTTCTCGGTGCGCCTTTGTGGGATAACCTTTGTTGCTTTTCCAGTCGTAGAGAGGATATTCGAGTGCCAGACGGTTCATGTAGTCGTCTCTGAAAGTTTTGGCAAGGATGCTTGCTGCGGCAATGGAAAGGTAGCGGGCATCGCCTTTGACGATGGTGGCATAAGGCAGGGCGTCTTGGGCTCGTTGTCCCTCCCATGTGTGCGACACGATGTTCCGGCCGTTTTCCGTTGGCCTGTCATCGTTGGGGAACAGTGGGGTGCGGTAGGGCTTGAAGCGGTTCCCGTCTACGATGACAGCTTCGGGGCGCAGTGATAGACCGTCGAGCGCCCGGTGCATGGCCAGTATCGAGGCGTTGAGTATGTTGATTTGGTCTATTTCTTCGGGCGAAACCACACCCAAAGCCCATGCCAGTGCGTCTTCGATGATGCGTTCTCTGAGTTGCAACCGCTTCTTCTCAGAGAGTTGTTTAGAGTCGTTGAGTAGTTCGTTGCGGTAGTCATGGGGAAAGATGACGGCAGCAGCGAAGACGCTTCCGGCAAGACATCCCCTTCCGGCTTCGTCGCATCCTGCCTCGGTAAGATGGTTGTGGTAATGGGCTTCCAGCATGTTTTTTCTCTTTGCTGTTGAATGGGTATCGGTCTGCCTACGGCTGCATGCACTCTTCTTCGGCTTGGCAACTATGCCTTCCGATGCCGGCAAGGCTTCTCATACAGCTTCGGATATCGTTTTGTACGGTTTAGAACATTTTGCTGACGCGGCGTATACCCTCCACGAGAGCGTCTATTTCTTCCTTTGTATTATAGAGTCCGAATGATGCCCTTACCGTGCCTTGCACGCCCAGTCGTTGCATCAGCGGTTCGGCGCAATGGTGTCCGGTGCGCACGGCTATACCCAGACGGTCGAGCAGCGTGCCGAGGTCGAGGTGATGAATGTCGCCCACATTGAACGAAACCACGGCGTCGTGATGGTTGGCAGGGCCATAGATGGTCATGCCTTCTATCTCTTTCATCTTCTCCATGCAGTAGGCTGTAAGCTCGCTTTCGTGTTGGAAGATTTTGTCCATGCCCAATGCGTTGAGATAGTCGATGGCCGTTGCCAGTCCGTGCGTGGCCACGTAGTCGGGCGTTCCAGCCTCGAACTTGAACGGCAGACGGCCGAACACGGTTTTCTCAAAGCTCACGCTCTCTATCATTTCTCCTCCGCCCTGATATGGCGGTAACCTGTCAAGCCACTCTTCCTTGCCGTAGAGTACGCCCACACCTGTCGGGCCGTACATCTTGTGTCCGCTGAAGGCGAAGAAATCGCAGTCCATCGCCTGTACATCCACTGCAAAATGGGGCGTGCTCTGTGCGCCGTCTATGGCGATGGGCACGCCGTGTTCGTGGGCGATGGGTATCATCTCGTCTACGGGATTGATGGTTCCCAGCACGTTGCTGACGTGCATCACACTCACAATTTTCGTGCGTTCGGAGAAGAGTTGCCGATAGGAATCGAGGTCGAGGCGGCCATCGTCGGTTATGGGGATGACCTTGATGGCGATGCCTTTACGTGCGGCCATCAGTTGCCACGGAACGATGTTGGAGTGATGCTCCATGTTGGAGACAATGACTTCGTCGCCTTCGTTCATCATGTGGTCGGCAAACGAGGAGACAATGAGGTTGAGGCTCTCGGTGGTTCCTCGTGTGAAGACGATTTCTTCGGTCTTTCGTGCGTTGATGAAGCTCCTTACCTTTTCGCGTGCGGCCTCATGCAGGTCGGTGGCTTTTTGCGAGAGGTAATGCACGCCTCGGTGTACGTTGGCGTTGGCGTTGAGGTATTGGTCTCTCATGGCATCGAGCACGCAGAGCGGCTTTTGCGTGGTGGCTCCGTTGTCGAGGTAGACGAGCGGCTTGCCATATACCGTTCGGGAGAGGATGGGGAAGTCTTGTCTGACTTGCGTTATGTCGTATGTCTGTATCATTTGCATGCAAAAATAAGCAATTCTTCCGACACTGCCATCGCCTTCGTGCGATTAGTTCATCCGTGCCCTTGTGTTCCATGACGGCTTCGATGCGCTTCTGCCGTCATTCTTTTGATAGTTAAGGTTTATTAACTTTGCATAACGGAGATGATGGGCGTGAATGGCTTATCTTTGCAGTCTGAATAATGCAATGACGAACAACACAAACCAAACTTAATAATATTCAATGACAACACACAAACTATTGACTTATGCACTCACGGCAATGATGGCTGTGGTGTGGACGAAGGCAGGCGCACAGGCCGAGAGTTACGGTTATTTCATCGGAGGCGTGGAAATAAACTCAGAGAACTGCAATGATATTACGGCAGAGAACTTCCCCGCTATCAGGAAGGGGAAGGTGAGTTACGACCATGCCACGAGGACAATCACACTCACCGATGCCACGATAGAGACTTTCAGTTTGAGCAATGCCATTGCCAACAATACCGCCACCGACTCGTTGACCATCGTGCTCAAAGGCGAGAACAAGCTGACGGGCAACTCTGCGGTCATAGGATGCTGGGAGTCTCCCACCATCATCGACGGCGAAGGTTCGGGCAAACTCACGATTATTTCGCAAGACGACTGTGCCATCTATATGCCGAAGCCTGTCATCATACGTAGCTGCGAACTGACTGCTACGGGCAAGTATGGCATCGCAGGGAAGAACGGAAAGAGCGGCGAACATCTTACAATCGACAACGCTACCGTACGTGCCAAGGGTAACGGAACTTACGGCTCTGTATGCGACATTGCTTCGCTCACGCTCAACGGCTGTCAGATAGCTTCACCTACAGGGGCTGCCTACAACGCTTCGCTGAAAGGCGTAGCCCTTGGCAGTGCATTGGTGAAGGCCGAAGTCGTCATCGAACCCACGCAGACGGGCATCTCTTCTGCTACAGACGACCAGGTGGAAATCTCTGCCGTTTATTCGCCCGACGGCCGCCGCATCAATACTCCGCAGCGCGGACTTAACCTCATGAAAGGCACAGACGGCAAAATGCGCAAGGTAATCGTGAAGTAATCGGCATGATATATATATAATGGTATGGCCGGATGTATGCCGTCATCGCGTCGCCTGTCAGTAAATGGCACGGCAGCGTAAGGATTTCTGACACCATTAATACAATAAGCAAGTCAAATACATGTGCCACACAGTCTTCTACCGACCGTGTGGCATCTTTCTTTTTGCCCCCTATGCCTATGTTTGAACCCAATTCGGACATTAGAGGCGGTGATATTTTCCAAAGCATACCTGCATGGATGGGTATATGATACCTTTGGTTGTCGGTTTGTAATATCCTTGTGTGGCTGTACGCATTCCCACGGTTGGCAGGACTGGTTACGGTGAGCGGCATTTATGTTTGGTATTTATTTTTTTATTCGGGGTGTTTGCCCTAACTTTGCATCGGCAAAAGCCATGACTAACAAGCTAACCGTAGATTGATGAATACAATATATTTAGGCCGTGAAGAAGTGAAGAAGGAGCCTTGTGTGGCAACCATCGGCTTCTTTGACGGCGTGCATCTGGGACACCGTTACCTCATCGGCGAGGTGACGAAGGCTGCCCGGGAGAGCGGAAGAAAGAGCGTGGTGGTAACCTTCGACCGCCATCCGAGGGAAGTGTTGCAAAGCAGCTTCCGACCCGAACTGCTCTCTACCTTGCCCGAAAAGCTGCAAAGATTGTCGCAGACAGAGGCCGATTATTGCGTGGTGATGCCTTTCGACAGGGAGACGGCAGCTTATACGGCACACGACTTCATGGAAAAGGTGCTGAGAAACAGGCTCGGCGTAGAACGGCTGGTGATTGGCTATGACAACCGCTTTGGACGAAACCGTAGCGAGGGGATGGATGACTATGTGAGATTCGGGCATGAACTGGGCATGGAGGTAAGCCAGGCCGACGCAATGAGGATGGAGGGAGTAAACGTAAGTTCGACCGTAATAAGGGGCTTTCTTTCGCAAGGTGAAGTAGAAAAGGCCAACCGGTGTCTGGGCTACGCCTACTCACTGAGCGGCATGGTGGAAAGCGGATACCGTATCGGACGAAAGATAGGATTTCCTACGGCAAACCTCAGCTTGTCGGGATGCTGCAAGCTGGTGCCTCAAGAGGGTGTGTATGCCGTGAGAGTAACCGTGGAAGGCGAGAAAATTCAGAGACCGGGCATGATGAATATTGGCAAACGACCCACGTTTGACGGTCGACGCACAACGGCAGAGGTGCACGTCATCGGCTACAAAGGTGATCTATACGGGCAGATGTTGACCGTGGAGTTCGTGCATCGGTTGAGAGAGGAAAGGAGCTTTGACGGCATAGAGCAACTCACGGCGCAGCTACAGGAAGACAAACGGCAGGTGACGGAATGGTTTGATAGGGAAAAAGATGCTGGCTGACGCCATGTGCATCATGCATGACTTGGTGTCACCGCATACGGCAAACATTATCTAATACGTTCAATATAATACATTCAATGAATACATTCATACCGCAAGTATCATGAAAAAGGCTTTGTTTTATTTGGTAATCTTCGTGGCTGTACAGGCCTTTGCCTATATTGCCGTGCTGGCAGTGGGAAAGATGGCCGGATGGGACGGCTTCGGAGTGGAAGGCGGAGGAACAGGTGGCAGAGGACAGATGTCGGCCAACGGACTGGTATTCGCCTCATTGCTGGGTTGCATCATTTTATTGGGCATCTTTCTGAAGACAAGCTGGTGCAAGTGGCGTTTCAGTTTTTTGCTGGCTAAGGGCAGTATGGCGGCAACGTATGGATGGACACTGGCGGCCGTAGTGGGCAGCATTCTTCCCTCGGCGTGGCTCCAAGAACTGGCAGGTATGGAGACAGAGGGCAGTATGGAAGGCCTCGTTGAAATGCTCAAGAGCGGATGGAGCCTCTTGGCTGTTTGTCTTTTGGTGCCGCTGACGGAAGAGGTGGTGTTTAGGGGCGGCATCCTCGGCACGCTCATGAATGAAATGCGACACCGCTGGACGGCTATCCTTGTTTCCGCCGTGATGTTCGGTGCGGCACACTTCAACCTCGCCCAGATGCCGCATGCAGTATTGATGGGCGTGTTCTTGGGCTGGCTGTGTGTAAGGACGAGCAATGTCGGTGTCAGTGTGTGGGCGCATGTCGTGAACAATTCGATGATTTATGCGATTATATCGCTGATGCCCGGAGGAAAGGAGATGACACTGTCTCAACTCATGAAAGGCAATGAGACAACTTTCTATATTGCCATTTTCCTTTCGGCGATATTGTCAGTCTTCTCCGTACGGAAACTCAACAACATCATGAGAACGGCAGAACAGCCGACCAACTGACGGCCAGCGGTGCATGGGGATGACTCCCCATAGGTCATTAGATAGCTAAAGCCACATCCCCTGCTCATGTGACGTTGCGTCCTGACTGCTTTCGTCCGCTTGTCGATATCTTGCCTGTCGTTCTCCTCGGCGTAGCCCGCTACGCCTTTGGCAAAAGTGGCAGACAATCTGCTCGACATACGAACATAATCAGTACGGTATCTAATGACCGAATTGGGTTAAACACCCTTGCTCATCGGTGCGGAACACCCTTGCTCGTCGGTGCGGAACATCCTTGCTCATAGGTGTTAAACACCCTTGATTGTCTAAAGGTGGGGTCTATTAACCTGAGTTCGGGATAAGTTGACCTTATTTCACCCGATGGTCGGCAGAGAAGATGCCGGCAATCGACCGTAATCAGTCGGTAAGCATCATCTTCAGTGAGTAATGTAGTGTTGGCGGTCTAATGACCGAATTGGGTTTAATGACCGATTAGGCACGGTCACTACTGACTGTCAGTTACGCACGACGGCAACTGGCGCATGAGAGAATAAAACAAGGGCTGTCTTCCAAGTAAGACAGCCCCTTTCCATTCTATATTAAATCCATTAACGGTATGGAAAGCATAAGGCAACTGAATGCCTCATGGTTGTTTTACAAACGTGATGTTGTTGATATATAAAGCAAGGAAAAATTCATTGTACGTTCCATTATTCTTTTCTCTCTTCCTGTTGTCGTTCTTTGTCCCTTCCTGTTGTCACCTTTGTTGCCTTTGCGCCGTTTCCTCTATTCTGCGGTGATGATGTCTGCCTGTACGGAGTGCAGGCTGTCAGTCTTCAGAGAGTCACTCTTGGCTACAGACGGGCCGTTGTGTATCTTCCTGTAGTCGTCGGCCATAGGTACGGTTTGTTCGTCATGGTAGTGTCGGAAAGGCACTTGCAGCGCATTGCCCAGCGTAAGGATGATTGCCACGATGGCAGCAGCCCTGAAGAGCGGCATGAGTCGTTGTCTCAGTGTCAGCGTGCGTGCTTTGACAGGCATCGGTTCGCCAATCTCGGCCAGTATCTTCCTGTCGAAGTCTTCTCCGAGTTTTTCCTCCTCTACCTGCGATTGTTCGTAGGCGAAGAGCGACTGGTACTGAATCAAACCGACAGGTACGTCCTTCTGGCTGAAGAAAGCCTTCAGTATTCGCTCTTCTTCCAGCGTAGTCTCGCATTGCCAGTAGCGTTCCAGCAGTTGTTCTATGTATTTATAGTCCATAATCGTCCATGTGTTGAAAACGTTGTTTGATGGTTTGCCGCGCCCGGAAGATGCTCACCTTGACCAGTTCTTCGCTGATGTCGAGGATGGAAGCAATGTCTTTGTAGCTTTTTCCCTCGAAGTCTCTG
Organism: Prevotella sp.; assembly: GCA_034183335.1. Classification (GTDB taxonomy): domain Bacteria; phylum Bacteroidota; class Bacteroidia; order Bacteroidales; family Bacteroidaceae; genus Prevotella. The sequence continues at coordinate 51,276 of JAXFLJ010000001.1, forward strand.
AGCTGCATGCAACTCTTTTGTTTTTCAGGCAGTGAGTCGACTATCCGTCTCACCAGTTCTATCCGGTCTTTTTGTTGCGCCCTTTCCAGGGGATTGGGTGCGAAGTCTTGCCTTGACGCTTCTGCGGCTTCATCGAGAGAAGCATGGTTTTTCCCTTTCTTCCGTGTGGAGTCGATGGCGAGGTTTCGGCAGATGGCAAGGCAGAAGGCTTCCATGGATTCTATCTCTTCCCACTGCTCACGCTTGTTCCACACTTTGATGAGCGTCTCCTGCACGATGTCTTCCGCTTCTTCTCGGTTGAGAGTGATGCGAAGAGCCAACCTGAAGAGTATGTCTTTCAGGGGCAATACGTCGTTTCGGAAACTGATATGCTTTATCATCTCTCTGTATTAATAGACGATTATGGTGACGGAAAAGTTACGGTGTAAGGCAAACTTTTTTCTCTTTCGGTGTCTCTTCTATTGTCTTTTGGGTGTTTTTGTTCCTTGTTTTGTCCAATTGTGACGCCGAATTTGTCCAATTGTGACACCGAAACTCAAGGGGATGCCACACGGTTGGGTAAGGTTATTATATTGTTCGACCCTCACATACATATTATTATATACATTCTCTTGTCGCGAAGACTTCCGCTTTGAGTGTGCAGTTGCACCGGAAGCTGGAGTCGCAGATAAGAAAAAGGGTGTGACAGCCTCTATCTTCTTCCTCAGATAGACGATTGTCACACTCCTTTGTCGATATGTTTCAGCCGAAAGAATGATTTTCCTCTGTGGCTGTTCGTTTGTCATGCCGTTTCCCGGAGAAGCCTTCAGCCGTTAGCTTTCATCCTCTCGGTCTGGCTATTGTCATGAATTAGTTGGTCACGAACTCAATGAGTTCAATCTTGGTAGTAGGTCCTCCGTCGTAACCGCAGATGATGAGGTAATAAGGAGTATTGCGGCGTTGCAAGAACAACTCGACTTCCTTGGTGCCGTTATGCAAATGCTGCGATGTAGCAGGAGATTTGAAAATCAGCGTCTTGAACATTCCGTCAACGCCACCTTCACTTTCCACGTAATAGTCTACGAAAGTTTTCGTTTGAGCACCTACGTAATATTGGTCGTTGTTGGTTGTCGTTACCTTTATCTTTACTGTTCCGTCAGATTCATTGCTAAGAATATCTACCTTGAATGTGTTCTTAGATTCTTCTGGCATGGCGGTCTTAAACTTCTCAAAATGCAAAGGTGTTTTCACCGAACCATCTTCAGAATTGATGCCATAGCAATATACATAATAGGTTTCATCCCACAAAATTCTTGAAATATCTACGGAACTTTCAAATTCTTGCTTGCCTTTTGACAGGTCACTTCTCATTATTTCGAGCCAGTCTTTATTATAAAGCTGTGCTACATACTTCCACCAGCCTTTGTCCAATTCATAAATAGAACCCCATGTGTCGTATGCACTGTCATAACCGGTTTGGTCTATAATGCTATGATAATAGGTCATGTCGGGATCTTGCGGGGTAATGGTAATGTCTGCTTTTGTCGAAGTAATATTCGAGACTGCAATCTTAAAGTTGTCGCCTTGTTGTATAGGCGCCTCTTCTACAAAAGTAAGACTGTCTACCTCTTCGGCGGGGAACGTGAGCATTGTGCCGTCTTTTTTGTGAACGAGCAAGTTATAGTCACCTTGTGTTTGTGCTCCGGCGGTCATGGTCATCATGAAACCAACGAGCATGATCATATATTTTTTCATCTTGATTCTTGTGTTATTTGTTTTTAGATTATCACCTTCTGGCATTATGATTTGCCGTCTGGTGCTGTTCGTTGGTTATTTTGTCGTATGGAAATCGAATGTCTGGATGGCAGTTGAGAAACCATTGTCATATCCGCATACGATGAGTACATAGTCTGTATCTGCCTCACTTGCCGTCATGGTAATTGTCTGAGAACCCCTGAAAAGGTTGTTTTGCAGACCACCGCCATAGTTGGTCAAAATGTCAATCACATTAGAAACGGCTCCTTCGAGCGAACCTTCTCTCTCAATCCATCTTGTCATGTTTTCCTTCGTTTGTGCCGAAACAAAATACTGGTTGTTGTTGGTCGTTGTGATGGTTACATCTACGGCATTGTTCTTCGGCGTGATGTTGCTTACCGTAATCACGTTGTCAGACTGTGTAGCGGTAGGAGTAGTGAAGTCATAAATGAGCACATCGGTGATAGCCTGACATGTATTGGGGTCTACTCCGTAGCAATATATCTTGTATTTGCTTGCCGGCTTCAGGTTGCCGATGATGGCTGATGTTTCAAAAGTATTTGTGCCAGTTTTCAAAAATGCCTTCATACCGTCTTGCCAAGTTGTTCCGCCAACCTGAGAAGCAAGGAACTGGCACCATTCCTGATCATGCTTAATCAGCGAACCGTACTCGTCCAGTATCGTGTTATAGCTTACTTCCGATACGAGGAACTGGTAATAGCTCATTGTCTGGTCTTCGGGCGTGATGGTATATTTACCGTTTGAAGCGGTCAGGTCTGACACTTCGATGGTGAAGGGAGTAGGGTTTGTCGGCTGTTTTTTCTTGAAGCTGATGCTGTCTACTTCTGATAAAGAGATTCCTTCAACGGTTCTGTTTTTCTTGTGTACTCTCAATCTGTAATTGTTGGTTTGCGCAAAAGAGGTTGCGAAAAGCATGGTTGCAATGGCCAACACGAAATATTTCTTCATCATGGTTACTTTTTGAATTTAAGGGCTTGGTTGTTTACTTGAATAATATAAATGCCTTTAGGCATGTCGGAGATACGGATGTCAGCTCCGTTCCATCCCTTGATGCTCTTCACACGGGTTCCGTTCATGCTGAAAATGTTGATGTCGGCTTTGCTCTCGGCACCCTTGATGGTGAGGAAAGAGCCGGAAGCATCCATGGAAACGGTAAAGTCTGCCACGGTAGTTTCAGCGATTTGTGTGACAAGCATGAAGTAAATCTTCTCGATAGAGTCATACCCGAAGCTCTCGGCAGTAGCTTCGTTACGGTTGATGGTGATGCCATCTGCGCCCAAAGCAATGCTTTTAACGGTCTTGATGCCGTACTGCGCGCTTCCGTTCTTGGTTTTCACAACCACGTCTGTGTCGTCGGCATGTACCATTCCGCAAGGTAACAGTAATGCAGCAACGAGCATTTGTTTTGTAAAGTTACGCATAGTTTGATTTGTTTTTGATTGTTTTGAATTATAACCTTTATTATATAGAGTATTCTCTGTTTGAAAAGATGGCGTCCTTTTCTCGTTTGAAAACCTTGGTTTCAATACGACATGACAACAAAAAGATGTCTTGACAAGGCCAAAAGAGATTGAAAACCAGACAAAATTATCAATTTAAGCTAAACAATCAAAGAATTGGCTCTCTTTTTAATGATTGCTAACACGCACGCTCTCTTTTTTCTCTTTCATGACATTTGAGGGCGTGTTTTTTTGAGTTTTGAACGTTTCTGGCCGTCTAAAATTGATAAGATGGAAGCATGAAGCAAAAAGGACGGGGGTCAGTCAAAACGCTGTCGGCCTGTCAGGATGCGTATGCGGTTGGCAATAGCCTTGACAATTCGTTTGCCGTTTCCCCGCCGCAGGTTGATGAACAGTTCTTCAAACGAACGGAAAAACTTGAGCCATGGATGTCCCCATGCCATGATTTTGAACATGCGGTGCTTGTATTCCACGTTCTCTATGATATATTTCGGGTGTCTGAGCGGGAAGTCAATCTCGTGTCGTTTCATCGTGAATATGCGTCGGATGGCATGTGGCAGGTCGTCATTGCTGCCAGAAAGATGCACTCCTTCGCCCGTTGCGCCGGCGTTGTTAATCATGTTTACGCGCGGCACGATGCTCAATCCGGAGTTGAAGAAGATGGCCGCATGGAAGATGGTTTCGTAATATGCCTTGCCCAGAGAGCGGTGATAGCGGCAGAAACGAATGAAGTCTTGCTGATATTTTCGGTCTTTGATATAGGCATCAAGCTGACGAAGGTTGAATTCATCGTCAAGAAACGTGTAGTGTTCGTCCCACTGGTCGATGACGCGACGCCATGTTGCCCATCCCGAAATACTGAAAGTTGTGGCAAAAAAATAGTCGTAAGGCATATTGGGTGTCACCTCGTCGTAGTTGATTCCGGTCACCATCGAGATGCGTTGGTCGTGTTCGTACCGGTCGAGCATTTCCTTGCAGAAGGGGAAGAATGACTGTGAGGGGATATTGTCATCTTCCAGCACGATGCATTTGTCCGCCATCGAAAACGCCCATTTCTGTGAATTAAAATTTGAGGGGTCACATCCGTAGTTGCGATCTTGGTATAAACGTTCCACTCTACATTCCCAATCCACATCCTCTACAACACGCCTGCAAGCCTCGATGTTGGCCATGTCCCGTTCGTTTCTTGGGCCGTCCTGATAGAGAAAGAGCTGTGAGGGGCGGGCTTTGCGTATCTGTTCAAACAACTTTTTGAGATGCTCGGGTCGGTTGAAAAATAAAATCAATACGGCAATGTCTATCTTTGCGGGTTGTTTCATATGTGAATGCCAATGTAAATATACGTGAGTTCGACAAGTTATATGTGTTCGTAAATTTGGTGATTAGCGAAATTGTTGAAATTATACAGTATTGAAATGTAAAAGATTAACCCCGTTCGGTTATTAGGCCGCTTAGGTTTCCGTTCCCGGCTCATAGTGTTGCTTCCCTGCTGCTTTCACCTGTTTGTCGGCATCTTGCCTGCCATTTTCTCCTCGGTGTAGCCCGTTATGCTTTCGAGAAATGACAATCTGTCTGCTCGCCATTCAATCGAAATCAGTACGGTCTCTCATGACCGATTGGGATTAAAACAATAATTGCTGTGATCACAGAGGACAAAGTTATTGAAATAATTTGTATGGCAGATGACTTTTGCAAGTTTTTTGATGCCATGATGGCAAAATATGCGCTCAAGAGCAATGCAAGACGGAACTGTCGCCGTGATTAGATAATGGCGAAGGCGAAGGTAATGTTTGTAATGGTGCATTCTTGCGTTTCTGCCAGCCGTTGCCTGAAACGTTCCTAAATAGACAAGATACGCAGCCACCGGCACCGTCTCTTGCCGTCTACGACACGGCCTCGTATCTTTTGAGAGGCCACGGGTTTCACCTCCATAAGGCGTTTGGGGAAACGACACGGAAATGTTTTGTCATCGTACCAATGCTTGGTACTCATGCTACCAAGCACTGGTACGCTCCGTACCGCCCGTTGGTACACGCCGTACCAGTGATTGGTATCCATTCCATACCGTGTCAACCGGATGAAGATACGCCGCCATAGGGTCGTTTATTGCTGCTTTCCGAAGAAGCCGTGCACGATGTACAAGGGAACTTTGATAGACTGTTTGCTTAATTCGCATTCGCCGAACCCACCCTGAATATGGGGCGATAGTTAGTTGTTTTTATATATTTCGGCCTGTTTCGTGTCTTCTTTTTCTTTATTTTTCTTACTTTTGCACGATGCGATGATTAATTGTTGACAATAGATACGCCCATGAATTACGACTATACCGATGAGGAATTGAAACAGCTCCATGCCCATCTCTACAAGATAACGGGCGAGGTGATACGGGTGTGCGAGCATCTCGGCATCGGCTATTTCATTATCGGCGGCTCGGCTATCGGGGCATATTACTGGGATGGTATTATTCCGTGGGACGACGATATAGACATTGGTATGTTGCGCTCGGACTACGAACGCTTTCTCAAAGAAGCTCCGGCGGTGCTGGGCGATGACTATTTCCTGCAATGGGTAGGCTCTGATGTACACACACCGGCATGGTTCGCCAAGGTGAGAGAGCATCACACGGTTTTTGCCGAGACAATGGCCAAGAACGTGAAGATGCATCATGGCATTTATGTGGACATCTTCCCGTTCGACAAAATTCCACGGAGCAGATGTCTGGAACGGTTGCAATGGCATTTGGTAAACTTCCTCAATGGCTGTTTTATAGGCAAGGAGATATGGCAATGGAAATATTTTGGCCGTTGCGATATGCCCGAACCTCGCAAGCGGGGATGGCTGCCGTGCCTTGTTACACGAGTTGTGAACACGCTGTTGACGAAGAAGCAGTTGTACCAGTTGATGAAAGCGGCGCAGACTATGTTTAACCGCAGTCGTGGGAAATACTGTAAAAATATTGTGACCACCAACGATACGGTACGCATCGAGCATGTATTGCATCCGCAAACGGTTGCTTTCGGTTCTTTGCAAGTGTATGCGCCGGCTGATTTGGAGGCATATTTGCGCACACACTATCCCGTGCTCAAAAAACATCTGCCCAAGGAAGAGCAAATCAATCATCGTCCGTCTGAACTTGTTTTTGATACCCGCAAGAAACCATCCGCCAACCAATCGTTCCGCCCATGAACCGTATCTCTGTTGTTGTGTGCACATATAATGGCGAAAAGTATATCGAGGAACAACTTGATTCGCTCATAGCACAAACCTATCCGCTTCACGAAATAATCATTCAAGATGACGGTTCGACAGATGGCACAGTCTCCATTCTTCATTGTTTTGCACAAAAACACCCGATGATAAAGGTTTTTCAAAATGAAGAGGGAAAGGGTGTCAACGTCAATTTCTTGAGTGCCATGCGTAGAGTCAGCGGTGATTTGATTGCCGTTTGCGATCAGGATGACATCTGGGAGCCAACGAAGATAGAGAAACAGGTGTCCTGTATCGGTGAGCATCTTCTGTGCGTGTGCCGTTCACGTCCTTTTTCCGAAGATGGTTCGGCGGTCGATTATGATGCGCGGACACCTAATTACCGTATTCCCAGACTGTTGTTTGCTTCCATTCCGGGGCATACGATGCTGTTCAGACGTGATTTGCTCGACCTGATTCCTCCTCCCGACAAGAGTTGTTATGGCACTTGTTACGACGTGGTGCTTGCCTCTACGGCTGCCGCTTATGAAAGTATCGTGTTGGTAGATGAGGTATTGGTGCATCAAAGGCGTTACGGTGATGCGCTGACCTATATTGATGTAGATAAACGGAGACAACGTTCTGTCGGCAATGCGTGGTTTATTCTTTGGTGGTCAGTGTCTCATTACCGGCGTATCAAGCCTCTCATGCGTGTCCATTTTGGCCTTCGGCGGAAGATGTTTTCACATATCAGTTCCGAAAAGCCTGCCTGTCGCCTGGCGATGAGCATTCTTGATGCAGAGTGTGGGAAAGGATTGAAGTCTCTTCTTGTGCTAATGACACTGTTCTCCAAGCATTACCGATACCTGTTTTATACTGAAAAGAAAGGGTTTGTGCCCTTTTGCAGAGGATTGTTATATGCCGTTATGCAAGTGTATAACTTCCGTTATCTGGCTTTCCGTGAGAAGTAAGCACGGAATTCTTCGAGCATTTTTACTTTCATAAGCTTCATAACAGTCACATACAGTATGAGGGCAAGGATTATTCTTGCGCCCAACAGAAGGGGAAGAGAACTGATGGGTAGGGTGAGGAAGTAAGTGACGGCCATCACCGAGGCGGCAATGAACATGAAGGGAAAAATGTCTCGCAGAGTATCTGTCAGGCGAAGGTTGACCAAGCGGCGAGCCATTTGTTGCCAAACAAGCAGCCAGAGAATGTAATAGATGGTATAGGCTACGACCATTGCTGTCATGCCGAAATGGTGAAAACCTGCAACGAGTGCCAGAAGCAGGGCTACATGGCTCACGTTGCACCATAGATAGAGGTCTGACCGCCCTTTGCTGATGATGAGATTTTGAAAGAGTATGTGGAAGGGAGCAAATGCTCCGCTTACGCATAACACTTGCAGCAGTATGACGGCTGGTTCCCACTTCTCTGTAAGGGCCACGATGATAAACTCACGAGACACCATTGACAAGCCGAACAGGGCTGGAAAAGAAATAAAAGCTGTGAAACGAAGCATCTTGCGAAAAACTTTCAGCTGTCGTTCAGGCTCTTCATTGACGGCAGAGAACACAGGTTGGGCTACTTGTGCTACCGTCATGTTCATGAAAGAGCGTGCCATACCCTCCCATTTTTTTGCCTGTGAATAATAACCCACGGAATTGACGGGGTAGAGTCGGCCGAAAATAAAAGTCAGGAAGTTTTCGCTCAGGGTGTTGATAACCGTTGTCAGCAAGATTTTATAGCTGAAACCGAACATCCGCCGAACAGGGCTGAAGTCTATCTTGAAGTTCGGATGCCATGTCGTATAGTAATAACGGCCGATGAGCGTTACACCGTTGAAGGTCACTTGTTGCCATGCCAGACTCCAATAGCCTTTTCCCGATAGGGCAAGCGTAATGCCCACGATGCCTGAAATGGCCGTGGCCGTCAGGCTGATAATGGCCTTTTCTTTGTTCATCAGGTTCTTGGTGAGATAGGCGTTGTGGGAAATGCCGAAGGAAGCAATGACAAACGTGATGAATAGAAAGCGCGAGAGGTCGGTTAGGCAGGGCTGTCGGAAAAACCAAGCAATCAGCGGAGCGGCGGAAAAGAGAATGAAATAGAGTACAAAACTGGTCAGGACATTGAACCAGAAGACAGAGTTGTAGTCGTTGGCGGTAGGCTTCTTGAGGTTGATTAAGGCATTGGCAAAGCCGCTGTCCTGAATGTTGACAGCCAAGACCGTAAAGATGGTGAGCATACCGACCACCGCATAGTCGGCCGGTGACAAGGTACGGCTCAGGAAAATGCCGATAATGGCACTCAATATCTGGGTGCTTCCACTGTTGATTCCAGCCCAGAGCAGGCCTTTGGCTGTCTTTTCCTTGAGCGATTCCGCCATCGGTTAGGTCGTGTTTTATTCAGATAATATCTCAGGTCTTCAAATGAGCGGGTGACAAATCCTGTCACCCGCTTATTTGAAAGCACTCCTTTTTATTTCAGCTTCATGCCCAAATTCTGCATGATAAAGCCATAGATGTCGGCATTTTCTTCCAAAACTTTGCTCAAAGGCTTGCCGCTTCCGTGTCCGGCCTTGCTCTCGATGCGAATCAATACGGGAGCTTGTCCGCTGTGACACTCTTGCAAGCGTGCCGCAAACTTGAACGAGTGAGCCGGAACTACACGGTCGTCATGGTCGGCAGTGGTCACTAAGGTGGCCGGATAAGATACTCCGGGCTTCAGATTATGCAGTGGAGAGTAGGCCAAGAGATAGTCAAACATTTCTCGGCTGTCCTCACTTGTTCCGTAATCGGGTGCCCAGTTCCATCCGATGGTGAACTTATGGTAACGCAACATATCCATCACACCAACCTGCGGGATGGCTACACGGAAGAGATCGGGGCGTTGAATCATGCATGCTCCTACCAAAAGACCTCCGTTAGAACCGCCAATGATGGCAATCTTCTCGTTGTTTGTGTACTTGTTGGCAATCAAATACTCGGCTGCCGATATAAAGTCGTCGAACACGTTTTGCTTGTTCATTTTCGTTCCGGCCTGATGCCATGCCTCACCATATTCTCCTCCGCCTCTCAAGTTGACCATGACAAAGATGCCTCCGCTGTCCAAGAATGGGATGCGAGTGGTTGAGAAAGATGGGTTAAGGCTTACGTTGAAGCCTCCGTAGCCGTAAAGATATACAGGATTCTTGCCGTTTAGTTTCATTCCTTTCTTGTAAGTAAGGAACATCGGTACACGTGTTCCGTCTTTGCTGGTGAAGAATACCTGTTTGCTCTCGTAATCATTGATGTTGAATTTCACTTTCGGGGCGGCGAAAAGCGTATTGGTGTTCTTGTCGATGTCATAACGGTAAATACTTCCCGGGACAGTAAATGAGGTGAAGGTGAAGAAACATTCCTTCCTGTCTTTTTTGCCGCTGAAGTACGCCGTACCCACAGATGGCAGGTCGATTTTGTGCAACAGTTTTCCGTCTTTTGAGTAAAGGTAGGCTCCGGTGGCAGCATCTTCGCTGTAAGTCACAATCCATCTTCCGTCAATCAGGTCTGCACTTTCCAGCACATTCTTGTTTTCGGGAATGAACTCCTTCCAGTCTTTCATGCCGGGGCGGTTGATGTCGGCCACCATGATTCGGTTTTTAGGAGCACCGTTGTTGGTGAACAGATAGATTTTTTCACCAATAATCTCTGTCGGGTAGGTTTGTTTGTCAAGGTCAGAGGTCATCTGAATGAACTGAGAGTTGGGTTTGCGCAGGTCTCTTACGTAGAGAGTGTTCCCCGAACCGGCACCGCTTTCAAAGAGAAACATCATGGTTTCTTCTTCATTTACGCTCACGCTGTAGAATCGTTTGGGATAAGCAGGATTCTGATAAAACAGTTCATCTTCCGATTGCGGTGTTCCAATCTTGTGGTAATATACCTTGTGTGTCTCGTTGATGTGCGAGTATTCCTTACCCTTTTCAGGTCGGTCGTAGGTCGAGTAGTAAAAACCATCGCCCTGCCAAACTGCCCCTGAGAATTTCACCCATTCAATATGGTCGTTCAGGAGTTTGCCGGTGGCGAGGTCGATGACGTAAATCTCGCTCCAGTCGCTGCCGCTTCGTGAGATGCTGTAGGCTACATATTTGCCGTTATTGGAAAAAGAAAGACCGCCAAGAGCCACTGTTCCGTCGGTGCTGAGCTTGTTGGGGTCGAGGAAAACGCGCCAGGGGCCGTTCAGTTGGTCAGCCACATAGATGACGCTTTGGTTTTGCAAGCCATCGTTTCGGTAGCTATACCATTTTCCGTGTTTGTAGAACGGAGCCGATTCCTTGCCGTAGTCGGCCAGTTCTTTCATCCTTTTGAGCAGTTTTGCCCTGAAAGGAATCTTTGAAAGATAAGCGTTTGTAACCTTGTTTTGGGCTTCTACCCATGCAGCGGTTTGACTGCTGGTGTCATTCTCCAACCAACGGTAGGGGTCTTCGATTTTAACACCGAAGTAATCATCCACGACATTGATTTTTTCTGTGCGCGGATACTGAATCGTTTGTGCATGTACTGCTGTGGAAGACAGGACAAGCGATAGTGCGATAAGCTTTTTCATGCGATATAGTTTATTAATAATATTAATGTTTGATGATAGTGAACACAACGGAAGAGGCCGTTTCCTCACGGCAGAATAAAGCCTTATTGCAGGTGTCTGGCCAGCTCTTCGAGGTTGTTTGCCACCGAAATGCAGTCTCTCCATTCCCCCCTGATCATGCCTTTGCCGCTCAAATCGTCGAGCATGGCGATGAGTGACGACCAGAAACCATTGATATTGTAAAGTACGATAGGCTTATGGTGGTAGCCGATGGTGTGAGACGAGGCTACGGTGAAAATTTCGTCAAGGGTTCCGATGCCTCCCGGCAGAGCGATGAAAAGGTCGCTTTTGGCCATCATCAATGCCTTTCGGTCGGTTAGGTCTTCACAAGGAATATGTACGCCGACATAGTTGCTGACCCCTCCGTGGCTTTCCACGATGCGCGGAACAATCCCGATGGTTTGCCCTCCAGCCTCTTGGGCAGCTTTCCCAACGCATTCCATCAGTCCCAAGTTGCATCCTCCGAACACGATGGAATGGCCATTTTCAGCACAATAACGTCCCAATTCCTCTGTCTTTTGGAAGTATATGGGGTCGATTTTGTCATTAGCCGAACAGAAAATACATACTTTCATAGGTTATAAAGTTAAATGAGTCAAGCAACGTGATGCACTTTTCAGTATTGCCGTGACGCCGCTTGACTTATGCAAAGTCAATGCAAGTAGAACGCAATAGAGCTTGCTCAATATTGCTGAGACGCCGCTTGACTTATGCAAAGATAATGTAATTCGGAGAGTTCGCAAAACAAATATCTTGCTTTTTCTCCTTTTTCATATATTTGCAAGTTAGCTCCTGCGAAACATTCTTTTCTTGGTTTGTAGGCCTTTCATTTTAATTTTCGTTGAACATTGCATTCATTTCAGCCATTTCATCGGCAAAAATGAGGTCTGCAAGTTCTCCGATGGGAATGTGTCGAGCCGTTATGTCGGGTTTGTCCGTGCGAACTACGCTGCCATTTTTGATGCGATAATAAGCATCGTTTTGCTCCATTTCTACATCCACCACATGTAAGACATCTTCTACTTCGGGATGTTGTCGGGCATAAAGGGCAAGTGCTTCGGTTGCGTTGATGATGCGAATCATGCCTTTGAAAGGCTTTTCCAGCGGTTGGCTGCCCGTCAGTTGTCGGTCTTCTTTGAGCAATTGCCAGTTTGCCTCGTCATGCAAGACGATGCAGTCTTTTGAACGTTGCAGTCGGTCGAGCGTCTCAAAAGGAGTGGAAGCAATGTCGCAAAGTGGCGGAGTGCAGGTGATTTGTGCCGCATATCCCATAGAGGCATACCATTCGTAGAGCCATTCTTCGGCTGGAATGAGGATAGAGAAGACCGTGTTTTGGTTTCTCATCTTGCGGAAAGCCTGCCACATGAGGTTGCGACCGATGCCTTCTTTCCGGCAACACTTGTCTACTGCCGTTCCGCTCACATAAGAAACAGGCACTTCCCGGCCATGAAAGAGCATGGTGTAGGGCAGGGTTTGCAAGGCACCGACCACTTTTCCGTCGATGACGCAGCTGCAATTGTATTCCGGTCGGTACACTTTCGAGAAATACAGTTCCTCAAAGGCTTCGCCATCGTTGAATGTTTCGTGCCACAACATGCGTGTCTCTGCCTTGATTTTTGCCTCGTCGGTCAGTTCCTGTGGAACGGCAGCCTCTTCGATGGCAAATTTTGACAGTAAAATTTCAGGATAATAAGACAACTTGGCCTTTCTCAATCCCTCCAGTCCCATGTCGTCTTCACGGTTGATATAGATGTATTGTTCAGGCAGGCGTTCTACAAACTCACGGTTAATCATCTGATATGCACCGTCATAATTTGCATCGGCTTTCTCAACCAGAACATCAAACGTGTCGTCAGTAAGCTGGCATCCGTAGGTAAAAGCAACCAAATTGTTCTCTACCCAGAGTGTTCCTCCGACGAGACCCAGTTCGTCCCATCGTCTCAAGGCTCTTGTCATCGAACGCAGTTCGTACATCATGCTCTCGCCTTCGCCCGTCGACTGGCGGCGTTTTCGCCATTCCAGTTCCAAATCTATGCACAGGGGGATGAGGTCTTGGGTAAGTTCGCGGTATTCGTAGTTGGGATATTGCGACTTGAACTTATTGATATGGTTTCGTTTCCCTTGAAGTTTCTTGCCCGAAAGACTTGTCAGTCTTTCCCTCAGATAGATGTAATCGGCGAAGTTTCTGCGTTCCGTGATGGTATAGAAATCGCCGAACCGTTCTCTGACAAGCTCTATCAGCGTGGTGTCTGCACCCAAGAGAAGAAGCGGGTGGCCCATGGCTACGGCATCTTCACGTAGTTGTCTGACAATATTCTCCAGTCTGTCGGAAAACCGCTCGTCACGGGCTGTCTCCGAAGTGTAGGCAGGCATGAGGTAAGCCAGTGTGTTTCCGTGGAAGAAACGGAGAAGCATAAAATCGTCTACGATGGCAAACTGTGTGCCGAAGCGGAACTGCCAACTAACGAGATTGGCTATGGATAGGTCACAACTGCGATTGGTTCCGTACATGGTAACGGCCTGAATGGCCGCCCGGTCTGAAGTTTCGATATTCTTAAAACGTATCATTCTGAATGGTGTTGCTGAATAGTGACCTGCTTTCACGGTCTAAAAGCCACCGTTTCTTGTCCAGCCCTCCGCCATATCCGGTCAGCTTTCCGTTGCTGCCTATGACTCGGTGGCAGGGCAGGATGATGCTGATAGGGTTACGTCCATTGGCATTGGCTACAGCCCGAACGGCCTGCGGGCATCCCAGGCGGCTGGCCTGTGTGGCGTAACTGATGGTTGTGCCGTAGGCTATCTGTTCCAACGAACGCCATACCTGTTGCTGAAATTCTGTGCCGATAAGAAGCAATGGCACGTCAAAGGTGATGGCTTGTCCGTTGAAATAAGCATCGAGTTGTTGTTTGGTATGCCTGATTGCCTCAGAGTTTCCCGATGAAATGGATGATTTCAGAGCTTTTTCAAGTTTGCGAAAAGTTGCTTCCGAATGTTGGCCTTGCACCCAGTCGCATAGGCAAAGGCTGTCTTCAAAGGAGGCAAGTATCAATTCTCCGCACGGACTCAGGTAGGGATGGGTTATGATTTGGGGCATGTACAATTCATCTGTGCTGCACTTGACAATGGCAGGCAGCCTTAAAGGTGTTCGACTTATGTAATAAGCAGGTTTTCAATGTTCAATGTATCTGTCTTTGGTGTTCGTCGTTTCATGGCCTGCGTGTATGTCCTTTTGGATTGTTTTTATGCCATTCCATCGGTTGTTTCAGGCCATGTGCCCAGCCGAGAAGTCCTCCTTGTAAAGAAGTTGGCAGCATAACAGACAATAATTCAATAACGATTGGGCTTGAACGACTACTTGATTTCCTATTTTGAGATTCTGAAAACAAAAGTAAGAAATATAATCCTAATGACAAACAATATATTATTAAAGATTCTTTTATTTCCTTTTTATGTATTATCCCCTTGTTTTTTGTATTGTTCTTGGTGAAAGACGGGATATTAGTGGATATCTTGCTGGTATGTGGTTGCTATTGGGGAAGAATGAATCGAGACTCCGCCAGTTCGACCGAAATGAGTAAAGATAGCCTTCCCTTGTCGTCAATGTCGCTGTATTTCGTTGTTTTCCTATCGGGATTCGGCTTCTTTTTCTTACCTGCAAAAACCATGCCGGTTAACAATTGGGCGGTTAACCAAAGAGGAAAAAACGGTCGGCGAAAAATGATGAAATAGAAACGAAAAAACGGTTTTCGAGGGGTAAAAAGGCCATTTTTCACCCTCATTTTTGCAAGTGAACATCAATTGAGAGGCAAACGTTCATTAATTGAGGGGCAATTGATGAACGTTTGCAAGGTGAATGTTCATCAATTGCAAGCCGATTTTGAGTCTTTTTGACCCCATTTTTCGACCTTTCGAAAAATGAGTGTTGATTATCAGTGAGTTACAAATTCAATTTTTGGCGTTATTTTCGGCCACAGTCAAGGCTGGTCGAAAATTCTTCAAGCATTTGAGGGAATATTGGTTAACTTCTTGTTGATGAAAAGCCGAAATGTTAATGATGAAAGGATATTTAACCCAATTCGGTCATTTGATTGCCAATGCTACATTCCCCCAAGTAATGTTGCTTGTTTTTTCGTTTCCGACTGATGATGTTGTTTTCCGTCTGATTTCATTTGTTTGGCAGTATCTTGCCTGTCATTCTGCCGAAAAAGTAGCGGGATGGGCAGAGAAAGACGGCAAAGAAGATACTCGATATCCGAACAAAATCAATCCAGTCTCTGATGACCGCATTGGTATAAAAGGTTTTTCTCGATGAAATGGGGGGATTTTAGGCAATGAAAACACTGTTTTATGAAAAGCCGTCCTTGTTTTGATAAAAAACAAAGGACGGCTTTTTGTTTGTCTTATTGTGTGTTCATGTCCGAAGCATATTGCTTGTTGGCAGGATATGTCATCCTCTGATGACACATCTACGGGCAGGAACAAAGTCAGGATAGCTGCTGTCTGCACCTTTCAAAAAGATGAGCCGGAAATGACTCTTGACTTATTTGCGTTTCCGGCGTGCCCAACCTTCTTCCGAAAAGTCGGGTTCTTCTCCTTTGAGTGGTGCTTGATGGCCTTTGAAAAACTGTCTCCAGTCTGTTTTCGTAGATTCATTGCCGGCATGCGTAGCAGCTTTCTCTCGCTTTTTCTTTTTGCCTTTGCCTGCCGTTTCGTTTCGTCTGGAGCGGTGGTCGTGCCGTTCTCCACGTGCCGATTTCCCTTTATCGGCATCATTGCAACGCACGCTGCGACCCTTGTAACGCTGTCCGTCAATGGCATCCATCACTCGCTGGGCATCGTTTTGCGGCACTTCTATGTATGAAAATTTGCTCAACAGGTCGATATGTCCCACTTCTTGGCGGCCGTGCATGTGCTTGTTGAGGAACTGCATGACCTCGCCGGGGTAGAAACCGTCTTCTTTTCCCAAATTGATAAACAGGCGGCTGTATCCTTCTTCGGGTTTTCTTGGCGTGCGTGAGCCGTCTTTCCGACGGTTGCGCTCGCCTTTCTGTGAGCCGCCTCCTGATGTGACGGCCGATATTTCGGGTGCATCGGCATAGTAAGCCAAGAATTTTCCGAATTCCAATGATACGATTTTCTTGATTAAATCGTCTTTCTCCATGTATTCAAAGTGCCGCTTGATGTCATCGAGGAAAGGAGCAATTTCTGCCTCGTTTACATCGGCTTTGCCTATCTCATCCATAACTTTGTAGAGCTGTTTGGTACAGATTTCCTGTGCCGTGGGCATCTTTCCCTCTACAAACTGACGTCCGATTTCCTTCTCAACCGCCCTGATGCGGTGTTTCTCACGGCTATGTACGATACAGATAGATGTTCCTTTCTTGCCGGCACGGCCTGTTCGTCCGCTTCGGTGAGTATAGTTCTCGATGTCGTCGGGCATGCCGAAGTTAATGACATGGCTCAGATCGTCCACATCGAGACCTCTGGCGGCCACGTCGGTAGCCACGAGCAACTGTGTGAGATGTTGTCTGAATTTCTGCATGGTGAGGTCTCTTTGTTGCTGCGAGAGGTCTCCGTGCAATGATTCTGCATTGTATCCGTCGCGGATGAGTTTGTCCGCAATCTCCTGTGTTTCCTTTTTCGTGCGGCAGAAGATGATGGCAAAGATGCGAGGATGATAGTCGACGATGCGTTTCAGGGCAAGATATTTATCCTTGGCGTTGACCATATAATATATATGGTTTACACTTTCTGCCCCTTCATTACGGCTGCCCACTACTATTTCCTTAGGTTCATGGAGGTAAGTGCGTGCTATCCGCTCTATCTCCCGGCTCATCGTGGCCGAGAAAAGCAAAGTGTTTCGTTCTTTCGGAACGCCTGCGAGAATTTCGTCGATGGCCTCCTTGAAGCCCATGTTGAGCATTTCGTCGGCTTCATCGAGAATAACGTTGTTAACCTCATCGAGCTTTGCCACTCCGCGGTTCATCAAGTCGATGAGTCGTCCGGGTGTGGCCACGATGATTTGCACGCCTTTTCGCAATGCACTGATTTGGTTTTCGATAGATGTTCCGCCGTAAACAGGCAGTACGCGGATACCTTCCATGTACTTGGAGAAGTCTTTCAGGTCGTCAGCTATCTGCAAACAGAGTTCCCTTGTGGGGCTCAATACGATGGCTTGCGTTGCCTTCCGTTCGGCATCTATGCGTTGCAAGATGGGTATTCCGAATGCGGCTGTCTTGCCTGTGCCCGTTTGTGCCAGTGCAATTACATCGTTCAGATTACCTAATAAATAAGGAATTACTTCTTCTTGAACGGGCATTGGCCGTTCAAATCCTAACTCTTCGATGGCGCGCCGTATGTTTTCGGCCACGCCTAACTCTTCAAATGTCTTCAAATTGTTCGTCTGTTAATTGATGATAGGGATAAACTTACACATACGTCCGGCACCCACATCATACATTCAGACGGACATATATTTGACAGACCCCCTACGTCTGTCCCTCAAAAAGAGAGTGCAAAGGTATTGAAAAGAAATGAAACGCAGCATGTTTTGCAAAAATATATGTATTAAATAAACATAAATGCAGGAAGAAAGGTTGTTTTTCTCCCCCTCATCCAGTGGTCGTTTCCCTTTTTTTCTGTCTTTGTGGCAGGATAAAGCCAAATCGGTCATTAGACCTCCAACACTACATTTCCCATTAAGGATAATGCTTACCGACTGATTTCGTTCGCTTGCCGGCATCTTCTCTGCCGTTCTTCCTCGGCGTAGCCCGCTACGCCTTTGGCAAAAGCGGCAGACAATCTGCTCGACATACGAACATAATCAGTACGGTTTCTAATGACCGAATTGGGATAAATGACAATTGTAAGGCCTGTGCTATGACAACGCAGGATACACGTTTTGCAAAC
Organism: Prevotella sp.; assembly: GCA_034183335.1. Classification (GTDB taxonomy): domain Bacteria; phylum Bacteroidota; class Bacteroidia; order Bacteroidales; family Bacteroidaceae; genus Prevotella. The sequence continues at coordinate 69,206 of JAXFLJ010000001.1, forward strand.
CCAAGCTCTGCGGCAGACCTGCGGGGGCAGGCGGATAGTGCTTCGTTGGCTTGCCTGTTTCGCTTTTTATTGCTACTTTTGTCCACCCAACAGATAATATAAGATGAACGATGAAGGTGTATGATGAAAATGCAGCCGTGGCAACCATGAATGAATGGGGAAGCCGCAGGCAACCTTTTCTCTTTGTTGTCAGCTATGATAAGCAGGCATCTTACCTGCTGCCGCTCAATGAAATATCATCCGATCAGTGCCTGTATTGCTTCAATGGATATGGAAATGACAAGCATCCGTATCCTGTCTTTGGTCAAGCATTGTCTTGGCAGGCAGAAATGCCGTTGCGAGAGAACTACCGCAAGAGTTTCGACATGGTAATGCAGGGGTTGCTTCGTGGCGACTCATACCTGACCAATCTGACTTGCAGGGTGCCGTTGAAAACCAATGCCTCGCTCAAAGACATATTTTTCCTTTCCCATGCACCCTATCGCCTGTGGTTGGAAGGCCTTTTGGTGTGTTTCTCGCCGGAATCGTTCGTGAAGATTAGTGGGCGAACCATCCGCTCGTTTCCCATGAAAGGTACTATAGACGCACAACTGCCGCATGCCGAGGAAGTATTGATGGCTGATGAGAAAGAAGCAGCCGAACATGCCACGATAGTTGATTTGATACGCAATGACCTGAGTATGGTGGCCGAGGATGTAACGGTGGCACGCTATCGGTACGTCGAACGCATCGACACCAATAAAGGTTCAATTCTTCAGACAAGCTCGGAAATCTGCGGAACGTTGCCTGCCGAATGGCAAAAGAACTTGGGCGGCATTCTGTTTTCGCAACTTCCGGCCGGTTCTATAACAGGTGCTCCGAAGCAGAAGACAATGGAAATCATTGCAAAGGCCGAAGGATATGAACGTGGGTTTTACACGGGTGTCATGGGAATATTCAACGGAGAGGAGGTAGACAGTGCCGTCATGATTCGCTTTGTCGACCAGGCGGAAGATGGGTTGTACTTCAAGGCGGGCGGAGGTATCACCGCCCAGAGCCAGTGGGAGAAAGAATACGAAGAAGTTATTGGTAAGATATATGTGCCGTTTTATTGAAACAATTTGCGTTCTTGATGGTGTCGCACGCCATTTGCCGCTTCATCAGGAACGCATGGATGCCACCCTGCGGCATCATTTCGGCCGATGCGTCCCTTCCGTGAACCTGTCTTCGCTCCTGAATGATGTCCCGCCAACAGAAGGAAAAGTAAAAGTCAGAGTTGTGTACGGCAAGGATGGGGTGGAAGAGATTACACATGCGCCTTATCGGATGCGTTCTGTCAGGAGTTTGAAGATGGTGTGTGCCGACGATGCCGACTATCGTTTCAAGTGTGCCGACCGAGGTGATATTGAGAGGCTATATGCTTTGCGCCGTGATTGTGACGACATTCTTGTCGTTCGTCGGGGCTTGCTGACCGACACCTCGTTTACCAATATCGCCCTCTTCATCGGTCATCAGTGGTTCACGCCAGCTCATCCGCTGCTTGAAGGGGTGATGCGCCGCAACCTGATAGACGCCCGGCAACTGGTAGAAGCGGAACTTACACCGGCCGATTTGCGCCGTGCGGAAAGAGTGTCGTTGCTGAATGCCATGATTTCTCTGGGCGAGTTGGTGGTCAGTCCTTCGCAAGTGATTGTCTGACAATTTATCTCTTTTTCTCGTGTCATTGCGTCCTTGATTTTTGGTGTAGGGTTTTCCCTATGTTATTTTAGGGTATTTTCCTGTCAGTTTCTGTGTGTTTTCTCTTACTTTTGTAAAAGAAAGTCTGCACCTCGGCAAAGCTGAGCAAATTTTGTTGAGCATGAATGGAGGCGTCATGACATGGCAATATGCCTGCAAACAGACAGGTAAGGGATGTCAAAACCCATCGGATGTAAGGAAATAGTTCATTCATTCAATCGAGGAAGAAAGGAAAATATAACATGAAAAAAGGAATGGTTATCGCTGTAAGTGCGCTGTTATTGTTCAGCAGTTGTGGCACGCATACCGGAAACGGTGCCTATGTGGGAGGCTATTTTGGCTCTATCTTGGGTTCGGCCATTGGCGGTTTGAGTGATGGCGCACGTGGAAGCGACATCGGAACGATAGTGGGCATGGCCGGAGGGGCTATTGTCGGTGCTGCCATTGGCAGTGCAAAAGATGCGGAAGAACGTGAAGAGATGCGTGAACACTATGAACGTGTTCAGGAAATCAAGGCTCAGGAACAGGCCGTGAAGCAGCGGGAGATAACCATGCAGGGAGGAGCGGAGAGCGGCTTTGACCCGACCAATAGCGGAGATGACCGTCTTTACGACTCTGAAGGAGGATATAATGCGGACAAAAAGGCAACGGAGGAACCAAGGCTCATTATCCCGGATGCTTCGGTGTCTGGCCAAGTGATGGGAGAAGGTGGCGTCGGCGAGATGCTGGATATACGCAATGCACGTATTACAGACGAAAATGAAGACCATGTTTTGAGTTCGGGCGAACTGGGATACATCACCTTCGACATCGTCAACGTTTCCAATGACACAATATTCGATATTCAACCATCGGTGGTGCAAACATCTGATAACCTCCGCATTTACATTTCTCCCAACATGCATGTTGAACTGCTTGAGCCGGGCAAGATAATCCGCTATACGGCGATGGTAAGGGCTGGTAAGGTGAAGAGCGGCAGGGCAACTTTTGGTCTTTCCGTATGGCAGGGCAATCGGGTTGTTTCTAAGGTGACGGAATTGACGATGGTGACGCGTAGATAGGTTGTTATAATCCCAATTCGGTCATTAGAGACCGTATTGGTTTTGTTCGGATGTCGAGCAAATTGTCTGTCGGTTTTGTCGAAGGCGTAGTGGGTTACGCCGAGGAAAAACGGCAGAGAAGATGCCGGCAATCGACTGAAATCAGTCGGTAAGCATCATCTTCAGTGAGTAATATAGTGTTGGCGGTCTAATGACCGATTTGAGATAATTTGTTGTTTAATTAGTTTGGCCATCACAGGACAACTTGTCGTGGGGTGGCCTTTTTTTGTTTTCGGGCGGTGAACACATGGACTCGCTTTGCCGAAGACTGCAAAGCGACCGCATGTCTGGCTTTATCCATCCTGCTGTCCAACGACACATGGATAAATTCGTTGTCTTGTTATTTCTTGCCTTTGTGTCGGTTGGCGCGCTGTTCTCTGTATTTTGCTTTCTGTTTGGCACTGCCAGAGCCGTGCGCCCCTGTGATATACTTCTTCTTTTTGGCCTTGGTTTTCACCTTGCCATTGTTGTTCTCTTCTTTTCTTGTTTTGCGAAAGACGATTCCCCCGCCTGCAATGATGTCGTCGATGTCACTCATTTCTCGGATGTTTAGGGTGTTGTTGGCTGAGAGGGGGAGACAAATGCCTCCCCTCTTGATGATTAGTGATGGAACAGGCGCACGCCGGTAAAGGCCATAGCGATGTCGTATTTGTCGCAAGTAGCTATGACATGGTCGTCACGGACAGAACCTCCTGCTTGGGCAATGTAGCATACTCCGCTTCTGTGGGCGCGTTCGATGTTGTCGCCAAAGGGAAAGAACGCATCGCTTCCGAGCGACACTTGCGTGTTTCTGGCTATCCACTCACGTTTTTCTTCGGCTGTCAATACATCGGGTTTGTGTGTAAAGAACAGTTGCCATGCTCCTTCGGCGAGGACATCTTGATAATCGTCGCCGATGTAAAGGTCGATGGTGTTGTCTCTGTCGGCACGCCGTATGTTGGGAACAAAAGGCAGATTCATGACTTTTGGGTGCTGTCTGAGCCACCAGATGTCGGCCTTTGAACCTGCCAGACGTGTGCAATGGATGCGGCTTTGCTGTCCGGCACCAATGCCGATGGCCTGTCCGTCTTTCACGTAACACACAGAATTGCTCTGGGTGTACTTCAGGATGATGAGCGCAATGGTCAAGTCTCGCTTCGCTTCGGGCGTAAACGATTTGTTCTTGGTTGGTATCTGGGTGAAGAGTTCTGGTGAGTCAAGGCGTATTTCGTTGCGTCCCTGTTCGAAGGTGATGCCAAACACCTGCTTGCGCTCTATCGGATTGGGGCGGTATTCGGGGTCTATCTTAATCATGTTGTAGCTTCCGTTGCGCTTGTCTTTCAATATCTCGATGGCTTCTGGCGTAAAGTCGGGGGCAATGACACCATCGCTTACTTCACGCTTGATTAGCATGGCCGTAGCGGCATCGCACGAATCGCTCAGCGCAACGAAGTCGCCGAAAGAACTCATGCGGTCTGCTCCTCGGGCACGGGCGTATGCACAGGCCAGCGGCGAAAAGTCGATGGACATGTCGTCTACGAAATATATCTTTTTGAGAGTGTCGCTCAGAGGGAGTCCGATGGCAGCTCCGGCCGGCGAAACGTGCTTGAACGAGGCGGCAGACGGCATACCGGTAGCGGCTTTGAGTTCGCTCACCAACTGCCATGCGTTGAGCGCATCGAGGAAATTGATGTAGCCGGGGCGGCCGTTGATGACTTCTATGGGAAGCTCGCCCTCGCTCATGTAGAGACGGGACGGCGTTTGGTTCGGATTGCATCCGTATTTCAAAGCAAGTTCGTTCATAAGAAAATGTATGTTTTTACGTGTGCAAAAGTACGCTTTTTTCATCACTCACGCAATACTTCTGTTAAATATTCAGTATCTTTGCAGCGACTTGAAACACCTCATTATGGAAAAGAAACACTGGGAGTTACGCAAACTTCTTGAGGCCGTTGAGAAAGAGTTGAGCTGGAAGCCGCTCAAGCCGATAGCCTTGCAAAGAGTCAGAGGATACCTGCACGGTATTGAAAAACCCAAACGCGAGACGCTCGATCGCATCTCGCTCTTCGTGGGATTTCAAGACTGGGACAGTTTTAAGAAGGCCCTGCATGGAGAAAACAGCGGGCAATCGAATTATGAAGGAGGCGATGAAGAGGAAAGAAAAGAGGCCGGAAAATGATTTCCGACCTCTTTTCTTGTCTTTCTGAAAGGTAAGCACTATGCTTTTTCTGCTTTCTGAACAGGAGTGCGCTTTTCTGCAATACGCGCTTTCTTTCCTGTCAGCTTGCGCAGATAGTAGAGTTTGCTGCGACGAACTTTACCGCGCTTATTTACCTCGATGGAGTCGATGTTGGGTGAGTTGATGGGGAAGATACGCTCTACGCCAACCGTTCCTGACATTTTGCGAACGGTAAAACGCTTGTTGTCGCCGTGTCCTGCAATCTTAATGACTACGCCACGGTAGAGCTGGATACGCTCTTTTGTTCCCTCGATAATTTTGTAGCCAACAGTAATGGTGTCACCAGACTTGAATTCCGGAACCTTTTTTCCTGTTGCAAATGCCTCTTCGGCAACCTTAATTAAATCCATTTTTTTGTTGTATCGTTAAAATGTTCGGCTCTCATCGCAACATGGCTAATGACCCTTCCACTGCCAGCGGTTACGGAGAAATCGGTGCAAAATTACTCATTTTTCTCTGAATACAAAAACAATAGGCGTGTTTTTTGTTGTTTGGGGAAGTATGGATGGTTGTGAACAGCAGGAATACTTGCCGTAAAATAGTTTGGGGAAACCGATGTTTTTTCATACCTTTGTACGGAGATGGCGGGGATGCCCGATGTTTCGGACAACTGCCATCTTCGACGGATGGCGTGTACCTATGCCTGAAGTGGATAGTGAATGACCATATACCATAATATATATGTATAGAAAAACGATTCTTGCAGGACTTTTGTCGGTCTTGATTTGGGGAGCTTCTTGCAGCTCACGGCTGCATCTGGTCGGAGTAGAACGTACCCGGATATTGATTGACAGCACATTCGACAATACGCCAAACAAGGAGGCATGGGATTTCGTACAGCCTTATCGCGCACGGATAGACAGCATGATGAGTCCGGTTGTGGGCAGGCTTTCGCACGATATGGCCGCCTATCGGCCGGAGAGTCCGTTGTCAAATCTTTTGTCGGACATCCTTCTCTGGGCTGGGAAGAACTATGGAGAACAAGCCGATTTTGCCGTTTACAACATCGGCGGAATTCGGGCTGTCCTGCCAAAGGGCAATGTTTGTGTGGGAGATGTTCTAGAGGTGGCTCCGTTTGAAAACAAAATATGCTTCGTCTCATTGACGGGTGAGAAAGTCATGGAACTGTTCGGGCAGATTGCCCTTCAGGGAGGAGAGGGCGTAAGCAGGGGGGTGGAAATGAAAATCAGTAGTGACCATAAACTCATCAGTGCCCTGCTCCACGGCAAGGAAATTATTAAGACGGAGAAATACCGCATTGCCACAATCGATTATGTTGCACAGGGCAACGACCAAATGGTAGCGTTCAAGAGTGCAACAGACATTCACCAGCCTGAAGGAGAGGCTAACAATGTACGCTTTGTCATTATGGATTACCTGAGAGAGAAGGCCAAGGAGGGTGTGGAAGTTGCTGCCGAGAAAGAGGGGAGAATCGTTGTCGTGAATCCATAGGCAGCTCGTCATCAATCAAATCAATAACAATAGGACATGAAAAAATACATTTATACCTTGTTCCTCTGTGTGGTTGCCGTCGTTGTTTCGGCTCAGGAAAGACGCTTGTTGGTGTTGCATACCAACGATACGCACAGTTGTATCATGCCGGTCAACCCCAATCTGGCCGACAAAAGCGTAGCAGGCAGAGGCGGATTTTTGAGAAGAATAGCGATGTTGGAACGCGAGCGGGCTGTAAACCCTGATCTTCTGCTTTTCGACAGTGGCGACTTTTCGCAAGGCTCGCCATATTATACTTTGTATAAGGGCGATGTCGAGGTAGAGCTGATGAACCGAATGGGGTATGATGCAGTAGTGATAGGCAACCATGAGTTCGACAATGGTATTGAGAATATGGCTCGTATCTTCAGGAAGGCACGTTTTCCCATTGTTTGCTCAAACTACGATTTCAGCGGAACTCCTGTTGAAGGATTGGTGAAGCGTTGGGTCGTTATTCGCCGCAATGGAGTGAAGATTGGCGTTTTTGGCCTTTCTCCTGAACTTGAAGGGTTGGTAGATATGAGGAATTGCAAGGGCGTTCGCTATCTTGACCCTGTACGGACGGCAGAAGAGATGACCCGATTTCTGAAGGAGAAGAAGAAGTGCGACATTGTGATATGTCTTTCTCACTTAGGCTGGGACAGTCTGAATATGAACGATCAGATACTGCTTTCCGGTACAAGAGGTATTGATCTGCTTCTTGGCGGACATTCCCATACGTTCATGAAAAAGCTATATCATGTGAAAGACCTTGACGGAAAAGAGGTTCCTGTAGACCAAAATGGCAAGCAGGGGATATGGATCGGGAGAATTGAACTTCTTCTCAAAGGTAAGTGAGCCTGTCTCAACAAATGGACAAAGGGAATGTTTCCGAAACGAAACATTCCCTTTGTCGTATGTCTGTGTATCTTGTCCTCGGTCAGAACAATGATTGAAGCCGTGTAAAAGTACGTTCGTTCCCCCGTAAGTCTTATTCAAAATAGAAAGTCAGGGCTATGATTTTGCTGCGTGCTTTGTTCACCGAGTTGGTGTACATCAGCATGTTCTTGTCCTTGATTTCCTTGTAGTGTTCGGTGTCGAGGCTATTAGTCAGGCCGTACATGAACTTCAGTTCGGGTCTGAGTTTGAAGAAAGGAAGGTAGAAATCGCATCCGACGCCCAGTTCTAAGAATACATCATAGCGTTTCAGTCGCAGGTAGTCTTCGCTCTTTCCGGTAAGGTTTACCATCGGATTCAGTCCGGCCAATAGGTAAGGACGGTGATTGTTGAAGCGCGGTGCGGCAAAAATCAGATCGAAAGCAGATGATATGTAGGCCGTCTTAATGTCTTGTCGTTCCTCTGTTGGTTGGCCGTTGGGCAACAAGTCGGTGAAATTTCGGAAAGTAATATGTCGTGTTCCGAAATACATGGCGGGAGCAATACGAAACTGAAAGTGCTTGTCCAGCCTGAACTCACCGAGCACCCCGACCGTAAACCCCGAATCCCAGCGATCCTGATCGGCCACCACCAGTTTCTCTGTGGTGCTTCCTCCATCCAGAGTAATCATCTGTGGGCCTACATTTGTAAATTCGATGTCTTGCAAGTGCGTACCCACCATTACGCCGAAGTGAAATGGTCGCAAGTCGGTATAGGGTCTGTTTTCCACCTTTCGCTCTTGGGCGAGCACCAGAAGGTTCGACAATGCGAGTGCAAATAAAAGAAGACTTCTTTTCATCATGATGCTTTATATAACGCTATATGCCCTTGTTTATTGCCTGCTTTTATGGTGATACTAAAATTAATTTGCGAAAAATATATCCCCATTTATAGGTATATTAAATTATTGTTGTATCTTTGCAGCGTACAAATGTAGGTATATAAAAACATTATTAACAAATAAATTAGATACAACTATGGCTTATGTAATTGGTGATGACTGCATTGCTTGCGGTTCATGTATTGATGAATGTCCCGTAGAAGCTATTTCTGAAGGTGACAAGTATTCTATCAACCCTGATGTTTGCACAGAATGCGGCACTTGCGCAGATGTGTGTCCGTCAGAAGCTATCAGCCTTCCTTAAGGAAAATGTTGATGATATGATGTAAGATGGGCGGTTCGTAACGAATCGCCTTTTTTCGTATTACATCGCAAACACTCCCATGTCGTAGGCCTTTGCATGTTGAACGACTGCCGTATTGATATGCTTTCCCAATTTGCGTTGCTATATATAATAAGGTATAGGAAGCGGAGATAGAGTCTTGGAGTTCTTCTTTCTGTTTTCGGAATATGATGCTTCCAAATCAAATCGGTTATAGAGGCTGTATTGGCAATCGGCCGAAAGCAGTCGGTAAGCACATTCATGTGCAGCTGAAATATCATTGTTGGTCGGCATCGGAAGCCTTGGCGTTCTTATGGCTGATTGGGGTTGAACCCTAATCGGCCATGAGATACCGTTCTGCTTTTGTTCGGATGTCGGACAGATTGCGTGTCGTTTTGCTGAAAGCGTAGCGGGCTACGCTAAGGCGGAACGGCGGGCAAGATGCCGGCAATCAGCCGAAAGCAGTCGGTAAGCCAGTTCATGAGTTGCTGAAATATCATTGTTGGTCGGCATCGGAAGCCTTGGCGTTCTTATGGCTGATTGGGGTTCAGTTTGTTTTTCGGTGTCATTGCAGACCTATGGGCATAAAAAAAGGAGTACCGCTGTACTCCAACCTTTGTTAACCTTAAATCTAATACTATGAAAAACACAGTGCAAAGATAAGCAGTTGGCGGGTATCTTGCAAATGTTTTGTTCAAAATGTCACGATATTTGTTTAATTCTTGATATAAATCAATTATTTGACTGTTTTGTTGTTCAAGAGGAAAGTTGGGTAGGGTTGTGTGTAGTCCATCTGTCATTTGATGAATTGGATGGTGTCGCTTAGCAAGTTGGACTGTCTGTCAAGACCTTGCCGACAAGTTTATTTGCGACCGACTGTTTGTTAACTTAATTTTAATCTTTCTTTTTCACATCAATGTGCACCCTTCAAAACCGCCTTTAACGTATGCTGGCAAAGGGGAGAGGATGCTGTCTATGGTGCCTGAAAACGGCCTTTCGGAACAAGTTAAATCGAGTAAAAGTATTGAAAATAAGGAACTTTTGTTTGTCGGTCGCCTATTTTTACCTAACTTTGCACCCGACAAAAAGGATGGAATTGGCTTGTGGAAATGCCTCCATCCCATGTATAACAGGAGCTGCAACATCGGGCTTTCTCTTTCTCTATGAGCCGATGTCGGGGGCGTGAAGAGTTCATTTGAACTTGTCTGGGTTCCTAAAAACAATTAACATGAAGAGAAAAATCAGAAGTATTGTATTATTCATCATGGCCTTTATGGCCTTACCCCTTGATGTATCGGCCGATGAGGGGGCGGCCGGAAAGATGGACTGGAAGCCGGTTATGGAAGCCATCATTCAGGTAGAAAGCGGCGGAAACGCCAATGCGCGAAGCGGACAATGTTGCGGTGTATTGCAAATCAGCCCTATATTGGTGAGAGAATGCAATGATATCCTGCGCAGAAAGAAAGAAAAGAAACGGTTTAAGTTGTCCGATCGCTTCAACATACAGAAGTCGAAGGAGATGTTTTTAATCATCCAATCCTTCCATAATCCGCAAAACAGTGTTGAAAAAGCCATCCGACTGTGGAACGGCGGAATACGTTACAGCGTGAAAGCCACGCAGCGTTATTACGAAAAAGTAATGAAATACTTGAGATAAGACTCAGAAAATGAAGCCCATGCTAATGGGTACTAGCGCTTAAAAGCCCTTGAGATATATAATATCGAGAGGGCTTTTACGTTTGTAATGATATGCAATGGACTGATCGAATCAGACAGGTGAAGATTATCTTGGTGGCTGCTGCTGTGATTATTGCTGTGGCATCGCTGGTCATTTCCAATTTTCTCGTGAGAGACTTGTATGTCGAAGAACACAAGAAAATGGAGATATGGGCAGAGGCGATGCGCTCTTTTAACATGGCCGACGAAAACACCGACATCGGATTGGTGCTGAAAGTCATCGATGAAAACCAGACGATTCCCATTGTCGTGATGGATAATCACGGTCAGGCTTTGGCCTATCGTAACATAGAATCATTCGGCAAAGACTATGCGGACAGCCTGCGAAACGTGGCCAAAACAGGAAAGGAATTGATGGAGGCGGGGCGGTTTATCAAAATAGCCGTGGGCGAAGTAGACGGCAAAACAGAATACCAGTATGTCTGTTTTGACGACTCGCTGATGATCAAGAGGCTTTCCCGCTGGCCCTATATTCAACTGGGCATCGTGTTGATATTCGTGGTCATTGCTATCTTTGCGCTTCTCACATCGAAACGGGCGGAACAAAACAAGGTCTGGGTGGGGCTTTCCAAGGAGACGGCTCATCAGCTGGGAACCCCAATCTCGAGCCTGATGGCATGGACGGAGATTCTCAAGGAGACTTATCCCGACGACACCTTGTTGCCTGAAATGGACAAAGATGTAAGGCGGTTGCAGCTTATTACCGACCGTTTCTCTAAAATCGGGTCGATGCCAGAGCTTGTTTCAGAGTCGCTGAATGATGTGTTGGAGCGGGTGGCCGATTACATGCGCCGCCGAACTTCTCAGAAAGTGGCTATCTATACCAACTTGCCCGAAGGAGAAATCAGGGTAAACATCAACGCAGCTTTGTTTGAATGGGTTATCGAAAACCTGTGCAAGAATGCTGTCGATGCTATGGAAGGCAGCGGAAGGGTTACCCTGACGGCGGAAGAAACGGCTGAGAAAGTGTACGTAGATGTGACTGATACGGGTAAGGGCATTCGCAAGAAAGACATCAACAATGTCTTCCGCCCGGGTTTTACCACCAAGAAGCGGGGCTGGGGACTTGGCCTTTCTCTCGCTCGCCGCATAGTGGAGGAATACCATCATGGGCGCATCCGTGTGAAATGGAGCGAACCGGGACAAGGCACAACCTTCAGGATTGAGTTGAAGAAAGATAAGGGCTGACGGTCGTATCATCTGATTCACCGCCTCACCGTTGTCAAGACTATACCATGTGCGCAGGAGTTCTAACTTAACAGCACAGAACAGCCAGAACTCGGATGGTCTGTTGACTTTCTTCCGGATAAACTTGTTTATATGGGAGAGGTTTTGCAACGGCCGAGAAACCTGTCATTATAATCTGGATTTTTCTGTGTTACCTGCGCCCTTGCCTTTGTATTTTGACTTGGTTACATTAAAATTATAGCGAATTGTACATTCTATGCCACGGGTGTTGGCAGTTTTCTCCGTAAAAATATCCCTGAAATCACTATACATTGTTGATTGATTTTTGCGTGCAGTGTTGAATATATCATTTACGGCAAATTTGATATTCCAGTGTGCACCAATGCGTTGTACCATTCCTACATTTATCTGCCACGTCTTTCCCATTTCAATGTTTTCGCCATTTCCTTTTCCTCTCCAGCTCAGGTCTGCATTGAGCATGCAAGTCTGCGAAAGAGCATACACGTTATTAAATCTAACAAGGAATATAGGGCGATTGAAATGTTTAGTCTTCCCGCGATATTCTTCTTTATAAAAAGGTGCTACCATTCCTATAACAAATGCAGGGTAATACTGCTTGAATTGTGGGGAGAGTTGTATCATTAACTGCAACTCGTTTAGCTTATAGGTTGAATTTGCTTTTTTCAGCAGAGTTATATTTGGGTCATCTCCATACTGTGATGCAGAGGATATGATTTTGTCTTTTGTATGCATATAGTTCATCATCAACATTGCCCAGCTATATTTGACATTGAACGATACATTATCCATAAATGAAGGACGGAGCAACGGATTCCCGCTCTCGAAAAGATAACGACTCACATAAGAAACAGCACTGCTCAACTGTGAATATAGCGGACGCGTATATTTTTTCGTATAACTCAATTGCAGGAAAGCCTTTCCCCAGGGCATCGCAACAAGAGCCGTAGGGAAGAATTTGTCGTAAGAACGGGATTGCTCATTCACCTTATGTCCGAATCGGTAATAATCGCTATTCACATGTTCATAACGCACACCCAGTTGCAACATCATCATGTCAATCTTCTGTGTCGCTTCCAAATAGAATGCTGCATTGGCTTCTTTTACAAGAGGGTTATCGTCGTCAATCACATTCTCTATATTATTGAAGTTCTCTTCTCGATGGCTGTTAGAATATTCCGTTCCTAAACGAAGTTTTCCTTTCCAAAAAGCCTTCGATAAATGCAATTCTCCTGCTATCATGCGAGAATGAACATTGTCCTCGTTGGTTATCGTTCTGCTTCCAATTGTATTGTAAAGTTCTGAGTTCTGCGTTTCTGTCTTGCTGTTCTTCCATAACAAATCAAAAGCTGTTTCAATAGTCCACTTCCCCCATTGCCCGGTATAGTATCCGTCAATGAGGTGGGTTGTATGGCGTGCTTCCGCATCATGATTGATGAGGCCTTCTTCTTCCAGAATATCATCCACCCATGACTGTGTATCGAAACGTGCCCACCGTTCTCTTGGCTCATGCGTAATTTTATAATACAATCCTATTGATTGAACAGGTGAGAATGTATAAGAGAAACCCAACCGTCCGTCATACACCTGAGAACTGCCCTTGGACCATATGCCAATATCTTGGACATGTTTTGAAGCTAACCATGAAGTTTGCTCATTTGTGCTTATTTCCTTGGTTTTATTTCTGCTGTATTCCAGGTTGGCAAATACATCAAGCTTGTTGATGCGGTAGTTCATGTCTACTATTTCCGAACCATAGAGATAATCCCGATAACCCAACTTGGTGCTGTTGTCAAATGAGAATCCTTCGCCCGGGGCTTGGTCAGCGGTAATACGAATGACAGCCTTAACCGTGGCATCATAACGTGAACCCGGATTCATCACAACTTCCACTTTCTTGATTTTATCCGACTTCAATTGATCCAGTATATTGTTGTTGCGAACAACCCTGCCATTGAGGTAGAATAATGGAGCCCCTTTGCCAAACACCTCGATACTTCCTTGATTGTTCATCACTCCGGGCAAACGTCCCAACACATCCTTAGCTGTTCCCATTCGTTCAAGAATCGTCCCTTTCACTGTTGTAACAAGCGCATCTTCCTCAATGCGGGTCACAGGTCTTGCAGAATGTACGACAACCTCCTGCACTTGTCTTGTGCTTTCTTTAAGGGAAATGGTTATAAATGCACCGCTTGTCGCATTTACAAATTCACTGTCATAGCCAATGCGCGAGACTTTTAATATCCCTTTTGTCGTTGCGTTCAGCTCAAAGAGGCCGTTCTTGTCGGTCACTGCCCCGGCAATCCAAGTGGAGTCTCCTGCATTCAGCAATACAACATTTGAAAATTCAATTGCATTGTCCTCACAATCTATCACCTTCCCTCTGTAATTTTCTTGAGCAAATAGTGAATGTATTAAGCCTAAAAGGATTGTTGTGAAAATAAATCTTTTCATTTTTGCTTGCTGTTATATAGTTATTGCAGGTTGTCTTGACATAAGTTCAGCGTCTTCACTCGTAGCAGCTGCACTTCCTCTGTCGCAAATTAATGTTGTGCGGTTTTCCGAATCGTCATTCGGTATGTTAAACCGTCGCCCAGCAGGAGTCATGTTTTTCAACCAATAAGTAATAGACGTTATTTTGATTTAATCAACAGGTTTTATTATTAATTCGGTTACAAAGGTAGCATTAATTCTGAAATTAATAAAAGACAAGGTTAAAAAAAAGGTAAATGATTTTTTGCATCTTGTGTTCTTTTCGTTTTCTTCCGAGAGTGACATACACTTTCATCGCCTTCTCAAAACAGGATGGTTTGCCATGAAAATACGGTTTTTGGGTCTGTGCGACAGGCTCTAAACAGAATGAGATTGATGATTGATGGCATGCCAATGAGAAAGTTGCCGGAATTAAACCCCAATCGGTCATTAGACCGCCAGTACTACATTTCCCACTAAGAATGATGCTTACCGACTGATTTCGGTCGATTGCCGTCATCTTCTCTGCCGTTCTTCCTCTGCGTAGCCCGCTACGCCTTTGGCAAAAGCGGCAGACAATCTGCTCGACATACGAACATAATCAGTACGGTCTCTAATGACCGAATTGGGTTAAAACTCTTGGCAGTATCATAACCGATAGGGATTTAATGCCATTACACTTTTCTTCGGATATGTAGGCAAAATTCCCTGCTAAGTTCTGAATAAATCGCCATCTCCGGCATCATCGGGCAACTTCGGCCAACGACACGACAACTGTTGGCCATATGGTTGAGGATTGCCTGCATAACAGGTCGGCACGGAGCAATATCGTACCAATGATTGGTAGCCGTCGTACCAAGCACTGGTACGGTCAGTACCGAACATTGGTACGCACACTACCAAAGGCTGGTAGTATTTTCATTCTTCATCGGCACAAAGCTGAAAGACCGATTAAACCTTTTCAACAGATGTTCGTCTAAACCGTATATGAAAAGATTATGGATTGCAATGGCCGTGTGCATGTACACCATGATGTGTGCAGCACAGGGCACGGTAAAGGGCAAAGTGTTGGAAAAGGCTACCGACTTGCCGATGGGTTATGTAAATGTAGTGGTAAAAAGAGCCGGTGACGACAAGATATATAAAGGTATCATTACAGACGAAAAAGGCGTGTTCACCATATCTGAGTTGCCATACGACAGTTATACACTGACTGTTACGTTCATGGGATATAAGGAGCTGAACCGCAGTTTCACGCTCTCCCAGAGCCATGCGGAACATTCGTACAACGCACTTTATCTGTCGGAAGACGCAACGAACATCAAGGAAGTTGTCGTGACGGGTCAGCGTTCGGGGGTGAAACTCGAAGTGGACAGAAAGTCGTTTGATGTTACGCAAGACATCGCCAATGCCGGAGGTTCGGCCAGCGATGTGCTGGGCAACATACCTTCGGTAGAGGTTGACAACGACGGCAATGTATCTCTGCGGGGTAATTCGAGCGTGGAAGTGTGGATTAACGGCAAGGCGAGCGGACTGACCAGCGAGAACCGTGCCCAGATTTTGGAGCAGATGCCGGCCGAAAGCATCGAGCGCATCGAGGTCATCGACAATCCGTCGGCCAAGTTTTCGGCAGAGGGAAGTGCCGGTATCATCAACATCGTCTTGAAGAAAGACCGCAAAGCAGGCTATTCCGGTTCGGTGCAGGTCGGTGCACATACAAGGGGAGGCGTCAACACGAGTGCCAACATCAATTATACAGGGCCAGTAGTGGATGCGTATGCCAATATCGGATACCGCCATCGGGAGCGTACCGGAGGCAGCAACAGCTATCAGACATTTTTCAAGAGTAATGAATACCAGCGTTATTCTTCGTCAGACAGCAATCTCGGCAATAACCTTTTTGCACGGGCGGGGCTTACATGGCACATCAGCGGACGAGATGACTTGTCGGTAAACGGCATGACGATGCTGGGAAAACGTAAGGAATACGGGCTGACTCCTTATCATTACGGCACGGTTGGGGCAGCGCAGGACACAAAGGTGATGACGAGGAACACGAGGAGCGGCAACAGCATGCAGATGTATTATGCCGACGTGAATTATCGGCATACATTCGCCGACAAGCATTATCTCGACTTCACGCTCAGTCATAACCGATGGGATTCGGACAATCTTAACTACTACCGTGACTCGACAACGTACTTTGACGGCACGATACCTGCCACAACCTATTCCTATCAGTATCGTCCTATGTTCATCCGCAACTATTCTTGGGAGGCGAAACTCGACTACGAACGTCCCATCGGGGAGTTCGTCAAGCTGCAAACAGGTTATCAGGGGAATTTCTCCGGCGAGAATACGCCGCAGGAATCGTGGGTGGACAACAACTCGTGGAATGGTGACAACGTGGTGGAAGAACAGGCCTATTACAACAGGTTCATCTATCATCTTGATGTGCATGCATTTTATGCCACGACAAGTTATAACCGGGGAAAGTTCGGTTTGATGGCCGGACTGCGCGGAGAGTACTGGCGTGTGGACACGGAGAGCTATAACTGGGAGCAGGAATACGACCCGACAAAGCGTGAAAGCCCGTTCAAGAAAGATTTCTTCCAGCTTTTTCCCAGTCTGTTCATGTCTTACCAGCTCACGCCCAGCCAACAGTTGCAGCTCAATTACACCCGTAGGCTGCGCCGTCCGTGGGGTGGTGAGCTAAATTCGTTCAAAGATACGCGCGATGCAACCAATATCCGTTTTGGAAATCCTGCCCTGACGCCGGAGTATTCACACTCTTTCTCGCTCAACTACCTCAAAACATGGACAGGACATTCGCTTCTGCTGAGTGCATACTATCGTCCGACGACCGATGTTATACAGCGAGTGAGATGGCAAGACGAGAACGACGGACTGATGTATCAGACTTACATGAACGTGACCAAGAGCCAAAGCACAGGTTTGGAGCTGGTCATGAAGAACAAACTGTGGAAGATACTGGATCTCACGACGACAGCCAATGCATACTATTATCATCTCGACGGTTTTTCATACACCGTCAACGGACAGACCATAACCGGCAGTTCTGACAACAACTTCACATGGAATGCACGCACGCAGGCCAGCATCATTTTGCCCTATGACATCACTTTTCAGGCGACAGGCAGCTACACGGCGAGACAAGTGGTCACACAGGGGTACAGAAAGGCAAACTATATGGTTGAGATGGGCGTAAGGAAAAACTTCTTCGACAAGCAACTTACGGTGGCGTTGAACTGCCGCGACCTTCTCAACAGCCAGAAATGGGAAATCGTGACGGGAAGCGACACCTTCAGCCGTTATATGGAACGGTGGGGAGGCGGCCGTCGGGTTAATCTCACTTTGACATGGAATTTCGGCAACATGAAGCAGAAACGAAGTAAGGACAACCTCTCCAGACAAGGAGACGAGGAGCATGAACCGGATGGTGGCTACTCTTCTGGTGTAGAATAGTTTGCCGGAAGGTGTGCGGTGAAGTTTTTCATGGTCATTGGGGTTGGTGAAGTCATGCAGGGCATACATGTCGGTTATAAGGCGTTTGTCTTCTGTTCAGGCGGTGTGTAAGAATGGCGGAGAAGGAGTTCAGAGCTATTGAAGGACTTATTTGCGGTATGTAAAATGGTGACCGTAGCTTTGTAACCTCCCCTTCGGTCATTCGTTTTCCCGCCTTTGACGATTCGGTGCGCACAGCCATGCCGTCAGGCCGGCTTTCGGGTATGTGTTGCCGTGTTCTGCGTTTTCTTCCGCATGGCATAAAGGCATGCTTGGTCAGGCTGTGCGTTATTATTCCTCCGTTTTTATTATACTCTTGTTTTTTTTCGTATCTTTGCAAAAGATAAACTGCATTGCAGGCCTGTCAGGCAAGTTTGGTTGCACTTGTGTGCTTGCTCTTGCCGCCAACGAAGAAAGAACAGATGAAAGGAAATGACTTCTTGAAGAAAACAACCAACGGCAAACTGTGGTTGCACTTGGGCGCAATGGCACTCTTCATCGTGCTCATGTTTTTGGGTCTGAAGTGGCTGATGGATGTTTATACCAACCACGGAAAGGTGGTTGTCGTGCCCAATATCGTCCAGAAGGATTTCAGCGAGGCCGAAGCAATTGCCGAAGGCTTAGACCTGAGAATCGAAGTGCAAGATACCGGCTATGTAAAGACGCTTCCTCCGAACAGCATTCTCACCCAGTCTATCGTCGCCGGAGAAAGGGTAAAACCCGGAAGAACCATCTTCATTACCATCAACGCATCAAGTACGCCGACCATGATGTTGCCCGATGTCATCGACAACAGTTCATATCGTGAAGCAAGGATGAGACTCATTGCTATGGGTTTCAAGGTGGGCGAACCGCAATACATACCCGGAGAGAAAGACTGGGTTTACGGAATCACAGGCAAGAATGGCCGACAACTGTCCACGGGAAGCAAGGTTTCGATAGAAGAAGTGTTGATTATACAAGTGGGTGACGGCCGACTTAATGCCGCCGACTCCTTAAATTACGTAGACACATACGCCGAGAGTCCTTCTTTTGAAACGGAGGATGCAGGTTCTTCGACGGAAAACGGAGAGCAAGACGACTTTGAAGTGGTGACCGGCCCGGAACCGGAGAAGCCTGCGGCAGGCAATGGTCCGTCGACAACGAATAAACCTTAATGTCTCATTCTGCAACCATGAACAGTCTGCCCAATGATATAGAAGAACTCGACGGCGAACCCCTGCTCTTTGAACATGTAAGAATGGTGGTGGATAAGGGGCAAGAGCCTCTGCGCATAGACCGCTATATGTTTGAACATTTGCAGCATTCCAGCCGCAACCGCATACAAAAGGCTGCCGATGCAGGCATGATACAGGTCAACGGAAAAGCCGTAAAGAGCAACTACAAAGTAAGACCGGGAGACGTTTTGTCGTTAATGCTCGACCGTCCGAGGGTCGATACGACCATCACCCCTGAAGACATACCGCTCCATGTGGTGTATGAAGACGATCAACTGATGATAATCGACAAGCCGGTGGGCATGGTTGTGCATCCGGGATGCGGCAACTTCCACGGCACTTTGGTAAATGCCATCGCCTATTATTTGAGGAATATGCCCTCGTATGACCCCAACGACCCTGAAGTTGGTCTGGTGCACCGCATCGACAAGGATACTTCCGGACTGTTGGTGGTGGCAAAGACGCCCGAAGCGAAGTCTAACCTTGGGCTGCAATTTCTCCGCAAGACCACCAGAAGAACCTATCAGGCACTCGTGTGGGGCAATTTTGTGGAAGAAGAGGGGCGTATAGAAGGCAACATCGGGCGAGACCCTAAAGACCGTTTAACCATGACCGTCTTTCCGCCTGACTCTGAAATGGGCAAGCCCGCAGTCACTCACTACCGCGTTTTGGAACGTTTTGGCTACACAACGCTCGTGGAATGTCGTCTGGAAACCGGCCGCACGCATCAGATCAGGGCTCACATGAAACACATCGGGCACCCGCTTTTCGGCGACGAACGATACGGAGGAACGGAGGTTTTGCGTGGAAACCGCAGCTCCACCTATAAGGCATTCATTCAAAACTGCCTTAAAATCTGTCCGAGGCAGGCTCTGCACGCCCATACTTTGGGTTTCGAGCATCCTCAAGACGGCCGAAGTATGGACTTTGTTTCCCCACTTCCCGATGACATCAACGGTCTGTTGGCCAAGTGGCGCATATATATTAAAGGTAATGAAACCAAACAAACACAAGAAATATGAACAACTCTAAGAGAACAATTGCCATCGTTTGTGGCGGAGACTCATCAGAACATCAAGTGTCTTTGCGCTCTGGCAAAGGACTGTATTCGTTTTTTGACAAAGAGCGTTACAACGTTTTCATCGTCGTAGTAAGAGGAACTGACTGGCGAGTGGAGTTGGAAGACGGCACCACCGTGCGTGTAGACCGCAACGACTTTTCGTTTGTCGTCGACGGCAAGCGAATATTCTTCGACTATGCGTACATCACCATTCATGGAACACCGGGCGAAAACGGAATCATGCAGGGATATTTTGACCTCATTCGATTGCCGTACAGCACCAGCGGAGTGTTGGTTGAAGCCTTGACATTTAATAAGTTCGTGCTTAATCAATACCTGAAGAGTTTTGGCGTGCGAGTTCCTGAAAGCCTGTTGGTGCGCCGTGGACAAGAAGATCTTGTCAGCGAACAAGACATCTTAGACCGTATTGGTATACCGTGTTTCGTCAAACCGTCTAACGACGGCAGCAGTTTCGGCGTCTCAAAGGTAAAGGACATCGACCAATTGTCACCAGCCTTGCGCAAAGCGATGATGGAAAGCGATGAAGTAATGGTTGAACAATATCTCGATGGTATAGAAATTACGGTTGGTTGCTATAAGACTGAGGAGAAATCGGTGGTCTTCCCCGTTACGGAAGTTGTTACCAAGAACGAGTTTTTTGACTATGATGCCAAGTATAACGGCCAAGTTGAAGAGATAACCCCTGCCAGAATACCCGATGAACTGGCCAAAAGAGCGCAAGACCTGACGAGTGCCATCTATGACATATTGCACTGCAACGGCATCATCCGCATAGATTACATCATCACGAAAGGCAAGGACGGACATGACAAAATCAACATGTTGGAAGTCAATACCACTCCCGGCATGACGGCAACGAGCTTCATTCCGCAGCAGATACGTGCCGCCGGGCTGAATATTTCAGATGTTTTGAGCGAAATTGTAGAGAACCAATTCTAATCATGCGTACACCAAGCGAGTTTGACAGCATACGTCCTTTCGAGCCGGAGGAACTGCCGGAGGTGTTCGACCGTTTGACGGCCGACCCGCAATTTCGCAGTATCGTGGCCAGACTTTATCCTCAGATACCGATGGAGGCCATAGAGGCGAGGATGCGTTCGTGCCGTTCCAACTTTGAATTTCAGAAAGCTTTCTGCTATGTTTTCTTGAAAGAATTGCTCGGAATGGTAAGCAAGGGCGGTGAGATAGATGTGTCGGCGATAAACAAGTCACGATGCTATACCTTCATCAGCAACCACCGCGACATCGTGCTGGATGCTGCCCTGCTGAGCGTTTTCCTCATAGATGCGGGCTTTCCCAATACTTGCGAGAATGCCATTGGCGACAACTTGCTTGCCACGCCTTGGATCAAGGACTTGGCACGGCTCAACAAATCGTTCATCGTCGAACGTTCGTTGCCGCCCCGTGAAATGCTGGCTGCCAGCTTGCGCCTGTCCCGATACATGCGCTTCGTGATAGAAGAGAAGCATGACAGTGTGTGGATTGCGCAACGAGAAGGCCGTTCCAAAGACAGCAACGACCGCACGCAGACGGCTCTCCTGAAAATGCTTGCGATGGGAGGAGAGGGAAACCTCATCGAGAGTTTGCGCCAGTTGCATATCGTTCCGCTTGCAATTTCCTACGAGTACGACCCTTGCGACTACCTCAAGGCACAGGAGTTTCAGCTCAAGCGAGACAATCCTGCATGGAAAAAGACGCCTGCCGATGATGTCAAGAGCATGCAAACGGGAATCATGGGCTACAAGGGCAGCATCCGTTACCACTGTGCGCCCTGCATCGACGAATGGCTTTCCACTCTCGACCCGTCACTTCCCAAAGGTGATTTGCTCAATCTCATTGCGGCGCATATCGACAGAGAAATCCACAAGCATTATGCCTTGTTCCCCTCCAACTTTATCGCCGACGACCTGCTGACCGAAGAAATGCGGTGGAAGTCGCACTATACGGATGAGCAGAAACGGTCGATGGAAGAGTATGTCAGGGCGCAACTGGACAAAGTAGAGGTTGAGGCAAAAGACGAACCTTATCTGCGCAGGCAGATACTGACGATGTATGCCAATCCGTTGCGTAATCATTTCATAGCCGTTTCTGAGTAAGATGAAAAAAGGATGGAGCTTTCTTGTCTGCCTGTTGTTGTTTTGCGGCTGTTCGGTAAGGGATGACTTGTCGGGCGATGGAGCATATTCCTACCTGACGAGTGACTTTGTCGAACTGCGGATTAGGGAACCTCTTCAGGCTGTTTCGGCAGTCAACGACAAAGATGAACTGCTCCATTTCATCCAACCGCTCGAATGTCGGTGGGCAACCAAGGGCGATACTGTCTATCGTGCGTTGCTCTATTACAATATCATTCCTGAAAAAGTGTCGGTTTCCCCACAGTCTGCCGTTCCTGTCTCGGTGCTTCATCCGCAGCCTTCGTACACCGTTGTGACCATGAAAACCGACCCTGTCGTGTTTCGTTCGGCATGGGTCAGCAACCATTTGCGCTATCTCAACATCGGAATCGGTCTCAAGACAGGGCAGGATTCCTCACTCCCCGAAACCACCAAGCATGTTATCGGCATCGTCAAACATCCCGAAAGCGTGGATGAGAGCGGCCGCCGTGTTCATCATTGGGTATTATATCATGCGCAAAACGAGATTCCTGCCTATTACACCCAAGACATCTACGCATCCGTTCCCTTGCTGGATGTCGACAAGAACGACGTCATAGAACTTACCATTCACACCTTTCAGGGTACTGTTGTGAAACGTTTCACCTTCTGATAGAGAATGAGCTGATGCAGGATGCCCCACAGGTTGTTTCCGAAAAGGATGTTCACCTGTGGGGCATCTTGCGTTTTTTGCTTTTTTCTTTCGGGCAGAACAGGGTACTATTTGGCCAGTTTCAAGATGCGCAGGGCACCTCTTGCCACGATGATAAACACCGTTGTGCCTATCAGCAGGTCAGGAATGCGGCTCTCCAAGAGCCATACCGCCACGCCTGTCAGTATGACGCCAAGATTGATAATGACATCGTTGGCCGAGAAGATGACGCTTGCCCGAATGTGAGCGTCGCTGCTTTGGTGGCGTGTAAGCAGCCAAAGGCAGTAAGCATTGGCAATCAAGGCGAGGACAGACATGACAATCATGAGCGTGGAGTCAGGCTGAATTTCAGGCATGAAGCAACGTCTTAAAACCTCAATCAGTCCCGTTACGGCCAGCAGCATTTGTATCCATCCGCTCCAGAAGGCCACTTTTTTCTTCTTGGAAACCACTGCGCCCACAGCCAGCAGGCTCATTCCATAGACCAAAGCATCGGCCAGCATGTCCAGACTGTCGGCTACCAGTCCCATAGAACGGCCAATCAAGCCTGTTGTCATTTCAAGGATGAAAAACAAGGCGTTGACCATCAGTACCCGACGGAGCAATCGGCGTTGGGCTTCGTCAGTATCTTGGATGGCTGTTCCGGCTGTTGTTTCCGTGGTTTTCAGCACCGAACCCAGATTGAGTTGTGACAAGCGTTCGGCTATCGGGGTAACTTCTCCCGTGTGAGTCACCTGCAATTGTCGTTTGTTGAGGTCGAAGTTCAGGTGTACTACTTCGTTGTCCATCTCTGCAAGTGCCATCTTGATGAGGTTTTCTTCGCAGGGACAGTCCATTTTTTCTATATAAAATGTCGATAGGTTCATTCTCTTTGCCTTTGGGTTTGTTTGCTTTTCTTTCCGTCGTCATGATGCCTTCCCCCTTCCTTTGTGCATGAGTTGCGACGGAAGTGTCTGCAAAATTACACAAAATCTGTCGTATGCCATCCTCTTCTTACTGCCTTTCCGCCAGTTGCCATATATAATATGGTATAGGAGGGTTTCCTGTTTTTACGTATCGAAAAGGGTTGCGGGAAAAGTTGTTTTCGATGCGAATGAGAGTCGTCAGGCCTTTTGTGCAGCTTCAACGAGGTTGGTCAGGGTTATGAAATCAGCAATGCTGAGTTGTTCGGGACGCAAGGTCATCATATCGTTTTGGAAAAACTCAGGTGCGGGCATTCGTCCGGAGAATATCGGTTTGATGCTTACGCGAAGCATTTTGCGCCTTTGGTTGAACACCGTCTTTACCACACGCTTAAACAAAGTTTCATCGCAGCCAAGATGTTCTACGCTGTTGCGTGTCATGCGGATGACCGCACTCTTGACCTTCGGTGGCGGATTGAACACCGTTTCGTCTACCATGAAAAGATATTCTACGTCGTACCACGCCTGAATAAGCACCGACAAGATGCCGTAAGCCTTGCTTCCGGGGGCCGAAGCTATACGAAGTGCAACCTCGTGTTGTATCATTCCCGTGCAGCAAGGTATCAGATGCTTGTAGTCGAGCATCTTGAAGAAGATTTGAGAAGAAATGTCGTAAGGGTAATTGCCTGTCAGCACGAAGGCACGTTGGCCAAAAACACCAGACAAATCCATACGGAGGAAATCGTCGCCAATGATGTTTTCACGCAGTTGGGGGAAGTTTGCGTGAAGATAAGCTACCGATTCGGCGTCTATTTCGACAACTTTCAGCTCTCGTTGCTTGTTCATGAGATACTGGGTGAGCACTCCCATGCCCGGCCCTATTTCAAGAATGGGCAGTTCGGGACAATGGTCTACGGTGTCGGCGATGCGGCGTGCGATGCTCAAATCTGTGAGAAAATGCTGGCCGAGGTTCTTTTTAGGTCTTACTTGCTTCATCTTTTCGGATGGTATGCGTACCATGCGGCAAAGGTAACACTATTTTTCCGACTTGTCTTCCATTTCTTTCCAAAAAGCACGCAAGGCATGTCAAGTAGGCGGCGGAAGCTCGAACGGATGGCCGCCTATGGTTCTGTCGTTGGCAGGGAAAGATGCTTCGGGCTTCGGACAATGCAAAGTTGTAACGCCATTTTCATACGAATTATGGCGGAGGCGAGGCGCAGTGTCGCTTTTTTTTCTTACTTTTACGCCACATTCATTGATTATAGAAACTGGAAAACATGAGCAACCAAATCAAGATACGTTGCAAGAACAACGGAAAACAAGAACGATTTGAGATTGGAACGCCGCTGCGTGAGGTCTATCAACGCTTCGGACTGGAGATGGAATATGGCCCCGTGAGTGCAAGAGTTAACAACAAGGTGGAAGGAATGAACTTCCGTGTGTATCACAACAAGGATGTAGAGTTTCTCGACTTGACTTCTCCGTCGGGCAACCGAGCCTATACCCGAACGTTGTTCTTCGTCTTATGCAAGGCGGTGAGCGACCTCTATCCCCACGGCAAGGTAGTTATCGACATCCCGGTGTCCAACGGATATTACTGCGATCTTCGCATCGGACGCGCCGTTACGCAAGAAGATGTGGAGCAATTGCGCAGAAGAATGGGCGAAATCATCGCCGCCGGCATCCCCATCAGGCGTCACGAGTGCACGACGGAAGAAGCTATTGCGCGGTTCAACGGCAACGGCACGGAGTCGAAGGCGAAACTGTTGAAAAGCGTGGGACGGCTATACACCATCTATTATGAGATTGAAGACTATGCCGATTATTACTACGGAACGTTGCTGACGAATACCCGGCAGTTGCATCTCTTCGGTTTAGAGAAGTACTACGATGGTCTGTTGCTCCGCATTCCTTCGATGTCCGACCCCTCGCAATTGGGCGAACTGGTGCGACAAGACAAGATGTTCGACATCTTCAAGGAACATCATCGCTGGCAAGACATCCTCGGCATCACCACGGTGGGTGAGTTCAACGAGGCTGTGGCACGTGGAAAGTGCACCGACATCATCAATATCTCTGAGGCGTTGCAGGAAAAGAAGATTGCCAATGTGGCCGAAGAGATAGCCGAAAGGGGAGGAGTCAGGATGGTGTTGATAGCCGGCCCTTCGTCGAGCGGTAAGACGACAACCTGCAAAAGGCTGTCAATTCAGCTCCTTTGCAACGGTATTCAGCCCATTCCCATCAGTCTTGACGACTACTTTCTTGACCGGGAGCTGACCCCGAAGGATGAAACGGGAGACTACGACTTCGAAAGTCTGCATGCGCTTAACATCCCCCTGCTCAACAATCAGCTCAATGCACTCTTCAGGGGAGAAGAAGTGGAGCTGCCGAAGTATAACTTCCAGACAGGAAAGAGCGAAAAGAGCGGTCGCAGGTTGCGTCTGGGCGCACGCGATGTATTAGTGGTGGAGGGCATTCATGCGCTTAATCCCGAACTGACGGCTCAAATACCAGAGGCAATGAAGTATCGACTGTATGCCTCTGCACTGACAACCATCCTGTTAGATCACCACAATTACATTCCGACGACTGACAACCGACTGCTGCGCCGCATCATCCGAGACTACAAATACAGAGGTGTCTCGGCGCAGGAAACCCTCCGTCGCTGGCCAAGCGTGAGAGCTGGAGAGAACAAATGGATATTCCCGTATCAGGAAAATGCAGACGCCATGTTCAATACGGCCATGATTTACGAGCTGGCCGTGATACGCCAGCAGGCCGAGCCGTTGCTCGATTTGGTGCCGGAGAATGTAGAGGAGCATGCCGAAGCCTATCGGTTGAGCAAGTTCTTGAAGTATTTCACGCCCATTTCCAACCGTCAGCTGCCTCCAACCAGCCTTTTGCGAGAGTTCTTGGGCGGTAGTTCGTTCAAGTATTAGCCTCGTTTCGGCCTTTTGCCTCGTTTCGGCTCGTTTTCCCTTGACGGATACCGGTCGGACGATAGCAGTCGGTCTGTTTGGTAAGGCAGGCCGACTGGCGGCAAGGTATGGAAAGGCACACAGTGCATTTTTAGCTGCGATGCGTTGCATATGTCGTTTCTTTTTCCTACTTTTGCTGTCAAAAGGTAAATCAAAGGATAATTCATATCATCGACTACATGGAAAAGTTAGACCTTCTCGACAGAAAGATCATCAGTATCTTGTCGAAAAACGCACGCATGCCATTCAAGGACGTCGCAGAAAAATGCGGCGTATCGAGGGCAGCCATTCACCAGCGTGTGCAGCATCTCATCAAAGGCGGAGTCATCATTGGCAGCGGATTTGAAATCAATCCGCAACGATTGGGCTACGGCACATGCACTTACATCGGCATCACGCTCGAACAAGCCAACAAGTACAAGCAAGTGGTAGAACAGCTCGAGGCCATTCCCGAAATTGTGGAATGTCACTTCACCACCGGTCCTTACACCATGTTGGCCAAGCTATATGCCAGAGACAACGAACAGCTTAAGGATTTGCTGTGCGGACACATACAGACTATTCCGGGAGTGGCGGCCACCGAAACCCTCATCTCCCTCGAAGAATGTCTCCGCAGGGTCATACCCGTAGGCAACGAATAAACCCGCAGAGAAACCGCGACATGGAAACCTTCAGCCTGCAAGCGCACCTGCAACACATCTATGGTAACTATCCCGAGGCAGACCGAAAACCGGTTATCGGCATCACGGCCAACTTCCGTGACGGTCAGGCATGCCTTTGCGACCTCTACTACCGACAAGTGGCAGAGGCTGGCGGAGTGCCTCTGATGATTCCGCCGGTGGCCGACGGCACTGTTATTTCCAATACGCTCGACCGCATTGACGGCTTGCTGCTGAGCGGAGGGGGAGACATCAATCCCTTGTGGATGGACGAACAGCCTTCGCCCAACCTCCACAACATCAACCACCAGCGAGATTTGCCCGAACTGTTGACTGCCCGGCTGGCCTATAACAGACAAATTCCCATGCTCGCTATCTGCCGAGGCATACAGACACTGGCCGCCGCACTGGGCGGAACCATCATACAAGATTTGCCCGAGGAATGGGAGGCTCGCAGGCAAAAGGGCGACCATCCCATCCCGCTCGTCAAGCATTCGCAAGACAGCGACAATTCTACGCCTACCCATACCGTGACCCTCCAGCCCGATTCCATCCTCAGTCGCATCTACGACCATGCCCAGAGGCTTTGCGTCAATTCGCTCCATCATCAGGCCGTAGGCAACACCGGCACCCTGTTCCGTCCTGTGGCGATAGCCCCCGACGGCGTTATCGAGGCGATGGAAAGCACTGAAGAAAAAGCCATTCTCGGCGTGCAATGGCATCCCGAATGGCTTGGGGAGAGCGGACTCAAACTCTTCCGATGGCTTGTCGATGAGGCCGAGACATTTTGCAAGGCCAAGAACATACACCGACACACCCTCACGCTCGACACACATTGCGACACCCCGATGCTCTTTTCGGCAGGAGCAGACTTCACCAAGCGCGATGATCGCATTCTCGTTGACCTGCACAAGATGGCCGACGGACGGCTCGATGCCGTGACGATGGTGGCCTATCTGCCCCAGCCCAAGCCCGGACAAGCGTTCAGCGACTGCGTGCCGTTTGCCGTGCAAAGCCCTTCGGCATACGCAAACCTCATCTTCGACAAGATAGAACACCTCGTCTCCACCGCCAGCGACCATGTTTCGCTTGCCAGTTCACCCCAACAACTGCTGCAAAACAAACATAACGGGCGCAAGTCCATCGTCCTCGGCATCGAGAACGGCCTTGCCTTAGACGGCGATATTCGTCAGGTGGCACACTTCGCACGGCGCGGCGTCACCTATATCACGCTCTGCCACAACGGCGACAACGAAATCTGCGACTCCGCAAGAGGAAGTCAGACACACGGCGGCGTGAGCGTTTTCGGCGCAAAAGTCATCGAAGAGATGAACCGTTGCGGCCTGATGGTAGACTTGAGCCACGGTGCAGAGAAATCATTTTACGATGCCCTCGACATCAGTCGCACGCCCATTGTCTGCTCGCACAGCAGTTGCAAGGCATTGTGCGACCATCCCCGCAACCTCACCGACGAACAGATGAGAGCCTTGAAGGCCAAAGGCGGTGTGGTGCAGATTACCCTCTATCCGGGCTTTTTGCGAAACGGCGGCAAGACAAGCATCACCGATGCCATTGCACATCTCGAACACGCTATCCGCACGATGGGCGTCGACCACGTGGGACTGGGCACCGACTTCGACGGAGACGGCGGTATCACCGGCCTTGCCAATGCGTCGGAAATGATACAGTTCACCCGCCAATTGCTCCTGAAACGCTATAACCAAGAAGACATACAGAAAATATGGGGCGGCAACTGGCTGCGGGTCATGACGCAGGTACAGGCTGCCCGACAAACACACGACTATGAACAGAAAAACATCTAACGCCATCGCCCTGCTTGCGATGGGACTCTTGGCGATGACTTTCATCGCCTGCAAGAACAGCGGCAAGGCCGTAGAACCCTCAGACATGGCCATGACTGAACCCGTAGGTCCTGCTTTCAACGCCGACTCGGCATGGACTTTCTGCGACAAGCAATGCTCTTTTGGCCCGAGAACCATGAACAGCGAGGCGCACGAACAGTGCAAAGACTGGATTGTAGCTAAGTTTAAGGAATACGGTTGTGAAGTGATTGAACAGAAGGCCGACCTTAAAGGCTATGACGGAACGATACTCAAGGCCACCAATATCATAGCGCGCACGAGCAGTGACAACACCAAGCCCCACATACTTCTCTGTGCCCACTGGGACAGTCGGCCGTGGGCAGACAACGACCCCGACAGCACCAACTGGCGCAAACCTGTGTTGGCAGCCAATGACGGAGCAAGCGGCGTGGCCGTCATGCTTGAGATTGCACGCCTCATTCAGGCCGATACGACGCTCAATGTGGCAGTAGACTTCATCTGTTTTGATGCCGAAGACTGGGGAACGCCTCAGTGGCTGAACCAGTCTGAAGACGATTCGTGGGCACTCGGTTCGCATTACTGGGCTAAAAACAAAACCTACGACATGAACTACGCTTTTGCTTTCGGCATCCTGTTGGATATGGTTGGGGGCAAGAATGCCAAGTTCTATCAGGAGGGCGTTTCCAAACATTTCGCCCAAAGCATCGTAGACAAGGTGTGGAATGCCGCCCGTGTGGCCGGATATAGCGACTACTTCCCCAACGAAGAGGGAGGAATGGTGAACGACGACCATGTGCCTGTCAACCAGTTTGCCAAGATTCCCACCGTAGACATCATTCCCTACTTCCCCAACGATTCACGCAGCAGCTTCGGCCCAACGTGGCATACGCTGGAAGACAACATGCAAAACATCGACAAGAATACGCTGAAAGCTGTCGGGCAGACCGTCATTCAGGTGCTATACTCGGAGTAGTTCAACCGATTACGACGAACAATGAGGCGAAATGAATTTATTTTCGTAAAATCAAAGTAACCTCTTGAAAGAAAGAGTTTTCGAGTGATCGGGGTTGTAACAGCCTTCTATTTGAAAGGTAAAACAACCCTTGACAGTTTTAAGTGTGTCTCACTTTTTGTTGTAACAGCCTTCTATTTGAAAGGTAAAACAACCCCCCGACATGATCTTCTCAAAATCGAGAACGTTGTAACAGCCTTCTATTTGAAAGGTAAAACAACCAAGCAATGAGGTCATTCTCATATGTTTTTAGTTGTAACAGCCTTCTATTTGAGAGGTAAAACAACATAGCTGATTAGCTTGGGAGTGATGACATGGGGAAGTGACTTTCCTGCTTTTGCCTATGCTTTTCGATTATATGAAAGGCGGGCAAAAGCAGTTGAAAAGTCGGTGGTTGTATGTTTGTTAAATTAGTTTTGTTCTTCAATGTCTTGGTTTCTGACTATTGAGTAGTTTGTCAATATTCGCTCAAATGCTTGAAGAATTTTCGACCGACCTTGACAGTTGGCGAAAGTAACGCCCAAAATTGGGTTTGTTACTCGCTGGTGGTCAATACCTGTTTTTTGGAAAGTCAGAAGATGAAGCCGAAAAGGGTAAAAATAGAATTGTAAGAGTTGGCTTTCACTCTTTGAGCATCTACTTGTCACTCTTATGAGTGTCTACTTGTCACTCTTATGAGTGTCTACTTGTTACTCTTATGAGTGTCTACTTGTTACTCTTATGAGTGTCTACTTGTCACTCTTGTGAGTGTCTACTTGTCACTCTTTGAGTGTCTACTTGTCACTCTTTGAGTGCCTACTTGTCACCTTCCTTAAAACTATCTTTCTTATTTCTCTTTCGTCATTTTTCAGCGATTGTTTCTTTCTCTTTGTTTCATCAAGCAAGCAGGACGGAGCGATGAGCCAAGAAAGAGGAATAAGGCAGGTAGCAGGTGGCAAATCATCTTCGGTCACGGCGTGTTTGTCTATATATAAATAAGGTAAGGGGCTGTACAGGCAGAAAGTTGGAGCTGTGCAGTCAGCAAATAATAAAAGTACAGTCAGCGAATAATAAAAGTGCAAGCAGGAAATAAGGTCTGCGCATAGAGGAAAGGAAGTCTGTGGAGGACGGGCAAGGCAGCTGTACAGACGGGCAACGATGTGCAGGCAGATAGATAGAAGTGGTGTGCAGGGCGTTTTTCTCTCTTGTCGGACAGGCAAGGAGAGGCCTCTCTACGCTGCGCTACGACAGCGGGTCTACATCGAAATATATCTGTAGGGTGGCAAAACGTTTGTCTTTCAGCAGTTCGGATTGCAGTTGCCGCAGTCTGTAACGCACCTCCCGAAGGTCGATTCCATGCTCCAGCTTGAGCATGATTTTGCGTATATGCAGTGTCTTTACCCTTGCCACGGCAGGCTTTTCGGGCCCTAACACACGGTCGCCGAACATCTTTCGCAGGGCAATGCCGAACTGTTGCGCCCCATATTCGGCCACACTGTCGTATCGGTGTTTGAAGAACACGTACACCAAACGGCAAAACGGAGGATAGCGAAAGGCTTTCCGTTCTTCTGAAAGGTCACGAAAGAAAGCCGCATAGTCGTTGGCCACGACTTGACGGATAACCTCCGAATCGGGAGTCTTGGTCTGTAGCACGACCGTTCCCTGCCGCTTTTTCCGTCCTGCACGGCCGCTTACCTGCGCCATCATCATAAACGCATGTTCGTAAGCCCTGAAGTCGGGCACGTTGAGCATGGCGTCGGCGTTGAGGATGCCCACCACCGACACACGGTCGAAGTCCAGCCCCTTGCTGATCATCTGTGTTCCGATGAGCAGGTTGGTCTTGCCCGATGCGAAGTTGGCGATGATGCGCTCGTAGGCCGTTCGGGTTCGTGTCGTGTCCAAGTCCATTCTGGCGATGCGTGCTTGTGGAATCAGTTCCGAGAGCAGGTCTTCCACCTTCTCGGTTCCGAAGCCCCGGTCGCGCAGTTCTGTCGACTCGCAGCACGGACAGGCCGTGGGCACGGCGTAGGTATAGCCGCAGTAGTGGCAGGTTAGTGCGTGCGTGGTTTTGTGAAAGGTCAGGGAGACATCGCAATGCTGGCATTTCGGCACCCATCCGCAGACCTTGCACTCTATCATCGGTGCAAAACCGCGGCGGTTTTGGAAAAGGATGGCCTGCTCGCCGGCCTCCAGAGCCTGCCTGACCGCCGTCAGCAACTGTGGCGAAAACGGCCCCTGCATCATCTTTCGTCGGTGCAAGTCCTGAATGTCAACCACCCGGATGTCGGGCAGCAGTATGTCCTTGTAGCGTGTGGGCAGTTCAACCAGTCCGTATTTTCCGGTCTCCGTGGCGTTGAAATAGCTCTCTGCCGAGGGCGTTGCCGTACCCAGCAGCGTCTTGGCACCATACATGGCAGCCAGCATGATGGCTACCGAGCGTGCGTGATAGCGTGGGGCAGGGTCTTGTTGCTTGAAACTCGTCTCGTGTTCTTCGTCGACAATCACCAGACCGAGGTTGCGGAAAGGCAGGAAGACCGCCGACCGCACGCCGAGAATGACCCCATAGGGTGCGGCCGAAAGCTGTTTCTGCCAGAGTTCGGCGCGCTCGTCGTCGCTGTATTTGGAATGATAGATGCCCAGCCGGTGGCCGAACACCCTGCGGAGACGTTCGGTAATTTGCACCGTCAGGGCTATCTCGGGCAGCAGGTAGAGCACCTGCTTGCCCTCGTCGAGCGTCTTTTGGATGAGGTGCATGTATATTTCGGTCTTGCCCGATGAGGTTACGCCGTGCAAGAGCATGACGGAATGTTTGAGGAAGCCCATCAGCAAGGCGTTGTAGGCCGTTTGCTGGGCTTCGTTGAGCAATCGGAGACGCTCACGATGAGGCTCTCCGCCATTGTTCAGTCTTCCCACCTCACGCTTGAAAGACACCAGAATCTTTTTGTCGAGCAAGGCCTTCATGACGCTATCGGTCGTTCCGCTCTCATTGACCAGCACATCTCTGGCCACCGAGAAACCGAAATTGAAACCGCCGCCGTTGCTGTCCGTTCCTCCGTCTCCGTCTTTTTCGCCCTCCGATGCGGCCAGTGAGAGAAAGCATTCGAGCAGCTGCTGTTGTCTGGCTGCCCTTTTCAGGCTGTCCAGCACGGCATGAAGCCTGTCTTCGCTGCGCATTTCGGTGGCAAGCGTCACCCATGTTTCAGTTTTCGGCCGATAACCTTCCTCGGCCTTGAGGCTGGCCGGCAGGGCGGCTTTCATGACCTCGCCCAACGGAGAGAGGTAATAGTCGGCCATCCATTCCCACAGATTCATTTGGCTGGGCAGCAGCAGCGGTGTTGCGTCGGGTGCTTCGAGCAGTGCCTTGCAGTCGAAGCCGGGCTTGCGCCGATGCACTTCTGCCACCACGCCCGTGTAGGTCTTGCTCCGCCCGAAAGGCACGATGACACGTGCGCCACGCACCACCCGCTCCGTCAGATGTGGCGGCACGGCGTAGGTGAACAGTCCGTCGATGGGAAGCGGAAGAATGATGTCGGCATAAATCATACCACAAAATTACGTAAAATTGCGTACATCGGCAAGCAGACGGACAGGAATTGTTGTGCGCAGGCAGCCGACAATCGGGCGAAAGCAACCTTAGTGCTCTCATAACCGACGGAGGATTAAGGACAGAATGTCCAACATTCGGCTTTGGGCGGATGAAATGCAGGAAGACTACCATTCGTTGGTACTCGTCGTACCAAGGTCTGGTACGGAGCGTACCAGTGCTTGGTAGTGTGAGTACCAATCATTGGTACGATGACGGGATAGGTCGGTTTGCCGGTCGGCGATATATTTTTCTCGGTGTCGGTTGTCAGCCTTTCTTTGCCTGTCACAGGCCGACGATGTGCTGCCTTGCGGCTTGTCCAACTGCATGTTGAACCCCAATCGGTTATCCCAATTCGGTCATTAGAGACCGTACTGATTATGTTCGTATGTCGAGCAGATTGTCTGTCGTTTTGCCAAAGGCGTAGCGGGCTACGCCGAGGTAGAACGGCAGAGAAGATGCCGGCAATCGACCGAAATCAGTCGGTAAGCATCATCTTCAGTGAGTAATGTAGTGTTGGCGGTCTAATGACCGATTTGGGGTTATGAGAACTGTCGGAAAGCAACCTCATCAGCGAGGCATGCGGAGGCCGTTGGTCGGAAAATAATTTGCATCTTTGTTGCCATTATGCCCTGAAATTGGTATCTTTGCGAAGACTAACCTCGTGAATGGCATGTATAAACCGATGGCTTTGGTTCTTGTCGGAATGCTTGCGGGCATGCTGTCGGCCTGTGCTGACCGTGCCGAGGCAGGGCATCTGCCCATTCATCCGAAAGAGATGAAACTGCGTGAAGGCGATGTGGTGTTTCGTCTTGGGGGCGGACTGACCAGCCGTGCGGTATTGTCTGTAGACCCGGACGGAGCCTATTCGCATGTAGGAATGGTGGTAAGGGAGGGTAACCGGCTGATGATTGTCCACGCCGTACCGGGCGAACCCGACTTCGAAGGTGATCCCGACCGTGTGAAACTGGATGCGCCCGACCGCTTCTTTGCCAAGATGAATGCCCTTGCCGGCGAAGTGTGCCGCCCAGCAGACTCGCTCGTGGCACGCCGTGCGGCAAGAGTGGCACTGGAGTATTTTAGCCGCCGCACCCTGTTTGATCATCGGTATGACGACAAAGATACGACAGCCGTCTATTGCACGGAGCTGATAGCGCATGCCTTTCGGCGTGTCGGCCGCCCCATCGTGGGAACACCCGCTCACCGCTTCACCCTGCCCGGTTTGCAAGTGGTGTGTTGGCTGCCTTCGGACATTCACCGGTCGAGGTTTCTGAAAACGGTATATAAGTTTTAATCCATTAATAATTAAATTGTATGAAGAAAGTAATGATGATGCTGGTCATGGCAATGTCGATGATGTTGGTGACTGGATGCGATGGTGGAAACACACCGTCGGGAGTGGCCGAAAAGTCCATGAAACTGTTGAGGGACAAAGACTACAAAGGCTATGTAGACCTGTTCTATTTCAGCGAGAAGGCCAAGAAGGAAGAAATTGAGAAAAACAAGCAGTTGTGTGTGTCGCTGATGGAGAGCAAGGCAACGGAAGAATTTGAAAAGAAAGGCGGCATCAAAGAGTATAAGGTGGTGTCGGAAGAAGTGAAAGACTCTGTGGCCACGGTCAAGGTGAACGTTGTCTATGGCAACAACAGCACCAAAGACGAAAACATCAAACTGAAGAAAGACACCTCGGGCAACTGGAAAATTGACGTGGGCAAGTAACTGACAAGGATACGGTTCATGAGGAACAGAAGGCAGACATGAGGCGAAGGCTGCCCGACGGTTTTGGCGGAAATAGTCTGGCAGGCCTTGTTTGGCAGTTGGCATGTAAAGTTTTGATTTGTGGCATATTGGAAGATTCGTCTGCGAACGATGACAACATTCATATCCAATATGGTTTTCTTGTTGTTTGACAAGACAGACGGTTGCTCCCTGCAATGCTCCTGTTCTGCGTCTGTTCCTCGTTTCTCGGTTTTATTTCATACGTAAACATTCGTTCGTTTTGCGTGTTTTCATTACCTTTGCCTGCAAAATTACAGGTTGAAAATGTCAGGAAACCCATTGAAGTTTGCCCTTTTTGGCAATGAATATCAGGATGTGCGTTCGGATGTTGTGCCAAGATTGCTTGCCTGTCTGGCCGAAAAAGGAGCCGAGGTAAGCATCGAAAGCGATTACTACCGCTGTCTTTCGGCACGAAACGAAGTGCGGAAAGGAGCGGTGAAAGTCTTTTCCGGCCATGAGTTTGACGCCGACTTTGTCATTTCACTGGGAGGAGACGGCACGTTTTTGCGTGTGGTCGACGGCCTGATAGGCCGTGACATTCCCCTTATCGGCATCAATACCGGACGGCTGGGCTTCCTTTCCGATGTGCGTTCGGCCGATGTAGAGACTGCACTCGATGCCGTTTTCAGAGGTGACTATACCCTCGAAAGCCGCTCGGTGCTGATGGCCGAGGCAGACGGCAAGCCCCTTTCAGGCCGTCCCTATGCCCTCAACGACATTGCCATACTGAAGCGCGACGACGCTTCGATGATTAATATCCGCACGAAAATTGACGGAGAACATGCCGTTACCTATATGGCCGACGGACTGATTGTGAGCACCCCTTCGGGCAGCACGGCCTATTCCCTGTCTAACGGAGGCCCTATCGTAGCCCCGCAGACCCATGTGGTATGTCTTACGCCTGTTGCCCCGCACTCTCTGACGATACGTCCCATCGTGCTTCCGGACAATGTGGAGATAGCCATTGAGGTGGAAAGCCGCTCCCGGTATTTCCTTGTGGCCATCGACGGACGCTCGATGACCTGCGAAGAGCATATCGGACTGACCATCAGAAAGGCCTCGCAAGACGTGAAACTTGTGAAACGGCACGGCCAGAGCTACTTCGACACGCTCAGACAGAAGATGATGTGGGGACAAGACACTCGTGAAGAAACATGCGAATGAACATCAAAACCCTCTTGCAGCCTGCCGACTCAAAATATGACGTGAAGTCTATCGTGCGGTGGCTGTGGAACGCATGGCGCGGCAACCGCGTACAGGCGGTTATCAATGCATCCATAGGCTTGGCCGGAGTGGCTGTGAGTCTGGGGCAGGTTTGGGCGGTCAAGCACGCCATCGACATAGCGGCCGGCTACACGCAAGGTTCTGTCTATGCGGCGGTGGCTGTGATGGCATTGCTCATCTTGGCAGATTTCGCCCTGCACATCATGGGCATTTGGGTGAGAAACATTCTCGGTATCAAGGCGCAAAACCGAATGCAACAACAGATGCTCGACCGCATTTTGCGTTCGGAATGGCACGGAAAGGAGGCACGCCACAGCGGAGATGTGCTCAACCGGTTGGAGTTTGATGTGTCGAATGTGGTGGGTTTCCTCACCGAAACCATACCGAGTACGCTCTCTACGCTGGCACTTTTCATCGGTGCCTTTGCCTATCTGTTCTCGATGGACAAGCTATTGGCCTTCGTCATCGTTGGAATCATTCCCGTGTTTGTGCTTTTCAGCAAGCTGTATGTGCGCCGCATGCGCCGATTGAATCGTCAGGTGCGCGACAGCGACTCCAAAGTGCAGAGCATTCTGCAAGAAACCATACAGAACCGGATGCTTATCAAGACGCTGGAGACCGACGACGAGATGGTAAACAGGCTGGAAGGGACGCACAGTGAACTACGGCGCAACGTTGTCAGACGAACGGTCTTCTCCGTGTTTTCAAATATGATACTCAATTTCGGCTTCGCCTTGGGTTATATCATTGCTTTCTTGTGGAGTGCCTTGCGGATGGCCGGAGGCACGCTGACTTTCGGAGGCATGACCGCTTTCCTGCAACTGGTGGCCAAGATACAAGGCCCTGCACGGAGCCTGACGAAACTCGTGCCGGCCTTTGTCAGCGTGCTGACGGCAGCCGAGCGACTGATGGAGCTGGAGGAAATGCCGCTGGAGGAGCAGGGAGAGGACATCTTGCTCGGTGCGCCCTGTGGAATACGATTTGACAAGGTGTCTTATGCCTATTCAAAAGAGGACGGAAAGGTGATAGACCGTTTGTCGTTCGACTTCCGTCCGGGCACTTGCACGGCGATATTGGGGGAGACCGGTGCTGGCAAGACAACGCTCGTCCGCATGATTTTGGCCTTGCTGAAACCGCAGGAAGGCAAGGTTGAAATCTATGATGGCCATCGCAGCATGGAGCTTTCGCCCCTGATGAGGTGCAACTTCGTGTATGTTCCGCAGGGAAACACGCTCATGAGCGGAACGATAAGGGACAACCTGAGGCTGGGAAAGCTCGATGCGACCGATGAAGAGATGTTGGATGCGCTGAAAAAGAGCTGTGCCGACTTTGTGGCAGAACTGCCCCAAGGGCTTGATACGCACTGTACGGAGGCCGGCGGAGGACTGAGCGAAGGGCAGGCACAACGCATAGCCATCGCAAGGGCACTGTTGCGCAACCGCAATATCATGCTGTTTGACGAGGCAACAAGTGCGCTTGACCCCGAAACGGAGCGAGAACTGCTCGGTAATATCCTGACATCGAAAGACAAGACAATTATTTTCATCACCCATCGGCCTGCCGTTGTAGACTATTGCGACCAAACCCTGACCATCGAAAAAACAAGTGCGACTGTCTGACCAGTCTTGAAACGGACAGGGGCCGGCCGCCACCGATTGGGGCTGAAAAGACTTCCTGCATGGGATAAGGAAAGGTGTTGGGCGGCAATCATTCTATGAGGTGACAGAAGGAAATGCCCAGACGGATTGACCGAGGTCAACCTGAAATAGTCAATCTGCTCAACATGTGACCGAAATCAGTGTGGTCTTTATAGCGAAGTCGTAGCGGGCTACGCCGAGGAATAACGATTGAGAATCTGCCGACAAACGGATGAAATCAGTCAGTAAGTCACATTTTCAGTGGTGAATGTAGCTTTGGCGGTCTAATGATTGATTTGGGTTTAATGGCTGACATGGGTAAAAAAATGAACGAAAGGCTTGTGCAAATGGAGAAAAAAACGTATATTTGCACCCGTTCAGTGGAATGAGGGACTCCTCGGAGAGTTCCTCATTTTCATTTTAATATACAAAAATATGATAGATAAAAGCGTCATTGGAAAACTTGTTGATGAATGGTTGGCAGACAAAGAGTATTTTCTGGTAAGCATCGACATCAGTCCTGACAACCGAATCGTGGTGGAAATAGACCATGCGGATGGCGTGTGGATAGAAGACTGTGTGGCCTTGAGCCGCTATGTTGAAGATAAACTGAACCGAGAGGAGGAAGACTTCGAGCTGGAAGTAGGTTCGGCCGGGCTCGGACAGCCGTTTAAAGTGTTCCAACAGTACGTGAACCACATCGGGAAAGAGGTGGAAGTGCTCGACAAGGAAGGACGGAAGATAAAGGGAATCCTGAAATCTGCCGATGAAAACAGCTTTGTGGTGACCGTGCAAGAAAAACAAAAGCAAGAGGGAAAGAAGCGTCCCGTCATGGT
This sequence comes from Prevotella sp., assembly GCA_034183335.1. GTDB lineage: Bacteria > Bacteroidota > Bacteroidia > Bacteroidales > Bacteroidaceae > Prevotella. Next base: position 108,285 of record JAXFLJ010000001.1, read on the forward strand.
GGACGTCGACAAAACCTACGACATGGACAACGTAAAATACACAAAATATATCATAAACTTCAAGTGAAAAGGCAAAAAGAAGGTGCAGGGAAACAGCCGGAATGGATAATGGTCTGACTTCGACGTCGTTGTACTTTCCTATAAAAACAATCAGAAATTATGGCAGTAAGAAAAGCAACAGATGTTACCCCGAATATGTTTGAGACTTTCAAGGAGTTCAAAGAGACGAAAAACATCGACCGAACAACGCTCGTCAGCGTGCTGGAAGAAAGCTTCCGAAACGTGATAGCCAAGATTTTCGGGAGCGATGAGAACTTCGATGTCATTGTCAACCCTGACAAAGGCGACTTTGAAATCTACCGAAACAGAGTGGTGGTGGCCGACGGCGAGGTGCAAGACGAGAACAAGGAAATAGCACTGAAGGAAGCACAGAAGATAGAACCTGACTATGAAGTGGGTGAAGAGGTGACCGAAAGAGTGGAGTTTGCCAAGTTTGGACGTCGTGCCATTCTTAACTTGCGACAGATTTTGGCGTCAAAAATCCTCGAATTGGAGCATGATGCCCTTTATAACAAGTATAAAGACCGTGTCGGACAAATCATTTCAGGAGAGGTTTATCAAACATGGAAGCGTGAAGTGTTGCTCATTGATGACGAAAACAATGAACTGATACTTCCCAAATCTGAACAAATTCCGGCAGACCAGTACCGCAAAGGCGAGACGGTGCGTGCCATTATCCTGCGTGTGGACAACGTAAACAACAATCCGAAAATTATCCTTTCACGTACCAGTCCTATCTTCCTGCAAAGACTTTTGGAAGCGGAAGTACCCGAAATCAACGACGGTCTCATCTCCATCAAGCGTATTGCACGCATGCCGGGAGAACGTGCCAAGGTGGCTGTAGAGAGTTATGACGACCGCATAGACCCTGTAGGAGCCTGTGTGGGAGTAAAAGGAAACCGCGTGCATGGCATCGTGAGAGAACTCTGCAACGAAAATATCGACGTCATCAACTACACTTCCAACGTGAAACTCTTCATCCAACGCGCCCTCAGTCCTGCCAGAGTGTCGAGCTTGAACGTTGATGAGGAGAACCATAAGGCAGAAGTCTTCCTCAAACCGGAGGAAGTCAGCCTTGCCATTGGTCGTGCCGGATTGAACATCAAACTGGCATCCATGCTTACGGAGTACACAATCGACGTCTTCAGAGAAATCAATGAGAACGAAGCCGAGGAAGATATCTACCTCGATGAGTTTGCCGATGAAATTGACGGATGGATTATCGAGGCGTTGAAGAATATCGGACTGGATACAGCCAAGGCTGTTATCAAGGCTCCAAGAGAGTTGTTGGTAGAGAAGGCAGACCTCGAAGAGGAAACCGTAGACAACATCTTGCGAATACTCAATGCAGAGTTTGAACAGTAACATACAGGTACTCTCTCGGCAGTTTATAAGCCGACTCTCGTCGCTGAAAGCGAAACAAGACAACAACCGTTGAGCGGACAATATATATAAAAGGCGGAACATAATGCAAAAACAAAGGAAGGGGGAAATTCCGCATGCCCTCTCCAAGTATTAAAGAGAAAAGAATGAGCATCAGATTAAGCAAAGCAATACGTGAATTGAACATAGGACTTCAAACGGCAGTTGAGTTCTTAGAAAAGAAAAATGACTTGGGCGAGGTGAAAGCTGACTTGAACTTCAAACTGAGCGAGAAGCAATATCATGCTCTCGTGGAAGAGTTCAAGAAAGATAAAGAAGCCAAAACCCAAGCCGATAAGCTGTTCCAAAAGCGGCCGAAAGAGAAAAAGACTCACCAACCCGCAAACCAAGAGGTTAAAGAAGTGGTTGAGGTGGAGAAGAAAAGACAACAGTTTACTCCCGTAGGGAAGATTGATCTCGACGCGCTCAACAAGAAAAAACATGCTCCCCAAACTGCCGATAAGGAGCAAAAGGAAGAAGACATCGCACCGGTTGTTGTAGAAAAACCTGCTGAAGCAGCGGAAAAGAAACCGCAGGAGGTGGAAACCAAGCCTGTGGAAGAGGCTGTCATGAAAGTAGAAGAGGTAATTACGGTGGCGGAACCGATTGTGGAAGAAGCACCGATACCTGTCGTTGCACCGTCGCCGGAACCTCAAATCGAAGTCAAGGAAGAAATGACGGAGGAAGAACCAACGGAAAGACAGGAGGAAGAACCAAAGGTTTTCACGCTCAAGAGTGAAACACAACTCGCTCCGAAAGTAAACGTTCTGGGCAAGATAGACCTTAGTGCCATCAACCAAAATACACGTCCGAAGAAGAAAACCAAGGAGGAACGCAAGAAGGAACGTGTTGAAAAGGCTGCCAACAATACGGAAAAGAAGAAGAGGGTAAGGATTGGCAAGGAGCGGGTAGACATCAATGCCGCTGCCAGCCAAGCCTCGCATCCGCAGAATAATGCCAAAAACCAAAATAAGAATAAGAAGAACAAGAAACGTCCGCAACGTTCTCTGGAAGTCAACGAGGAAGATGTTGCACGCCAAGTAAAGGAAACGCTGGCGCGTCTAACCTCAAAAGGACAGAACAAGAAGGGTGCAAAGTATCGCAAAGAGAAACGCGATGCCGCCCATGAACGTATGCAGGAAGAGCGTGCGGAACGTAATGCAGAGAGCCAAATACTTAAACTCACGGAGTTTGTGACGGTGAGTGAGCTGGCAACCATGATGAATGTGGGTGTCAACGAGGTTATCGGAACGTGCATGGGAGTAGGTATCATGGTGTCAATCAACCAAAGGCTCGATGCCGAAACCATCAATCTCGTGGCAGAAGAGTTTGGTTTCAAGACCGAATATGTGAGTGCCGAGGTGCAAGAAGCCATTACGGAAGAGGAGGACGATGAAAACGACCTCGTTCCCCGAGCTCCTATCGTTACGGTGATGGGACACGTTGACCATGGTAAAACTTCACTTCTCGACTATATTCGCAAGACAAACGTCATCGCAGGAGAGGCCGGCGGCATTACGCAACATATCGGAGCTTACAATGTGAAACTGGAAGACGGCCGTCAAATTACTTTCCTCGACACACCGGGACACGAAGCCTTTACGGCCATGCGTGCCCGTGGTGCACAGGTAACAGACATCGCCATCATCATCATTTCTGCCGATGACAGCGTCATGCCAACAACAAAGGAAGCCATTGCACATGCCCAAGCGGCCAATGTTCCTATGGTTTTTGCCATCAATAAGATAGATAAGCCGGGCGCAAATCCCGATAAAATACGTGAAGACCTCGCCAACATGAACCTGTTGGTTGAAGAATGGGGAGGCAAATATCAATGTCAGGAAATCTCGGCAAAGCAAGGTCTCGGTGTGAAAGACCTGCTTGAAAAGGTTCTCCTTGAAGCGGAGATGCTCAACCTGAAGGCCAATCCCAACCGTAAGGCTACCGGTTCGGTTATCGAATCAAGCCTTGACAAGGGACGAGGATACGTTAGTACCGTGCTGGTTTCTAACGGAACGCTGAAGATTGGTGACAACCTGATTGCCGGAACAAGCTGGGGACGTATCAAAGCTATGTTCAACGAGCGCAACCAACGCATTGAAAAGGCATGTCCGGCAGAACCGGTCATCATCTTGGGGCTCAACGGAGCACCTACGGCAGGAGATTCTTTCCATGTCATGGACACCGAGCAAGAGGCGAGAGATGTGGCCAACAAGCGTTTGCAGCTTCAAAGAGAACAGGGTCTGAGAACCCAGAAGACATTTACGCTCGATGATATTTCACACCGAATTGCATTGGGCGAATTCCACGAACTCAATATTATTGTCAAGGGAGATACCGACGGAAGTATCGAGGCTTTGGCCGATTCGTTCATCAAATTGTCTACCGAGAAGGTGCAGGTGAATGTCATCAGCAAGGCTGTCGGTCAAATCTCCGAGAACGACGTGATGCTGGCCAGTGCATCGGATGCCATTATCGTGGGCTTCCAAGTGCGCCCGTCGTCCGACGCTCGCAAGCTGGCAGACCGCGAGGGAGTGGAAATCAATACATACTCCATCATTTATGATGCCATCGACGATATTACATCGGCAATGGAGGGTATGCTTGACAAGGTGAAGAAAGAGATTATAACCGGTCAGGTAGAGGTAAAACAGGTATTCAAAATATCAAAAGTGGGTACTGTTGCCGGCGGTCTTGTGATCGAAGGAAAGGTACACAACAAAGACAAAGGACGCGTAGTGCGCGATGGTATCGTGATTCATACGGCTCCCATCGGTGCGCTCAAACGCTATAAAGACGATGTCAAGGAAGTACCGGCAGGTATGGAATGCGGTATTTCTCTCGTACACTTCAATGACATTTTGGAAGGCGACATCATTGAAACCTTCACCGAAGTGGAAGTGGAACAGAAGCTGTAAGCCACCCACGGCACATTTTATCCGCCACCGGCAAAATCCATTCTCCGTCTCGTCATTGGGTATCACTCAATTAAAGTACGAAAGGAAAAAGAATGAATAAGGAAAAAAATGCGTATGTCAGAGAAGTTGCGGAACGAAAATATGAGTTCGGTTTCACGACAGACGTACATACGGAAATAATCGAAAAGGGGCTCAACGAGGATGTCATAAGGCTGATTTCGTCCAAGAAAAACGAACCGGAGTGGATGTTGGAGTTCAGGCTGAAAGCCTTCCGACACTGGTTGACCCTTCAACAACCGACATGGGCGCATCTGAAAATGCCCCCCATCGACTATCAAAGTATATCATATTACGCCGATCCGTTGGCTAAAAAGCCTGCGAATAAGGAAATTGACCCGGAGATGATGAAAACATTCGACAAGCTGGGAATACCTCTTGAAGAACGTTTGGCCTTAAGTGGCGTGGCAGTAGATGCCATCATGGACTCCGTTTCGGTGAAAACCACCTTCAAGGAAAAGCTGGCCGAAAAAGGTATTATTTTCTGTTCCATCGGCGAAGCTATCCAGTCTCACCCAGAACTCATCCGGAAACATCTCGGAACGGTAGTTCCTTACCGCGACAATTTCTTTGCCGCGCTCAATTCCGCAGTCTTTTCTGACGGCTCGTTTGTGTATATTCCCAAAGGAGTCCGTTGCCCGATGGAACTCAGCAGTTACTTCCGCATCAACGCCCGGAACACGGGACAGTTTGAACGGACGCTCATTGTGGCAGAAGATGACAGTTACGTAAGTTATCTGGAAGGCTGTACCGCACCCATGCGAGACGAAAACCAACTGCATGCGGCCATCGTTGAAATCATCGTCATGGACAATGCAGAGGTGAAGTATTCAACGGTTCAGAACTGGTATCCCGGAGATGAGAACGGAAAAGGCGGTGTGCTGAATCTCGTTACTAAGCGTGGAGAGTTGAGAGGAATCAATTCCAAACTCTCATGGACGCAAGTTGAGACGGGAAGTGCCATTACATGGAAATATCCGTCGTGCATTCTCAAGGGTGACAACTCTCAGGCAGAGTTCTATTCGGTAGCAGTGACGAACAATTACCAACAGGCTGATACGGGAACCAAGATGATTCACCTTGGAAAAAACACCAAGTCAACCATCATTTCAAAGGGAATTTCGGCAGGATATTCACAAAATTCCTATCGGGGACTGGTGCGTGTGGCGGCAAACGCCGACAATGCACGCAACTATTCGTCGTGCGATTCGCTGCTGTTGGGCAGCGATTGCGGTGCGCATACGTTCCCTTACATGGATATTCACAATCCCGGTGCTATCATCGAGCACGAAGCCACCACCTCGAAAATCAGCGAAGACCAGCTTTTCTATTGCAATCAGCGAGGCATTCCTATGGAACAAGCCATCGGACTCATCGTCAACGGCTATGCCAAAGAGGTGCTTCAGAAACTTCCGATGGAGTTCGCTGTCGAGGCACAGAAGCTGTTGAGCGTCTCTCTGGAGGGAACTGTGGGGTAGAATGTCTGTTGTCTTGCGGACGAAAACAACTGTCATGGCTGTGCAAGCGGCCTTCAACGATATACATTATATATAATAGTAATCAAGTAGCAAGCCTGATACTCCCCCTGAAACTTGGGTCAGGCACTCCCTTCATCATGAAGGGTCGGGGGATAATCTTATGTTAGTAGTAAAAGATTTGCACGCCAATATCGGCGATAAAGAAATACTCAAAGGTATCAACCTTACGATAAAAGATGGCGAAACACATGCCATCATGGGGCCCAACGGTTCCGGAAAATCCACTCTTTCGGCTGTCCTCGTGGGCAATCCGCTCTTTGAGGTGACTGCAGGAAGCGTTACTTTCAATGGTAAGGACTTGTTGGACATGAAACCCGAAGACCGTGCCAACGAAGGCATTTTCCTCTCTTTTCAATATCCGGTGGAAATTCCCGGTGTCTCGATGATTAATTTCCTCAAGACGGCCATCAATGAAAAACGGAAGTATCAGGGTTTGCCCGAACTCAAGGCGGCCGATTTCATGAAGCTGATGAATGAAAAGCAGAAGATTGTGGAACTTGACAACAAGTTCACCCGCAGGTCGGTCAATGAGGGATTCAGCGGCGGAGAGAAGAAAAGAAACGAGATTTTCCAGATGGCTATGCTTGAACCGAAGCTCTCGATACTTGACGAAACCGACTCAGGGTTGGACATCGACGCCCTCCGCATTGTGGCAGAAGGGGTCAACAAACTGAAAAAGCCAGACACGTCAACGATAGTCATCACCCACTACGAACGTCTCTTGGACACCATCAAACCCGATGTGGTTCATATTCTGTACCAAGGACGCATCGTCAAAACAGGTGGCCCGGAGCTGTCTAAGGTCATAGAGCAGCGGGGGTATGACTGGATCAGGGAGGAGATGACCGCTGCCGGCAATCCCGAAACAGATAAACGGTAGCTTTCTCGAAGCTCCGAATGAAACAACCCTATCATCCAACAAACATTATGAATAATCCAATTCATCATAAACGGCAAGATTCTGTGCCGGCAAATGGGAATGGACGGAGACCGGAAGAGCAGTACATCGAGCTCTACGAGCAGGCAAGGGAAATGATTTGTCAGCATGCTGCCGAACCCATGAATGCCGTCCGTGACCGTGCTTTTGAAGATTTCAGGCGTCAGGGATTTCCCACCAAGAAGACAGAGAACTACAGATATACGGATATCCCCGCTCTTTTCGAACCTGACTATGGGCTAAACCTTAACCGGCTCGACATACCTGTCAATCCATACAACGCCTTTAAGTGTGACGTTCCCAACCTCAGCACCTCGCTGTATTTCATCGTCAACGATGCGTTTTACACCCGCGCGCTTCCAAACAAGTCTCTCCCCGAGGGCATCATTGTAGATTCCCTCAGTGCGGTATCGAAGAATAACCCCCGTTTCATCGAGAAATACTATGCCCGTCTGGCTCGGACGGAGGATGATGCCTTGACGGCATTCAATACCATGTTGACTCAAGACGGACTTGTGGTATATGTTCCGAAGAATGTCCGTTGCGAACGTGCCATTCAGGTTATCAATATCTTGCGTTCAGATGTAGACCTCATGGCCAACCGCAGGGTGCTGATTGTGGTAGAGGAGGGCGCAGAGGTGAAGCTGTTGTTCTGCGACCATGCTGCCGATGACCGTCGTTTTCTCACCACGCAGGTAATAGAGGCTTTCGTAGGAGACAATGCCAGCCTCGAACTATACTGTATGGAGGAGACACATTACAAGAATGTACGCATCAGCAATCTCTATATTGAGCAACAGGCGAACAGCCGCGTGCATCACAACATCATTACCTTGCACAATGGAGTGACCCGCAACCGGACGGAACTGGCTTTCAAAGGTGAGGGAGGTGAATGTCAGCTCAACGGCTGTGTGATAGCCGACAGAGAGCAGCATGTAGACAACAATACGCTCATTGACCATCAGGTGGGACACTGCACAAGCCATGAGCTGTATAAGTATGTACTCGACGAGAAGGCGGTCGGTGCTTTCGCAGGTCGTGTTTTGGTAAGGAAGGGGGCACAGAAAACCATCTCTCACGAGAACAACCAAAACCTATGCACGACTAAGGAAGCCCGAATGTATTCTCAGCCCATGCTGGAAATTTATGCCGACGATGTCAAGTGCGACCACGGCAGTACCGTGGGACAACTCAATGATGCCGCCCTGTTCTATATGAAACAGCGTGGAATCTCTGACAGAGAGGCTAAACTTCTGCTTGAAGTGGCCTTTATCAATGAGGTCATCGACTCTATGACACTTATTCCTTTGCGTGATCGCATCCACCATTTGGTCGAGAAGCGTTTCCGTGGAGAACTGGGTAAGTGTGAGGGTTGCTCTCTTTGCAAATAGTCAAAACAGCCCAATAGACAACCGTCTATTGGGCTGATACATTTCTGTGGTTTCCCAACAGCTTTTTTATCTCAAATCGGTTATTAGGCCGCCCATGCAACATTCCTCGTTGATGCTGCTGCTTCCCGTCCGCCTTCATTCGTCTGTCGGCATCTTCTCCGCCGTTTTCCCTCAGCGTAGCCCGCTACGCCTTTGGCAAAAACGGAAGACAATCTGCTCGACATTCAAACGAAAACAGTACGATCTCTAATGACCGAATTGGGTTTGTTTCGACACCTCGTGTGCGCCGGCAATCGGACAAATGCACTTGGGAAACCACGTAGTTAGATAGAGATTGTCAGCAATCCTGACGCTTTGGAAGACTATTGCCCCTATGAGATACACGGAATGGCGTCCATGTTGAACAGCCGTCCTGTTGCTACCGAGGCTTGGTAGTGTCCGTACCAAGCACTGGTACGGGGCGTACCAATGGTTGGTACTGTGACTACCAACGATTGGTACGATTATCATTCGACATCATGAATGGGGCATGCGGTGGTTAAACCCAAATCAGCCATTGGATACCGTACTGCTTTCGTTTGAATGTCGGACAGATTGTTTGTCGTTGGTCTTCGTGTACGCCTTTACCAGATAATATTGGAAACGGCGCAATTTGCTTTTCCATAGATACCATTGTCCGGACTGGTCGTCATCCCATGGGTTGCTGTAGTTCAATACGAGCTTTCTGCCATCCTCAAAATGAAGTGTTACTTTCTTCTTCTTGATCGTGAAATAACCGCTTGCATCGCTTTCGTCATCATTGAATAGGCGGAAGACAAAAGTACTGTCTTGTCGGAAGATGATGCAAAATTGTGCGGCATGGGGTGTAAACCACTCTCCGTATATGCTGTGAGAGGGATGTCGAATGATGCTGTCCTCTTGCAAGGAGAGAGTGTCTGCCTGTCTGATTTCTGTCCTTTCCGTACCGGTAGAGTCTGATTCTTTTATTTGTCGGTCAACGGCCATGTTGGAAAGTGATGTCTGTGTGGTGTTTCCTGATGTTTTTCTTGCAGGCTTAGTGCATGCCGTCAGCAGTAAAACGATGGCTATAAGAAGAATAATTTGTTTCATATGCAACAGGATGTAAGAAAAGCGTATGTCTTCAAGCAAGGCGTTGACTGATGGCAAAGATAGTCATTTCTTTCAATAATACTTGCTTTTTGCTTTACTGTTTGTCTCCAATTGGTCATCCAATCCCGTTCTGCTTTCGTTCGGATGTTGAGTAGTTTGGCTGAGGTTTTGTTGAAGGCATTGAGCTACGCCGAGGGAAAACGGCAGAGAAGATGCCGACAAATTGGATGAAAGTAGTCGGGAAGCCATACTGTTAACAGGAAATGTAGTCTTAGCGGTCTAATGAATGATAGGAAATTCTGCAACACACCATCTTCCGATTTTGTTAAAAAGGAAACCATTGCATAGAAAAATTCGTTCTGTATTATCTCCTACTGACTTCTATTCTCACCCATCATCTTCTTGGCAAATTCCCAAATCACGATGCCGGCAGCTACGGAAACGTTGAGAGAATGCTTTGTGCCAAACTGTGGTATTTCGAGACAGCCGTCGCAGATGTCAACTACCTGCTGCGAAACGCCTTTCACCTCGTTGCCAAAAACTACTGCGTAGCCTTTGCAATGGGAAGCCGATGCAGGGCTGACATGGAGTTCTTGCAGGCGTGTTGAGCCTTCCACCTGTTCGATGGCATAGACAAACCAACCTTCCGAGTGCAATTGTTCCACTGCCTCCGTTGCCGTCTTGAAGTATTCCCATTCCACGCTGTCTTCCGCTCCGAGTGCCGTCTTGTGTATATCCGGGTGTGGCGGAGGCGCAGTAATGCCGCAAATGCACACCTTTTGCACACGAAAAGCATCGCTGCTGCGGAACACCGAGCCTACATTATGGAGCGAACGGACATCGTCGAGTACAACGACGAGTGGCAGTTTGTCGGCTTGCTTGAACTCTTCTACCGACATTCTGCGCATCTCTATGGTACGAAGTTTGCGCATCTTCATGGCTTACGGTTGGCTTTGGAAAGCCAAAGCATACATTCTGATTTGCTTGATCATGGCCAGAAGACCATTGCTCCGGGTGGGAGAAAGGTGGTCGGTAAGCCCTATGCGGTCGATGAAATAAAGGTCGGACTTGAGTATTTCCTCCGGAGTATGTCCGCTCAGTACACGGATAAGCAGTGCAATGATGCCTTTGACGATGAGTGCGTCGCTTTCGGCAGAGAGTTGCATGCGTCCGTTTTCGTAATCAGCCTGCAGCCAAACACGGCTCTGGCATCCGTCAATCAGGTTTTGCTCGGTCTTGAAACGTTCGTCGAGCGGTTCGAGGTCGTTGCCCAAGTCGATGAGCATTTGGTATCTGTCCATCCAGTCATCAAAGCCTTCAAACTCCTCAATCACCTCGTTTTGCAGTTCGTCTATGGAGGCGATGTTGTTTCCTTTCTCTGTTTTCGTCACCATATTGATGCCGTTTTCAGTAGTATTTTCTATGTTGTTTGCTTCCATTTGTCATTTATTTGTTAAATGTTTATTTGTAAATCATGAAAGGGGCATGGTACTTATTGGGCGGCATCGGGCGTTGAGACCAACTTGAACAACTTGTCGTTGGGTCTCACCTTTCCCTCGACAGGAATGGAGACACGCCATCCTTTTTCAGCCTTGTCCACTGGTTGTAGTTCGTAACGTATCTCTTTGGCGTCGAGATACATGACCCCAGTAGTAGGGCCGGTAATCAAGAGTTTGTCTCCTACGGCTATTTCGGCAGACTGTATGGCCACTTCTGCCACAGACAACTTGGAGAAATACTTGACAACCCGGCCTGCCATCACTTTCTTTTCAGTTGCGTTTGAACCGTAGTGATGGTTCCATTCGCCCAGCTTCTGTCCCTGATAGTAGCCATCCCAGAAGCCTCTGTTGAATACTTTGGCAAGTTCTGTGTCCCAATGATTCTTTTTTTCTTCGGTAAAAGTTCCTTCGATGACACTTGCTATTGCCTCTTTGTAACACTTAACCACATTGTACACGTACTCGGGACCACGTGCCCGCCCTTCAATCTTGAATACCCGCACTCCTGCTTCCATCATCTTGTCGATGAAACGGATGGTCTTCAAATCTTTGGGACTCATGATATACTTGTTGTCCACTTCCAGTTGCGTGCCTGTTTCGGCATCGGTCACGATATAGGAGCGTCTGCACAACTGCAGACATTCTCCCCGGTTGGCCGACCGCCGTTCGTTGTCGAGGCTGAGATAGCATTTGCCCGAAACCGCCATACAGAGCGCACCGTGGCAGAACATTTCTATTCTTATCAGTTCGCCGCGGGGGCCTCGTATGTCCTGCGCTGTGATTTGGCGATGTATTTCGGCCACTTGTTCCATCTGAAGCTCGCGTGCCAGCACCACGACATCTGCAAAACGAGCGTAGAACTTGAGTGCCTCAACGTTGGAGATGTTGAGCTGTGTGGAGAGATGCACTTCTACTCCAACCTCGCAGCAATATACCATTACGGCCACATCAGACGCAATCACGGCCGTGATGCCTGCCTTCTTGGCTGCGTCTACAATTTCTCTCATGGCCTGAAGGTCGTCTCCGTAGATAACGGTATTGACCGTGAGATAAGTCTTGATGCCATGTTCCGAGCAGATAGAGGCAATTTCGTGCAGGTCGTCTATCGTAAAGGTATTGGCCGAGTGGGCACGCATGTTGAGTTGTCCGATGCCGAAATATACCGAGCCGGCACCGGCTTGGATGGCAGCGGTCAAACTTTCGCGCGACCCGACGGGTGCCATGATTTCGTATTGTCTGATGTCTTGTGGATTCATGGTTGCAAAATTACAAATTATTCGGTGATAAAAGAGGGCTTCCGACAGGGAAAATAGAAACCGCAGGCAAGGAAAAACCAGCAGCGGAAAGACGGCAAAAATGGGGGCGGACTTACTGAAAAGTCTCACCCCCATGTTTATTCTGTCCCGTTGAAGTGGGAAAAATTATTCTTCAACTACGTTAAAGTCGTCTTTACCTACACCACAGAGAGGGCATACCCAATCATCTGGAATATCTTCAAACGCTGTTCCGGGAGCGATGCCGCCATCCGGATCGCCTTCTGCGGGGTCATAAATGTAACCGCAAGTTTCGCATATGTACTTTTTCATAACTTGTTTTTGTTTTATTATTAATCCGATTGCAAAGATAGCGTTAATATTGAAATAAACAAAAGATAGAGGTTAAAAAAGGGAATATTTTTTACTTTTTGTGTTCTTTTCGTTTTCTTCCGAGGGGGACATACACTTTCATCGCCTTCTCAAAACAGGATGGCTTGTTATGAAAATATGGCCTTTCGGTTTGTTCGACAGGCTCTAAACAGAATGAGATTGATGATTGATGGCATGCCAATGAGAAAGTTGCCGGAATTAAACCCAAATCGGTCATGAGACCGCCAGTACTACATTTCCCACTGAAGATGATGCTTACCGACTGATTTCGGTCGATTGCCGACATCTTCTCTGCCGTTCTTCCTCGGCGTAGCCCGCTACGCCTTTGGCAAAAGCGGCAGACAATCTGCTCGACATACGAACATAATCAGTACGGTCTCTAATGACCGAATTGGGTTAAAACTCTTAGCAGTATCATAACCGATAGGGATTTAATGCCATTACACTTTTCTTCGGATATGTAGGCAAAATTCCCTGCTAAGTTCTGAATAAATCGCCATCTTCGGCTTCATCGGGCAACTTCGGCCAACGACACGACAACTGTTGGCCATATGGTTGAGGATTGTCTGCATAACAGGTCGGCACGGAACAATATCGTACCAATGATTGGTAGCCGTCGTACCAAACACAGGTACGGTCAGTACCGAACATTGGTACGCATCGTACCAAAGGCTGGTACGATTTCCCTTGGCCATTATCTCTGACTTGAACCCAATTCGTTCATGAGGCTGCTAATGCTGTATTTCTCGCTGTTGAAGCTGTTTCCCGCCTGACATCCGAACAAAAGCAGTGCGGCCTCTCTGAACGAATTGGGTTGAAACGTTTATTTTCAGCCTGTGTATAATGTTATTCTGAAATGTATGCATGGCTTTCTTTTTGTTGATTAGATGGTTGCGGATGGGAGAGATGTTGTCGGGCAGACTTTCGCCGACAGTCACAAAGAGAATGAAAAAGGACTGTAACTACTGAAAGTGGGACTATATTTTGATATGAGTGAGGCTATATTTTGATATGTCAGAATAGCAAACAAGATGGCATTCCTGTATTAATAATCATTAAACAATCGTCTTTTGTGTCGGAATTATAGAACAATTAAACTACCTTTGCATCCAATTTGATAAAGATAGATTAAGGAAATGAAACTGAAATTTGTTTGTATGGCTTTTTCAATAGCCATTGGTTCTACTGCATTTGCAGGCGGAATTCTTACCAACACAAACCACAACATCGTTTTCAACCGCATGTTTGCACGTGAAGGAACAATCGGAATAGACGGTGTTTACAGCAATCCGGCAGGTGTGGCCTTCTTAAGCAACGGTCTGCACATGTCGTTTAACGTACAGAATGTTTACCAGACCCGTATCATCAAGAGTGGTATTACTGTGCCGTCGTTACAGGGAACACCCTTCTATCAGCCTTTCCGACTCAATGGAGGAGACGAGAACGGTATCAAGGAATACAAAGGCGAGGCCGCAGTTCCTTTCCTTCCGTCCGTACAGGCTGCTCTCAACTACGATAAATGGGGCTTTCAGGCAAGTTTTTCAATCACGGGCGGCGGTGGAAAGAGTACCTTTAACAACGGTCTCGGTTCGTTCGAGCGTTCCATCTCGATGATTCCTGCCCTCCTTGCTTCGCAGGGACTGGGTTCTACGACACCGGGATATTCCGTGAGCAGTTACCTTAGCGGCAGCCAGATTATTTATGGTCTGCAACTCGGAACGACATATAAAATCAACAAGAAAGTGGCTGTTTATGCCGGATTTCGTTTCAACTACATCAACAACCGTTATGAAGGCAGTATCACAAACATCACTGCCAACATTGCCGGTAAGGACGAAAATCTCTATAATTATTTCGGAACTAAGGCCGAGGCACTCAATCAAATGGCTTTCTATTACCGTACACAGGCAGAGCAAGCGACAGACGATGCGCAGCGGGCAGGCTATCTGGCCGAGGCAGAGAAATACGGAAAGATGGCCAGCGGAATGGAAGCGAGCAAGTTGCAATTTGCCGACCGTTATCTCGACTGTACGCAGACCGGATGGGGTATCACGCCGATAGTGGGTGTGAACGTGAATCTTGACCGTCTGAATATCGGTGCCCGACTGGAGTTTACCAACCGCCTGAACATCGAAAACAAGACCAAGCGTGACAACACAGGTCTTTTTCCCAACGGTGTGAATACCCCGGGCGACTTGCCGGGAATTTTCACCGTGGGTGCACAATACGAAATCTTACCGCAATTTCGTGTCAGTGCAGGCTATCATTATTTCTTCGACAAGAGTGCGCGGATGGATAAAGACAAGCAAAAGTTGCTCAATGGCAATACGCAAGAGTTTCTTTTCGGAGCAGAATATGATATTACCAAAGCCATACAGGTGAGTGCCGGTATGCAGCGCACGAAATACGGGCTTGGAAACGGCGACTTCCTGAGCGACATGAGCTTCGTGACCAGCAGCTATTCCGTGGGTTTCGGTGCCGGAATCAAGCTGAAAGAGAACATCAAGCTCAACGTGGCTTATTTCTGGACGAACTACGAAACATTCGACAAGCAGTATTCGCAGGAAATCAAAACGTCAACAGGCACTATCCCGGTAGATTGCACTGACTCGTTCACTCGCACCAACAAGGTGCTTGGAGTGGGCTTGGACATCGACTTCTAACGAATAGGCAGCAAGTTGTCGAAAGGTTATTCGCAAGAGAAATGCAGCATGGGCGGTCTCATGACCTGATTGGATTAAATAATCGAAATTGAATTATCGGAGTAAATCTTTTCATAGGTGATAAGAAGAAGGCCGGGAGTTGAGCAATCGCTTCCGGCCTTCGCATTTTGTCTTCGTTCGATATGTAGAAGCAGCCTATTGCCTCATCATCTTGTAGTTTCTCTTGCTTCCGTCGGCAAAGGTAACCGTCTTGATGTACACGCCACGGTGAGGTTCGGCTATTTGGCGGCCTGCAAGGTCGCAGCAAACTTCTGAAACAACTTCCCTTGAATCGTCTTCTACCGTAGAAACGCCGTCGATTACCGGTTCGCCAACGTTGTAGATGATGCTTGATTTGCGGGTAGCGTTGCCGCCTTTATAAATGCTTTGCACGCCCATTCTCTTGAAATCTTTCACCGAGAAGTAAACGATGTGGTCGTCTCCGTTGGCTCTGAAGTCCCTTTCTTCATCAAAATCGTAGGGTATGTCGGTCATGTCTTCCGTGATATTGGGGTAATATTTCGGCTCAAAAGTATATACCTTGTCGTCTACATAGATATTATAGAAGAGTTTCTTGATGTTCAGTTCCTCTCCTGTGGTTGCTTTCTTGTAGATGTTGAAGCGTATGGCTCCGTAGCCAATTTGCGCTTTATACTCTTGGAATGCTTTGATGACAGGGTCTTGCGGTGTAGCGGGTGTCTCCATATACTCGCCCAGTACAGGTTCTTCGTATGCGTTGCGGTAATGCACGGTGTGTCTGCCCCAGTTGAGGAACATCACCGAGTCTGACTTGTATGTGTTTCCGTCATGGGCGAACTCAATTTTATCGCACGACTCATAAGTGTCTACATACTCGTTGTTTTCCGCATCCCAAACCTTCACGCGCTGGCCGGCCATGAAGTACAGATGGTGGTTGCTCTTGCCCGGGCCAAGATACTGGGGCGATGAGAAGACAAGTTTGTTGCCCTCGATTTTGCCTTTTATCCAACTGTCGGGTGTTTCGTAAGAGAAGTTTCCGAGATAAAGTTCATTGTCTTTGATGATACATTTCACGTTGGCCTTTTTGTCTTCGCCATATTCGTCGGTATATGCAATCGTGTAGTCCTGCGCTTGTCCTTCGGGCTTTTGCGTGATTTCATCTCCTACGGGATACATTTTGATATTGTAATCTCCGTATCCTATCCAGTTGCCGGATGTCACCGTCATGCCCAACATGCCGGGAGATGCCTGTACAAGAGTGTCTCCACGGAAGACAAATTTTGCATCGGGATTATCCGTATCACGAACAAACGTGTTGTTGGCTTCGTCGTATTTCATGTTCCATACAAAGTAATCGTTTGGCCCGTCGTTGTCGATGTACGAGTAAATGGCCTGTGGAGTTGACACCACGATGGTATCTCCTGCAACCGTTCCTTTCATCCACGAGTCGGTAACAAACTGTGAAAAGGGGTTCTTTATGTACACATTGCCGTCTTCACCAATAACATAAGCCCCGATAAGACCATCTGCGTCCTTGGTGTAAGTTGTCGAATAATAAGTTACGTAAGAGCTTGACGTGCGGTAAAGGTTTCCGTGCAGCTTGCCTTTGGGTGTGGAAGTGATGGGCGCGCGGGCTGTTCCTGCACGACAGGGGATGACTGTTGAGGGTGTGATTTCTTGTGCCCTGCTTTCCACCGATGCGGTAAATGACATTGCGAGGGCTAATAACAAGGTAGTTGTACGCATAATGATATTAGTTAAAGATTAATCGGTTTGAATGTGTTTATATTTATATTAAAAGGTTGGAAATATATGCAAAAATAACAATATATTCTCATTCATGCAAGAAATAATTGTAAAAATAATGTGGAAATTGAAAAGGCTGAACCGCCGAAGTTTGCCGTTTGTTTAGAGTTGGGGTTTATCTGGTTTGCGGGCAAATGGTTGATAGCGATGCCTGTGGTGTCTGTTTGCTGCCGAAAGTTTGGTGAGTTACACCGAAGAAGAATAACAGAGAAGATACCGACAGTCGGACGAATGCTGCGGGAAGCTGCATCATAGGCAAGGCATACAGCCTTAGCGGTCTCATAACCGATTGAGGTTTATGCTTCTGTCTTTTTTCGGCAGGAAAGTTGGTGTGTAATCAAAAGACGGCAGCTCTACGAGGAGTCTGCCGCCTTTTATGCGAACTGCGTGGCCGTTTGCTGATGAAGCGGCCACGCAGAAATCAATAGGAGCTGGGCATTTTCTACCATCGGCTCGTGCCGTTGGTCATCGCCTTTTGTGCTTAGGTTGCCTAAGCAAGTATCAGTTGTTGCACCCAGTAGGTCGCAATGCCAGCCAGATAACCCACGAAAATAATCCATGTCATGCGTCGGAGATACCAACCGAAGGTGATTTTCTCCAGTCCCATGACCACAACACCTGCTGCGCTGCCGATGATAAGCATAGAACCACCTACGCCAGCACAGTATGCCAGAAGTTGCCAGAAAATTCCGTCGACTGCCATATCGCTGCCGGCAATGGGGTCGATGGGGTACATTCCCATGCAGCCGGCCACCAAAGGCACATTGTCTACTATCGAGGAGACCACGCCAATGATACCTGTGATGAGGTAATGGTTGCCGCCCGACATCTCTTCGAGCGATTTGCCGAGTGCCGTCAGTACGCCAATCTCTTGCAGACAAGATACGGCCATGAGGATGCCAAGGAAGAAAAGGATGGTCGCCATGTCAATTCTTGAAAGCAAGGCACTCACCCGTTTGCCCATGGTATCGTCTTCGTCGGTCTTCCGATGGAAAATTTCCGTTGCCGTCCAGAGCACTCCAAGCACGAGCAAGATACCCATAAAGGGAGGCAACTCGGTAAGACCACGGAAGATGGGCACGAAGATAAGGCCACCCACTCCTAAGAAGAAGATGATGCGGCGTTGTGATTTGGTGAGGTCGCTTACATGGTTTTCCACAATGTTTTGTGACTTGTCGAGCTTTCCTTTAAGCATGAATTGGATGAAAAAGGCCGGTACCAGCATCGAGACGAGTGACGGAAGGAAGAGGCTTGAAATAACTCCCTGTGTCGTAATCATGCCTTTTATCCACAGCATGATGGTCGTTACGTCTCCGATGGGTGAAAATGCACCGCCCGAATTGGCTGCAATGATAACCAAGGCGGCGTAAATCATGCGGTCGCTTTTGTCTTGTACGAGTTTGCGCAGTACCATAATCATGACGATGGAGGTAGTCAGGTTGTCGAGAATGGCCGACAGGAAGAACGTCATGAATGCAATGCGCCAGAGCAAGATGCGTTTGTTGCTGGTCTTGAGCATGTCTCTCACGAAGTTGAAACCTCCGTTGTGGTCTACGATTTCCACAATGGTCATGGCACCCATGAGGAAGAACAGCGTCTCGGCCGTTTCTCCGAGATGTTCTTTCAGAATGCCTGAAACATGGTCGGCAAGCTCTGCCGTGGGAATGCCGGTAAGGTAACTGCCGGGGTCGAGCATGAAAAGTGTCCAGCAGCCCACGCACATCAGCAGTGCGATGGCTGCCTTGTTGATTTTGAGTCCGTTCTCAAGCGCGATGCTCAAGTAGCCCACGATGAAGACGGCAACAATTCCGATAGTCAATGATGTCATCATTATATGAATGTGTTTGATTGATAAATAAATACTATATGACGGACAGACGGAAGGCGGTGAAAGCTGTTTCTGACCGCCACGGCTGACCAATTGAATGCAAAGTTAATAAATAAATCGGTTCACAAGCGTATTGCGGAAGAAAAAATACCGAAAAACGCATGAGCCGATAAATAACTAATCATAAGCAGGTTGCAGCAAAATAGGTTGCGCTTATACGTAGGTTTCAAGAAGTTTCAGCGTGCCTTCAACGACAATTGTTTCCGTAGTGGCAGGCAGCAGCAGGGTTTCGCCAGCTTGAAGGGTGGTCGAATGTCCCTCGCCATTGGTCAGCGTAGCCTCTCCTTTCAGTCCGATAAGGACGACAAAGGAGTCGAGTTCGCTGTAATCGAGGGTCATCGGTTCGTCCAAATCGTAGAGTGCGGTGTTGAAATATGGGCATGTTACGAGCGGAATGGCGATGTTTTTCTCTGCGTTATAGTGTGTGCGGTAATCCGGAGACACGCAGTAGTCTATGCATTCGGCGGCCTCTTGCGTGTGCAGTTGTCGGAAGTTTCCATCTTTGTCGCGTCTCTTGAAGTCGTAGATGCGGTAGGTCACATCGCTGGTCTGTTGTATCTCGGCAAGGAAACAGCCTGTACCGATGGCGTGGATGCGTCCTGCCGGCAGAAAAAAGACATCGCCTTCCCTGACCGGATATTGTGCAAGAGCCTCGCAAATGGTGTCGTCTTCCACCATTTTTGCGTATTGCCGGGGTGTCAGTTCGTCTTTGAGACCGCAGTAAAGTTTTGCCCCTGCATCGCTGTCGAGTAAATACCACATCTCTGTCTTGCCCCTTTTCTTGCCCTTTCTGATGGCTTTCTCATCGTCGGGATGCACCTGAATGGATAGATCTTGGTGTGCATCAATAAACTTGATGAGCAACGGAAACTCATTGCCGAACCGTTGGTAATTCTCCCGTCCTACCAGTTTGTCTTTCAGTTGACGAACAAGGTCGTTGAGGCTTTTGTCCTTCCACGTTCCTTCCGATATGATGCTGACGTTCCCTTCCACGCCGCTTAGTTCCCAGCTTTCGCCCACCTGTGGCTGTTGGATGTTGAGACGCTTGAATGGGATTAGTTTGTTGCCGCCCCAAAGGGTGGTTTTAAGAATGGGTTTGAACTTAAAGAAACACATGGCTTTATCATTGATGCCTGTCCGATGCTCCTGTCGTGCAGGCCGAAAACAGACAAGGCGGGTTTGAGTATGGTAGGAAAGGGCTGCCGGCGGTTCATGAGAGAACCGGTGACAAACTCCTTGTCCTACCCCATTCGGTCATTAAACCGTCAAGGTTACATTCTCCGTTAATCATGTTGCTTTCCCATTTCTTACGTTCGTTTGTCTGCATCTTCTCTGCCGTTCTTCTTCGGCGCAGCCCGCTACGCTTACGACAAAAACGACAGACAATCAGCTTAACATCCGGACAAAGTCAATATGGGCTTTCATAACCGACTTGAGTTTAATTGTCTTTCCAGAATGCCGGCGAGAAAAGCACTATGACAGTGAATATCTCCAGACGTCCTACGAGCATGAGGATGGAGCACATCCACTTCACAATGTCCGGCAAACCGCTCCACGACATTTCAGGGCCTATCTGCGTTCCGAGTGTCGGTCCCACGTTGCTGATGCAACTGAGGGAGATGGTTATCGCATTGGTGTTGTCTATGCCCATAGCAACCATGAGCGTGGCGGTAAACAAACATGAGAGAACAAATATGGCAAAGAAAGCCATCAGTGTAAAGATGGACGACTGGGGAATGTTCTGTTCGTTTACTTTTACTGGTAAAACGGCTTTGGGATGGAGAATTTGCTTGAATTGGTTCTGGATGACCTTGACAACCATCAGGGCGCGTACGCACTTGAATCCGCCACTGGTTGAACCGGCACATGCGCCGATGAACATCAGGATGGCAAGTATTACCCATGTCAAATGATGCCATTGTCCGGCGTCGTCGTTGAACAAACCGGTGGTCGTCATGAAGGAAACTACTTGGAAGAGGGCATTGCGCAGGGCATCGCTCAGGTTGTATCCGTTGTAAGTGATGAGCAAGGCCATGATGGACAATGTGGAAAGCAACACAATCGATACATAGAAACGAAGCTCGGAGTTAGTGAACATCTGTTTGAACTTGCCCTTGACAAGTGCCAAGTAGAGGATGGTGAAGTTGATTCCGCTCAAGAACTGGAACAAAATACTGATGTATTCGACGGTCGCAGAATTGAAATGACTCACGCTGTCATTGTGTGTTGAGAAGCCGCCGGTGGCTGTCGTAGACATAGAATAGTTGATGCTGTCGAACCAGCCCATACCTCCCAGCATGTAGGCAATGGCACATGACAGTGTAAGGACGAAATAAACCGTCCATATCCATTTAGCTGTCGTACTCAGGCGAGGGTGTAGCCGGGAGCGGATGGGGCCTGTTGCCTCGGCCGCAAACACCCGAACGTTTCCTCCAACGAGAGAGGGAAGAATGGCAATGGTGAAGAACACGATTCCCAAACCGCCTATCCATTGGGTTAAAGAACGCCAGAACAAGAGGCCGTGGGGCAGTCTTTCCACATCATCTATAATGGTTGCGCCGGTTGTTGTGAAGCCTGACATGGTTTCAAAGAAAGCATCTGCGGGATTGGTCAGGTAACCTCCGGCCATGAACGGAATAGAGCCGAAGATACTGAAGATGGTCCATGCCAGCGTAACCACCAAATAGGCGTCTCGCCGACTCATGGCGTTGTCGGCTCCTTTGCCCGCATATTTCAGGCCGATAGCTGCCGAAACGGTAATGAAGATGGAAATCATGAAGGGCAGGATGTCGCTCTCGTTGTAGTAAACAGATAGTAAAAGACACCACAACATGAACATTGCTTCAAAGAAAAGAAGCGATCCCAGTATCTTGTATATGAGTTTATGATTAATCATCTGAATAGCGTTCTGATTTCTGTTGCTGCGTTTGGGCGGTGTGACCGACGGCCGTCGGCAAGCCATCCTGACAGCAATGAACCTCTTTACTTAAAGAAAACTTCAATCTTTTTCATGTTGATTTCATGGCAGAACACCACTACCGTGTCGCCGGCTTCTATCTGCGTGCCACCCGAAACAAGGTGTCCCACTCCGTGGCGGACGAGTCCGCCGATGGTCGTTCCCGGCGGAAGCCCCAGCTCAAAAACCCTTTTTCGGGTTACTTTAGAGCCTTGTTGTGCCGTAAACTCTGCCACATCGGCACTTGCCGACATGAGAAAGCGCACGTTGTGTACATCTGCATCGAGCATCATTTGGTATATATAGCTGGCCGCAAGTGCCTTTTTGTTGACGATGGTACCGATGTCAAGGCTCTCCGCCATTGCTGCATAGTCGAGGTTTTCAACCATGGCTACGGTCTTTCTGACGCCCATTCGCTTGGCAGCCAGACACGAAAGGATGTTGGCTTCGGCATTGCCTGTCAAGGCAACAAAGGCCTGCGTGTGCTTCACATTTTCCTCGATGAGCAATGACATATCCCTTCCATCGCCATTGATGACCATTACTTGGTCGGTGTTGAGTACATCGTTGAGGTATTCGCAACGCTTTTCGTCCTGTTCGATAATCTTCGCCTCCATGTAGTCGGGCAAGTTTTGCGCCGCCCTGATGGCCGTTTTGCCACCTCCCATAATCATGACGTTCTTGACATCGACGTAATGTTCCTTGCCAACAATTTTCCTGATGTAGGGTATGTAGTTCTTGGTTGTCATGAAATAGGCCAGGTCGTGGAGTTTCAGTTCATCGTTTCCGCTCGGTATGATGGTTTCTCCCATGCGCTTGATGGCCACCACGTGGTATGGATCTTCTGGTCCGCAGAGGTCTTTGAGGGGCTTGTTGAGAATTTCGCAGGCTTCTCTCAGCTTGATGCCGAGCATGACCAGTGCGCCATCGTGTACATCCCAGCGTTGTCTTACCCAACTCATCTTGAGTCCGTTGATGATGTCTCGTGCGGCAAAGAGTTCCGGATAAATGAGCGAATCAACACCCAGTTGCCTGAAAAACTCTCTGTTTTCCGGCTCAACATACTCATCGTTGTCTATCCTTGCTACCGTCTTCTTGGCTCCGATGGCGTGTGCGAGGATGCAGCTGTTCATGTTGGTGCTCTCGTTGGGTGTCACGGCAATGTACAAATCGGCATTGGCCGTTCCCGCTTCCTTGAGTGCCTTGATGCTTGTGGGTGAGGCGTGGAGTGTCATCAGGTCGTAATCACTGCTGATATTGGCCAGCCTTTCCTCGTCTTCATCTATCAGAACGGTGTCTTGATGGTTGCGAGAGAGTAGCTTGGCAAGGTGTGTTCCGATGGCATATGCGCCTGAAATGACTATCTTCATTGAACTAACTCTTTCTTGATACTGTCTACATCGATGCCAACGATGCGATGAAGCTCGCTGACGGTGCCATGTTCTACAAACGTGTCGGGAAGCCCCATGCGTGTGATTTGCGGTCGGAAGCCGTGGTCGTTGAGCCATTCGGTGACAGCAGAACCCATTCCTCCGTTGCGAACGCCGTCTTCTATGGTAATGATTCGGCTAAAACGATCGCCCACTTCTTGAAGGATGGCTTCGTCGAGAGGCTTTAGGAAGCGCATGTCATAGTGTGCGACAGAAAGTGGGTTGTTGGCAATGGCCAGTTGTTCGATAGCTGTTTCCACATAGTTTCCTATTGGGCCGATACTCAATACGGCCACATCGAATCCGTCGCGCAGCTTCCTTCCTGTTCCCACCTTTACTTCCTTGAGCGGACATCTCCAGTCTACCAGTACGCCGTTGCCTCTTGGGTAGCGGATGACGAACGGCCCTTTGTTCTCTGTCTGTGCTGTGTACATGAGTCGCCGCAGCTCTTTCTCGTTCATGGG
This sequence comes from Prevotella sp., assembly GCA_034183335.1. Lineage (GTDB taxonomy): Bacteria > Bacteroidota > Bacteroidia > Bacteroidales > Bacteroidaceae > Prevotella. The sequence continues at coordinate 132,088 of JAXFLJ010000001.1, forward strand.
AGAGGCTATCGTGAGGTTAGGTATCGGTCGCAGGAAGGCTAAGTCGAATGCCCCATGGTGCGTCGCACCATCTTCTCCGACGATTCCGGCGCGATCCAGGCAGAAGACCACAGGCAAACCAAGTATCGCCACATCATGAATGATATTGTCGTATGCCCTCTGCGAGAAGGCACTGTATATGTTGCAGAATGGTAACAAGCCCTCTTGGGCAAGTCCCGCACTGAAAGTCACGGCATGTCCTTCGGCAATGCCTACGTCAAAGGCTCGTTCGGGCATTGCCTCCATCATCATGTTGAGCGAGCATCCGGAAGGCATGGCAGGCGTGATGCCCACTATCCGTGGATTCTTTCGTGCCAGTTCTATGATGGTTTCGCCGAATACGTCTTGGTATTTAGGCGGTTTTTGCTTCTCATCTTCCGTTATGATGCGCTTGCCCGTGTGTACATCAAACTTTCCCGGAGCATGCCATACGGTCTGAGACTTCTCCGCCGGCTCGTAGCCTTTGCCCTTGATGGTGTGCAGATGCAGCATTTTAGGCCCTTTCATGTCCTTCAAATGTCTGAAAAGGCGAACCAGTTCGATTACGTTATGGCCGTCGGCAGGGCCGAAGTAGCGGATATTCATGCCCTCAAACACATTTTGCTGGCGGCTGATAACAGACTTGATGGCATTGTTGAGGCGTATGAGGCCTTGTCTTCTGTCATCGCTCAGCATGCCGTGTCGGCTCAGCCATCGTGCGGCACGATAGCGGATGTGATTGTAGGTTTCGTTGGTGTTGAGGTTCAGGAGATATTGTTTCATTCCACCCACCGAGTGGTCGATGCTCATATCGTTGTCGTTGAGGATGATGAGCATGTCGTTGTCGGTCGACGATACGTTGTTGAGACCCTCAAAGGCAAGTCCTCCGCTCATTGCTCCGTCACCAATCACAGCCACCACATGACGCCGTTCCTCCTCGCTCTTTCCCTGTTGATCGCACAAAATTTTCTCTGCTACGGCCATTCCCAATGCAGCCGAGATGGAATTGGACGCATGTCCGCAGATGAAAGCGTCGTATTCGCTTTCCTGTGGGGTGGGGAATGGGCGGATGCCGTTCAGTTTTCGGTTGGTGCAGAACGCCTCTTTTCGTCCTGTGAGTATCTTGTGTCCGTAGGCTTGATGCCCCACATCCCACACGATACGGTCTTCGGGAGTGTTGAAAACGTAATGCAACGCCACGGTGATTTCCATCGCACCGAGGCTGGACGCCAAATGGCCGGGGTTGGTCGAAAGTTCATCAAGAATGTCTTCTCGCAACTCCTTGCATACCTCCGGCAGTTTTTCAACCGGTAGCTTGCGTAAATCGGCCGGATATTTGATGCGGCTTAGCAATCCGAATTTTGTTTGATTCATCAGTTTTGAGTCCTATTGGAAATGCAAAGATACGTAATCTTTTTAGGCAAAGCAAAATAAAACAGCGTTTTTTGTCTGCTTCTTCGGCTGGTTGTCGACCGAATGAAGAAAAGCCGTTTTTTAGTGGAAAAAGCCAGAGCGCATGTCGTTTTTTTTCGAGAAATTAACCTTGTATCAATCGAAAGAACAATTCATGAGGAGCAAAAGACGATTTCTTAACCTCATCCGGTCGTAAGATACCGTGCTGACAATCGTACGAAATCAGTCGGCAAGCAGCGTTCTCGGCAAGGAATGTAGCATTGGCGGTCTCATGCCCGATTTGGGTTGAAACCCAAATCAGGTATGAGATGCCGTACTGATTTTGTTAGGATGTCAAGCAGATTGTCTGTTGTTTTTCCGAAGGTGTAGCGGGCTACTCCGAGGAAAAACGGCGGATAAGATGCTGACAATCGTACGAAATCAGTCGGTAAGCAGCGTTCTCGGCAAGGAATGTAGCATTGGCGGTCTCATGCCCGATTTGGGTTTAAGATGAATTTGATGAACTCAAAAAAGCAAGTTGTGTATCAAGCCTCCTTTGTACGTTGACGCACGACGCCTTCGGTAAGCAGCGACAGGCAACCCGGTGGTGACATACATTCATGAGATTGTTGTGGTATGGAATTGATACCAGTCGTTGGTACACACCGTACCAACGACTGGTACGGGGCGTACCAGTGTTTGGTAGCATGAGTACCAACCATTGGTACGATAACAAGACCTTTCCGTACCGTTCCCTCCGCACGCCTCGTGAGGGTGGAAACTTGCAAAAATCATCTGCCATACGGAATTATTTTGCAACTTTGTTTTCGGAAGACACCGTGATTGCTGTTTGTAATTCTTTGTGCATGAACCCTATAATGTCATGGCCGTTTTCGCTAATCGCTAAATTTATAAGCACTTGTAATTCGTTGAACTCAGGCGTTTTTATATGGTTGTTAATCGTTAAAAACAAGTTGATTTTTTTCTTTTCTGCTCATGTCCTTGCTTTTTCTGAAAAATGAGTGATGGTTGCCAGAGGGTTATGGTGTTGTGACTTGGCCTTCGTTTTGTTTTTTATGGGGAGAAGACCGAAAGCAACTTTTGCCCGTCTTCGACATATTTGTCGGAAAGATTTATTATATTTGCATGACAGAAACCATCTTCGGGGCTGTATGAGGCATGTTTGGTTGCACCTGATTTGCTGCATGGCAGCCGTGGAATAAAAGAAACATAACGAAATGACACAAGAAGAAAAAAATAAGCTGGAAGAAAGAATCGTAGATGTGTTGAAGACCGTTTACGACCCTGAAATTCCTGTTGACGTGTGGAATCTGGGCATGATTTACAAGATTGATGTCAAAGATGACAGCACGGTAGACCTCGATATGACGCTCACCGCACCCAACTGTCCGGTTGCAGACTTTATCGTAGAAGATGTGAGGACGAAGGTTGAGAGCGTGGAAGGCATCAAGTCGGTTACAGTTAATCTTGTTTTTGAACCGGCATGGGACAGAAGCATGATGAGCGAAGAAGCCCAAATTGACTTGGGTTTCTTGTGATGCGCATCTAATATATTATGGTATCGGCAGATACCTGACCATCTATTCAGGCATGAAATCATGATACAAGAAAAACCGGAAAATCCATTGTCAACATCAGGCGACAGCCTGTCTGTCCGTAATGCAGATGCTTCTGTTGCCGAAAAACGTAGCGGGGCGCATCGTGTTTATTTCCTGACAGACGCCCATCTTGGTTCGCTGGCTATCAAGCATGGACGCACGCAGGAGCGAAGGCTCGTTCGTTTCCTCGACAGCATCAAATACAAAGCTGCCGCCATATACCTTCTTGGCGACATGTTCGACTTCTGGAACGAATACAAGTATGTGGTTCCGAAAGGTCATACGCGTTTTCTCGGAAAACTGTCAGAGTTGACCGACATGGGGGTTGAGATACACTTCTTCACGGGCAATCACGATCTGTGGACCTATGGTTATCTTGAAGAGGAGTGCGGACTGAAAGTTCATAAGCGTCCTTTGACTGTTGAAATCTACGATAAGGTGTTTTTCATCGCACACGGAGACGGTCTTGGCGACCCCGACGGGAAGTACAAGCTGCTCAAGAGGATGTTCAACAACCGTCTTTGTCAGCGTTTGCTCAATGCGTTGCACCCCCGCTGGGGGCTGTGGATGGGACTGACGTGGGCTAAACACAGTCGGTTGAAGCGTGAAGGAGGAAAAGAAGTTCCCTATCTGGGGGAAGACAAAGAGTATCTTGTTCGCTTTACGAAGGAATATATGAAAACACATGCCGATGTAGACTACTTCATGTACGGTCACAGGCATATCGAACTTGACCTTATGCTTTCACGGAAGTCGAGACTGATGATACTCGGAGATTGGGTTTGGCAGTACACTTACGCTGTGTTTGACGGCGAACACATGTTACTTGAAGAGTATGTCGAGGGCGAAAGCGTGCCGTAATCTGTCGTAAGATTTCCTCTGTCTGTCTCTTCCCTACGGTTGCACAGATGGCAGAGATGACGGGGAAAGATGTCGAAGGCCATGTTTTTTTGAGTAAATGTTGATAGCTTTTGCCGCCTTTTTATTACATTTGCAATCTATATGTATGAGATGAGAAGACTGATGGCACGATGGTCGCGTCTCGGTTCGGGGCGGGGCTTTGGCATACAGTCGCCTTCGGCTTTCCGGTTTGTGACAGAAGTGGTTAATCCCTCTCGTGCATGTTTCGGCGGCAGATTAGCCAAGAACGATGCAAAGGGCTTGTCGAAGATGATGAGGCGGCTCTTTCCGCTCTATCAGAGAATGGCTGCCGACAGACAACCGAGGCTGATATTGAGCTGTGGACAAGGCTATGATGTTTTTCGCCGATGTATGCTTGCCGCACAGAGCGGGGCACGGATGGCAGACATAGATGCCTGTGGTGAAGGCTGGCAGTTGCTCGGCGAGGCAGACATGGTGCGTGTGGTGCTCGGAAAAAACAGCAAGCAGCTCTGCCGGATGGCCATGGAGCGATTGCAGGAAAAAGCCGTGCTGATGGTCGAAGGAATACACCTCACGACCGAAAACGATATTTTTTGGAACGAACTGACTGCACATGAGCGTGGCGGAGAAACTTACGACCTCTTCGATTGCGGTCTCATCTTCTTTGAGAAAAAGCTATACAGACAACATTATAAGATAAATCTAAAGAACAGAAAAAGCCATGAAAATTACCAAAGTATATACAAAGACAGGCGATGAGGGACTTACCGGCTTGATAGGAGGGCACAGGGTAAGGAAGACCAATTCGCGCATTGAGGCGTATGGAACAGTGGATGAGCTGAGTGCACAGCTGGGATTGCTTGCCTCCTTTATGAAAGACGGCGACGACAAAGACCTTATCATCAGGATACAACGCAACCTCTTTACCGTCGGTTCTTATTTGGCAACTGACACAAGCAAGACTCCTGTCAGTCCGTCATACGTCCTTCCGATAGAAGAAGTAGACCGTCTGGAGGTGGAAATAGACGCTATCAACGCCAATATACCTCCCCTGACATCTTTCCTTTTGCCCGGAGGCTCACACGAGGCGGCCATCTGCCACGTATGCCGAACAGTATGCAGGCGTGCCGAACGGCGTATTTTCTTCCTCCACGAGACCTCTCCCGTGGCATCGGAAATTCTGCAATACATGAACAGACTGTCTGACTATCTCTTCGTGTTGGCCAGAAAACTTAACTTTATTGATGGCGTTCGTGAGAAAATTTGGAAAAAACCTTGCGATTAAAATAAAAAGAGTTAACTTTGCACAAAAGAACAAGGGGGAGTCAATAACACCTGATGTAAAAGTCAATGCCTGTGTGGGTGGAGGCTAAGTTGGAGTGTATGCCCTTTCAAAAACATACAAACGAGTAAATAAATAAACTATGTACTGGACTTTAGAATTGGCTTCTAAACTGGAAGATGCCCCATGGCCGGCAACAAAAGAAGAACTGATAGACTATGCCATTCGTTCCGGCGCACCGCTGGAAGTGCTTGAAAATTTGCAAGAGATAGAAGATGAAGGCGATGTCTATGATAGTATCGAGGATATTTGGCCGGATTATCCAACCAAAGAGGATTTCCTTTTCAACGAGGATGAGTATTGATTACCAATGAAGAAATAAGGCCGTCTCCTTGCATAAGGGGACGGTTTCTTTTTGTGAAATGAAAGGTCGTGGCATGGCAAACGGGTGGCTGGTAACTTGTCTGTGAAAGATGCTCGGCTTTCTGTCGGTATCTGGCTGGTGGTGGTTATGAAAAACAAGGCAAAAGGGCAAGAATACAGATGTGGAACACATTGAAAACGGCTAAAAAGGTTTTTTAGAGTCTCCTTATATAATAAATTATGGTATGCGTCGTTATGATAAAGTGTTTTTACGCAAATGTCTAATATGGATGTGTGGGGCATTGATTCCGATGGGAGCCATTGCCCAGACCGATGGTAATTTTGGCCATTACTTTGCCATGGAGCCTGCTTTTAACCCGGCGGCAGTGGGTAAAGAGTCCAAACTTAACGTCACTGCGGCCTATGCTTATGACTTCATGGGGTTTGAAAACAATCCCCAAACCATGTATGCTGCTGCCGATATGCCTTTTTACGCACTTAAAACCTATCAGGGAGTGGGTGTGAAATTCACTAAGGATAAGGCCGGACTCTTTGACCAGACATTGCTCGGCGTGCAATATGCAGTAAAAGTGAAGGCTTTTGGCGGCATGCTTAGTCTCGGTGCGCAGGTAGGTTTCCTCTCCGAAAAATTCGATGGCTCGAAGGCGGATCCCGGCGAATCGGGAGACCCGGCCATACCAACCACACAGGTAGAGGGCAATACCCTTGACCTTGCGGCAGGTTTGTATTACACGCATCGGGCATGGTATGCCGGCGTTTCGGTACAACACGCAGCAGGCTCGACCATTGATTTGGGCGAGACGCATCGCTTTCAGGTTGCAAGGACTTATTATTTGACAGGTGGATGCAATATAAATATGAGAAATCCGTTCCTTAAAATATATCCGACGCTGCTGCTCCGCACTGACGGAACGGCTTTGCGGGGAGACATTACGGCACGTCTTGTGTACCGATATGAGAAGAAAATGCTCTACGCCGGTGTGGGATACAGCCCTACCAACTCGGTAACGGCAATGGTGGGAGGCTCTTTCCACGGTGTGAATATCGGCTACAGCTACGAGATGTTTACAAATGGCATCGGACTGGGGCACGGCTCTCACGGCCTGTTTGTCAACTATCAGACCGACATCAATTTGCATAAGAAAGGAAAAAACAAACATAAGAGCGTCAGAATACTTTGACAGCAAAGATAAAATTGAAATGATAGATATGAAGAAAATGACAATTGCCATATTCCTTTTTTCGCTCATCCTGCTTACAGGTTGCTTTGGTGGAAAAGCCACTTCGTCAGCCGGCAGAGGCGGTGAGGTGACTGGCGTGGGCGGCGGAAAGGCTTTTGCCGAACCGACACCTTATGGCATGACGATGATTAAGCGCGGAAGTCTGAAGATGGGACTTGAAAAACAAGACTCGTTATGGGGTAAGCAGATGCCCGTGAAGGACATTTCGATAGACGGTTTTTGGATAGATGAAACCGAAGTGACCAACTCCAAGTACAAGCAATTTGTGTATTGGGTGCGCGATTCCATTCTTCGTGAACGTCTGGCAGACCCTGCTTATGGCGGAGATGAGACCTACAAGATTACCGAAGACAAAAACGGAGACCCCATCAAGCCCTATCTTAACTGGAAAAAACCGCTTCCGAGAAAGCCGAATGAAGATGAAAAGCGGGCATTTGAGAGCCTCTACGTAACCAATCCGGTAACGGGAGAGAAGCTGCTCGACTGGAAGCAGCTCAATTATAAATATGAAATATACGACTATACGTCAGCTGCTCTGCGCAGAAACCGCATGAATCCGGAGGAAAGAAATCTCAATACGGACATGACGCCCGACCTGAATGAGGTGGTAATGATATCTAAAGACACGGCATATGTGGACGATGAGGGGCGTATTATTCGTGAAACGATTAACAGGCCTTTGAGCGGTCCGTGGGATTTCTTGCATACTTACATCGTAAACGTCTATCCCGACACGACGGTGTGGGTTAATGACTTCCGCAATTCAGACACGGAGATGCTCTTGAGGAACTACTTCAGCAACCCGGCATACAACGATTATCCTGTCGTTGGTGTAACTTGGGAGCAAGCCAATGCATTCTGTGCATGGCGAACAGACTACCTTCTCAAGGGATTAGGCCCTGAAGCGAAGTTCGTGCAACGATACAGGCTGCCCACAGAGGCCGAATGGGAATATGCAGCCAGGGGCAAAGAGGGCAATGAGTTCCCGTGGGAAAACGAGCAGGTGAAGAATGGCGAGGGGTGTTTCTTTGCCAACTTCAAGCCCGACAGGGGTAACTATACCAAAGACGGAAACCTGATTACAAGCAAGGTTGGCATCTATGGAGCTAACTCCAACGGACTCTTTGACATGGCCGGAAACGTTGCCGAATGGACAAGCACCATCTATACCGAGGCAGGTGTGGATGCCATGAACGACATCAATCCGCAATTGAGGTATAACGCAGCGAAAGAAGACCCTTACAGACTTAAGAAAAAGAGTGTCAGGGGAGGTTCTTGGAAAGACCCGGAATCTTATATCCGTGCGGCGTGGCGTACTTGGGAGTATCAGAATCAGCCACGTTCTTATATCGGATTCAGATGTGCTCGTAGTGTGGCAAGCTCTACAAGCATCAAGCAAAAAGCAGTAAAAGCAAGCAAGAAGAATAGAAAATGACAGAATACAGCAAATACAACATCGTCTATCTATTGCAAAAATGGATGGACAGCGTTCCCGGACAGACTTTCCTCAATTATGCTTATAGCTGGGGAGCGGCCATCGTTATCCTCGGAGCATTATTCAAATTAACTCACCTTCCTGGTGCAAACCTCATGCTTTTCCTTGGTATGGGAACGGAAGCAGTGGTGTTTTTCCTCTCGGCTTTTGACCGTCCGTTCGACAAGACATCCATCGGCATGGACTTGAAAACCAGTACGGAGATGAAAGAAGAATATGAAAGGGAAGAAGGAAATGAAGAATTTGAAGGCAGGAGCGTTTCCGGCAGACAAGGAAATGTGCCCGGTACCATTATTATAAATGGCGGAATGGGTGGCAATGCTTCCGCTTTTACTTCTGAAGAGGCACATGGCGAACAGCGTCCGGCTACAGATGCGGATGCAACGGTTGCGGCATCGGTTGGCGTTTCAACCCAATGGGTATCGCAACAGCAGCAGATTGTTCCTGAAATGGCTGAAGTAACGGGCAATTATGTGGAAGAACTCAAACGCCTGACAGAATTGCTCGGCAAGGTGAGCGACCAGAGTTCGAGACTCGCAAGAGACTCGGAAGAAATGGAAAACCTCAACCGCACGCTTACAGGCATTGCCAAGGTGTACGAAATGCAGTTGAAAGGTGCAAGCCAACAGATTGGTACTATCGACGAAATCAATGCCCAGACGAGAAAGATGGCCAGCCAAATCGATCAGCTCAACAAGATTTATGCTCGCATGATAGAGGCCATGACGGTCAATATGAGGGCTGCTGCGCCAGTGGTGCCGCCCAGTTCTAATGGCGAGGAAGTATAATAAACGGTTGATAAAACCAACATAACAGCAAGAATGGCTATAAAGAAAAGACCGCTGTCTCCGCGCCAAAAGATGATTAACTTGATGTATGTCGTCTTGATGGCCATGCTCGCTCTCAATATCTCCACCGAGGTGTTGAACGGCTTTTCCATTGTGGAAGAGAGCCTAAACCGCACTACCGAGAACTCAATGAAGGAAAACCGTGCTGTATTTGGCGACCTCGAAGCCCAGATGCGCAACAATCCTGAGAAGGTGAAAGCGTGGTTTGAGAAAGCAACTTCTGTGAAAGACATGAGTGATTCGCTATACAATTTCGTGCAGGAGCTGAAAGTGCAGATAGTGAAAGAGGCCGATGGAGCGGATGGCGATATAAAGAATGTAAAGAATATTGACGACCTTGAAGCTGCCAGCAATGTGATGCTGGCTCCCGGTTCGGGAAAAGGCAGGATGCTTTTCAATGCTGTCAACAGCTATCGGACACGTATCTTGAAGATGGTTAGTGACCCGAAGCAGAAGGAAATCATTGCAAGCAACCTTACAACAGAGCTTCCCAAGAAGGCCGTTACGATGGGAAAGAACTGGCAGGAATACCATTTCGAAAATATGCCGGTGGCCGCCGCATTGACGCACCTGTCCAAATTGCAGAGCGATATACGCTATGCCGAGGGCGAGGTGCTGCATACACTGGTCTCCAATGTTGACATCAAAGACATCCGTGTCAACAAGATTGATGCTTTTGTCATCCCAAACAAGACAACGCTTTATCCCGGAGAACGGTTCACGGCCAGCATTGTGATGGCTGCAGTGGATACCACTCGCCATCCTGAAATTTACATCAACGGTTCTCGCATCAATACAACCAACGGCCAGTATTCCTTTACGGCCGGTGGCGTAGGGCAACATTCGTTTGGTGGATATATACTGATGCGCAACGGATCGGGCGATGTTCTCCGTCGCGATTTCCTCCAAAAGTATGAAGTTGTGCCTGCACCTATGGGCGCGGCGGTGGCCGCAGACCTGATGAATGTGCTCTATGCCGGCTATCAGAATGCCATTACCGTAAGCGCATCGGGCGTTCCTCAAAATGCCATTTCCCTTTCTATGAGCGGCGGCACACTTACTGCCAAGGGCAACGGAAAGTATGTTGCTGTGCCGGCGGCTGTGGGCAAAGACGTTACTTTCACGGTAACAGCCAGAGACAAAGGGCAGGTTCGCAATATGGGAAGTTTTGTCTTCCGTGTCCGAAAGTTACCCGATCCCACTCCATACATCTCGATTGGCGGTGACAGGTTTAAGGGAGGAGGACTTGCCAAGGCATCTCTCATGGGCGTGACTGCACTTAGTGCCGCGATTGATGACGGATTGCTTGACATTCCTTTCCGTGTGGTGAGCTTCCATACCGTGTTCTACGATAATATGGGCAATGCCGTTCCGATGGCCTCTTCGGGTGCTTCTTTCTCGGAACAACAGAAAGATGCCTACCGAAAACTTTCCCGAAACCGTCGTTTCTATCTCACGAATATTACGGCGGTAGGCCCCGACGGCATTACAAGAAAGCTTCCCGGAGCGATGGAAATCATAGTGAAATAACGATAAGTTAAGAAAAGATGAAACGTATATTATTTATATTCATGGCTGCTTGGGTGGTGCAATGTGTTACGGCACAGCCTGCCGCACGCAGGAATACAACCACGCAGCAGCGGAAGTCGAACGCAGATAACATGACCGTTCGTGCCCGGATAGATTTCCCTACAATGGCTCCCATGTCCGAAGATGTGGTCTGGCGGCGCGACATATACCGCAAAATCAACCTTGAGGAAGATGCCAATGCCGGTCTGTATTATCCTGTTGAGCCGGTGGGCACGCAGATGAACCTCTTTACTTACATCTTCTGGCAGGTGCTCAGAGGAAGTAAGAACGGCGGAATAGATGCCTATGAGTATCGCATGGACGGCAATGAGGTGTTCAATGACTCGTCAAAAGTAAAGCCACGAGCCTTTCTTGACAACTATCATATTTATTATGAACGTCGTGACGGACGTGTACACATCGACAAGAGCGACATTCCTTCGCGCGAGGTCAAGAGCTATTACCTCAAGGAAAGTGCCTACTACGATCAGGGAACATCTACTTTTCACCGCAAGGTCGTTGCCCTTTGTCCCATCATGACCCGTGACGATGACTTCGGAGAGGGAGGAACTTCCTATCCCCTGTTCTGGGTTAAGTATGACGATATTGCCCCGTTCCTCAGCAAACAGGTTATGATGACGAGCAATCTCAACAATGCTGCAACCATGAGTGTGGACGATTACTTTACAAGAAATCTTTATCAAGGCAAGATTTATAAAACAAACAATATGCTCGGACGCACGTTGGCGCAATATTGTCCGACCGATTCGGCGATGGCACGCGAACAAAGGCGTATCGAAAAGGAACTCAACGATTTCGAAAAGAACATCTTTGGCGACCCGGCACTGAAAGACTCGCTCGACAGTGTGGCCAATGCTACCACGAAAAAGGAGAAGAAGGTGCGTACAAACCGCCGTGCTTCAGGCACGAAGACAACAGCCACCAAAACCGTCAAGACAAAGTCTTCTTCATCGTCCGGTTCTTCTTCGCCGAGAGTTTCCGTTCGCCGTCAGCGGCGTTAGTGGTAAGATACAACATGGCATGTGGACTTTCGTCCGTGTGCCATGTCCTATATCTATTCATTTATTAAATAATTAGCTTATGAAAAAAATCATCACAATGACATTGTTAGCAGGCGCGATGCTCTTTTCCGCCCCTGCTAAGGCACAGGTTCAGTTTGGATTGAAGGCTGGTCTCAATGTTACCAACTTCTCATTAGATGAAACAGTCTTCGAGAAATCTAATCAGGCAGGCTACTTTGTAGGTCCGACCGTGAAGTTCACGTTGCCCATTGTGGGACTTGGAGTTGACGGTTCGTTGCTCTACGACCACCGTTCAGCCAAACTTACGCCTACGGCCAATGCGCCAGCGGCTGTAAAAGGCGATGCAGAATTGAAACAAGACCAGATAGTTGTTCCCATCAACCTTCGCTACGGCATCGGTCTGGGAAGCTCGGCGAGCGTCTTTTTCTTTGCAGGTCCTCAGTTCGGCTTTAATATCGGAAGCAAAGAGAACAAAGTGTTTGATGATATTTATGACTGGAGACTCAAAGAATCAAACCTTAGCATCAACTTGGGTGCGGGTGTAATGCTGGCTGGTCATTTGCAACTTTCTGCCAACTACAATGTCGCTTGCGGAAAGACCGGCGAATTTGAAGTTCTCAATGAGGTAATCGATACTACCTTTAAGAAGAAAAACGGACGTGCCAGTGCATGGCAGTTGTCTTTGGCCTATTACTTCTAAGAAGTTATAGTATAATGTGATAAAGGCTGGTTTCACATTGGCGAAACCAGCCTTTATTGTATGTGTACGCATCAGACCCAAATCGGTTGTTATACCAAATTGAGGCAAACAACGCAAAGGGACATTTCAACCCAAATCGGTCATTAAACCGCCAACACTACATTTCCCACTAAAAATATTGCTTACCGACCGCTTTCGTCCGTTTGCCGGCATCTTTTCTGCCGTTCTTCCTCGGCGTAGCCCGCCACGCCTTCGGCAAATCCGACAGACAATCTGCTTGACATCCGAACAAAATCAGTACGGTCTCTAATGACCGAATTGGGTTCAACGGGCTAAAATTCTTTTTTCTGTTTCTAAATGTGTATCTTTGCCATAGTTAAATCTATGAACCAATGGCACGTGCAACAACTAAACCAGATTTAATAACGTCCGCTAACGGACAATACGAAAAGATGTGGAAACTCATTGAAAAGATGAGCGAGGAAGACCAGCATGCGACATTCGGTGACGGTATGGCTACGGCAGGAAAGGAGGCACATTGGGGCAGAGACAAGAATTTGCGAGATGTGCTTGTACACCTATACGAGTGGCACCAACTGTTGCTCAACTGGCTAAGAGCCAACCGTAACGGCGAATGTAAGCCTTTTTTGCCTGAACCGTATAACTGGAAGACATATCCATTGATGAACGTTGAGTTTTGGAAGAAACACCAAGCCACTCCATTGTCGGCAGCCAAAAAGATGCTGAAGACGAGCCATCAGGAGGTAATGACGCAGATAGAGACTTTCTCTAACGACGAATTGTTTGCCAAAGGACAGTTTGATTGGACGGGAACTTCTACACTCGGAGCTTATTGTGTTTCCGCAACGGCCAGTCATTATGACTGGGCCATGAAGAAAATCAAGATACATCTCAAACTGTTGTCCAAGTAATTGAGGGAAAAGATGACGAAAACAAGACCGTCGCCACCCGATAGCCTTATCGTAAAAGATATTCCTTACAGCTATTGCAACTCATACAGCAAGATCGTTTTGTCCTTTGCCCGCCATCGTAGTAAAGACTTTGTTAAATCCAAATTGTTCATGAGAGACCGTGCTGTGATTTTGTTCGGATGTTGAGTCGATGGGCTGTCGTTTTCCCCGAAAGCATTGTGGATTATGCAGAGAAAAAACGCTGGAAAAGATGTCGATAAGCGAATGAAAGCTGTCAGGAAATAATTCCATTAGTTGAAAACGGAAGCCTTTGGGGGCTAATGACCGATTTGAGTTAAACAGGACTAAAAGAGAATGATGCAAAAGTTAGAATGTCTGATGCTGCTTCTTCCCCTCGTGTTTATGATTCACGAATACGAGGAGGTTATTATGTTCAGGTATTGGCTTGCCCGAAACAGGGAAGAGCTGAAAAGGCGTTTCCCCAAGATTGAGAGATGGATGGCTTTCCATGGGCTTTTCGGTTATTCTACGGCAACGTTTGCTGTGGGAACAGCCCATGAATTCCTGCTGATTGCCGTTGTCACGTTTCTTTCTGTATGGCAAGAAGCCTATCAATGGTGGTTTGCTGCGTTCATGGGCTACACCCTTCATCTTATCGTTCATCTTGTGCAATGGGTGATATACCGGAAATATGTGCCCGTTGTCATCACTTCATTGCTAACCTTTCCGTATTGCATATATGCCCTTGTTGCATTTGCCGAATCCTCTGTTTTGTCGTCCTTGCAAATGCTCCTATGGACGATGGTTGGCCTTTTGCTTACCGTTCTTAGTCTTTTCTCGGCCTTTTTTCTGATGTCAATGTTTCAGCGTTGGCAGGAGAGGAGTTGATAATGGCATTGCTTCGGGAATGAATGCAAGGCTGGATGCCTCTTTTCGTATTTCCATTTCTTCCTGTTTGTCGGTGGATAAACATATCTTTTACACTTATTTGGGGAGATTTCCTTTAATCCAAATCACTCTATGAACGGTCTCTAATGACCGAATTGGGTTAAACAGTCTAATGACCAGTTGAGGGTGATAGGCTGGGGGATATTTGTCTTCGCCTTGTCCAGCCATTGTGTAACAATTTGCTGCTGTTGACTTGTTCCTCCTGCTTGGCATATGGTGGAATGATAGGTGGTCTTTGTCATCGTCAGAAAGTGATGCCGTGAAGCCCATCTGCCAATTTCGACCAAAATGTTACTCATGGATAATGCCGAGACATTCCGCCTCTTGTCTGGTACAATTGGTTTGCCTGCCATCGTACCAGCCTTTGGTACGATGCGTACCAATGTTCGGTACCAACCGTACCAGTGCTTGGTACACACCCTACCGAGCATTGGAACTCTTATCGTTTTGCGTAGGGACGGTCGGCAATACCGTTAATATGCCTTGCACATGTATTTGTCGTGAGTAACTGTTGGTGGTTTCTATGTTGCCCGATGGTTGCAAATATCGTTGCATAGCGAGCACGGTCATGTTGTTTGCACAGACAATGCAGAGGGCAGGTGGAGACAGGCGGCCTGCTCATCATGGCATGATAGGGTGGAAGGAGAGGGTAAGAAAGGCTATAAAATAAAAAAAGGACTCCGCTGAGTCCCAATCTTCTTTAACCTTAAATCTAATACTATGAAAAACACGATGCAAAGATATGAAATCTTTTGCATCGTGTATAATGTTTCAAGAGAATAACAACGAAATGTCGCTTTTTCTTGATTTATATCAAGGAATATGTTATTTCTTGCGGTAATTTTCCAATCCTTCGTTCAAGAAGTCCATGTATGCGCCGACGTCTTCTTTGTAGCTGAAAGACTTTCCGAGAGGATTACCCTCGTTGTCGAGCGTTACATAGAGCGGCTGCGTTAGCTGGCCGAACTTCATTTCAGAAAGATAGCTCCACTTGTCTCCGATGGTACGGAGGGTGCGTGTCTTGCCGTTGTAGGTCACTTCGACCGGTTTGGCAAGCGGACGCTTGTCGTCTACGTATAGAGAAATCAACACATAGTCTTTGGTCAGGCGGTCGGCTACAGACGGATCAGTCCATACGGCAGCTTCCATCTTTCGGCAGTTAACGCATCCGTGACCGGTAAAGTCTACCAAGACGGGCTTGCCTTGAGCCGCAGCGGCAGCCATACCTTCATCGTAGTCGAGATATTGTGCGTGTACTTCCTTGTTATTCAGGTTGAAGTCTTGTGTGTTCATGGGCGGTGCAAAGGCACTGACAGCCTTGCAGGGTGCACCCCACAAGCCCGGAACCATATAAACGGCGAAGGCTAAAGATAGCATACCGAGCATGATGCTGAGCACAGGCATCGCCCTTGTGTCGTCTCCGTCACTCTGGAATTTGAGCTTGCCGATAAGGTATAGACCCATCAAGCCGAAGATGACAATCCACAGGCTCAGGAACACTTCACGGTCGAGCAGTCTCCAACCATAGGCCAAGTCGGCTACGGAGAAGAATTTCAAGGCAAATGCCAGTTCGATGAATCCAAGTACAATCTTGATGGTATTCATCCAGCTTCCTGACTTGGGAGCTTGTTTCAGCCAAGCGGGGAAGAGGGCGAAGAGCGTAAACGGCAATGCCAAAGCGATGGCGAAGCCCAGCATTCCGAAAGCCGGACCGAGCCAGTTGCCTGACGTAGAGGCCTGAACGAGCAGCAATCCTACGATGGGAGCGGTACATGAGAATGATACCAACGCCAAAGTGAAGGCCATGAGGAAGATGGACAGAAGGCCGCTGGTGTTGGTTGCCTTGGTGTCTACCTTGTTTGCCCACGATGAGGGAAGCCTAAGCTCGAACCAGCCGAAGAATGACAGGGCGAAAACAACCAGCAAGAGGAAGAAGAAGATGTTGAAGACGGCATTGGTGGCAAGGTTATTCAGTGTGTCTGCACCAAAGAGAGCCGTAATCAATACGCCGAGGGCGAGATAGATGACAACTATGGATATACCGTAGGTGATGGCATCTTTGATACCTTTCTTCTTATCTTTGGAACGCTTGAGGAAGAAACTTACCGTCATGGGGATGATGGGCCACACACAGGGGGTGAACAAAGCAAGGAGTCCGCCGAGGAATCCCATCATGAAGATGTATAGCCATGAGTGGTTTTCTTCTTTGCCGCCGTCGAGCTTCTGCTGCACGTCGATGACAGGTTTCCACCATTCCCCCTTCATGTCGCCTGCCGAAACAGGAGCCACTGTGGTGCTGTCGGTTTTGGCAACAGAGTCGGTTGCGGCCACGGCAGCTACCGTGTCTGTCTGTTCTTCTTTGGCTTCGGGAGCATCTTCTGGGCCTTTTCCGTTGAAATTGAACTCAACCTGTGTGGGAGGCATGCAGTTCTCATCGTTGCAGGCACCATACTCGAGATAGCCCTTGATGTTGTATGTCTTTCCGGTAATTTTGTATTTCTGTACGAAAGTCACGTTGTTTTCGAAGTAACGAAGTTTCATCTCGAAGATTTTATCGAACTCCGAAATCTCTTTTCCTCGCAGAATGAGTTTTCCTACAGGCTTTGCCCCTTCGGCTTTCTCGGTCGTTACCCTTGCAGAAGTAGGGCCTCCTTCGGGCAGTCCTGTGGAATATACATGCCAACCCTTGTCTATTTTACCCACAAAGGCAACCTCAACTTCGTCGGGAGACACTTGTTTCTGTTGCACACTGAATCGAACGGGCATTCCGCCCTGTGCCATCGCTGTCACATTAAGCAACAGCATCAACAGTAAAAGGCACGATAGTCTGATCTTATTCATATTATAATTGCATTTTGTTTATTTTGTCTTGTTGGTCATGATTTCAAGAACCTGTCGGTCGGTTTCGTTCATTCCCTGACTGCCGATGGCGGTCAGGTTGCGGATGCACTGGTCTATGTCATCGTCGATAATGCCTTCGGCCGAGGTTACATGTTGCTGTTGCATGGCCATCATGGCACTCATGACGCCTGTTCCCACGCCTGTTGAAATCTTGAATGAGCAACTTGGCTTGGCTCCGTCGCACAGCATGCCCGTGAGAGTGGCTATCATGTTTTTGACGGCATAGGTAATCTCGGGGTATCCGCCACCCATGAGATAAGTCACGCCGACGCTGCTTCCTGTTCCGGCCACTACGCATCCGCAGAGTGCAGAAAGTGGGCCGAGACTTTGCTTGATATAGATGGCTGTGAGGTTGCTCAATATGAGCGCACGGATAAGCTGCTCTTCTGAACACTTGTTTTCCTCTGCGTAAATTACGACTGGCATCGTTGCGCAGATGCCTTGGTTTCCGCTGCCGCTGTTGCTCATGACCGGAAGCATGGCGCCGGCCATTCTTGCGTCGCAGGCACTGCTTGTTCTGGAGACAACCCTGTTAAAGAGGCTGTCGCCCATGATGCCTTTTCCTACCGGCGAGTTGAGTGTCTTGCCGATGCGGTGACCAAAACTATTGTTCAGTCCTTCGGTAGAAACC
The DNA here is from genome assembly GCA_034183335.1 of Prevotella sp. Taxonomy (GTDB): domain Bacteria; phylum Bacteroidota; class Bacteroidia; order Bacteroidales; family Bacteroidaceae; genus Prevotella. The sequence continues at coordinate 149,973 of JAXFLJ010000001.1, forward strand.
GCCTCATTGAGTCGTTTGGCTTCGAGTATGAAGCGCAAGTCTTCCACCGGAGTGGTGTGTGAAAAGTCGTAGATCTTTCTCAGGGTGAGTTCAGGGCCGCAGCATCCTCCTGTTGCTTCTGCTGCGCATGCGGTGTTGTTGAGCAACACCTCGTCGTCGCGTCGCAGGTAAACGAAGTTGGTGTGTGTGCCTTTGATGACGGCTTCCGACTCATGTCCGTCGGCACTGCAACGCACGTTGATATAGAGTTTGTCGGGATCTTCTTTTTCAAGTGATATGTGTATGCGGTTGCCGGCAATGTATTCCTTGCCTCGCTCTACCGCCTCTGGATTACTGTCTTTCAGTACTTCAAGTTTCAGTTCGGCTCTTCCAATCAGTGCCCCGAGGGCTACGGCGATGGGCAAACCTATCATTCCTGTGCCCGGAATGCCTACTCCCATGGCGTTTTTGATGATGTTACCGCTAAGTCTGAGGTCTATTCTTTCCGGTTGTTTTCCCAGTATTTCCCTTGCCTTGGCCACACACAGAGCCACGGCAATGGGTTCCGTACATCCGATGGCAGGTACAACCTGTCGTTTGATGAGGTTGATGATTTCCTCTCTTTCGTTGAAAGGCAACATAGTATGTAAAGTCATTAGGTTTATTTCTAAGCTGCAAAAGTATAAAGAAAATGTGGAAAATGACACTTTTAGGCGTAAAAAATTGCACGTTTGGAAAATTATCGCTATCTTTGCCAAACTTAAATATTAGAAATCAAAGCAGCAAATAAGGTACGGGATTCCAACATCGGGAAAGAATGTTGGGGTTCTTTCTTTTTTGCATCCTGATAAAACAACAATAATAGTAAACTAAAATATTATGGCTTACATGTCACAAGAAGGCTATGACAACCTCATAGCCGAACTTCAACATTTAGAGTCTGTGGAGCGTCCGAAGATTTCGGCCGCCATCGCAGAGGCAAGAGACAAGGGAGATTTGAGTGAAAACTCGGAGTATGAGGCTGCCCGTGAGGCACAAGCACACCTCGAAGACAAAATCAACCGCATGAAAATGACCATTGCCGAGGCCAAGATTGTAGACACTTCGCGCCTGAGTACGGAAATGGTTCAAATCATGTCGAAGGTGGAAATGACCAATCTCAAGACCAAGGCGAAGATGAATTACACCATCGTCAGCGAAAACGAAGCTAACCTGAAAGAAGGAAAGATTTCGATCAAGACACCCATTGCACAGGGATTGCTTAACAAGAAAGTGGGTGACGAGGTGGAAATTGACATCCCGGCTGGTAAACTTCATTTGAGAATAGACAACATCTCGCTCTAAGACAAGGCACAGACACTTGCTCGCCGTGTGTCTTCCTTCACAGTCTTTCGAGGACTGTTGAGCTGTTTTTTCGGCCAAAGTGGAGGCAGACGGCAAGCAGGGGCATTGCAGGGAGGGAACAGCGGTATCTTCCTGCAAGCCTTCAGAGAAAGAGTTCGTATATTATTTCAGCAATAAAACCAAGCTTATGAGTATCTTTTCAAAGATTGCGGCGGGAGAAATTCCCAGCTACAAATGCGCCGAGAGTGAAAAATTCTACGCTTTTCTCGACATCAATCCCCTCGTGAAAGGGCATACTCTGGTGATTCCCCGACGTGAAGTAGATTACATCTTCGACATGGAGGACGATGAGATAGGGGAATTTCAAATCTTTGCCAAACGTGTGGCAAAGGCCTTGAAACGTGCTTGTCCGTGCATAAAGGTTGGACAGACGGTTATCGGACTTGAGGTTCCTCATGCCCACATCCACCTGATTCCGATGCAAAGCGAGCGTGATATGAATTTCTCCAATCCTAAACAGACTTTTGCGGAAGAAGAATTCAGGGAGGTGGCAGAAAGAATTTACGCCGAGTTCCAGAAACTCTGAAACCGCAAACGGAGGGGCTTTTGCGTGGCGTGGAGCAGTGTCTCCTTTATTTTGATGTATCTGTATGGACAATCCCTATATCAAACAGTTTCCTGAATTGATGGTGGGGAAGAAAATCATGTACGTGCATGGTTTTGCTTCCTCGGCTCAATCGGGTACGGTCAGGCGGCTGAAAGAGGTCTTCCCCTTTGCCACCATCATAGCCAAAGACATTCCGCTGCATCCCGGAGAGGCCTTGCCGATGCTCCGCGACATGGCATCTGAAGAATGTCCCGACCTCATCATCGGCACGTCTATGGGCGGTATGTACACGGAAATGCTGACAGGCTTTGACCGCATATTGGTCAATCCGGCCTTTGAAATGGGCGAGACGATGGCTGCGCATGGCATGATGGGGGCGCAGGAGTTTCAGAACCCGAGGCAGGACGGCGTGCAAAACTTTATCGTTACCAAGGCTTTGGTGAAAGAATACAAGGAGATGACGAACGGATGTTTTGCCCATGTGACCGAAGAAGAGCAACAGAGGGTGTTCGGCCTCTTTGGTGATGAAGACGAACTGGTGGACACTTACGATCTTTTTCATCGGCATTACCCCAATGCCATACGCTTTCATGGCGGCCACCGTATGGACGACCGCTCGTTTATGCACGCTGTCTTGCCGGTTATCAGGTGGATAGACGACAGGCAGGAGGGGCGTAAGCGTCCGATAGTTTACATAGATGTCAATAGCCTGCGGGGCAATTTCGACCGACCGGAGGGCAGTTCTCAAAAGGCTTTCCGCCTGCTGTTGCAGCACTATGAGGTATATTTTGTTGCTCCGTCGCTCACAGCCTATCCTTCGCAGATGGAAGAAACCGTGAAATGGCTGGCAACATATTTCGATGCTCCCATGTGGAACCACGTGGTGTTCACTAATCAAAAACACCTCTTGATAGGAGATTACATCATCGACCGAGACCCTGTAGACGGATTTATAGATGCCCGCATCGTTTTTGGCAGCAGTGATTTCAAAACATGGGATGCCATTATCGAATATTTTGAAAGGCTGGGCGGACAATAGCTTTCTTGCCGTTTGCTGCCTTTTCTTCGGCAAAAGTCATTGCATGTTGTCCCTCGCTCATGCTTGTCGATGAGCTTCCGCATGGTATTTGAGCTATCGATAAAAACCATTTTTATAGAAGTCATACCACGAAGCGATATTCTCTTGACTGTTAGCCTTGAGCTGCAAGAGCATCTCGCGGGTAAACTCCAAATGTCCTACTCCGTTTGCCGTAACGATATTCCCGTCGCTGACAGCTTGTGCTTCTACATAGTTTGTTTCGTTTGTGTAACTTTCGCCACTCCATTGCTTGAGTTGGTCAAGGCCGTTGCCCGTGTGCTTTACGTTGTTCAGAAAACCGTGTGAGCACAGGAACGATGCTCCGTTGCATATAGCTCCAATGATTTTTCCTTTATCTAAAGCCTCTTGCACGATAGGAACAACAAGTTTCGCTTCGGGGTAATTCCAGCGATTACCACCAATAAGTACCAATGCGGCGTAATCTTTCGGCATATCCTCAAAGGAATAGTCGGGCAATGTCCTGAAGCCTCCGATGGAACGCACCGCATCCAATGTCGGGGCGATGGTGTGAACCTCGTACTTCACTTCACCACCCGGTATCACTCCCACGTGGAGAGATGTTGAGAGGAAAGCTCCTTCCCAATCAGTATATTCATTTAACAATATAAATAAAACCTTTTGTTTCATCGTTTTCAAATTGTTGCTTTAACGTGAGTTCGGCGAATTATTGTCGTCTGTAAATTTGGTTATTGTCGTAAATTGTTGTTACTTTAACAACTTGGAGGCAAGTTTGTAGGTAAACAGGACTCGTGGGTTTGATAAATCCCATTGCTGAATTTCATTCCGGATCAATTTGCCATGCTTTTTGCTTATATCTCTCAAAGCATTTCCTACGGACTTTCTTAGATATTCGCTATCATGTGCCTTATGCTTGGCAATTAACCTGATGGCAACCGATGGGTTCTCTTTGAAGAACGGGCGACTTGTCCAAATTCTCAACCCCTCTGTTACCGCACGAATCACATTTGGATTATTATCATTTATCCACTCTTCGATGAGAGGTAAGGACGCTTCATATCCTCTGTTTTTGCAAACTTCATCAAAAGCCTTTGCAAGCATTTCCTGCACACGCCAATTAGTATCGGTACTTACTTGCGTTTTCAGAAAACAAAGTGCATTGCTATTCTCTGTTGCCAACCGCCCCAATATTGTTGTTGCCAGCATTCGTACCTGATAGGCTTCGTGCTTGAATAGTTGAAGTGACAATTCGAAACATTCTTCCCTTGAATACACAGACATTATCTTATCAGCCCCATTATAGATGTGCTGAAAGCCATGCTCAATTTGTAGTATCTTGTTTAGAATGTTATCGACTTTTTGGATCATCACTTTCATTCTTGTTGTTTTTCGGTCGCCTTTGCGAGGCTTGTCCCGTTTGGTGTTCGCTGCCTTTCTGTCCTCTCTTTCCTGTCAGGTCTTTCAAACTCTACATCGCTGCCTCGCCATTCGGCAGAACTGCCCAAGAAATGTCATGTCCATTCGTTTCCGTACTGAATCTGCACCTCGTTGATGTACTTTCTGATTAATGCCGGAGAGTTTTCTTTCTTGCATATCAAGAGCAGATTGTCTTTCTCTACCACGATGTAGCCCTCCAGTCCGTTGACAATGGCCAGTTTTTCTTTTGGCAGTTTTATGATATTGTCTTTGCAGTCTTCTATGACCACTCTGCTGTCTATGACCACGTTCTCGCCGCAGCCGCTGCTCATGGCCTCGTAAATGGAGTGCCACGTGCCCAGGTCTGCCCATCCGAAGTCGCATTTCATCACGAAAACATTGTCGGTCTTTTCCAAGACAGCGTAGTCGATAGACAAGTTCGGGTAGCGAGAGAAGTTTTCCTTGACAAAGTTTTGTTCCGTTTCGAGCGTCAGGGCTTCCTTGTTTTCTTCGAGCGGCATCATGACCGACGGCAGGCTTTGGCGCAGGCACCGTATCAGATGGCGGGCGTCTGATAGGAATATGCCCGTATTCCAGAGGAATTCACCGCTGTTCATGAACATCAGGGCAAACTCTCTTTCAGGTTTCTCGGTAAATGATTTGACAGAGAAGACATCTTGCATCTCGTTGTTCTCGCCTTTCTGGATATAGCCATAGCCCGACTCTGGCCGGGTGGGTTGCACGCCCAGGGTCAGCAGGCGGTTGTGGTCTGACACGAAGCAGAGACCCTCTTCAATGTTTTTCGCAAACTTTTCTTCGTTGAAAACCATCTGGTCTGATGGTGCAATAATCACGTTTCCCTTTTCGCAAAGACGCAAAATGCGGAAACAGGCCCATCCCACGCTTGGGGCAGTGTTGCGGTGTATCGGTTCGGAAAGTATATTCTCGGCGGGCAGTTCGGGAAGTTGTTCTTCCACGTAATGCTTGTATTCCTTGTTGGTGCATACTAAAATCCTTTCCTTTGGTATGATTTTCACAAATCGGTCGTAAGTCTGTTGTAGCAAAGTGCGCCCCGTTCCGAAGAAATCCATAAATTGTTTGGGGTGTTGTTCCCTGCTGCATGGCCATAGTCTTCGGCCTTTTCCGCCGGCCAATATCACGCAAAAATCATTTCTTTTCTCATTCTTTGTCTTTTCCATAGACTATATTATTAATGTATTGTGGTGTGTGTTGCACGCCCACGTTGCGTTGTAGTCAACTTGCCAAACTGTCGTAGTTCCCGAGAGCTCATGCCCCTTCTGTTAAATGTTTCAGCCTTTGCTCTTAAACCGAGAGACCCTGATTGTTTGAAGGATGTCCCATTTATATGAGACTAATGCCCTTATCTCATGAAACCAATAAGCCCTTGCCTTTGAGCGGTTTAACCTTGCCTTTGAACAGGCAGGCCCTTGTCTTTGAGCTGCTGAACTATTGCCTTTCTTCTTGAAGCAGAGATGAAGGGGCTACACGTTATTTCTTTGAACTATTGAATCATACCCTTTTAATAAGGTGATACCATTTTTTTTGATACAGTCTTGGCTTGCCCTTTCTTCCATGTACGAAGTTTAATGTCAGCATATGTACCCTAATCTCTTGAGCGACATACATATCATATGGCTCTTTAGGCTGAGACAGCCTTGCGGACAGCCACCGTTCACACTGCTAAGATAACGATAATCTGCGACAATATTCAAACAAATCTATTTTTTCTTCTAATATTTTGTAAGTTCAGAATTAATATGTATCTTTGCAGCCGCTAAACAATTAGCCCAGATGGCGGAATCGGTAGACGCGCTGGTCTCAAACACCAGTGGAGCAATCCATCCCGGTTCGATCCCGGGTCTGGGTACAAGAATAAAGGATAAATAGTTGATAGTAAGCTGTTTATCCTTTTCTTGTTTTAAGGATGTTCCCATTTTGTTCTCGTATAGGATTCTATTTAAATCGAAATTTAATTGGATTCAAATTCTGTCTTACGAAAATTAATATATTATGAATAAGCAAAAGATAATAAACAGTTTAGAAGGGTTAGACTTAAGCCAATACCCTTATCATGATATAAAAGAATTGATACGTGATTTGGGTAAAGTTGGATTTATTATTTTTACGCTACATCCCGGCAAAACAATCACAAGGGCACGTTGTAATGGAAACCTAAAAACAGTTTCGGATTTGTCATATAAACCCCAACAATATAATAAACAGTGCCAAAGAGCTAGTCTACCTATGCAAACCATGTTTTATGGATGTATTGTTCCAGAAGAACAAAACATTATAGATACCCGGTTTATTTCTGCATGTGAAAGTTCTTCCTTGATAAGAGGAGGTGTAGGATCAAGCGGACAACAAACTATTACATTCGGAAAATGGGAAGTTATCGAGGATATACACCTTTTAGTTGTTATACATAAAGATTATTTTTACAACGCTGACAATTCTTTACTTGAGGAACTTAAATCAGCATATGATGTTTTTCTAATGAAACATCCTGATTTAGCTAATGATATAGACATTTCAGCTAAATATTTTGCCAAAGAATTTTCTAAGAAGAATGAAGAAGGAGCTGATTATAATTATTTTATATCAGCGATATTTACGGAAGTGGTTACAAGAGATCATGCTTTTGACGGCGTTATGTATCCATCTGTTCAAGTAGAAGGTCGATATGGGTTTAATGTTGCAATAACCCCCAATGCCGTAGACAATAAAATGAGATTAGTGGAGGCTTATGAAACTCAACTTATAAAAACTGGAAAAAATGTGGATATTGGTGGAGGAGATAAAATAGGAACAATCTTGCAAAATTCTACTATTTCATATGAGGATATAAATGAATAAGAGAAGATGTGTTGTTTTATGGTCTCAGTCTTATATCGTTAAAATTCAAATTCTTTTGCGTTTTTATTGCGTACATTTTGGCCTTTGTAGCCAGAGTGAGGAAATTCTCTCCAAGGATATATTAGAAAAGTAAGAAGCGTTATGCTTGACTCGTATTTAGAAACCTGAGAAACTTTCAAATAGTGTATGAGAAAAGGCATAGTGGTTCTTACGCTATACGTGGGCTGCTATTACTACATCTATACACTAGGGTTTTTCTCAGGACTTTCAATACAAGACGTGGACATTGCAGTTCCGCGCTTCGTGGTTAATTAAAACATCAATGGGGCTGATTGATATAATTAACGTGAGTTCGGTTGCCGACATCTTCTCTGCCGTTCTTCCTCGGCGTAGCCCGCTACGCCTTTGGCAAAAGCGGCAGACAATCTGCTTGACATACGAACATAATCAGTACGGTCTCTAATGACCGAATTGGGTTTAATGGCTGTGTCTTCAGATGCAAATATAAATAAAGCCTTTCGAAATTTCAAAACTTGTCGAGTTCTTTTTGGGTGTCTATTCTCTATTTTTACAATGCTGCTCTTCTGTTTTTGCTCTTTCAAGTGCCATCTTGTTTATCCCCAATCGGTCATTAGGCCGCCCATGCTACCTTCCTCGCTGCTGATGTCGCTCCCGGGCTGTCGTTGTTCGTTTGTCGGCAGCTTCTCCACTGTTTTTCCATAGCATAGCCGATATGCTTTCGGCGAAAACGACGGACAGTCTGCTTGACATCCGGACATAATCAGAACGGTCTCTAATGACAGGAATGGGCTTATTACATGCCGGCCATTTTGTGTTATAAGCAGTTGTGTCCACTGTCAGTCGATGGTAGTACCAAGCATTGGTAGTCCCCGTACCAAGCTCTGGTAGTCCCCGTACCAAGCTCTGGTAGTCTCCGTACCAATGGCTGGTAGCCTTCGTACCAGTCGTTGGTATTTGTCATGCTATGCTTGTTTGTTTTTCCAGTCGGTTACTTCTCGCTGTAATCCGACGCATAAACTATAGTCTCATTGGTTGTTACAGCCATTGTGCTATAATAGTCGTCTTTGTCGAGTCAATGATGTTGAAAAGAAAAAGGCGTCTGCAAAAGTATTTGTTGGGATGAACTGTTGCATTACATCCAATACCATAATAATATATAGCTCTTTGGCCGTTTTCATGTCGGTAATCATTACAAAAATCCCACAAACAGGGGATTTGGGGTTGAACTGGTGGTGTCCGATTTCACTATTTGTAGGTATTGCGAGTTTTTCAGGAAGTCGATACTTTTGCAACCTGTTAACTAATCCATCAATATAATATAGAATATGTGCAAGAAAAGTTGTTTTCGTGTGATAGTCGCCCTGCTGGTCTTGGCCATCGGCATTGTTTCTGTGCAGGCCGCCGACTATGTTAAGGTAAGCACATCTGACGGCAATGCCACCTTCTTCTCTCTTGACGAGAAACCTACGGTGTCTTTTACAGCCAAACATCTTGTGCTCACTACCTCTACGGTTGAGATTGAGTATCCCATTACCGATTATCGTTCCTTTGAGTTTGTTGCGCAGACCGTGGGAGTAAACGATGTGGCCGACAAGGTTGTTTTCTCGGTCGGAAATTCGCTCACGGGCAAAGGGCTGCCAGCCGGCAGTGAGGTTTCTCTCTATTCTTCCGCAGGCAACATGGTCGGACGAGCCGTTGTCAGCGAGTCGGGCTGTGTTGAAATACCTCTTCACGGACAGACAGGTGTGTTCATCGTCAAGTCAGTTTCCAAAACATTCAAATTCATCAAGAAATCATGAAAAAAATATTTACTCTCATCGCAGTTGCCCTGATGGGCGTTACCGCAGTAAATGCACAGTCGGTAAAAATCAACAAAGCAGACGGAACTACGCTTACTTTCTCGTCAAGCGAAATCAAGAACATAGAGTTTCTACCCAATGCCGAGGCACCCGACACGGTTGTCATGAGGCAGTACACTGGCTATATCACCGTGACTAACACGGTTTTCAACAATACTTATTTTGGAGATAGTGCCCGCATAGAGGTGCTGAAAGTGGGTGAGAAGCAACTCTGTCGTTTCCATGACGGTACATGGGGAGACGGTCTGTTCGACTTTACCCTGTCCAACGGAAATATCTCCGGAACCGGAAAAATGACCATCAACTATCAGGGAAATACCAAAAGCTATGATGCAACGCTTGACGGAAAGATGACGTCTTTCACCATCTCGATTCCCGGCATCATGGGCGGTACGACCATCAAGTGGACATACGGAGAGGTTCCGCAGGCTTTGAAGATTGCCGGTTCTTATGTGGGCAGCAACTCATTGATGATTGGCGGCATGATGGGGCCTTTTGTTGACGAAGACAGCCAATATACGATAACAGCCAATGCAGACGGCACCATCAACCTTACTACTGCCGAAGAGCAATATCTCAATACGCAGATGGGAGACATTACGCTGGGCAGCTATACCATCAGCAATATTGCCTATGACGAAAGCACGAAGATGTTTATGCGCAAGTATGGAGCAGACGGCCTTAAAGCACACCTCAAGACCATGAAAGACGGTCAGGTGGGGTTGGATGGTGAGTACAGCTTCGGCAGCCTCAGTGAGGTGAAGCTCTCGCTCGGTGCTGACGGCCGGCTGAAGATAGTCAACTCTTACACCCTCGGCAACATGCCGTTTGGCATCGAAGCTACCTATAACGGTATCAAGAAATAATTGCATGAGAAATCCGTCTTATGTCCTTATGGGATGTCTCCTCCTGCTGGCGACATCCTGTGAGGGCGTTTTTGAGGGGATATACGACAAGCCTTCCACGGACACGCCGTCGCTGTCTGGCCAGCAGCTGGTCATCGACGCAACGAGTTGGGGCGACTGGTATTATATAGACTTCGACTCACTGCATCAGTTGGCCGTGAATGGAGACTCCGCTGCCTTGCTGCGGGCGCAGACCCATTTCACGCCCTATCGCATTCCGATGATGGAGGAAGCTAATCCTGCTCATCCGCAAACGGGCATCTATACCTATTGGTTTGACGTGTTCGGCAAGGGTATTTCCGTTTGCGAGAAGCGTGGCTTCATGCCTACAGCCTCTCAGCCCGAACCCAACTCGTGGAGCATTGCCGTACATCGCAACAATGTGCGTACCAACGGTGGTGCGGCTATCGAGACCCACTACACCTCGATGGATGAACTGCCACCTAACAGCACGGCCTTTACTGGTGCAGACTTCCGTGAAGACGAATGGTCAGAGAATGAAGTGTGGGCAGACGAATCGCACATGCTTTCCAGTCTTGTCGGTTGTCAGGGCATCAAAATTAACAAGGTGCTTTCGTCGTGGCTCCGCATAGACATTCCTCCCATGCCTCCTGCTTTTACCCGCAATAGCCATATATATATCATCCGGTTGCGCAATGGCAAGTATGCCGCCGTGCAGTTGGAGAATTATATGAACGACAAGGGAGTGAAATGCTGGTTGACCGTCAATTACAAATATCCTTATTAAACGTAGCCGACTACGATATGCTTATCAACTCTTTCGCCTTCCTTCTGTCTGCGGCCTTGCCGTTGGCAGGGCCAGCCTGTCAAAAGACAGACTCCGTTCATCAGGAGCTTTCGCTGGAACAGGTTGTTGTAACCGGTACTCGTACACCAAAGACGCTCATGAAATCGCCGGTGCTTACGCAAATTATTACCTCGCGCGACATTGCCAATACCGATGCGACCGACATCCGTGACGTGCTGCAACAAGCCGTGCCCGGCGTAGAGTTCTCCTATGCGATGAACCAGCAGGTGCATCTCAACTTCTCCGGTTTTGGCGGACAAAGCGTGCTTATACTTATTGATGGCGAGCGTCTTGCAGGCGAGACGATGGACGATGTCGATTTCTCAAGAATCACGGCGGAGCAAATAGACCATATCGAGATAGTGAGAGGGGCGGCGTCGGCACTTTACGGTTCTAACGCCGTGGGCGGCGTCATCAATATTATTACCAAAGATGCCGCCCAATGTCAGTGGGCTATCAATGTAAACGGCCGCTGGGGCAAGCATAACTCACAGCGTTACGGGCTTACGTGGCAGCAGGGCAACACGACGCTCAATAATATGCTGACCATAAACCGAAGCAGTCAAGACAACTATCGGGTGTATAGCGAGGACAATCCCGTGAGCCGTGTATTCTCCACTGTCTATGGAGATGCTGTATGGAACTTCCGCAACCAACTGACGTACCAACCCTCGAAGCGGTTGCGACTGACAGGTCGTGCGGGCTATTTCTTCCGTCAGATGAAACGTTCGGCCGATATACCGGAACGTTATCGTGGCTTTTCGGCAGGGTTGGGGGCAAGATGGTTAGTGTCTGACCGTGGTCGACTTGAAGCCAACTATGCCTTTGAGCAGTACGACAAGTCGGATTTTCTGCGCATTCCCAACCTCGATGTACGCAATTACTCCAATGTACACAACAATTTCAGACTGCTTTACAGCCACTCTTTCGGTCTTGATGAACTGACAATGGGTGCAGACTTCCTCTACGACTATTTATACAATACCAAGCTCAAGCAACCTAACCGAAGGCAACAGTCGTTTGATGCTTTTGCGCAATACGACTGGAACATCTCCCGACAGTGGGAGATAGTGGGAGCCTTGCGCTATGATTATTTCTCAGATGGCCGTCTCTGTCGCCTTACGCCTAAGCTGAGCGTGCGTTACCAACCTTTGTCGCGACTCAATATCAGGGGTGGATATGGCATGGGATTTCGTGCACCGACACTCAAGGAGAAGTATTACGACTTCGATATGGCGGGTATCTGGATTGTTGCCGGCAACCCGAACCTCAAGGCAGAGGTGAGCCACAACTTCAATCTTTCGGCCGAATACGCTTACCGCAGGTATAATCTTACCGTCAACGGCTATTACAACCGCATCAAGGACAAGATTGCCACAGGTGCTCCCTATCATGAGGTTGGGGCGGGCGACATGCCGAGGTTGCCTTACATCAACCTCAACGGCTATTCGGTTATGGGTATGGAGGCTACGGCACAGGCACGATGGCGCAACGGATTATCGGTGCGTTTGGCCTATGCGTGGACTCATGAGACGCTTCCCGCTGACAACAACCAGACGCTCAACAACCAATACATACCGGCACGCAAGCATTCGCTCACGGCACATGCCGACTGGGAACGACGCTTCAGTCGCCGTTATGCGCTGAACATAGCCATAGACGGGCGTTATGTTTCGGGGGTGGAAAACAGGGAATACGTAGACTATTACGACATTGCCAAGGGAATGAACACGGTGCATTATCCTGCCTACAGCATGTGGAAGTTGTTTGTGCAAAACCGAATCGGCAATGCCTTTAAGGTCAACTTTACGGTGGACAACCTGTTCAACTACCGTCCCCGCCATTATTATCTCAACAGTCCCATAACCGATGGCATCAGTGTCTTGGCGGGACTGTCGGTCGACATTGACAAACTATTTTAATGAAATCAATATGCAAAACAATCAATCAACCCGTAAGTATTATTGGGGGCGTACCATCGCCTCCTTTCTTTTAGTGCTTTTCACTATGCCTCTCGGCCATGCGCTGATGATTGTCATGGAGAAGAATCTGCCTCATGACGTTGTGCATTATGCCGCGTTCTTCATGGGACTGGCTGGTCTGGTGACAGTCATCGTGGGCGTATTTGCCAAGGGCGATACTCGACAGACGCTTTTCGGCCTCATCGGCGGCTTGTTGTTTTGGACTGGCTGGGTGGAATTTCTCTTTCAGTACTACGCCATCCGCTACGGTACGCAGCCGGAGGTAGTCGACGGCGAGGTGGTTACCCGTCCGGAATACCTCATCCTGCCAGCCACTTTCGGACTGTGGGCGATGGTGATGACGCTCTATCTTTTCTCTACGAAGAATGGCTGTAACTTCATCAACTGGTGTCAGCGTCTCTTCTTCGGCAAGCGCAAGAACGAGATTGCCGCCCGTCCGATGACTCGCCATGCCAGCATCGTTACGTTCATGGAACTTAACATGATATTGTGGACGAGCTACCTGTTGCTGATGTTCTGCTACGACAGTCGTTTCATCGGCGACCAGAGTCCTGTTACCGCCCTTGTGGGCTTCGGCTGTTTCGTCGGTTCCATCTTCATGTTCAAGAAAGAGTTGCGCTTAGCTTCGTGGGGAGCCAACATCCGCATGGCCATCGCAACGGTCATCGTGTTTTGGACGCCGATAGAAATACTCGGCCGCCTGAACTTCTTCCGTGAGTTTTGGACAGAGCCGGAGAAGTATGCCACACAGATGATTACCATCCTCGTGGCCTTCGTTGCCCTGCTGGCCTACATCGCCTTTGCGGCATGGAAACGCAACCGACTGAAAGAAAAGGAAGATACTGTTTGAGGTGAGGTCAAAGGTGTGTTTGTCGCTCCGCAAGAAGTTATCAGTTGAACAAGGGTGAAAGCTGTTACCCTTGTTCAATCGTGTGAAACCTGATTAAGAACAGTTGCAGCGTTTCTTGCATCCATCTTGTCTTTGTTGGATGAAATTTGAAATGCAAAATGTTAAAAGAGAATTAGAGTAAAAATATATTCATTAAAACTTGGAGATAACATTTCTTTTTGTTACATTTGCCGCAAGTCGATGATTTAAGGTTAAATGTATCTTTTATTGACGTTTTGTTAATTTACCTATATATAATCTTATGAAAAAAAAACATTTAATTTTATCGATGGTCACTGTCTTTGGGTTGCCGATGTTGGCAAACAGTTTGCCAACAAATGGCTCGACAGTGCCTGGCTCTCCAAAGAGAGTGAGCCAAACAGTGCCTTATTTTGAAGGTTTTGATAGTCAGTCGGCGTTTGATTCATATCTCATTGTCGACAAGAATAATGATGGAGCTACGTGGGTTTGGTACAAGGCTGACAACTCATACGCACGTTGCAATGGCCATTCAACGAATGCAACCGATGATTGGTTGTTGACACCGTTCATCCGTCTCGAAGCTAACCATACCTACATTTTCAGCTTCAAATACTGGAAAGGATTTTATCCCGAGCGTATTGCTGTGGCTTTCGGTATGGGAGACGACCCCACGCAGTACACTGTGATAAACGAGGGCATTGACATTCCCGATACAGATGATAACGTATTTACGCAAGAAGTAACGGCCACCGCAACCGGCGACTATCGTTTCGGTATTCACGGCATCACTCCGACCGATAGAAGGAGGTTCTATATAGCCGTCGACTCCATTAGCGTCAAGGAAGGTTCGCAAATCATTGCCCCCGATTCTGTCACCCAGTTCAGTGTCACTGCCGGAGAGAAGGGGCAGCGATGGGCAACCATTGCCATGCGCACGCCAACCATCGACGCCGCAGGCAACCAGCTCGACAACCTGACGAAGATAGAAGTACTCCGCAACGATACACTCGTGCACACTTTTAATAGTCCGGCACTCGGCGAAGACCTCAATGCACGCATCGAGGGTGGTAAAAACGGCATCAACGTCTTTACGGCCGTAGCTTACAATAATAAAGGTGTTGGACGAAAGGCAAGCAAAGAAACCTACATCGGCATAGATACGCCTCTGCCGCCAACCGGCATACGCCTCATCGACAATGGTAAGACTTATACTGCCAAATGGAACCAAGCGGGAAGCGTGGGTGTGCATGGCGGATATGTAGATCCAAGTCAGGTAACCTACAATGTCTATAATGTCGTAGAGGAAGTGTTGGCATCTGACATCAGCGAAACAGAGTTTCTCAACGACGACGCAACACCTTATGCCGTGGTTGGCGTGACGCAATACTTTGTCAGTGCTATGAATAAGGCAGGCACGAGCGTCAAGGGAGCGTCCAACTACCTTTGCACCGGAAAGCCCAGCCGTCTGCCTTTCGTCGAGTCTTTTGAGAAAGGTAAACTCTCCAACGAAAACTTATGGTGGTGGCAATTTGATACACAGAAGAACTGGCGATGCACTACCTCGCTCGCATACGATGGCGATGGTGGCTGCCTGCGTTTCCAAGGAGAACAGACTGGCGACGAAGGCTGGCTGTCTACAGGCAAGATTGCCATTCAGAACGTAGCCGCGCCCCATCTTACCTTTGCCTATTACGCAACTCCGGGTGTCAACAACAAGATAGAAGTGATAGCTTCCAAGATGCAGAATGATGATGTGGTTATTGGCACGATTGACTTCTCTAAGCTCACGGGCGAGAAAGGATGGCGCAAGGCTATCCTCCCCATTGAGGGCATGAACAACATTGAATTCATCGTTCTCAGGTTCCGTGCCATCGTCAATGACATTAACGAAGACGTTATCATCGACGCAGTCGACCTGAAAGACCGCAAGGCGACCGATCTCGCTTCTTCCATCTTCTCTCCTGAGGCTGCTCATGTCAATACGCCGGCTCCGTTCACCGTCAAGGTAAGCAATGAGGGAACTAGGGCCGTGACCGACTACAACGTAGAGTTGTACTGCAACGACAAGCTCGTGGAACAGCAAAAGGGCAAGACCATCAATCCAACGGAAGAACAGAATTATACCTTTAATTATATAGGAAGTGTGACCGATGCCGATGAGCTTTACTTCCGTTCCGTAGTCAATTGTACCAGCGATGAGTACATGGGCAACAATACCAGCCGTTCGCATCCTGTAACGCTTGTGAGGAACGACCACTTCGACAACACAACGCTCAGCGGTTCTATCTCTGACAACGATGTAGTTCTCTCATGGACGGCCATTCAGCAAGCTGCCGTGAAGACAGAAACCTTTGACACCTACAAACCGTGGTTAATCAATCATATCGGCCCGTGGAAGGTTATCGACGGTGACAAAGCCTACACTTATGGCATCAAAGGCATCGTCTTCCAGCATTATGCTGATCCGATGGCCTATATTGTGTTCAATCCCCAAGAGGCAGGTGTCAACCTCGAAGAAAACCAAATGATTGCCCCCCATAGCGGTAGCCAGTTCCTCGGTTGCTTTGCCTCTGACCCCGAGGTTGCGCCCGAAGGACACAACAACGACTGGTTGATTTCTCCGCAACTCAATGGAAATGCGCAGACGGTAACTATCTGGGCGAAGTCACTTTTTGCCGATGACGGAAAGGGCAACAGCCTGAAAGAACACTTTGAGGTTATGGCTTCCACAAGCGATAACGATACCGCCAGCTTCACCAGCCGTCTGGCCGACTTTAACGAAGTGCCCGATGCATGGACGGAATACACCGTATCGGTTCCTGCCGGAACAAAATATTTCGCTCTTCACACAATTTCTGCCGACAAGTTCTTGTTGATGCTCGACGACATTACTTATTCGCCGAAGCTGATGACCCTCAAAGGATTTAACGTTTATAGAGACGGAACGCTCCTTACTTTCGTGCCGGCTGGCACGCTCGGTTACACGGATAAAGGAAGTGCCAATGCCGATCACAAGTATCAACTGACCGTTGTCTATGAAGAAGGAGAGTCCGGTCTCTCTAATGCCTACACCATTACTACCGGCATCAGCGAAGAGAACGTTTCCGAGGTTAGCATCATTGCCGGCGAAGGAAACATTGTTGTCCGTGGTGCAGCTGGTCAACGTGTTCGCATCGTGGACGCAGATGGCAGAACGTTCTATAACGGCATCGCCGACTCTGTTGTATCTGTTCCTGTTCACAACGGTGTCTACATCGTCAAGACAGACGGACAGACAAGAAAAGTTGTTGTCAAGTAAAAGCAATAGATATAAGTAATGAGAATAAAAAGAAGTTTAATCGTTCTTTGTCTCCTCATGAGTTCACTCTTTGTCGGCGCAGTGCCGGCAAAGAGAGGACTTTGGCAGAACGTGCGCCTTGCCGACGGAACGGAAGTGAGGGTACAATTGATGGGAGACGAGAATGTGCATTATTATGCCGATGCAGAGGGCAATTATTACCAGCCCGATGCACAAGGCATTTACCGGAAAGTGAGCGAAGAACATCTTCGCAAGGTCTATGCACAACGCAAGGCAAGACGCTCCATGCCCGAACGCGCTGTACAGCGCCGACTCGGCAAGGTAGATAAGAACATCTTTCAAGGCACGCAGAAAGGGTTGATTATCCTCGTCGAGTTCAAGGATACCAAATTCGCACAGGGGCACGATTTAGCTCTCTACAAACGGATAGCCAATGAAAAGAGATTCTCTGAGGGTAACTTCGTGGGCAGCATCCAAGACTATTTCTACGACCAGAGCTTCGGCAAGTTTACACTTGAGTTCGATGTGGTCGGCCCTGTTACCATGTCGCAGAATGCGGAATACTATGGTGGAAACGGTGCGAATAACGACGACCTTCGACCCGGTGCGATGGCAGCCGAGGCTTGTCAAGCTGTTGACGGCATCGTAGACTTCACCAAGTACGACTGGGACAAAGACGGAAAGGTCGACCAAGTATATTTCCTCTATGCCGGAATGGGCGAAGCCGACGGTGTCAATGCTTCTGCAACCATTTGGCCGCATGCGTGGACGCTTACGGAGTCCGACTATGGCAAGGCATTGCCTCTTGACGGCGTACTGATAGACCGTTATGCGTGCAGCAACGAAATCAACGGAGAAAAGGAGTTGGAAGGTATCGGCATCATCTGCCACGAGTTTTCTCACTGCATGGGATTTCCCGATACTTACGACATCCTCTATTCCGGCAACTTCGGTATGGGCAACTGGGACTTGATGGACGCAGGTGCATATGCAGGAAACACCTTCCGTCCTGTTGGCTATACTGGCTATGAACGAATGATGTGCGGATGGAAAGAACCTTTGGAGTTGCTCGGCGATACTGTCATTGCAGGCATGAGAGCCAACATTGACGGAGGAGAGACCTACATCATCTACAACAAAGCCCATCGGGATGAGTATTATCTTCTGGAGAATCGTCAGCCACGTGGTTGGGATCTTCACGTTCCGGGTGCCGGCATGTTGGTTACGCATGTTGATTTCGATTCGTTGCTTTGGGCCAACAATGTGGTCAATGCAACCGGAGATTTCTCTACCTACGGCCTTCCGGGGCTGAAAAACACCCATCAGCGGCTTACCATTCTGCATGCAGACAATGATGACGATTCCGAGTATTTCAGTGTTAACGGCCGCACGAAGTGGAAGACTACCGAGGAAACCGATGCTTATCCCTATCAGCAGAACGACAGTATCGGAAACAATTCCGAGCCTGCTGCCATTCTCTATAACCGCAACCTGAATGGCCGTCGCTTGCTCAATGTTTCTATCGGAAGCATAAGAATGGCAGAAGACAGCACCATCTCGTTTACGTTCCGTGACTTCTCCCTTCAGAAAGACTCGACCAACCAAGAGGCCGGAGTGATATTCTACGAGTCGTTCGATGCTTGCGAAGGCATTGGGGGCAATGATGGCGTCTTCGGCGGAGGAACGGCCGGAGCGGCCGATTTCGATCCGGATAACGATGGCTGGGAAGGTCAGGCCATATCTGGAGCCAACAAATGCGTGAAGTCTGGTACTAACAAAAAGTCAGGTTCTATGACAACACCGGCAATAACGCTCAACGGCGAGGCTGAACTTACTTTTATGGCAGCTCCTTTCGGAACGGACAACGGACAATTGAAGCTCGTTGCGAGCGGTGGCGTGACGCTTTCTCAGACAGAGTTCGCCCTCGAACCCAACCAGTGGACAAACTGTACTGTTACCGTGAAGGGTACCGGCTCGATGACCATTACTTTTGTTCCGGCCAAAAGGATGTTCCTCGATGAAGTAAAAATGAAGTCTCAAGTCGCGGATGGAGTTACCTCCGTATGGGGCGACACATCTGTTTCTAAAGCCATCTATACACTTCAGGGCGTTCGTGTAGACGGCACTGCGCTTCCTAAGGGAGTCTACATTCGTGGAAACAGAAAGATAGTTGTCCGCTAATTTGCCCTTCCGTCACTGTTTGCCTTATGCCAAACATGATGGTTCGGCAAACCAAACAGAAGGATGCTTACACCTAATCTCCCCGATGACCAACATTATTGGACATCGGGGAGATTTTTGATTTGTCGTGCCGAAGGATGCCTTTTGTCTCTTGGTCCCTCACCGCAAAATGGCTGTAATATCGCATGATGTTCGTCCGTCCTGCCATTTTTCCTCGGCATATCGGGCTACGCTTTCGACAAACGACAATCCGTCTGCTCGACATTTGGGAAAAATCAGCAGGGTATCTAACGACCGAATTGGGCTTATTCTCTCATGGTTTGGACTGTTTCTTGTCATCTCTCACTTGGCAAATCGGCTTTGCCTGCCATCGTACCAATGATTGGTAGCCTCCGTACCAACCATTGGTACGCCCCGTACCGGTCATTGGTACACGCAGTACCAAACACTGGTACGACAACGGAACATCAGGAAAGCCGTCCTGCTCCGTTAGGCGAAACGTTGTCAGGACGGCTCTTTCTTATGTCTGTTTCTTAAGATTGAAACGCTGTTTTATTTCTCTTTATATATAATGTTGTTTGCTCCGGAAGTGAGGTTTAAGGCTTCCGGATGTTCGGCTATATAGGTATCAATGTGCCGTATGCGCTTTTGTTCGAGTATTTCATTCACGGCAATGAGAATGCCTGTTTCCTCTACGTTGCCAAATCCGTTGTTGATGGCCGTGCCAAACATCTTCATGGTGGGGCTGAGACTCATGTATGCATTGACCAACGGTGGGATGTTGTAGCCCAGAAGGCGTATCTCTCTGTTGAGAATCACGTAGTCTTCTTTGAAACTGTCACAATGGAAGAGCCTCGCAAGTTCTGCGGGATCCGACTCAATTTGCAGCGGTTGCCTCGGAATAATCAGATGGTCGGCATCGTTGAAATGTTTTTTGAGGAAGTATAAAATCATGTCTCGTCCCCGTCTGACGTAAGACGGATACATGGTTACTTTTCCGAAGAAATATTTTACGTCAGGCATGACGACCGTCAGTGCGCCCAATCCGTCCCAAAGGTTGTCAAGTGCGAAAAGACTTTTTGAACCCATGCGAGAGCTTTGGTATTGCAGTGTGACATAAGAGCGTGCCAATTCGACTGTATGTGGCAGATACTCGCGGATGAACTTGTCTGAAAAGTGAAACAAATGGCTTGTTGCGAGGATGGGCTGACCGCTTGCATCGAAGTCGACTTCTGTTCCCAGTTTATACCGATAGCCCCCGATGATTTCCTCTGCTTCGGGATTCCACACGATGAGTTGCTTGTAGCAGTTTTCCATCGTGTCAAATTCGTCGAGGTCAAGTTCTTTCCCCGTACCTCCTCCGGCAGCCCTGAAAGCCTCTTCCCTTTGCCTGCCAATCTCTCTTACCACATTGGGCGAGTCGTGATAGTCAACGATGTATATTTCGTTGTGGCTCTTGTTGGTCATTCTCAGCTGCTTTTCGGGAGTCAGCTCGCTTTTAAGAAGCTCCTTCTCAACAGGCGATATTATCGGTTTTTGCATGTTATGAGATTGTTTCGCGTTGAAGTCATAGTTTGTCTGCCATCATGTCGTGAGGTATGCACCTCCCTTTTGTGGCATTCTGTTCATGTCTATTTGCTGCCTTTGCAGTCCAGTTCATACACTTTGTTTTCTATGTATGCAGCCCATTCTGAGGCCGATTTCGACTTGTCCAGCTCTTTCCAACTGATGGGCTTTCCGATTGTCACACGGAAAGTCTTGTGTACATTCCTATACATTTCGTCCACGAGGAAGAGCATGGCAACGTTGAATTTAAGTCCAAGGCGTTTGCATAGGTTGGCAATACGGTAGAACCTGTCGGAGTTTTGACCGCTGAAGTGGATGGGCACAATGTCTCTCTGCGTCTCAATGCTCTTTGAAACGAATGTCTTTTTCCACGGCAAGTCATGTATTTCACCACCAATCTTCCTTGAACAAAGACCCGCAGGGAACATCAGGATATGGTTGTCACTCTTGAATCCAGTCTCTACTATGGCCGGAAAATTGCGGCTTTGGTTCCCGGTCTTGTTGATGGGAATGCAGAGCGGAGCCAGTCCGGGCAGATTCATGAGCAAGTCGTTGACCAGATAGCGGAACTTTTCATCGTACTTCCGTCCGATAATCGCTCCCAAGGCCACGCCGTCTGCTCCGCCTAACGGATGGTTTGACACAAAGGTATATAGTTTTCCGTTGTCTTTTTCGGGCAGGTTTTCCTTTCCGTCCACCTCTATGGTTACATCGAGATAACGCAGGGTGGCTTCCAGCCATTCCACGCCCGTCTTGTCACGGCTCTCCCACAAGAAAGCATTTACTTCGTCCTGATGGATGATTTTCTTCAGCCAGTTGAGCAAAAAGCCCGGTACGTACTTGGCTTTCTTTCCCATCTTGCTTTTCAGTACATGCTCTATATCTATGGTTTTCTCTGTAATCTCTGTCATCATACGTGTCGGAAATGCATTGCAAAAATAAATTAATTTTCCCAATTAGCTATCTTTTTCGGACGAAAAAACTCCAAAAAGGTGATTTAGGCAAGTATTTTGCAGCATTTCAATAATTTTGTAACGGTTTTGTAACAACATCCTTTTTCTTTAGAAAAGAGGATGAAGAAAAGACGAGAAAATTTCCTGCGACTTTTCAGTATAGCCTTGAACGCAAACCGGTCATTAGAGACCGTGCTGATATTGTTCGGATGTCGAGTAGATTATCTGTCGGTTTTTGCGAAAGCGTAGCGGACTACACCGATGAAAAACGGCGGATAGGCTGCCGACAAACGAATGAAAGCAGTCGGTAAGCAATATTTCAGCGAGGAAGGTAGCATGGGTGGTGTAATGACTGATTGGGGTTAAAACCGAGGCGTTTTCCCGATTGATGAGATGAAGAAAGGGGTAAGGTTGCCAGCAGAATTTTCCATGCGAAGTCCGAGGACAACCCAGTTCGTCTTATCTGTTTATGATTTTCAGAAAGACAGGTGATGTTCAGTTGGAGAGAAGTCTGTGGATGATTGTTAAAGTGCTGGTGAATAGTTGGTTAGAGAATTGTTGGATATTGGCGGCCAGTCATCTCCGAGCCATGCTCTTATTTGTTCTTATCGAAGATTTCATGAGCATCCTTCCTTGATGCTGTTCAAAAGTAGAAAGACACTGTCTTTGAAGCAGTTTACTTTTGACAAAACACTCCTTCAAATGTCATTTTACGCCTTCAAAACAATGAAAAAGCAAAAAAAACAGCCCGATTTGATAATTTTGTGGAGGAAAGTGGTGGAGAATGGGGAATAATTTGTAATTTTGAGGCCAGAAAGACAATAGGGAATAAATGCGTTTTTTAGGAAACATAGAAGCCAAGACCGATGCCAAAGGAAGAGCCTTCCTGCCTGCCGTGTTTCGCAAGGTGCTGCAAAGTGCCGGCGAAGAACGTTTGGTGATGGTGAAAGACGCCTTTCAGTCGTGTTTGGTATTATATCCCGAATCGGTATGGAATCAGCAAATGGACAAGCTCCGGCTGCTTCTGAACCGATGGAACAAGAGACAACAGCAGATATTTCGTCAGTATGTCTCCGACGTAGAGATAGTAACCATTGACGGAAACGGACGATTCCTGATTTCCAAACGTTATCTGAAGTTGGCGGAAATTGAACAAAACATCCGCTTCATCGGTCTTGGAGACACGATAGAAATATGGAGCGCAGCCAACGTAGAGACACCTTTTATCGCCCCGGAAGAATTTGGAGAAGCCCTCGAACAACTCTTGGGCGACAACAATACTGGCCTTTAAGCATCGTCGACTATGACAGTCATTACAGCAGGAACATACCATGTACCCGTACTTTTGACGGAGAGTGTGGCCGGGCTTGACATTCGCCCCGGTGGCATCTATGTTGATGTGACCTTTGGCGGGGGTGGCCATTCGAGGGAAATACTGTCGCATCTTTCCGGTGGGGCGCATCTCTATGCCTTCGATCAAGATGCCGATGCCGAACAGAGGTTTTTCGGTGAAAAAAATAACAAGGTTCCCACGGCTTCTGACGAGCCTGCTTTTGTGTCGGAAGCATTCACTTTTGTCCGTTCCAACTTTCGATACCTGAAAAACTGGATGCGCTACTATGGTGTGGAAGCTATTGACGGACTGCTGGCCGACCTTGGCGTGTCGAGCCATCACTTCGATGATGAAAGCCGCGGTTTTTCGTTCCGTTATGATGCACCGCTTGACATGCGGATGAACAAAAGGGCTGGAAAGACGGCCGCAGATGTGCTCAACAACTATACCGAAGAACAACTGGCCGATGTTTTTTATCTATATGGCGAAATGAGAAACGCTCGCAGGCTGGCCGCCGAAATTGTAAAGGCAAGAGGCCGGCAGCCGTTGCTCACCACGCATCACCTGCTTGATGCTACCGAGAAACTCATACCCAGGCAGCGTGCCAAGAAAGAAGCTGCCAAGCTGTTTCAGGCACTCCGCATCGAGGTAAACCATGAGATGGAAGCCTTGAAAGAAATGCTGGAAGCGGCATCGGAGCTGATGCGTCCGGGCGGAAGACTTGCCGTGATAACCTATCATTCGCTCGAAGACCGCATGGTCAAGAACTTTATGAAAGCCGGCAACGTGGAAGGACGGGCAGAGCAAGACTTCTTCGGTCGCTTTCAAAGTCCTTTTGCCCTTGTCAACAATAAAGTAATCACCCCCGAAGCTGCCGAACAGGAGCGAAATCCACGCAGCAGGAGTGCAAAACTGAGAATAGCAGAGAAGAAATGAAGCCAACCGATAAAAACCTACCGGATGCTTTGCTTGAGGCAGCCATGCCTGAAGACAAGCCGGAAACTGCAGGGAAGCCTGCCGACATGCCAGCTGTGGAAAAGCAGGCAGACGAGGAAGAAGTGCCTTCTCTCAAGGAGGTCATTGAGGAGACGGCACGAGAAGACGAGCAACCGCAGTCTACCAAACTGACTTTGCGTGAGATTTTGGGTGGCGATATACTCTATACCAAACAGGTCAGACAACAAATTTGGCTCATATTGATTATCTCGGTGTTTGCCGTTCTGTATGTAGGCAACCGATATAGTTGTCAAAAAAGCCTCATAGAGATAGACCGCTTGAACACGATTTTGCAGAAATCCAAATACAAGGCGTTGTCTATTTCGAGCGAACTCACCGAGGTTTGCCGTGAGAGTAATGTACTCGGACATCTCAAGGAGTGTCAGGACAGTACGCTGAAAATAGCCTCACAGCCTCCCTACATCATTAAAGTACCAGAAAAATGAGCAGCTTCAACCATAAAAAAGTAATGCCCCGCTATACTTTCATCGCCATCTTGATGTCGCTGATAGCTATTGCCGTTGTGGCAAAGTCGTTCTATATCATGACGGCTAAGCGTGACTATTGGATGAAGGTTGCCTCACGCACAACGGTAGACAGTCTCCCCATCAAGCCGATGCGTGGCAATATCCTTAGCAGCGATGGTCAGCTGATGGCCAGTTCGCTGCCCGAGTACAAGCTGTTCATGGATTTTCAGGCCATTACCGAAGCCAAGAACGACTCGTTGTGGGATGCCAAGCTCGACAGTATTTGCAACGGACTGGCTCAGATTTTCCCGACAAAGAATGCGAAGCAATTCCGTGAAAGCCTCGAGGAGGGACGCCGTAAGAAAAGCCGCCACTGGGCTATCTGGCCATTCAGGGTAGACTATAATACGAAAGAAGCTGTGTTGCATCTTCCTGTTTTCCGTCTCGGTGCTAACAAAAGCGGCTTCCACGTGGAAGAGTTTAATGCACGCCGCCGTCCTTTCGGTACCCTTGCCAGCCGCACGGTGGGCGACCTCTTCGGTGCGAAGGACACGGCACGATATGGTTTGGAACTATCATACGACTCAGTGTTGAGAGGAATGAAGGGTATCACCCACCGCCGTAAGGTGATGAACAAATACCTGAGCATAGTTGACACACCACCCATTGACGGTTCGGACATCGTGACGACCATTGACGTGGGCATACAAGACTTGGCCGAACGAAGCCTCGTTGACCAACTGAAGGAAATCAATGCCAACGTAGGAGTGGCCATTGTCATGGAAGTTGAGACAGGAGACATCAAGGCCATTGTCAACATGGAACGTTGCTCTGACGGTGCTTATCGGGAGAGAAAGAACCATGCGGTAAGCGATTTGCTTGAACCCGGTTCTGTATTCAAGACCGTTTCGATGCTCGTGGCACTCGATGACGGCGTGGTAGATACCACCCTGCACATCAATACAGGTGGCGGAGTGTGGCCGATGCACGGCAGGGAGATGAAAGATCACAACTGGACAAAAGGCGGTTTCGGAACTATCTCGTTCCCAAAAGCCCTCGAAGTAAGTTCAAATATTGGTATCAGCCGTGTCATTGACGAACATTATGGCAAAAATCCTGAGAAATTTATCGAGGGAGTCTATCGTACCGGCATTGCAGACGACCTGCAAATACCTCTCTTCGGTTCTTCTCCGGCACGTGTGCGGAAACCCCAAAAAAATGCAAGAGGTCAGTATCTCAACTGGAGCAAGACAGCACTGCCGTGGATGAGTATAGGTTACGAAACACAGATACCGCCCATCTCCACCCTTACTTTCTACAATGCCATTGCCAACGGCGGAAAAATGGTAAGGCCGAGATTTGTCAAAGAAGTGAGAAAGGACGGACAGACCGTGCTGGAGTATCCGCCTTATGTCATGCGTGAACGCATTGCCAAGCCCTCAACCATCAAGATTATGCAAACAATTCTGGAGCATGTGGTGAGTCAGGGATTGGGAAAGAAAGCCGGTTCGCCCTCATTCAAGGTGGCCGGAAAGACCGGAACGGCACAGATTTCACAAGGAGCCGGAGGCTATCGTTCGGGGATGACCAACTATTTGGTGAGCTTTGCAGGTTTCTTTCCTGCCGACAAGCCCCGTTACAGTTGTATCGTCTGTATACAAAAGTCGGGACTTCCTGCGTCGGGAGGTTCGCAATGCGGCCCGGTATTCCGCAATATTGCCGAGGGAATCATGGCGCAAAGCCTGAAACTTGACGTTGCCGATGCACGCGATTCGACCTCTGTGCTGATACCATCGGTGAAGTTTGGTAACCTGCTGGCCGCCGATTATGTGCTGAACTATCTCGGATTTAACATCATTGGGGGATGGGGCGGAGCCTATGCAGAGGGAAATCCCATCTGGGGAAAGGCTGATGCAACAGGAAAAGGGGTCAGAATGCAGAAACAACCGATATATGCGGCAAACCGTATGCCCAATGTTATCGGCATGGGTGCGCGTGATGCTGTGTACATGATAGAAACAAGAGGCGTGAGGGTAAGGCTCGCAGGACGCGGAAAGGTAGTGGAACAAAGTGTGCCGGCTGGCCACTTCATCAAGAAGGGAAGCGTTTGCACCCTGCGACTGGAATAAAAAACAACGACAAGGGAAAAAGAAAAGGAGGAAACATGAAGATAATTGAATTGCTGAAAGGCATCAAAACAGTTGCCCTGCATGGTGATGTGGAGAAAGAAGTCGTGGGTATCGACATCGACTCCCGTCAGTCTGCGGAAGGACATCTGTTTGTGGCTATGCGCGGAACACAGGCTGACGGACATGCATTCATAGGCAAAGCCATAGAAAAAGGTGCAACGGCTGTGGTATGCGAAGACATGCCCCAAGAGCTGAAAAAGGGTGTAACCTATGTGCAGGTGGAGCATACGGAAGATGTAGCCGGGGTTTTGGCAACGGCCTTTTATGGACATCCGTCACGTAAACTGAAACTCATTGGCGTGACCGGAACCAATGGAAAAACGACCATCGCTACCTTATTATATAATATGTTTCGCAAATTCGGTCATCGGTGCGGCCTTATTTCGACCGTCTGCAACTACATAGAAGACGAAGCCGTGGCGGCCGATCATACAACGCCCGATGCCATCGTGCTGAACCGTTTGCTGCATCGCATGGCGGAAGCTGGCTGCGAATATGTGTTCATGGAATGCTCTTCGCATGCCGTCGCACAAAAACGTATCGGAGGCTTGACCTTTGCAGGAGGTTTGTTTACCAATCTGACAAGGGATCATCTTGATTATCACAAGACTTTTGAAAACTACCGTGACGCCAAGAAAGCATTCTTCGACATGTTGCCGAAAACAGCGTTTGCACTCGTCAATGCCGACGACAAGAACGGAATGTTCATGGTTCAGAATACCAAGGCTGCCGTAAAGACTTATTCTACACGAACGATGGCAGACTATCGGGGACGTATTATAGAATGTCACTTTGAAGGAATGTATCTCGAAATAGACGGAAAGGAAGTTGGGGTACAGTTTATCGGCAAGTTCAATGTCAGCAACTTGTTGGCTGTATATGGCTGTGCGGTGTTGTTGGGCAAGCAACCTGAAGATGTGTTGCTGGTCATGAGCACGCTGCATAGTGTTAGCGGACGGCTTCAACCCGTTCATTCTCCCGATGGCTTTACCGCTATTGTGGACTATGCCCATACGCCCGATGCACTGGTTAACGTGCTTTCAGCCATTCATGAGGTGCTTGACGGCAAGGGAAAGGTCATCACCGTATGTGGTGCCGGCGGCAACCGTGACAAGGGAAAACGGCCGTTGATGGCGCAAGAGGCTGCAAAACGCAGTGACAAGGTAATCCTGACAAGCGACAACCCTCGCTTTGAAAATCCTCAGGACATTATAGAAGAGATGAAAGCAGGGCTTAATGCCGCCCAGATGAAGAAAGTCTTGAGCATCGTAAATCGCAGGGAAGCTATCCGAACGGCCTGTATGATGGCGCAAAAAGGCGACGTTATCCTCGTTGCAGGTAAAGGACATGAGGATTATCAGGAAATAGAGGGAGTGAAACATCACTTCGACGACAGGGAGGAACTTGAAAAAATATTTGCAGAGAAATGATTGTATGCCAATTGAAAGAGCGTATGAAAAGCTAAAAGAGAACCGTGTCGCAAAGCTCATGACTGCTATGAATGCAGTGCTCTGACAAGCACATGGAGTGCAGGAAGATTCATCAAGCGATTTCATCAAAACAATAAACGATTATGTTATACTATCTTTTTAGATTCTTAGAACAATATGATATACCCGGAGCACACATCTGGTCGTATATATCATTTCGCTCTTTGCTTACCTTGATACTCTCCTTGCTCATCTCGGCATGGTTTGGCGAGCTGTTCATCAAGTACATGAAGCGCAAGCGAATAAGCGAGACCGCACGCGACCCGTCCATCGATCCATTCGGGACGGAAAAGAAAGGAGTGCCTTCTATGGGGGGAATCATCATCTTGGTGAGCATACTTATCCCTGTGCTTTTGTTGGGAAGAATACGCAACATCTATCTTATCTTGATGATTGTAACGACTGTCTGGCTCGGCTTTTTGGGCGGACTGGACGATTTCATTAAAATCTTCCGCAAGAACAAGGAAGGACTGAAAGGCAAATACAAGATAGTCGGACAGGTGAGCATAGGGCTTATCGTAGGTCTCGTGCTATGGGCAAGCCCGGACTCCAAGATACATGAGAACGTGGTGATAGAAAAACACGGACAGGAAATAGCCGTGATGCACAAGTCGGAACCGGTGAAATCGCTTAAGACTACTATTCCGTTTGTCAAGGAACACAATTTAGATTACTCGGCTGTGATGGACTTTTGCGGAAAATACAAGGATGCCGCAGGGTGGATTCTCTTTGTGGTCATGACCATATTGGTGGTTACAGCCGTCTCAAACGGTGCCAATCTCAACGATGGAATGGATGGCATGTGTGCCGGAACATCGGCAATCATCGGTGTGGCATTGGGTATTCTGGCCTATGTGAGTTCACATATTGAGTATGCCGCATACCTTAATATTATGTATATTCCGGGTTCTCAAGAGCTGGTTGTGTTTATGTGTGCATTCATCGGAGCAATGATTGGATTCTTGTGGTACAACGCTTACCCTGCACAAGTTTTTATGGGAGACACCGGATCGCTGATGGTGGGAGGTATCATTGCCGTGTGTGCCATCATCATTCATAAGGAACTGATGCTTCCGATACTATGCGGTATCTTCTTTGTCGAGAGTTTGAGCGTTATCATTCAGACCCAATACTTCAAGATTTGCAAACGAAGCGGGCGTAGAGTACGTGTATTCAGGGCGACGCCCATTCATGATACATTCCGCAAACTCGATGAGCATCTTGATCCGACAAGTACTTATTTGTTGAAGAAATGGCCACACAGACCTTTCCATGAGTCGAAGATTACCATTCGTTTCTGGATTATCTCCATCATCCTTGCGGCTCTTACAATCATCACATTGAAAATAAGATAACAGCAAAAAGACAATATAGACGCAGAAATCATAGAAGAAGCAATGAAGAAAATAGTCATACTGGGAGCGGCGGAAAGCGGCACAGGCGCAGCAATCTTGGCCAAGAAAGAAGGCTTTGACGTGTTTGTTTCAGACATGTCGGCTATCAAAGACAAGTATAAAAGAATGCTTGATGACCGCCATATCTCATGGGAGGAAGGACAACACACGGAAGAAAAAATATTGATGGCCGATGAAATCATTAAAAGTCCGGGCATACCCGATGATGTTCCCATCATCTGCAAAGCCAAAGAACGAGGCATTCACATCATCAGCGAAATAGAGTTTGCAGGCCGTTATACAACTTCCAAGATGATATGTATCACCGGTTCAAACGGAAAAACTACCACAACCTCCCTCATTTATCATATTTTCAAGGAGGCAGGATATGATGCAGGACTTGCAGGCAACATCGGAAACTCGCTTGCTTTTCAAGTAGCCGAAGAGCCGCATGCGTACTACATCATCGAATTGAGTTCATTTCAACTCGATAATATGTATGATTTCCGTGCCGATATAGCCATCCTTCTCAACATTACGCCTGACCATCTCGACCGCTATGATAACTGTATGCAAAACTATGTGGACTCAAAAATGCGCATCATACAGAATCAAAGAGAGCAAGATTCATTCGTTTTCTGGAATGATGACCCGCTAATCAAGTGCGAACTGGAGAAGTATGACATCAAGGCCGTTCAATGTCCCTTTTCCGAACTGAAAGAAAAAGGTGTCATTGGATATATTGAGGAAGGACGATATACCATCGAATATCCTACTCCTTTTAATATGGAACAGGAGTATCTGAGCCTGACGGGCAAGCACAATATGTATAATTCGCTGGCCGCAGGTATTGCATCCAACATCGCCGGCATCAAAAACGATGTCATCAGGCAGGCTTTGAGTGACTTCCCCGGCGTAGAACACCGTATGGAAAAGGTTGCCAGAGTAGGCGGAGTGCAATATATCAATGACTCGAAAGCTACGAATGTAGATGCATGCTGGTATGCTTTGGATAGCTTGCAGACGCCGGTTGTGCTCATTCTTGGCGGAAAAGACAAGGGAAACGACTATGAGCCTATTCGTGAGTTGGTGAAAAACAAATGTGTGGGACTGGTCTACCTCGGTGCAGACAACACCAAATTGCATCGTTGTTTTGATGAGCTTGGCATTCCGGTGCGTGACACTCATTCGATGAAAGAATGTGTTGAAGCCTGCTATGAAATGGCACGTCCTGGTGATACAGTATTGCTAAGTCCCTGTTGTGCCTCCTTCGACCTTTTCAAGAACATGGAAGACCGAGGTAACCAATTCAAGACTTTGGTCAAGTCGCTGTGAGGTGATGGGTACGGCAAAGAACAAAGAATAAACTTCCCATCAAGGAATAAACAATGAACTTAGAACAACGAGCTGGTATTTCAGCAAAGAGGATGAGATGATGAACATTAAGTTGGGCAATATTTTCAAAGGAGACAAGGTGATATGGATGGTCTTTTTCTTCCTCTGTATCGTCAGTGTCATAGAAGTGTTCAGTGCTTCCAGTACCCTGACTTACAAGGGAGGAAGCTATTGGGGGCCTGTCATCAAGCACACGGCTATCTTGCTCTTGGGTGTAATGGCAATGATTTTCGTGGTCAATGTGCCTTGTAGATTCTTCAAGATAGTCACCATACCGTTGCTTTTTCTGTCCGCCTTCTTTCTTGTATGGGCAGGTATTGCCGGTCAGGCAACCAACGATGCCAGCCGGTGGGTCACCTTTTTGGGTATTCCCTTTCAGCCTTCAGAAATTGCCAAGGGTACGCTTGTGCTGACTGTAGCACAGGTTTTGAGTGCCATGCAGACAGAAAATGGAGCTGATAAACAAGCCATGAAATATATTATGGGTATCACCAGTCTTTTCGTGATTGTCATTTTTCTTGAAAACTTCTCAACGGCAGCTTTGTTATGCCTCGTGTTTCTGATGATGATGATTGTCGGGAGAGTTCCCGCACAGCAGATTGGCAAGCTCATGGGAGGGGCAACCATCGTTGTGGTGAGTTTCCTTTTGCTGGTTCTTGTCATAGGAAAGGAAGTGCCGAAAGAGGACGGAAAGCAGCAACTTACCGAACAAGTGGCCGAGAAAGAGAAACCCTCGACTATCACGAAGATATTCCATCGCTTTGACACATGGAAAGCTCGAATCATCAAGTTTGTTCATCATGAAGAAGTTCCGCCCGAAGAGTTCGACCTTGACAAGGATTCTCAGATAGGTCATTCCAATATTGCCATAGCCTCATCGAACATCATTGGCAAAGGGCCGGGCAATTCGGTGGAGCGCGATTTCCTTCCGCAGGCATTTTCGGACTTTATCTATGCCATCATCATCGAGGAAATGGGACTGATTGGCGGAGCCTTCGTGGCAGCACTATACATTATATTGCTCTTCCGTGTGGGGCGTATCGCACACCGTTGTGAAAACAACTTCCCCGCTTTTCTCATCATGGGGTTGGCCTTGTTGCTTGTCACACAGGCTTTGTTCAATATGCTCGTTGCTGTCGGTCTGGCTCCTGTTACCGGTCAGCCGCTGCCTCTTATCAGCAAGGGAGGAACTTCTTCGGTTATCAACTGCATTTACATCGGCGTCATATTGAGCGTGAGCCGAACGGCCAAAAAACGCAAGGAGGCCGACGGTAAGCAAATGCCGGAAATGGCTATGGTCAACTGACGGTTAATCTCAAATCGTTTATTAGAACCGTATTAATGTCGTTTGGAGGTTGAGCAGACGGGTTTTCGTCTCTACGAAGGCGTAACGAGATAAGCCAAGGGAAAACGGCTGACAAGATGTTGACAATCGGACGAAAGCAGTCGGAACGCAGCACCGTAAGTCGAAAACGGAAACCTTAGTAGTATAATGAACGATTTGGGCTAATAAAAAGTTGAAAACATTGTGGTAAGTATAAAAAAATGATTACATTTGCATAGGTTAAAACGCATCTCAATAAATCTGGGCAAAAGCCTTATGACGTACGACTTGCACAATTCTTGCATAAGACAAATTGCAGCATGGCAGCCTTGGTGAAAATCGGTTGTTTATGACTTGTAAGTTCTTTAGCATCAAAACCACTTCACACATGAATCAGGAGCTGAGAATTATCATAAGCGGCGGAGGGACGGGAGGACATATTTTCCCGGCAATTTCTATTGCAAATGCTATCCGGGAGAAGTATCCGGAGGCTCAAATACTCTTTATCGGCGCATTGGGACGCATGGAAATGCAGCGCGTTCCGGCAGCAGGCTATCAAATCAAAGGGCTTCCCATCTGTGGCTTTGACCGTAAAAACCTGTTCAAAAACTTTTCCGTCATTTGGAAAATCTGGAAAAGTCAGCGGCAGGCAAAGCGCATTATCAAGGAGTTCCGTCCTATGGTGGCTGTCGGAGTGGGAGGATATGCGAGCGGCCCGATGCTCAATCAATGTGCGGCAATGGGCATTCCTTGCCTGATTCAAGAACAGAATTCCTATGCGGGGGTAACTAACAAACTGCTGTCACGCAAAGCCGAGAAGATATGTGTGGCATACGAAGGAATGGAACGTTTCTTCCCGGCAGACAAGATTATCCTGACAGGAAATCCTGTAAGACAAGCCTTGCTTGCAAACAAGATGTCACGAGAAGACGCTCTACGCTCAATGGGACTTGACCCGGCAAAAAAATGCGTGCTGCTCATTGGCGGAAGTCTGGGAGCCAAGACAATTAACGAAAGCGTCATGGGGCATCTCGACGAAATAGAAAAGGGTGATGTACAGTGGATTTGGCAAACAGGTAAGTATTACCATGCCTCTATCACGGAACAATTGAGCCGCCGACAGCCGCTCAAGAACCTCAAGGTAATGGATTTTATTGCAGATATGGGCATGGCCTATCAGGCTGCCGACCTTGTTGTAAGCCGTGCCGGTGCAGGTAGTATCAGTGAATTCTGCCTGATAGGAAAGCCGGTTGTCCTCGTACCAAGCCCCAATGTGGCCGAAGACCATCAAACCAAAAACGCCATGGCATTGGTCAAGAAAGACGCTGCGCTGTACATCAAAGATGCGGAGGCACCCGCACAACTCATCCGTATGGCATTGGAAACCGTGCAGGATGAAGCCAAGCTGCAATCTCTCAGCAAGCAAATACAACAGCTGGCACTGCCAAATGCTGCTGAAATCATTGCTGAAGAGGTGGTAAAACTGGCTGAAAATACAAGAAACAAAACATGGAAATAAAAGCAGTTTACTTTATCGGAGCTGGAGGAATTGGCATGAGTGCCATTGCTCGTTACTATATCAGCAGGGGACTTGTGGTTGCCGGATACGACAAAACGCCGTCAGAACTCACCGCACGCCTTGAGAAAGAGGGCATGCTTCTTCATTACGAGGAAGACATCAATGAAATTCCGTTCCTTTGTCGTGACCCGAAATCGACCCTCGTCATCTATACGCCGGCTGTTCCTGCCGACCATCAAGAACTTGTTTATTTCCGTGAAAGAGGGTTTGAGATAGAGAAGCGTGCGCAAGTTTTGGGTCGTCTGACCCGTGCCCATAAAGGACTCTGTTTTGCCGGAACGCATGGTAAGACCACAACCTCTGCCATGTGTGCCCATATCATGCACCAGAGCAGTGTAGACTGCAATGCCTTTTTGGGTGGCATCACCAAAAACTACGGCACGAACTGCATCATCTCCAAAAGCGATTATGTCGTGGTTGAGGCTGATGAGTTCGACCGTTCATTTCATTGGCTTCATCCGTGGATGTCGGTGATTACCTCTACCGATCCCGACCACCTTGATATCTACGGAACAAAAGAGGCTTACCTTGACAGCTTTCGTCACTATACTACGCTCATTCAGCCCGGTGGCGTCCTTATCATGCGTAAGGGAATCGAGCTTAATCCGGAAGTACAAGCAGGTGTGAAAGTGTATGAATACGGAATGAATGACGGTGATTTTCATGCCGATAACATCAACATAGAGAATGGAGAGATAACTTTCGACTTCATTTCGCCCATCGAAAACGTGCCCAACATCAAGCTCGGGCAGCCGGTTACCATCAACATTGAAAATGGAATAGCAGCGATGGCCATGGCACAACTCAACGGATGTACGCCGGAGGAGCTTCGCTACGGAATGAAAACTTACGGAGGTGTGGACAGAAGGTTTGACTTCAAAATCAAAAATGACCGTCTCGTGTTTCTCAGCGACTATGCCCATCATCCTCAAGAAATCTACCAGAGTGCCAAAAGTATTCGTGAACTCTATCGCAACCGACACATTACGGCTATCTTCCAACCGCATCTCTATACTCGGACGCGTGATTTCTATCAAGCGTTTGCTGATGCGTTGAGCCAGCTTGATGAAGTGATACTCTGCGATATTTATCCGGCAAGGGAAGAACCCATCCCCGGTGTCACTTCAAAGCTAATCTACGACCATCTCAGGGAAGGTGTCAAGAAAAGCATGATACACAAGGAAGAAGTGCCCGACTTGGTCAGACAGCGTGATTTCGATGTGCTGATGCTGCTCGGTGCAGGAGATCTCGACAATTATTCATCCCAAATCAAGAAAATACTCGAAAGCAAGTAAATGCCTCTTTGGAGAAAGACCATACTCGTTACCCTTGACATTACCCTTGCGGTATATCTCGTTTTGGCCATTACTTCGTTCAACCATCCGAACGAAGAGGGTAGGAAATGCACGAAGGTCAACATTCAGATTGCCGATGAAAATACCAACGGTTTTCTAAGTGCCAAGGAGATTAGAACCATCTTGCAGCGTCACCGGCTTTATCCGTGGCAACAACCTACAAGCCAAATCAGCATGCGCAAGGTGGAAGAACTGCTTAAGGAGAGCCCGTTTGTCAAGACGGCAGAGTGCTATATGACTCAATCGGGCGACATCTTCATCAGCATTACCCAGCGAATGCCTGTAGTAAGAATTAAGAACGAACAAGGAAACGACTATTATCTGGACGACATGGGCAGGGAGATGCCTAATTCAAAATACGTCTCCGACCTGATCATTGCAACAGGAAATATCAACAGGCGGTTTGCAAGGGAATATCTTGCACAACTTGCCAAGAGCATTAACGGGAGCGATTTGTGGAGAAACCAAATTGAACAAATCAATGTTTTGCCCGATCAGGGTATTGAATTGGTGCCGCGCATTGGCAACCATATTGTCTACATCGGACATATTCCCAAGAACAATATCTTACCGCAAAGACGTGACGAAGATACCGATGCCTTTGTCAAGAAAAAGCTTTCGCGACTGGAAAAGTTCTACAAATACGGCTTATCACAAGCTGGATGGAACAAGTATTCCTACATCAACATCGAATTCGACAATCAAATCATTTGCAAACGAAACAATTTGAAATAACAATATAACAATAGCGTATGCCAGCAAAGGAGTTTATCGTAGCCATCGAATTAGGCTCATCAAAAATTACGGGTATTGCCGGAAAGAAAAACAGCGACGGCAGTATTTCCGTCTTACATGTCGTAACGGAAGACTCGTCTTCCTGCATACGGAAAGGTGTCATCTACAATATAGACAAAACGGGAGCTTGTCTGACCAATATCATCAACAAGTTCCGTACTTCGCTTAAATCCGAAATAGCCCATATTTATGTTGGAGTGGGCGGCCAGTCCATCCGAAGTGTGCGCAACGTTATCGTAAAAGACTTGATAAACGAAACCGTCATCACGCAAGAGATGGTCAACGAACTGATGGATGCCAACCGAAACATGGCTTATCCAGAGCAAGAAATACTCGATGCCGCTACCCAAGAATACAAGGTAGATATGCAATATGTGCTCGACCCGGTGGGTATTCAGGGTATCAGGCTTGAAGGAAACTTCCTTAATATATTATGGAGAAAGTCGTTTTATCGCAAGATCAACCAATGCTTTGAGAATGCAGGAATCGCTATCGGAGAAATGTTCCTTGCGCCTTTGGCAATGGCCGACAGTGTATTGACGGAGGCAGAGAAGCGTGGCGGATGTGTGTTGATAGACATGGGAGCGGAAACAACGACCGTATCGGTGTATTACAAGGATATTCTCCGTCATTTGGCCGTTATCCCGTTGGGTGGCAACAATATCACCAAGGATATTGCTTCGTTGCAGATGGAAGAATCGGAAGCAGAGCGTATGAAACTGAAATATGGCTCGGCATACACAGAAAACAGCGATATTGACAACAACCAGCGGTATCCGATAGACCAAGAACGTTATGTAGACAGCCGTCAATTCATTGAAATTGTTGAAGCAAGGCTGGAAGAAATCATAGAAAATACGTGGTTTCAAGTGCCCGGAGAATATGTAGATAAGTTGCTGGGAGGCATTATTCTTACAGGAGGTTGCTCCAATATGAAGAATATCGAGCGAGCTTTCCGCAACCATACGCATGTAGAGAAAATTCGAATTGCCAAATTTGTAACCCAGACCATCCATTCGTCTCATCCCGAAATCATGGCTCACGATGGAACGATGAACACCATTCTCGGCCTTCTTGCCAAAGGTGATATGAACTGCGCTGGCCCTGACCTGAGAACTGGTGGTGATCTTTTTGGAGACAACAAGCCGACAACTATGACAACCAGAGACATCCACCAGTCACCCAGACCAGTCAATGAGTTGGATGGTGGTGTCGTTCCTACTGCTGTAGAAAAGGAGAAAGCGGCCGAAGAAGCCAGACGAAAGGCCGAGGAAGAGGAACGCAAACGCATGGAAGAGGAAGAGCAGGAACGCAAAGAGCAAGAGGAAAAGAAGAAGAACAGCATCTTCGGCAGATTTACCAGAAGCATCAAGGAATTTGGAAAAAGGGTGATGGATGCCGATCCCGAATAGTCTTTGAGCAAGGTAACAGACAACAAACATTTATTTCAACAACTTCAGATTATGGCAGATTTCAATCATACAATGGATATTCTCGACTTCGGAGAGCCTGAAAAGAAACAGAGCATCATCAAAGTCATCGGCGTAGGAGGCGGTGGCGGTAATGCCGTGAACCACATGTACAAAGAAGGTATTCACGACGTAACCTTTGTGTTGTGTAATACTGACAATCAGGCACTCAGCGATTCGCCAGTACCTGTGCATCTACAACTGGGCAAGGAAGGCTTGGGAGCTGGCAACCAGCCCGAAGTGGCACGCAAAGCGGCCGAAGAAAGTATCGACAGTGTTCGTAATATGCTCAACGACGGCACTCGAATGGCTTTCATTACGGCAGGTATGGGTGGAGGAACGGGCACGGGTGCGGCGCCGGTTATTGCTCGTGTGTCAAAAGAAATGGGCATACTCACGGTTGGCATCGTCACAATTCCTTTCCGCTTTGAAGGCCCAAAGAAGATAGATCAGGCTCTTGACGGAGTAGAGGAGATGTCCAAGCATGTTGACGCATTGCTTGTCATCAACAACGAAAGATTACGCGAAATCTACCCCGACCTCACATTGCTTGACGCATTTGGTAAGGCTGATGATACACTGAGTGTTGCAGCCAAGTCTATTGCGGAAATTATTACCAAGCATGGTACAATCAACCTCGACTTCAACGATGTACGAACCGTACTTAAGGATGGTGGGGTAGCCATCATGTCAATGGGTTATGGAGAAGGAGAAGGCCGTGTAAAGAGAGCTATCGAAGATGCACTTAACTCTCCTCTGCTCAATGACAACGATGTATTCAACTCTAAAAAGATTTTGCTCAACATTTCGTTTGCCAGCGACAAGAAGGAAAATGCGGCTCTGATGATGGACGAAATGAATGATGTAAACGACTTCATGGCCAAGTTTGACAAGAACTTTGAAATCAAATGGGGACTTTCTCTGGATCCTGAATTGGGGGAAAAGGTGAAAGTTACGGTGTTGGCTACGGGCTTCGGCATTGAGAATGTAGAAGGCATGGATAACCATCTGAAGAAACATTCGCAAGAAGAAGCCAACCGTATTGCCGAAGAAGAGGAAAAGGCAGCAGAACGCCAAGACCGCCGTTCTCGTTATTATGGGCCGGGCAACAATACCACCCTCTACAAACGCAGGCCGCATTTGTATCTTTTCCGTGCCGAAGATCTCGATAATGAAGATGTTATTTTGGCCGTGGAAAATACCCCGACTTACCGAAGGACACGACAAATGCTTGACGAGATACGTCGCCATGCCAGCGGAATGACTACGCAGGAGAAGCAAGAGGAAACAAAGAATGAGATACAAGGAATGATTTCCTTTACATAAACAAGAAACCGTTTTACAATCAATATTGACCATGGATTTATTTGAAAGAATAAGCGAAGATATCAAAGCGGCCATGAAGGCACGCGACAAAGTGAGGCTCGACACACTGAGAAATGTCAAGAAAGTGTTTCTCGAAGCCAAAACAGCACCGGGGGCTAACGATACACTGGCCGATGCCGATGCGTTGAAAATCATTCAGAAGTTGGCTAAACAGGGCAAGGAAACAGCACAAACCTACATAGATAATGGCCGGCAAGATTTGGCCGATGGCGAACTTGCACAGGTTTCGGTCTTGGAAGAGTATCTCCCCAAACAACTTTCAGAAGCAGAAATAGAAGAGCGTGTGAAGTCTATCATCACAGAAACGGGGGCTTCGTCTATGAAAGACATGGGGCGCGTTATGGGATTGGCGTCTAAACAACTTGCAGGACAGGCCGACGGCAAACTCGTTTCGGAAGTCGTGAAGCGTCTTTTGGCATAGAAACCAAGACCGTTTCGCAGGCAAATCCCACGCTGTGATGATGCAGTCAATCTGAAATGGCACATCATTGCTATGAATGGTTCATGCCGCTAACTGTCGTGATAGGGTTCTTTTCCTATTCTAATGACTTCATCCGAGTTTATGATGAAGCCTGCAATCACGGTTGTTAGCGGCATGAACTTGATTATTCTTTCCGTAAGCGTAGCCCGCTACGCCGAGCAATACACCCTTGCATATTTATTAGAAACTTCAAATTCCACCTCTACAAGGCGTTTAAGGGAAGTCGTATGGAAAGATTTGGCCATCGTACCAACGACTGGTACTCACACTACCAAGCACTGGTACGCTCCGTACCAATGGCTGGTACGGAGGCTACCAATGTTTGGTATCAATTCAACCCAAATCAGTCATTAGACCACCCGTGTTACATTCATCGCAGAGAATGCTGTTTCCATGCTGCTTTCGTTCGTTTGTCGGCATCTTCTCGGCTGTTTTCTCTTGGCGTAGCGGACTACGCCGAGGGAAAAAAACATACAATCTGCTTGGCATCTGAACAAAAACAGCACGGTTTCTCATGGCTGAATTGGGATAATATGCTCAACATCCGAAGTACAATTTTTAATGACCAATTTGGATTTATGTGTAAACTCTTTGTGAGAAAGGCCGTATTCTGCTGACACAAATATATTGTTTTCCGCTGACACAAAACAAAAAGAGGACTCATGAAAGAGTCCTCTTTCCGTGATTCCGTTGGGACTCGAACCCAAGACCCACGCCTTAGAAGGGCGTTGCTCTAATCCAACTGAGCTACGGAACCTACGCTAATCGGCTGCAAAATTAGTTCATTTTTAACTTATAGCCAAATGTTTTGGGGGAAACTTTGTGACAGACAACCAAATTTTTGTGTATGTAAGAAACTAAAAGGCGGCTCTGGCAAGGCGTTTCTTTCTTGTGTTTGGCGATATGAACGAAATGCAAATGATATTAAAGGGCAATGCGGTACAGGCTATATGGGCACAGACTGAATTGCTATTTCTGTTATTTGACGCTGTGTGCGGGTGTGAACTGTCCCGATTTTATCCCAAATAGGTCATTAAACGCTCATGCTGCATTCCTTGCTGAAGTCATTGCCTTCCGACTGCTTTCGTCCATTTGTCGGCAGATTCTCTGCTGTTTTCCTTGGCGTAGTCTGCTATGCTTTCGGTAAAAGTGACAGACAAGATGCTTGACATCCGAACAGAAGCAGCACGGTGCTTGAATGCCCGAATTGGGTTTACATCATTTTGCCCCCGACTTTTCTATCATTTCGCGCAACAGAAAAGTTGCGTTTTGGTTGCGGGCAACACCCTCTGTTATTTTATAGGTATAGGTAATCTGCGTGGCAAGGCCAATTTCAAAGCAATAATTATGGTATCGCTGTGGATGGCTGTCGGCCATTTTGGACAGTTCGAGGTCGTGTGTGGCAATGATGCCTGTGGCATTTGAGGGGAGAATTGACTCCAAAAACAGGCGAGAACCGTTGAGCTTGTCGAGAGAGTTGGTTCCTTTAAGAATTTCATCGAGGATAATCAAGGTAGGCATGTCTGTTGTTTCCGAGGCTGACTGCTGACGGTCGGGAGATGTTCTCATCTCGTTTTCTTCTGCCTGTTGGCAGGAAATAAAGGCCAAGAGCCGGCTTAGTCGGCGCAGTTCGGCGTTGAAGTAGGATATGCCGTGTGCAAGATCATCTGTTGTACGCATGCCGGTAAAGAGTTTGAAGGGCGATACGGTCAGCTGTTCGGCAAACACGGGGAGGCCGTTCATGGCCAAAATATAGTTGACACCCAGCGAGCGGAGGAAGGTAGACTTGCCCGCCATGTTGGCACCTGTAACAATGTAGTAATGGCGATGGGCAATGTCGAAGTCGTTTTTGACGGCCTTCTCTCCGATGAAAGGATGCCAAAAACCGTTTGCTTGGTAGACAAGACGTTCGCTTTCTTCTACGCTCGCATAGGTAGTTTGCGGCTCGTTGTGCCGGAAAGTTCCCATCGACACATGCACATCCATGCGAATCAGGGCGTCTGTCCACACGTCTATCGCCTCGAAATGGGCATGCTGCCACTTCAGGAAACGGCGAATGAGGAAGTAATCGCTTAACAAGAATGTGTTGAACAACACCAGTCCCAGCACGTTTCCTCGTCGGTCTAAGGCCGAGAGTATGTTTTCGAGCTTCGACAACGATTCCATCGATTTGCTTAACACTTCACTGTCATGGCGGTTGGCAGCAGCGCAAAAGCCCTCATGACGGCTCAACTGTCGTACCAGACGCAAATAGGCCTTGAGTTGACGGAGAAGGTTGCCGCAGACTTTGCTGATTTTACGCAGTGGAGCCATGCAAGAGAGAAGCACCGTGAAGAACTGTATGAG
Source organism: Prevotella sp. (assembly GCA_034183335.1). Classification (GTDB taxonomy): domain Bacteria; phylum Bacteroidota; class Bacteroidia; order Bacteroidales; family Bacteroidaceae; genus Prevotella. The sequence goes on from JAXFLJ010000001.1 coordinate 191,696, forward strand.
TCCCCACCATAGCGACAACTGATAGCTGACAACAGACATGGCCGACAGCAAGATGGCTGCCACCAGTCCCAGTATGCCGCAACAGGCAACGGCGAAGACAAAGGGTGAAAGTGCCAGAGAGGCTATGTTCATTTGTCTGGCTTCAGACAGTGTACGGCGAATGGCGTGCGTGTCTACGCCGTCTGTCATTCCGGCAGCCATGAAATCTGTCCGAAAATCGAAGCGTGAAGCCATTTCCTCGACAGCCTCATTTGTTTCTTTGATGAATGACAGGCCATGTCTTACAGTCGACAGACGTCTGGCCAGTTCATCGCTTCCGCCCGTTGTCACTGTACGGTTGATGCGCTGGAAGAGTGATTCACGGCCAAAGACATCCATGTCGTAAGTAAAAGGGTGGTTGGTGTCAGTGTATTTCTCGCCGTTGTCTAACTGACTGAAATCGCCGTCGAGGTAAGCCCGTTCTCGCTCATTGACTTTCTTGAGTGCTTCAAGCCATGCAATGCGCTCTTCATTGAGCACGTCACGACGGCGTATGACGGCATAGAGTAGCAGCGAGAGAGCCGAAGCCAACACCCATACAGGCGTTATGCCCCAATGGGTCATGGCTACCAACAGGGCGATGAAAAGTAAGAAAGAGGTTATCTCGCCGGTAATAAACCATCGGTTACGGCGTTTCCGCCATGCTATCTGTATGGAGAACGCATCTATTTGCTCCGTGTAGGATTGTCTTAAAAGGTCTTTCTTCATTTGTTTTTCATGATGATGCTATTGCCTTTCCTGACAAACTATTTCCTCATTCCCGGCAGCCTGCATCGCAGGGGTAAAAGAGATGATGTGAAACCGTTTGTCCGCCAGCCTGGTCGTCAGTGCAAACCATGTTTTGCCTTGTGGCTGTTAACGCCTCGTGTGGCTGACAATGGTCGTCGGCTAAGCACGGCAATTGTTTTGCAAAGGTATGGAAAAAGTCCTCATCAATCGCTGAACTTAGGCAAAAATAACAAGATATAGGGTTTGTTGGGCTGCCGATAGTTTTGCATACAGAGAATAGTCATATCCTCACCCGTCATTTCTTCATCCCGATTTATTCATGAGAGACCGTACTGATTTTGTTCGGATGTCAAGCAGAGTGTCTGTCGGTTTTGCCAAAAGCGTAACAGGCCACGCCGAGGAAAAACAACGGATAACATACTGACAAGTGAATGAAAGCAGTCAGGGAGGAGCATCATCTGCGAGGAATGTTGCATGGGCGGCCTCATGACCGATTTGGGTTCAAACGGAATCAGTACGGTCTCTCATGGCCGATTTGTGATTGTTGCGAAGGAATGCAGGTGGAGATAGGCCGTAGTAAATAAGAATAGGCGAGCGAGTAGGGGAGTAAATGGTTTATATTGAAAATCGGAATGCTCATTGAAAGCATTCCGATTCCTAACTTGTTCTTGTCAAGAAGCTGTATCTGCGACAAACTTCTTTTTCCGTCTTTATAACTACGGATCGTACGTGTATGAGACTCAGCTCATGTGTTTGTGTTTTATTTCTGAAGAATTCAAAGCGGTGTCGTAAGCCAAAAGTTTTCGGTTGACAATGTTTCCGTTTGTTTTTTTCGTCCTCATCATCTCCCCGAAAGAGAAGCCTTCTGGCGTGACTTGTCTTTTGTATGTGCAAAGATAGGGAGAAGTTTCAATACTCGACAAAAGAAAATGTATTATTTCTTGCAATCTGTGCAAATGCAGTGCAAATTGTTGCATAGTTGTTGTTGGCAGTAAGCTTGTGGATATGCGCTTTTTTGTTTGTGTTGTATTGTGGTTAAATTGCTGTTGGTCAGTTGTTTGGTTTGTTATTTGTGGTGAAGATAAAAATGCCTGACTGTCTCGAAGAAAGACAGTCAGGCATGCAAGAAACAAAATTGAATAAGTTATTTTATGAGCTTTTGCACAAATCGTCCCTTGTCTGTTTGCATGATTACGATGTACAGCCCGTTGCCGGGAAGCTGGGGAGAGAGGGGCTGATTGCCGTCATACGACAGAATGATGCGGCCGTGGGCATCGTGAACTTGAATGCTTGTCAGGTTGTATCCTTCAGCTTTAGCCACGGCAACACATCCCTCCACGATAATGGCTTGTGGCTGATTGTCGGCCGAATCCATATCTTTCACGCCCGATGTTTCGAGTACTTTGAAGAGCTTGTAGCAATTCTTGTATTGGCCTACGGTACCCATTGTTCCTCCTTGTTTGGTTTCTACCAATATGATATAGTTGCCCGGAGCCACAGTTGGCCTGTAGTTGAAGTCGAAAGTCTTTTCTTCTCCGGCTCCGATGGCCTTGTTTGCCATGTAGGCCAATTCTCCGTTGGTCAGTGTGAATTGTCGGACACGGACGTAAATCGTGCCGTTGAAAGCCTTGGGAGCTTGGAAGGTGATGGAGCATGCAACCTTTTCGTTTACCTGTATTTCATCGGGCATGGTAAGGGCAACGGCGTTGAGCATAATGTTCTCTGTGTTCTCGCCTACCGTCACTTGCGTATCGTAGGCTTTGGCACGAGCGTCTTCAATGATGCTGCCGTCTTCACGGAGGTATTTCACTTCCAAACGATACGTGCCGGGGTCAACAGGCAACTTGGTGTAAAACCTGAATGTCTGTGCCTCTCCTTGTTGGATGATGGCATTTTGCTGTTGGAAGAGATAGCTTTTGTCGGGATTGGCCATGTCGGTGAGGAACACCTGCACGCCCACTTTTCCCGAAACAGCGTAGTTGCGGGCATTGAGTACGATATAGAAATTGTCACCTTGCTTGATTTGAGTGTCCCCTTCGGCATTGCTCCATAATATTTCTTGTGTCAGTCGCAGAACAGGATAGGTCTCGGCGGGCAATACCGTGAGGGTGCTTTCGCCTTCCTGCACGGCAAAAGGATATTCGGGAAATCCTTTTTCGTAAGCCATGAGACGGTAATTGCCTGCCGGCATGTCGTCAGAGAGCTTGACGAGCAGTTGTAAAGACTCTGTGCTGCCGTCGTAGACATGTACTTTGTTTTCGTAATCGAATATCTGGCTGGCATCTGTTGCTGATTGAAAACGGATGACGATGTTCTCCAGTCGGAGTCCCTTGCTCTCGTTTCGGATAGTGAGAGGGAAAACGGCTGCTCCTTTGGCATATACTTCTGCATCTTCGGGAGACAGTTTGCCAAGTACGGTTACGGATGGAACAGCCTTGTCTTCTCCGTCAATCTCCAATGTTCCGTTGCTTACCTTAGCTTTCAGACGCCCTACGTATGGCGTTCCGAGACGGTCTCTGTCGATGGCGGTGCGCATGAGTTGCCATTCGGAAGTTTCTGAGTTGCGGAAAGCCAGTTGTACGAATCCATCTCCGTCAGTCACTCCCGTAACCGATTTGGGAATATTTCGCATGGTCATCATTTCATAACCGCTGCGTCGTCCGAGAAATCCCTTGATGTTTTTTTTCTCTGATTTAAGGATGCTTGTTATCTGGTTGTTGCTTACATACACGGCAGCAATGTCGCCAGTAAAAGGCCTTGTGTCGAAGTTTTCTATTGTTCCCATCAGCATGAGGTCGTTGCCGCTGTCGTAATGTCTCAGGTGTACCGAGCTGTATAGCGGCCACTCGGCTTCGCCGGTTGTTCCCCCAGTCGGTGGTTGTATGCCCGTGATAATTTCTTGGTCGAGATTATAGCTTCCAGAACCTCCTCCTTCGCCAAGCTGTGAGGGTTCGAGGTGGTTGATGAGGAAGTATCCGTCGTGGTTGCCATACCATCCCCAGTTGATGTGTACATACCCTTCGCTGTCGTATCCGTCACAAACGAAGGCATGTCCGCCCCTGAGATCTTCGCTCGTTGCTGCGTAATAAACCGGTCTTCGGGCGTCAATCTCGGCCTTGATGATAGCCATCCATTCGTCGGTAGAGTAGAAATCGCGTTTGCGAAGGGTTGTTGCCGCATCATATCCGTAGTAATCCTTGAGTGCTGTGGGCACCAATGAAGACATGGCACCACTTCCGTCTTTCATGTATTCCATCTCAACTGCGATGCCGAAGTGTGCCGAAAGCGTGGCAATGGCATTTTTCTGAGCTTCGGTTGCCGTAATATTCTGATACGAGTCAAGCATGTTTGCCCAGTCATAGGTAGTATTTCCGAAGTCGGCCGTCAGTGTTTGTCCGTTGGACACATAGCTTTTGCTGCCTGTCCCCTGTGTCGGATACTTGTAGTATTGCATGATTTGAGTGGCAGCCGTGGCCACACAGCCTACGTAATAGTGCTTGACCGAGCCTGCTTCGGTGTAAGTAGGGCAGAGATTGTTGTACGGTTCGCCCTGCCCCCATTTGATTTGGGCGAGCAAAGGAGTCTGAACCGGAGTGCCGGCACGCATCAAAGGTTGTGCGTCTCCGGCTTTCTCACGGCATCTTTCCACGTAAATTTCGTTGAGCTTCATCCATGCCAGCAAGTTGTCGGGAGCAGTTTCCCAGTCGAACTCGCCTTTGTCTGAATAGCCCAAGACAGGTATGGCCTTGTCGTCTCCTGATACGATGACAAACCCTTGCCCGCTACCGATGTTGAAAATATGGAACGGCGCATCCTCCGTCAATGTGCCGCTGTCCTTGCCGAGCTGCCGTTTTGCCTTGGTGTTGGCTAATGGAGCGGCTTTCAGCCGGCTGCTTCGTTGGATGAATTGTTTGGCTATCTCTTCTGCTTTGTCCTTGTCTATGGGGTTGGCCATGGAAGAAACGCAGGCCAGAAGAAGGAAATACAGTGCAATATAAATCTTTTTCATGTGACAAAATGGTGTGAAGGTGTGATTATACTACGATGGTTTTACGAGACAGGTTGCCTGCTTTTACAATATAAATGCCTGCCGGCAGAGAAACAAGCGTGCGTCCTTGACGTGCCTCTTTTGTGCAAATGAGACGACCATCCATGTCATATATATATAAAGGTAGTGGTTGTGTGAGTTCCACGATGATGTTCCCGTCACCGCCATACACCTTAATTCTGTTGTCCATTTCGGTCTCGCTGATGTTGTCGATGACGAGGGTGACGATGATTTCATTGGAATGGGCAGAGGCTATAGGGGCAATGACGTAGTCGGGATAAGACGGTTTGATGGTCTTGGCAAGGGCTACAACGGTGTAAGAATAGCCTACGTTTTCGTTGAGCGGAAGGTCAAAACGAAGTGAGGTGGCTTCTTCTACGGTCGTTGTCGAAACAAATGATACGACGGCATCTCCTTTCTTCAAGTCTTGGCTTATGCTTATTTCGTCGATGAAGAGTTTGTCGGAACCATTCAGGAAGTCGATTGTTATGTATGTTTCCTCCGAACCTTTGTCAGATGTTACCACATATTCCTTGAAGTCTCCGTTAAGTGTCAGTTTCGTGCTGTCTGTTTTTTCTTTGCCCTTATAGACATAAACCATCACCGAGTCGCCGTCTGTAAAACCGTTGTAGTTACGTGCAGCCATCTTGATTTTTACTTCAAAAGTTCCGTTGTTGCCAGCCAGATGGAGGGCAGGAGTAGTTATTCGGGCTTTGTCTTCTCCAAAAGGCGAGAGCCCCATGTAGCCTTCTGCGGTGCAGGTAAGTTCTCCGTACCACCCCTGCGTATGCGTATAGTCGTCGAGGAAGGTGTACATGCGTGGATATTCAGGTTTGTCGAAGCTGCCGCTTTTTATCCGCGAGAAGTCTTCCCGAATAATTTCTACACGTTTGTCTTCGGTCAAGATTTCCCTGCGTGAGAGGTAAACGTCGTATGCCTGTGCGTTTTCCACAGCGTTCCAGTTGGCCGTGAAACCCTGTTCTGATGTTTCTGTGGCATTTGTAGCTTCCGGTGCGGCAAGTTCTTTGATAACCTTTACCACCTCTATTTCATTGCTTTTGCCTGAGAGATACTCTCCTTTCTTAGCCTGTACGTGGTAGTAATAGGTTTTACCTTCGGCCAAACCCTCTACTTTGTAGGTTTGTGTCGTACCCGATGTGGGTGTTACAATCTGGTCTTTCAGTAACATTTCGGGTTCTTCATCATCCACTTGGCTGTACACGTTGAGGATGTATTCTGTGGCATTGGCTACCTTTTTCCATCGTGCCGTGAAGCTCTTTCCGTCAGCATCGAGCGACAACAAGGCTTCGGGAGTGGCGATAAAGGCCTCGCTGGACTCTACTTTGAGGTCGTCGATGAGAATGCCCTCGATGACCAAATCTGGCGAAAACTTCAGGAATGAAGACGCTGTTCCTCCTGTCAAGATGATTTCCTGCTCTTGCCATTGGTTTCCGTTGAGGTATAAAGTCTGTGGTGTTGCAAAGCCAAGCTGCACTTTCAGCGAACCGACTGTGTCCAAAGCTTTTACCCGGAAGGTAATTCTGAGGTTGCCGCTGTGAGAAGCCATGTTGTAGTTGGCTGTGCGAAGGTTGCCATTATTTCCTATTTTCAGGCATCCTCCGGCTTCATACACCTTGGAACCTTGCCATCCCGGGAGTGTGTTCTTTAGTTTTCCCGACGTCACCGAAGCTATGTCGGTGGTCGCCGGAGTGGCTTCCGTGCCCTCCGTGAAGGCCGCAAAATCTTCTTGAACAATAACGAGCGTATCGCCGTCGGCTGCCAAAATAATGCTGGTTTCTGTCAAGGCAGACACCACAGTACACAAAATAAGTAGTAAAATCTTTTTCATAAGTAATTAATCAATAAAAAATAAACATGAGGATAACTATGGTCGCAAATGTAGTTTATTTTCGAGAAGCATCCAAATATTTATGCAAAATAATTCACAAAAGCGTCTTTTCTTCTTTCGATTTGTAATTATTGTAGTAAAAATAATAAACTTTTTGCAGATAATGGTTGGTGTAATCTTTATATTAGGTAGTATTTCTTGATGAATGGTTGGAAACTGTCATTATGCAATTTTTGTTCTTTCCGGTCAACAGAATCCAACGCCTGAAAGATTCGTGCATGCTTTGTTTACGGGCTTCATCGTGTGTTTCTCCCGGGCGAATGCAACTTCGGTCTTATGATAAAGGAATGTCGGTCGAATGTCAGAAATTAGATGTGTGCGATGCCGTTCGTCTGTTGTTGTGGAATGGATAAATTATGGAAGAAAGAGAGAAAAACAACGGGCAATCGACAAAAAAGAAAAAGAAAGATGATAGTGGGTAAAAAATCAATCAAAATACTTGGCAAATTCATTTTAATGTCTTACTTTTGCCCCATCTAATACCGATAATCGTTTAACTAACAATAAATAATAAAACTATGAATGTAGAGAAAATCATGCAGCACCTGGAAGCTAAGCACCCGGGTGAGTCGGAGTATTTACAGGCAGTGGAAGAAGTTTTGCACTCTGTAGAAGAAGTGTACAACCAACATCCGGAATTTGAAAAGGCCAGCATCATTGAACGTATCGTAGAACCTGAGCGTATTATCACTTTCCGTGTGCCTTGGGTTGACGACAATGGTAACGTACAAGTAAACATCGGTTACCGCGTACAATTCAACAGTGCCATTGGCCCTTATAAAGGTGGTTTGCGCTTCCATCCGTCGGTAAACCTCTCTATATTGAAGTTCCTCGGTTTTGAGCAGACTTTCAAAAACGCCCTGACTACTCTGCCAATGGGTGGTGGTAAAGGTGGTTCTGACTTCGCTCCGCGCGGTAAGAGCGATGGTGAAATCATGCGATTCTGCCAGGCTTTCATGACAGAACTTTACAAAGTGATTGGTCCTGATCAAGATATTCCTGCCGGAGACATCGGTGTCGGCGGTCGTGAAATTGGCTACCTCTATGGTATGTACAAACGTCTGACAAGCCAGTTCCATGGTGCTACCCTCACAGGAAAGGGCATGGAATGGGGAGGTTCTATCCTTCGTCCTGAAGCAACAGGCTTCGGTGCACTCTATTTCGTACACAAAATGCTCGAAACACACAACATTGACATTAAAGGAAAGACCATCGTGGTTTCTGGTTTTGGAAATGTTGCATGGGGAGCAGCCAAGAAAGCCACTGAACTGGGTGCTAAAGTTATTGCTATTTCTGGTCCTGACGGATATATTTTGGATGAAGCCGGACTCGATGCAGAGAAGATTGACTACATGCTCGAGCTTCGTTCAAGCGGCAACGACATCTGCGCACCTTATGCAGACAAGTTCGCTGGTTCCAAGTTCTTCGCCGGCAAGAAGCCGTGGGAAGTTAAGGCCGACATCTATCTGCCTTGCGCAACCCAGAACGAGCTTAATGGTGCCGATGCCGACGCTATCCTCGCCAACAAGCCTTTGTGCGTAGGTGAAGTTTCAAACATGGGCTGCACGGCAGAAGCTGTTGAGAAGTTCATCGCTGCTAAGGTGCTCTTTGCTCCCGGTAAGGCTGTTAATGCCGGTGGTGTTGCTACTTCCGGACTTGAAATGACACAGAACTCTATCCGTCTGGCATGGACAGAAGATGAAGTAGATCAGAAGCTCCACCAAATCATGCACGGCATCCATGCACAGTGTATGGAATACGGCAAGGAAGCAAATGGCTACATCAACTACGTGAAAGGTGCCAATATCGCTGGCTTCATGAAGGTGGCGAAGGCTATGCTTGCACAGGGTGTAGTTTAATATCATCTAACAAAAGGTTCTTTCCCGCTGATGGGAAAGAACCTTTCTTTTTACTTATGAAAGTTCTCGCCGCCATCGTTATGCTCCTATGTAGCACCTCGATGCACGCACAGCAACGAGGGAAAGCTTCTTATTACTCCAAAAGAGCCACTGGAGCGGCCACCAGTAGCGGCGAACGAGTTCATCACGACAGTCTTACTTGTGCGCATCGCACGCATCCTTTCGGCACGTTGCTGAAAGTAAAGAATCCCGCCAATGGCCGTGAAGTGATAGTCAAGGTAAACGACAGGGGGCCTTTTGGCCGTGGCCGTATCATTGACCTCTCTTGGGGAGCTGCACGAGAGCTTGGCATGTTGGCACAAGGGGTTGTCATGGTAGAGGTCGAAGTGGTGGGAGAAACTGGCATCAGGCCTTCTAAGCATACGACCTATAAGACGAAGGCGCGTTACAAGAAGAAATCGTACACTAAGAAAAAGTCGGGCAAACGCAAGAAAAACGCCACCTCTTCGAGCCGTAAACGCACTAAACGGCAAGGCTGATTTCTGACTGTTTTCTTTTGTTTTGACTGGGAATAAAGCCTTGTTTTTGTTGCCATTTCCCTTTTATCCCAATTAGGTTATAAGATATCGCACTGATTTTGTTCGTATGTCGGGCAGATGGTCTGTTTACATTTGCTGAACTGTCGAGTGCCCTGCGAAAAGTGACGGCCGTGTTGTCTGTGTACAAGAAAAGCCCGACTGGTGTACAATCGGGCTTTTATGAGTTTGCTATAATACCTTTATCCGTTGTGGAAAGGCCTTTGTGACCGTGAGGTTTAAGAGCAGTGGAAGGATGCACCTTGTTTCGCCTGAATTGAAGTCATGACGGAATGTGGCTCGACCTCTGCTCTTTCTTCGGTCGGTTGTGTTATTTCACGCCTTCAACCGTGTATCCGGCAGCCTTGAGCAGGTGCAAGACGCCCTTTTCTCCGGGCAGATGTGCCGCACCGACAACAAACAGTGTGCCTGCTGTTTCCATAATGGTTGGCATCTTCTTAGCCCAGTCTGCATTGCGTCCGTATATCAGCCTGTCTTGCTCTTCGGGAGTAGTGTCGCAGCTGTCATTGGTCTTTTCGTCCATGGCATCCTTGATTTGGTCGATGTTTTGGCTGAAATAGGCCTTCATGATTTGGTCGGATATTCTGATTTGGAAGTCTTGATGGTCTACAAAGCACATCAGTTGCTCAATTTGCCGTGGCATTTCGGCACTTTGGTAGAGCACTTTGATTTGAAAGTCGATGTTTTCCAGTCCGCCCACAATCTTATTCTTGGCTTTGGCTTCACGTTGGAAGTAGCCGTCAATGAGGTTGTTTGGGTCGAATGTATCTGCATGTTTCTGCATGTAAAGCAGCATGGTGAGCTGTGTTGCGAGTGCGCTTGGAGTCAGTTTGCCCAGTTGCGAGGCCATCATTGGGTTGGTAAGGTCTGCTCCCATCATGCTGTTGAGCAGCCCGTTGAGGCGTGTCTGCTGTTCGGCCGTCAGCAATGTGGTGAGCGATTGACCTTCAGGCAGCATCATGGCGGCCTGCATCTTCTGTATGTTGGCTGGGATTGTCATGTCTGCCATGTCAAGTTCGCCGTACACTTGGCCGACTTCATTCAAGGCTTTGGCCATTCCCGGGATGGAATCGGCAAATGAAGCAGGTGCAAGATGATAGGTTCCTACGATGTAAGAGGGGTCTTTGAGGTTTTTGCCCGTTACCTTGTAAAGCAATTGTGCATTTGCTCCGATGGCCACCAAGACCAATAGCAGGAGCGTAGAGATACTTTTTTTCATATTGTTCTATTGTTGAAATTTGTTGGCAAAAGTAGCGATTATTTTTGTAATGAATATATACTGCCAAGATAAATTGCCGCAGGTATAGACATATCCTGCGGTATTTCTCATTACTGTTGTCCTGTCACTTCCTCTTCGTTCGTTTCCGTTTTCATCAAGTCTTCAATATCTTTGGCGGCCTGCTTGAGCTTGCACTGTTGCCACAGGTAGAGGCCATAGCCGTAAAGCAGGCCTATGGCGGCGGCTATCAGCATGGGGATGGATGAGGAATTGTGGATTTCCCATGCCACCCAAGAGAACCAAAGGGTAATCAAAGGCACTTCGATGAACATCTGAATGGTTTGCCTACGCTTGTAGTTCAGGATATACTGGCTGGCGTCGAGCAGAGTTCCGGAAAAGTAGTTCCTTCTCATCTGAAGGCTATTCCACGAATTATAGATGGTCTCTCCTGCCAACATCAGCAGGAAGGTGGCAACCGGTCCCCATGAAATCTTCAGTTCGTAGATGAGTATATGGACGACAAGAGGTGATAATATTAGTCCTATAAGGGATGTCATGAGGTTGGTGTTCATCACCGATGACACCTTGGAACGTGTTGATTCCTTGATAAGTCGTTCGTTGATGAAGTCTTGCTTGTCCAGTTTGTCCTTGAGCATGGCAAGTTGCTTGCGCATGTCTTCCGCTTGAAAAGTATGGTTCATCTGCTGGTAGTTTTATTCATTTGACATTTGTTTGAGTTGCGAACGGATGCGAAACAGGCGCACGGAGACATTCTTCGGACTGATGCCTACGATGGCGGCAATCTCTTCGTAAGAGATGTTTTCAAGCCAGAGCAATACGATGGCGCGGTCAAACGGTTGCAAACGGCCGATGCGTTCGTGCAGCATGGCAATCTGTCGGGTGTCTGTATCGCGGTCTTCAAAGAGATTGATGTCGGTGTCCAGCGACACTTTCTTACGCTTTTTCTTCTTCCGGTCGATGCTGATACAGGTATTGAGCGTCACTCTGTAAATCCATGTGCGCACGTTTGAGCGGCCTTCGAAGGCACTGTAACCTTTCCACAGGTTAACAAGTGACTCCTGAAAGAGGTCGTTTACCTCGTCGGCATCATTCGAAAACATGTAGCAAACGGTGTAAATCGTGCTCTTGTTGTTGCGGATGACTTGCGTAAATTCTTTCTCTTTTGCTTCCATTGATTGTTCTCTTTCGCATCCGGTATGCTATACTTTTGACGCAGGTAATGTCAAAAAACTACATGACGGATGATTGTTTTTTATAATTTAACCCCAATCGGCCATGAGACCGCTTAGTTTCTTGTGTCCGAATGGTGGTCGGACAGAAGAAGAACAATGTCCCGTCGGCCTTCCGCCAGAGATAGTGGGTCGTTCGGTCGACGGGCATTGTCGAGGCAACTACAACGATGGCGTGTTCCGGACACTCCATGTTATGTCTTCGTTTCAGCAGGCGCAAGGCTGCGCTTCGGTCTTTTGAGGCGTGTCGGCATATCCTATGCGTTGGGGCGTGAGCCTACGCTTGGGGCAGTATGGCTGTATGTATGCCACTCCTTTTCTATGTCCTGAAAGTCTATTTGCAGCAGTTGCATGTTGCGGAATAGTTCGGGCAGCGTCTGTTGCAAGAATCCTTTACGCCTTGATTTCATTATCTTTTCTCGTGCTCCGGGCGTGACAAAATAGCCCAGGCCACGCTTGTTGTAAATTATTTCAGCCCTTCCCAGTTCGTCGTATGCCTTCATAGCCGTGTTGATGTTGACCTGTAGCAGCACCGCATATTCCCTGATGCTCGGCACACGGTCATCGTCTGCGTATGTGCCCGATAATATCTCGTCACACAATCGGTCGGCCATTTGCATATAGATGGGCTTGTCGTTCGTGAAAATCATATGTTAATCCATTTTCTGTTGATAAGTTGCATGCGCTTGAAAAGCCAGTAGGAGAGGCCTATGTTGACTGTTGTCAGCAGGCCGAAGATGATAGACCATGTCGTCAGAACGCTTTCTTTGGTACATCCTTGTATCTTTCCGAGGAATTCGGGATTGCGAGTCAGCCACGAACCAAGGAGCGTCAGTCCGGCGATGAGCGATATAGTGACAAAGAGCCACGCATAACGGCGGAAGAAGGTGCCTCCAAGCATGTAGAGAGAACCCAGCCACAGGATGGTGATGACGCTTGCAAGGACGCCGAGCTGGTCAAAGTCAATAATCTCGAAAATCGTTCTGCCTCCATGTCCGAATATCTCCTGCGTAATCATCAGGCCATTCCGGGACGGATGGATGAGCAAAGAAATGAACCATTGAGCCACATCTGCCATGAGGAAAGCCACTACATAAGAAACTACGTAAGTAACAAAGGTGGTGAGAATGCGCGATATATACTTCTCGGCATTCGACCCCGGAAGCATCAGATAATGAAGACGTGTCTGGCGGTTCTTGTTCACTTCAGAGAAGAGCAGGCTCGGAGCAACTGCCATCATGATGATGAAACAGGTCACGGCGAATCGAAAACTGCTTTCTAAAAGCATGGAGTAGAAAAAGTCTTCGCCAAATTGTCCGAAGATGTTATTGGTTGTGAATATGGTGGCAACAAGCAGAATGACTGCCCAGACGAGCGTCATCTTGACCATTTGATTGCGGTTGGTGGCAATGTCCCACTTGAGCACTTGCCAGAATCTATTGATACTAAACGTTTGCATAGTCTTTGTATTTATGATAAGGTGAATGGTGATTATTGATGTGAAAGTTTACCCTGTGTAACAGCATTGAACAGGAGTTCGAGGTTTACCTGTGTCTCCTCGTCGCCTTCCTGACGAAGAGAAAGGATGGCGTTGCCCTGCAATGAAGGCTCAAAATAGAGTGTGTGTGGAGGAATTTCTCCCGTCTGACGATACGAAAAGTGATACTTCTGCATGAGACTGGCCACTGATTCGTTGAGCAGCAGGTGTTTCTGGTCGATAATCATTACATGGTCGAGGAGAGTTTCGACGTCGTGTACCTGATGGGTAGACATGACCACGGTTCTGTCTTCTGAAATCTGATTAGTTACCACACGGCGAAACAGCGTCTTGGAAGGAATATCCAGACCGTTGGTAGGCTCGTCCATGAGCAGCAACTTTGTTCCGGCGGCAATTGCAAAACTAACGTACACTTTTTTCTTCTGACCCATTGAAAGCTCTTTCAAGTGAAAATCGGAAGACATTTCAAACTCGTCAAGGCACTTCCGCATAATGTCCTCGCTGAAATTGGGATAGAACGGACGGTTGGCACGTATAAAATTGGCCAGAGTCATGGCCGGAAGATCATACTCCTCTGGAACAATAAAGATGTCAGAAAGACTCTCCGGTTGTCTCTTTCGGCTTTCCCTGCCCTCAAACAGTGCTTTCCCTTTTTGCGGAAAGAGCAATCCGCTGATGATGTAAAGCAAAGTTGATTTTCCGGTACCGTTCTTTCCGAGTAGACCGTAGATATGGCCTGCCTCCAGAGAAATGCTGAAATCGTCGAAAATTGGTTGCTTTTTGAGACCGTAACGATAACTGATGTTGTTTACTTCTACCATTTTTTTCATACCGTATTGTTTTAATATTATACTTATTTGCTCTGCTATTATAGTGTAATGCTTGAATAGTACACCGCAAAAGTAATATCTTTTAAGGCTCAATCCAAATTAATTCGACACAAATTTTCTTATGAACCAAATATTTAATGGTCATTAACATTGATGCCATAATTATATATATAACGTGAATTTGACGAATTCAGAAAAGCAAGAAGAATGTCAAGACGCCTTTGTATATTGATGTAGAACTTTCTCGGAAAGCAGCGATTAGCAATCCTATGGCGTCGTATAATCATAAGGACACTATGATGTTGAATTGATACCAGCCTTTGGTACGCCCCATACCAAAGGCTGGTACGGGGCGTACCAATGCTTGGTAGTATTCGTACCAACCATTGGTACGATGACAAGTCCTTTCCGCAACGTTTCCTCAAAACGCCTCGTTGAGGAGGAGTCTGTGGCTTCCGTAATTCCAATGGGGCATTAGAGACTGTACTGATTTTGTTTGAATGTTGAGAGTTGAACCGTTGTTTTCAGCAAAACTGACAGAGAATCTGCTTGACATTCGGATAAGATCAGTACGATCTCTAATGGCTGAATAGGGTTGAAAGAATATTGGCTAATTCTTTATGGATGAAAAACGAAAGATTAAATAATGAATGCTTTTTTACGGATGATGTATGGTTTGTTTTTGGGTGAAAAGGGTTTGCCTATAGTCTATACGTGTAATGTGGTTCAATATGAGTTAATAATAGATGCTCATTCCTTCCAAGCGAGTATGATAGACAGGCAACCTATTTGACAACAGATGAAAAATAAAGTCCCGAAAATCAATAATAGACTTTCGGGACTTTACTTTTTATTTATGATTTGTCTATGATTTCTTGCGTTGTCAGCGGATTAGTTGCTATCCAACGGCACTGCAAAGTATGCCTTTCGGCCTGTGGGATAGATTCCCTGAATGTACAACACGGGGTCTTTACTCATTGAAGCCTCTTTGACAATGCGTTGCAGCTCGTCCAAAGTCTTTACGGCTTGGTCGTTGACACGTTGCATGATGAAGCCCTTGTTGATACCAGCCTCTTTCAATGCACCGTTGTTTACCTTGATGACTTCGAGCCCGTAGCCAATATTGAGCTGATTCTTCTGGTCTTCTGTTATCTCCCTGAAGTTAGCGCCCAACACGTCAAGGTCTGCGGTTTTCACCACTTTGGTGTTGCCCTGTGCATTTTTCAAGGTTACGGTCTTGCTCATCTTCTTCTTGTTATGCAAGAAACCAATGGTCAGTCTGTCACCCGGCCGTTTGTTGGCAAGTGCTTCCATCAGTTCAGCCATTTTTGTAACCTTCTTGCCGTCAATCTCGGTAATGACGTCGCCCGATTCTACACCTGCGTCGAATGCAGCACCGTCGTCTTCCACTTCATTGACATATACGCCCTCATTGGTGCCGAGGTCGATTTCCTTGCCTTTGTCTTTCTGATCGTCAATATATGCTCTTGCGTCCGCACCCTTGATGCCGAGGAAGGCTCTTTGTACGGTTCCATATTCCTTGAGGTCGGCTACCACCTTGTTCATGATGGTCGTCGGGATGGCAAAACCGTATCCAATGTTGCCTCCTGTCGGTGAAGCAAGCATGGCGTTGATGCCCACCAGTTCGCCTTTTGTGTTGACCAGTGCACCACCCGAATTGCCTTGGTTGATAGCCGCATCGGTCTGTATGAACGATTCTACGCCGTTTGCGCCCAGTGAGCGTGCCTTGGCACTGATGATTCCTGCTGTAACCGTATTGTTGAGGCCGAAGGGATTACCCACGGCGATAACCCATTCTCCCACCTTGAGTTTGTCGGATTCGCCCACGGGAAGCGTCGGAAGACCTTTGGCATCTATCTTAATGAGTGCCAAGTCGGTGGTCTTGTCGGTTCCGATGATGCGTGCCGAGAACTCACGGTTGTCGTTGAGCGTCACGGTCAGTTCATCGGCACCGTCTACCACGTGGTTATTGGTAACGATATATCCGTCGGTTGAGATGATGACACCTGAACCTGTGGCAGTACGTTTGGGAGTCTGTACCTGTCGTTTTTGGGTGCCGTTGCCTCCGCCCGGGTTGCCGAAGAAACCGAATGGGCCAAAGAAGTCGGCAAAGGGGTCTTGCACTTCCACAGTCTTTACTTTTGAGTTTTGCACATATTTGATGTGAACTACTGCCGGCAGAGCCTTTTCTGCGGCATAGGTGAGGTCTACCGGTTGTCCCACTACTGGTGAGGCACTGGCCTTGATGAACGCTCCTGTTGAGAATGCGACGGCAATAAGACACATCGCGACACACAAATACTTTGAAATTTTCTTCATTTACTTTTCTTTGTTTAATGTTCAACTGAAAATGTTTGTCTGTCGGTTTTGATTGCAAATATAGGCGCAAAATGTGTGATAGGGAAACATTTCCATGTTACTTTATTCCAATTTAACAATCGAAAATCGCCCGTTAACGGCTCTTAAGCGCACCTCTTGGCAAATTTACATTCGTTTACCCGCATGCCGCCTGTCACGCTGTCCGACTGACGGAATGACAGACGAAAATTAATGAGATAGCGTTTGAAAGGATAGCAGTTCTAAACAAGTGAGGGAACGATGCGATATCTATAGGGCTACTGAAGAGAAATTGCACGATGAAAAGAAGTGTAGGACGTATTACGGAGTAATGTTGGCCGGGAAATAATTAAAGGTTGTCGGAATGATGATAGGTTCGCATTATATATAATTAATGGTATAAGAAAAACGTTTGTTTTGCGTTGTATTAAGAAAAAGCACATGGTACAACGACTACTCTTCGGCATTCTATTGATTCTTGGCTTGCCTTCAATCCTTCCGTGTAATGGCCAGCGTCATGAAATTTACGATACTCGCATCGGTTCGTTGCAGGTAATGGCTGGCACCGACTGGCTTTCGATGCCGGTGATGCCGCTCAATGGCGGTGTCTCCATGCACATCGGCTTCGATGTCTTTACGCATGCCTATCAGCGACTGGCCTACAAATTGGAGCATTGCGAGGCCGACTGGTCGGTTTCCAAAGAACTTTTTGAGAGTGATTATGTAGAGGGGTTTGCCTCGGGCAACCTTATTGAAGACGTGGAACAGTCACTCAATACCAACATGCTCTACACGCACTACCGCCTCGCCATTCCCAATGAACGTTGCATTGTGAAGATGAGCGGCAACTACAAACTCACCGTCTACGATGACAACGACAACGAGCGACCTTTGCTTACCGCCTGTTTTATGGTTGTTGAACCGCAGATGAACGTTTTGCTCGGTGTTACTACCAATACCGACGTGGACGTAAATCGTGTCCACCAACAGGTAACTATGGCTCTCGACTATGCCGGACTGAGGGTGACACATCCCCAACAGCAAATCAAGACAGTGGTGTTGCAAAACGGGCGGTGGGACAATGCGCGTCTCAATGTACAGCCGCAATACACTCTTCCTGATGGTTTGAAGTGGGAGCATAGTCGCGAATTAATTTTCAACGGCGGCAATGAATACCGTAAGTTTGAAATGCTTGACCCATCACATCCCACCCTTGGCATCGACCGCATTGAATGGGACGGGCACGACTATCAGGTATATCTCTTTCCCGATGAGCCTCGTCCCAATTACCTCTACGATGAAGATGCCAATGGCGGTTTTTATATTCGCAACAGCGACAACATCGAGAACGACCGTCTGACTGACTACATGCTGGTCAACTTCAGCATACCCAATGTGCCGAAGATGAACGGTGAGGTCTACCTCAATGCTGCATGGACTTACGATCGCTTCCTGCCCCGCTACCGCATGCAGTACAACGAGGCACAAAAAGGCTATTATGCCACCGTAAGACTCAAACAGGGCTATTACTCTTATCAGTATCTGCTTGTTAAACCCGATAATACTGTTGTACCGATGCCTTCTGAAGAAAACTACTATCAGACAGAGAACACCTATCAGGCATTGGTCTATTACCGTGCTCCCGGCGACCGTACAGACCGCCTCGTGGCTTATCGGCAGGTGCAATATCGCTGAAAGGTTCCCTCCTGCTGCTCCTTCTTGTCACACTACTGTAAATAATAATTGAAAAGTATACCACCATAATAATTGAAAAGTATACCATGTAGGTCAGGGCATTTACGTTATAATAGTAGTTCACAAGAGTACTGTTTTAGCGTACAAAGAGTAAAAATGATCGACATGGACAAGAA
>JAXFLJ010000002.1:0-173819 GCA_034183335.1 Prevotella sp.
GTCGGTAAGCATCATCTTCGGTGAGTAATGTAGTGTTGGCGGTCTAATGACCGATTTGGGTTTAACCGGAAACGGAAACCTGAACGGTCTGATGACCGATAGTCCCGAAGTCTCCGTATCTGTCTGACAAACAACAGCACGTCCGTGAAAGGCTTCGCACGATAAGGCTAAATGCAGCCTGAGGGGCGACAGCTTGCTTGAGAGCGTGTGAGAGTTGGAAGTGCTACCAAACGTTGGTACTCCGTGTACCAAGCATTGGTAGTGTGCGTACCAAACACTGGTACGACCCGTACCAGTCGTTGGTACGATGACACGACTTTTGGTTTTGCAGCCTGATGGAATGTTTGTCGTGACGCAGGCCGTGAACGTTTTGCCGCCTAAGACAGGCCTTTGTGAACCGACTTTATCCTCTCCTGAAAAACGATTGTTGGCTGTCAGCGAGTTATCGTTTCGTATCTGGTGTTCCAACATCTCACAGCCTGTCTGTTTATGGCAGGTGAACGGTGGAAAAGTCATCGTCTAAATAAAACTTAAAAAAGAGACATTTAACCAATAATTAGGATAATAAAGCACGCAAGAACGTGCTTTTTGAGGAAATCTAAGTAAATTTGCAACCAAATATGTATTGAATACCCCTGTTGCGGAAAGGCAGGAATGCAAATCCTTGTGCTCCTCAAACACAAGCCTTTACACCAATGGCCGGGTATGTTTTATGCAAGGTTTGCAACAATAATAAACTGAAATTACATGAGAAGGATAGGCTTTCCCTTAGCTGTACTTTTGATGACGGCGTGTTTTTTGACCTCCTGTCTGGGAGACAATGATGATGACAGCATTACGCTTTCGAGCGATGCCGGTATTACTTCGTTCACGCTTGGCACGCTCAACATGTACCTTCACACGACTTCTTCCAAAGGAACGGACAGCATTTACAAGGCCAATCTGCAAGGAAGCAGCTTCGGAATGTACATCGATCAGGAACGCAGGCTCATCTACAACGTAGATTCTCTGCCTTTGGAAACCGATGTGAAGCATGTGCTTTGTGCCATAACGAGCAAAGGTTCGGGCAGAATTGCATGGAAAAGCATGACGAGCGATTCGCTGACTTCTCACACAGCGGCCGATTCCATCGACTTTACCAACCCCCGCGAGCTGCGTGCCTATGCTGCCGACGGTTCGCAATACCGCACCTATACGGTAACGCTCAACGTGCATACAGAGCGTGCCGATGGCTTCAACTGGAAAGAAAAGGCTTCAAGCAGCGTTCTTTCAAACCTCGAAGGCATGAAAGCCGTGGCCTGCAATGGCAATGTGTTCGTGCTGGGTAAGGTCAGCGGCAACACCGTGGTGTATACCACGACAGAGCAAGACGGCAGCAATTGGCGGTTGGCAACGCCCAACTTCAACACGCCCATTCCCGAAGAGGCTTACAAAAGTGCCGTTGTGAAAGGCGACAGCCTATACCTGCTCGTGGGAAGCATGGTGATGCGTACTGCCGATGGTGACAACTGGGTGCAGACGGGAACCACGGATGCCGTCCAACTGGTGGGAGCTTCGAGCACCGAACTGTATGCACTGGCCGCCGATGGCAATCTCATGCTCTCTAAAGACAATGGAGCCAGTTGGGAAACGGAGTCGCTTGACGATGCCGTCACCCTGCTTCCGACAGAAGATATTACTTGTGCCATGCTTCCGGTGACGACCAATGCCGGCACCGAGCGCATGATACTGGCCGGCAACCGTTCGCTGGCTGCTTTTGCCGATGATGCCAATGCCATTATATGGGGCAAGGTGGTAGAAAGCGAAAAAGCCGTCTCGGGACAATGGATGTATTACGACAACACTTCTGCCACAGAACGCCTGCCACGCATGAAGGGACTTGCGATATGGGCATATGGCACCGAACTGCTGGCTGTGGGCGGCGAAGGATTCGGTCAGTCTGCGGAAAAGGCTTTCTCACGCTTCTTCGTCAGCAAGAACGGAGGAGTGAGCTGGGCGGAAGAAACACGCTTCAAACTGCCCGAAGCGTTTGACACCTCTACCGAAACTTTTGCCGTAGCGACCGACAGTAAATGCTATATCTGGCTGGTGTGCGGAAAGACCGGGCAGGTGTGGAAAGGGCGGTTGAACCGCATGGGATGGACCAAGACACAGACATCTGTCACCCAGTAATTCGCAATATATCCGCACCAAAGGCGTTATTTTATCATGCGCAAGTTGTTATTTTTGACAATCAGTATCTTGCTTTCTGTACATTCGCAGGCACAGCAAGACCCGGAATACCTCATGGAAGTGGGTGTAGGCGGCGGCATGATGAACTATCTGGGAGACTTCAACGGCTCTGTTGCCAAGGGACATCAGCCTTCTGCCTCCTTTGTCGTCAGACGCTTGTTCAACCCCTATATGGCTCTGAGAGCCGGGGTGACCTACGGCAAGCTGAAGGGAGATTCCAAAAACGTGACGACTTATTATCCCGAACTGAATCAGACTCCTTATTCTTTCGACCACTCGCTCATTGATGTGGGCGTGGTTTACGAATACAACTTCTGGCCTTACGGAACAGGCAGGGACTACCGGGGGGCAAAACGCCTGACGCCCTATGTCTTCGGAGGATTCGGAACAACGTATGCTAAACTGCCCGAAGAGAGCGTTTTCACGGCTAATATCCCTCTTGGCGTGGGCATCAAGTACAAGATGAGCGAGAGGGTCAACCTCGGCGTGGAATGGAGAGTCCACTTTTCGCTCAGCGATAAACTTGACGGAAGGAAAGATCCGTATGACATCGTAAGTTCGGGAGCATTCAAAAACACCGACGGATATTCAGGACTACAGGTGACGATTACCTATAGCTTCATGACCAAGTGTAAGACTTGCCATAATGACAACGACTGAAAGACAAGGCGTGAATGGACTGGACGAAAAGCTAACAGGCGCATAACAAACAATGAATCATGAAGAATGAACTGACCAATATTCCCCGGCACATCGCCATTATCATGGATGGTAACGGACGATGGGCGATGAAACAGGGCAAACCCCGAAGCTACGGACATCAGGAAGGGGTAGAGGCCGTGAGGCGGATAACGGAGGAATGTACGAAGCTGGGCGTGGAATATCTCACGCTCTATACGTTCTCGACGGAAAACTGGAACCGTCCTGCCGATGAAATCGCTGCCCTCATGGGACTTGTTCTATCATCGCTCGAAGACGAAATCTTCATGAAGAACAACGTAAGGTTTCGTGTCATCGGAGACATGGAACGACTGCCGGCAGAGGTGAGGACGAAACTTCAGGAAACCATGGAACACACGGCTGCCAATGATGCCATGACCATGGTTGTGGCGTTGAGCTATTCTTCAAGATGGGAAATTGCACGGGCGGCGAGGGAAATCGCACGCGAAACCGTGGAAAAAGGCCTCAACCCCGACACAATAGACGAGGAAACCGTCGGCCGGCATCTGACAACTAACTTCATGCCTGACCCCGAACTGCTTATACGAACAGGCGGAGAACTGCGCATATCAAACTATCTGTTGTGGCAAATAGCATACAGCGAACTGTATTTCTGTGATACTTTCTGGCCCGATTTCGGAAGGGAAGACCTGCACAAGGCCATCGAAAGCTATCAGAAAAGACAACGGAGGTTTGGCAAGACAGAAGAACAGGTGGAAGAAAACGAAAAGGAATAACAACACAATGATGAATAAAGTCAACAAAATAGCAATGCTGCTGGCACTCCTTTCCTGCGGAATGGGAGCATCGGCGCAGGAGAAAATCGTGAAACCCGACATCCATTACTCCGGCACTCCACGCACTTGTACCATCGAATCTATCACCATCGGAGGCGTGGAAGGCTACGAAGAGTTCATGCTGCTGGCCATTTCGGGACTCAGCAAAGGACAAGTCATCACCATTCCGGGCAGCGAAGTGACCGATGCCGTGCGCCGCTACTGGAAGCATGGACTGTTTTCTGAAGTGGCTATCTCGGCCGATTCGATTGTAGGCGACAAGGTTTATCTTCATATCCAATTGGCTCTGAGACCCCGTGTGTCGACCATCAACTACACCGGTCTCAAGAAATCGGAACGCGAGGATATGGAAAACAAACTGGGATTGCTCAAAGGCGGACAGGTGACTCCTAACATTCTCGACCGTGCCAAGATACTTGCCAAACGCTATTTTGACGACAAAGGCTTCAAAAATGCGGTCGTCAACATCCGTCAGCGTGATGACGTGGCCAATAAGAATTATGTAATCCTTGATGTAGACGTCGACAAAAAACAGAAAATCAAGGTCAGAAAGATTACCATTGATGGCAATGAAAAACTCAGCGACAAGAAAATCAAAGGCACGCTCATCACAAAGGGAACTTTCAAAAACATACACGAAGCGGGCAAATTGTCATCGTTCCTGAAGAAGAAGAAGTTTACTCCGGAGCGATGGAAGGAAGATAAGCAGAATCTATTGAACAAATACAATGAGCTTGGTTATCGAGACGCCGTTATTCTGTCAGATAGTGTTTGGAATAATGACGACAAACACGTCAATGTTTACCTGAAAGTCAACGAAGGAAAGAAGTATTTTATCCGCAATATCACGTGGGTTGGCAATACGGTTTACTCCACCGACTACCTCAGTGCGGTGCTCGGCCTGAAGAAAGGGGACACCTACAATCAGCGGCTGCTCGACAAACGCCTCGTTGAAGACGAAGATGCCGTGGGCAATAACTACTGGAACAACGGATATATATTCTATCAGTTGCAGCCGACGGAAACCAACATTGTGGGCGATTCGATAGATTTGGAAATGAGAATACAGGAAGGTCAGCAGGCACGCATCAATAAAGTGCGTATCAATGGTAATGACCGGCTGTATGAAAACGTAGTGCGCAGGGAATTGAGAGTGAAGCCCGGCGACTTGTTTTCAAAGGATGCGCTGATGCGTAGTGCCCGAGAACTGGCCTCAATGGGGCATTTCAATCAGGAAAATGTCAGTCCTGATGTGAAGCCGAACCCCGAAGACGGTACGGTTGACATCAACTGGAACCTCGAGCAGAAATCAAACGACCAGATAGAGTTGTCCATGGGATGGGGACAAACAGGCATCCTCGGCCGTGTCGGACTCAAACTGAACAACTTCTCCATGGCCAATCTTTTCGGAAAAAACAAAGAACGCCGTGGAATACTTCCCATCGGAGACGGTGAGGTATTGTCGCTTGGTGCGCAAAGCAACGGCCGCTATTATCATTCGGTCAATCTTGGCTACTCAACGGGTTGGTTCGGAGGCAAGCGACCGATACAATTCAACGTGTCGACATACTACTCCAAGTCTACGGCAGTTTCTGATAACTACTACAGTAGCAATGCTCTCAACAACTATTATTATAACATGTACGGCTACAGTCAGTACAATGGATACAACAATTATGAAAATTACTACGACCCAGACAAGCATATTCAGGTCTTTGGAGCAAGTGTTGGCTGGGGAAAAAGGCTGCGTTGGCCCGATGACTATTTCACTTTGTCACTGAGCATGGCCTACTCCCGTTACATGATGAAGAACTGGAACTACCTTCTGATTACGAACGGAGCGTCCAATAATCTCAACTTTACCATTGCGCTGAATCGTACTTCTACCGACAACCAATTGTTTCCAAGACGCGGTTCCGACTTCTCTGCATCGGTAAGTTTTACCCCGCCATGGTCTGTCTGGGACGGAAAAGACTACAAGAATCTTGCCGCCAACCGTCAGTCGGTTACCTATGAGGCCGAAGCTAAGGAGAAATTCCGCTGGGTGGAATACCATAAATGGAAGTTCAAGGGCAGAACTTACGTTGCGCTTTCTGGCGGACAGAAGTGCTTTGTCTTGATGACGAGGGTCGAGTTTGGTATTCTCGGCGCATACAACAAGTACAAAAAGTCTCCCTTTGAAACCTTCTACGTGGGTGGCGATGGAATGACTGGCATGTCATACGGCCTTTCCGATGAGACCATTGCTCTTCGCGGATACGAAAACGGTGACCTTTCGACCAATGCTTTCTATACGGCTTCGAGGGACGAGCAGAACAGAAGCAGTACATCTTTTAATGCTTATGCCTACGATCGCTTTACGCTTGAGTTGCGTTATCCGTTCATGCTGGGCAACACAACCATTTACGGCCTTGCATTCCTCGAAGCAGGAAATGCTTGGTTAAGCCCGAAGAAGTTCAATCCGTTCGACATGAAGCGTTCGGCCGGTCTCGGCGTGCGTATCTTCTTGCCGATGATTGGCATGATGGGTATCGACTGGGCGTATGGATTTGACAAGGTTTACAACGGTACGACAAACAAAAAGGGAGGCAGCCAGTTCCACTTCATACTTGGACAGGAGTTCTAACGATGCGCTGTTTTTCCTTCAACACAAACTTAAAATGATAATAACATGAAGAAGGTTTTGTTTATTTTGGCCATGCTTACCACGGTAATGACGGCCTCGGCGCAGAAGTTTGCGCTTGTAGATATGGAGTATATCCTCAAGAACATACCTGCTTATGAGCGGGCAAACGAGCAACTCAATCAGGTATCTAAGAAGTGGCAGGCCGAGATAGAGGCACTCAATACAGAGGCAAGCACCATGTACAAGAACTATCAGAACGAAGTTGTATTCCTCTCTCAGGAACAAAAGAAAGCCCGTCAGGAAGCTATCATGAACAAGGAGAAGGAAGCCGGCGAGCTGAAACGCAAGTACTTCGGCCCTGAAGGAGAGCTGTTCAAGAAGCGTACCAGCCTCATCGTGCCCATACAAGAGGAAATCTACAACGCCGTCAAGGACATATCGGAGTTGCGGGGATATTCCCTCGTACTCGACCGTGCCAGCGATTCGGGCATCATTTTCGGTTCGCCAAAGATTGACATCAGCAACGAAGTGCTTGAAAAGTTAGGCTATTCCAATTAAATATAGTATATTTGCGTCCTCATACAAGCAAAAATGATGGCGCAAACCATCCATTTATTCATAAACACTTAATTAGAAAAGACAATGAAACATTTAATTCTGATGGTAATGTTCTTCGCGCCTCTCGCAACGTTTGCGCAGAAGTTCGGACATTGCGATGCACAGTCTATCATGCAACAGATGCCGGAATTTATCAAGGCTAAGGGTGAAGTAGACGCTCTTCAAAAGCAAAAGGAAAACGATTTGAAAAGTATGCAGGAGGAATTGCAACGCAAATACGAGGCATACGAGAAGAATCAGAGCACAATGAGTGCATCCAAGAAAGAGGAAACAGAGAAAGAACTGGCCGAGCTGAACCAAAAGATACAGCAAGCTTTTCAAGACGGACAACAGGAATTGGCCAAGGCTTCGCAGGAAAGAATGCAGCCCATCACCAATAAACTTGTGCAAGCCATCAAGAATGTGGGCAAAAACGGAGGCTATGTTTACATCATGGACATTGCCAGCGGAATTCCTTACATCAGCGATACCTTAAGCAAGGACGTTACCAGCGATGTGAAAGCCGAGCTCAACAAGATAAAATAATCCATACATTCCATAAACAGGGGCAGGCTTACGGGCTTGCCCCTTATTTCGATACGGCGGTTTCCTGTCGTTTGTTCGTGGGGCAACACATCCGCTTTTCCGCATCAGACAGACATCGCTTTCATGGTAAACAGAAAGTAAAACATCATGAGAAAAATCATCCTATTTGCCCTTTTGGCTCTTGTTCCCCTTGTATCTGCCGCCCAGATACGCTTCGGCTACCTCAGCGTGGAGCAAGTCTTGCGTTCTATGCCAGCCTATGCCGAGGCGCAAAAAGACCTTGCCCAGCTCCGAAGTCAGTATGATGCAGAGATGCAGAGGGCACAAAGCGAGTTCAATGCCAAGTACGAAGAATTCTTGGAAAGGCAGAATGACCTTGCCCCGTCCATCCTCCGTAAGCGACAGGTTGAAATCATGGAGTTTATGGAAAAGAACATGGCCTTCAGAGAAGAGGCCAAACGCCTGCTTGAACAAGCCGAACAGCAAGCCATCTCGGTAGTCAAGGCCAAGCTGCATGCGGCCATTCGCAAGCTGAGCAAGGAGCGCGGCTACGCATTCGTACTCAATACAGACAATGATGCCTGCCCCTATGTTGACCCGGCTATGGGCGAAGACATCACCCCGCTTGTCAAATCTTATCTCGAATAATCCCTTTATGGCTCTTCCTTCCTCTTCCGGCCCTATCGGAGTGTTCGATTCCGGCTATGGCGGACTGACCATTCTCAATGCCATCCGAACGGCGTTGCCTGAATACGATTACCTTTATCTCGGCGACAATGCACGTGCGCCTTACGGCCACCGTTCGTTCGACGTGGTCTACGATTTCACCCGTCAGGCTGTGTACAAGCTCTTTCAGATGGGTTGCCATCTCGTCATACTCGGTTGCAACACAGCTTCTGCAAAGGCATTGCGCACCATTCAGCAAAACGACCTTCCCCTTTGGGATCGCGAACGGCGTGTACTCGGTGTCATCCGACCGACGGCCGAGGCCATCAACAGCCTTACCACCAGCCGACATATCGGCGTTTTGGCCACAGAGGGTACTATCAAGAGCGGCAGTTATACGATGGAGGTGCGCAAGCTAAGCCCCGACGTCAAGGTATCGGGGGTGGCCTGTCCGTTCTGGGTTCCTCTTGTAGAATACAACGAGGCAGAAGGGCCGGGGGCAGACTACTTTGTCAAGAAACGTATTGATGAAATCATGGAGAAAGACCCACAAATAGATACCCTCGTGCTGGGTTGCACCCACTATCCGCTTTTGCTCCCGAAGATTATGCGTTATGTGCCAGAGGGAGTGCAAGTGGTATCTCAAGGCAAGTACGTAGCCGACAGCTTGTCCGACTATCTGTCGCGTCATCCGGAGGTAAGACGCAAGTGTACGGCCGGCGGAAGGATGCATTACTTCACCACTGAAAACCCCGATAAGTTCAAGGAGAACGCCCGTATTTTCCTCCGCGAGGATGTCTCGGTGCGTCATATAGACTTGGATTAATCCCCGACATTCCATCATCGTTCTCTACCGAAGCAGCAACAGTTTTGCTTCGGTTTTTTATCCCCGACCGATTATTAAAAATCAGTCGGCATGTCAGGTCATTGGCAGAAACGCAAACCTTAACGGTCTAACCCCAATCAGCCATTTTTGGCCGCCGGAATACTTACAAACCATGTCACGGCAATGGTCTATTCCGTTTCAGCCTCCACACATCCTGCCATCTTACACCATCTTTTCCACCACGTTTCAGAGATGCTTTTCAATCAGTTCTCTTATGCCTTCAGAAGCTCCTTTCTGAATAAATGTCACCCGGTTGCCCATGTGTGCCTCCACATGATTGGGGTCGATGAGGTAGATGGGGGCAGCGTTGGGAGCGTAGTGCACCAGTCCTGCGGCAGGATATACTGCCAATGAGGTGCCGATGATGACAAGGATGTCGGCCTCGCTGCACACTGCGGCCGCCTCGGATATGCGCGGAACAGCCTCTCCAAAGAAAACAATGTAAGGCCGAAGAAGCGAACCGTCGTCGGCAAGAGCGTCTTTTTCAACCTCTATACAGTCGGGAGTAAGGCGTCGGATGTAACGTTCGTCGTCTACATCACGGCTCGAACAAACTTTCATCAGTTCTCCGTGAAGATGGATAACATGAGTAGATCCGGCTCGCTCGTGCAGGTCGTCTACGTTTTGCGTTACAATCGTCACCTCGTAACCCTGACTTTCCAGAGTTGCAAGAAGCCTGTGCCCCTCATTGGGCTCTACACGAATGAGCTGTCGTCTGCGTTCATTGTAAAAACGGTTTACGAGGTTGGGATCGGACAGCCAACCCTCGTGAGAGGCCACCTGCTGAACAGGATATTTGTCCCAAAGGCCGTCGGCATCACGGAAAGTGCTCAAACCGCTTTCCGCCGACATGCCTGCTCCGGTAAGAACAACCAACTTTTTCATACGCATTCCTCCATATTATACAGATAGCTAACCAATGCCATGACATTGGCTTCGGGTCAACAGCCACCTGTTTCGATTATTAACAATGCACAAATTTAGCGTTTTTTTCGGCAGATGCAAGGCCGCTTACGGATAAAAATGCTAACTTTGCCACGTTTTAACAATATAATTTATAACAGAAAAAACAACAAGATGGATAAAATCAGTTATGCATTGGGTCTCGGAATAGGCCGACAGATATTGCAAATGGGTGTGGCAGACCTCAACATTGACGAATTTGCAGCAGCCATAAAAGACGTGATGGGCGGCCGGGAACTGAAGATTTCTCACCAAGATGCACAAAAAATAGTGCAGGAGTTTTTCACCCGAAAAGAGAAAGAACTCAATGCCGAACGTGAAGAAAAAGGCAAAATAGCCAAGGAAGCAGGAAAGAAATACTTGGAAGAGAACGCTAAGAAAGACGGCGTAGTTAGCCGTGAAAGCGGACTACAATACATGGTGCTCACCGAAGGAACGGGCAAACAGCCGAAGGCTACCGACAAAGTGAAATGCCATTATGAGGGTTTCCTTGTAGACGGAACGGTATTTGACAGCAGCGTACAGCGCGGAGAACCGGCCGTTTTTGGACTTGACCAAGTGATTGCAGGCTGGACGGAAGGACTGCAACTTATGAAAGAAGGAGGCAAATATCGCTTCTTCATCCCCTATATGCTGGGATATGGAGAAAGCGGAGCAGGCCAGCTCATCCCGCCTTTCTCAACTCTGGTCTTCGATGTAGAACTTCTCGAAGTGCTCTAAAATAAAATATCATAGTATTAAATAACAACTATCATGAAAAAAACATCATTCATGGCCGCTTTGGCCATTGCCGCACTGACCCTTGGCTCATGCGGAAAAACCGCACCGAAAGCCGACCTGAAGAGCGACGTTGATACCCTCAGCTTTGCCGTGGGAAGCGAAAATGCAACACAGGTAAAACAACAACTCACCATGATGGGCATCGACACGGCCTACATGGACGACTTTATCAAAGGTCTGAATGAGGGTGCCAGTGCTGTGGACGACAAAAAAGAACAGGCCTACAATGCAGGTGTGGCCATGGGATTGCAGCTCGTCTTCATGCACAAAGGCATGAGTTCGCAGATTTTCGCTGGCGATTCAACCAAGACTTTGTCAATGAAAAATCTGCTGGCAGGCTACATCAGTGGTATCAAAGGCGAAAAGAACGTGCTTCCGGCAGAAAAGATTGGAGAGCTGGTAAGCCGCATTCAAGCCAAAGCTTTTGAACCCAACAAGGCTGCCAATGAAAAATTTATGAAGGAAAATGCCAAGAAGCCGGGTATCAAGACACTTCCCGGAGGCGTTCAGTATAAAGTGATTAAAGTTGGAACCGGCCCGATTCCGACCGACACGACTATGGTGAAGCTCAACTACGAAGGCAAACTTATCGACGGAAAGGTGTTTGACAGCAGCTTTGAAAAGGGACAACCGGTGACCATCGTTCCACGTCAGTTCATCCCGGGATTTGCCGATGCGCTTACACGCATGCCCGTTGGTTCAGTTTGGGAAATATATATTCCGCAGGAAAAAGGTTACGGCGCACGTGGCGTTGACATCATCAAGCCTTACTCCACACTGATATTCAAGGTGGAACTGTTGGAAATTGTAACCAAGAAACCTGTTGGATGAATTTAATTCACTCAACGAGCAAATAACAAAATAACATGAAAAGAATCATCATCATGGCACTCGCATTTTCTGTGAGTGCCACTTTCATCTCTGCCACGGCGCAGGGCAAGAAAGAGAAAAAAGACAAAGCAAGAAGCAAGAGCGGACAAGTTGCCAAGCTCGTGACACGTTCTGACTCGGTGAGTTATGCCCTTGGCGTAAACATGACACAAGGACTTTTGCCCTATTTGCAGTCATCACAGGGTATCGACACGGTATTGGTGAGCGATGTTATCAAAGGTTTTGAAGACGGACTGAAGCAAAAGAGCGATCCGAAATTCAAAGCCTACAATGCCGGAGTGCTGATTTCTACGCAGGTAGAGGAAAGAATGCTGCCCGATGCCAAGCAAGACTTTGAAGGCACAGAAAGCTCAATCAACTCAGACTTGTTCTACAAAGGTTTCCTCGATGCCCTCAAAAAACAAAACAAAGCCTTTGACATGAAGGCGGCAGAAACCTATGTGAAAGAGGCAAGAACAGCCGTCAGCGAGGCGAAGAACAAACAAACCCGACTCGAAGGAGAAGCCTTCTTGGCAGAAAATGCCAAGAAAGAAGGTGTTGTCGTGCTGCCCTCCGGTCTTCAATACAAAGTGTTGAGAGAAGGAACAGGTGCCGTTGCCAAAGAGAATGACATGGTTACGGTAAAATATGAGGGACATCTGATTGACGGAACAGAGTTTGACAGCTCTTACAAACGTAATCCGCAGACCACCGACTTCCGTCCCAATCAGGTTATCAAAGGCTGGACCGAGGCTCTCACCATCATGCCTGAAGGCAGCAAATGGGAATTGTACATCCCGCAAGAGCTTGCTTACGGCGCACGTCAGGCTGGCAAGATTCCGGCTTATTCTACCCTGATTTTCACAGTGGAACTCGAAGCTGTCAAGGCAGAAAAAACCGAAACAGCCAAGGAAGAGGAAAAAGACGAGACACCTGTCAAACCCAAAATCCATCCGAAAAAGCGCAAGTAACAACAAGAGACATGCTCTCTTAAGCCTCGAAAAGGGCATCTCCATACAAAGCCTGTTGACCGAACATATTCATATCGGCCAACAGGCTTTGAACTTTTGAGAAAGGATGGGAGGGTATAACCTCCATTTCTTTCTTTCATTCTTTCCCATCTCACCACTCGTTTCTTTTATATAACAATGAAATCATTCTATTGCAGCAGACAGTTCTCGTTTGTTTTTCAGTTCATTTGACTCCATTCCTGAGTTTTTTCCTTATCTTTGCATCTATCTATCCAATACAATTTGCCCTCTGTCAAAAAAGTAAAGGCATATTTACGAGACAAACTCAAATCGGTCATTAGAGACTGTATTGATTTGTTTGGATGTTAACTGGTTGGTTGTCGTTTTGCTGAAGGTGTAGTGTGCTATACCAAAGAGGGAACGGCATACAAGATACCGACAAGCGGATGAAGGCAACCGGGAAACTATACTCAGTAATTATAAGCGGAAACCTAAGTAGTTTAATGGTCGATTGAGATAAGTATTATTACATCATAGATATATGCTCTGCGCTCAAAGAGACAACACACATTTTATCGCAAGAAAGAAACGAAAGAAAAGGCAAGCACAAATCGCACTCCATATTGCCATAAGAAATAAATGAAAACAAACGGAAATAGCATATCAAAGCCATTTGTCAAGTGGGCTGGAGGTAAAGGGCAATTGTTGTCTACCTATCAAAATTTACTTCCGGAACACATGGATACAATGGGCGATCTTACCTATATAGAACCTTTTGTAGGTGGTGGTGCCATGCTATTCTTTGTTCTTCAAAACTTCCCCAATATCAAGCGAGCCGTCATTAATGACCTAAACGCAGACTTAATAACGGCTTATCGAATGGTAAAACATCATCCGATTCAACTCATTCAGGTTTTGCAAGTGATGGAAAGGGAATACATGAACATGACGGATGAGAATCTCCGAAAAGATTATTATCTTTCTGTCAGGAATAAATTCAATGAAAAGCGTCTTTCTGACATTGATAATGCTGCCTGTTTTATCTTCTTAAACAAAACCTGTTTCAATGGTTTATACCGTGTTAACAGCAAAGGTTCATTTAATGTTCCGCACGGAAAATATAAGAATCCATGTATCTGTGACAAGCAAGGGATCACCAAATCCAGTGAACTGCTTCAAAAAGTCGAAATTATGTGTGGAGACTTTGAACAGACAGAACAATATGTAACCAAGCAGACATTTATGTACTTTGACCCGCCTTACCGACCGATTGATGCGACTTCGGCCTTTACTTCATATACAAAATTTGGCTTTAATGATGACGAACAAGTTCGTCTGAAAAAGTTCTTTGATCGTCTTTCACATCGAAATTGTCTCATCATGCTGAGCAATTCAGACCAAAAAGAGAAAGACTCAACGAATTTATATTTTGACAAACTTTATCAGGACTATATCATAGAACGTGTTCTTGCATCTCGTTCCATCAACTCCAAAGCAGACAAAAGAGGAAAAATCTCCGAGATTCTCATTAGAAACTATGAGAAAACCATCTCACTGGAACATACAAACACTCACAGAATCATACACCAGTAACCTATCTTTGCCATGGTAAATAATGCACACAAAAAAGAAAACTTTAATCAATTCATGTCACAATTGAAAGAAACCAATGCCTCATTGGACTTTTATTCAGATTTCAGAAAGATTGCATCAAATGTTGAAAGTATTTCTGTCAAACTGCATCAGTTGAACTATCTGGTCGGCAAAGAAAACCTTACAGAAGCCTCCACCATCTATGGAATGAAAACCCAAAGGTATTTAGTGTGTTGGAAATACTAATTGCCGTAAGAAAAACTGACAAAAAGAAAGCCATTGACAACGAGGGGAACATCAAATTGATTGAAGATTTCTTTACTTCTCCTGAAGGAGTGATTGAATACATTCGTAATACGGGTCTTGAAACGGTGCTGAAAGAAAAGCAAATTACAAACCTTGTAGACTATGTTTTTGGTGTAGAAACAGGATTAGATAGCAATGCACGAAAAAACAGAAGTGGCCATATTATGGAAAAATCTGTAGCACGGTTGTTTGAAAAGAATAACATTTCTTTTCGCAAAGAGGTTTATTCAACCGAATTCGAAGGAATGAAATGCCTCGGAGAAGACAAGAAGCGGTTTGATTTCTGCATTGAGACACCAATTAAGACTTACCTTATCGAAGTCAATTTCTATAGTGGCGGAGGCTCCAAGCTAAACGAAGTAGCACGTTCATATTCAGAACTTGCACCGAAAATCAACCAAGTTCCCGGATTTGAATTTGTTTGGATTACAGACGGAATAGGATGGAAATCGGCAAGAAATAAACTGGAAGAGGCGTTCAACATCATTCCGAAAATCTATAACATGACAGATATTGAAAAGTTTGTGACCCTCGTTAAGGAAGAACTCAAGAATGAATGAGCATCGGAAAGCTCCAAAAGAGGAAAGAAAACACGGGCGGATGATTATACCTTTCTATAATTCTGACGACAGAAATTTCACCCTTCTACATGGGAACTGCCTTGAAGAATTACCTCGGTTTGACTTCAAATTCGACATGATTTTTGCCGACCCTCCTTATTTTCTTTCAAATGGTGGAATCAGCATACAAAGCGGCAAAATAGTGTGCGTTGACAAAGGAGATTGGGATAAGGGAGAAAGTACAGCCGAAATGAACCAATTTAATTACCAATGGTTACAGCTTTGCCGTAGAAAACTTAAAGAAAGCGGCACGATTTGGATAAGCGGCACCTATCACAACATCTTTTCCGTGGCTAACCAATTAAGCGAGTTGGACTACAAGATACTTAACGTCATCACATGGGCAAAGACAAATCCACCTCCAAACATTACCTGTCGGTACTTCACTTTTTCAACAGAATTTATTATCTGGGCAAGAAAGATGAAGAAAGTTGCGCATTACTACAACTATGACATCATGAAAAAGATTAACGAGAACAAGCAAATGACCGATGTTTGGCACTTGCCTGCCATTGCCAAATGGGAAAAAACGTGTGGAAAACATCCAACACAAAAGCCTTTGTCATTATTAACAAGAATACTTTTGGCCTCTACTAAAGCGGGAGAATGGGTCATGGATCCTTTCTCCGGAAGTGGAACGACTGGGATTGCAGCCAACCTTTTAGGAAGAAAATATTTGGGAATAGAACAAGAACAACGGTTCAACAGCATGGCAATGGCACGCAAAAAAGAAATAGAAAACATTACCGTCAGCGAAAACTACCGCAAAAAGATTAAAGACTTAGCCTCACTTACAGCAGAGGAGAGTTTCTTTACCCGTGAAGTTTGTGAGGGGCTTGGCTATGCTTTACCTTTTTAGATCAAACCATGGAGTTGTTCTTTGAGACTATATGAGGCTTAAAAAGCATCACACCATCCTTGCCTTGTTCCAAAATACACCCATCACCCGAACTTGTCTATCTTATCACGATAACATTATCGCTCGCTTTTCTCTTTTAACGCATTAGTCATCGGGACATTCTTTACTGTACTCTCCACGTGAAGTTTAGAAAGGGAAGATGAGCGGAAGCACGATAATCATAACCAGCCCCATGATGATTTGCAGGGGAAGGCCTACCTTGACATAATCCATAAAGGTATAACCACCGGCATGCATGACCAGCGCATTGGGTGGTGTAGAGAACGGACTGGCAAAACACATGCTTGCTGCCACGGAGACGGCAAACAGAAATGGCAGGGGATTCAAGCCCAGTTCGCCCACGGCCGACATGGCAATGGGAGCCATCAATACGGCCGTGGCAGTGTTGCTGATAAACATCGTGAGCAGTGAAGTCGTAAAGTAGATGCCTGCCAAGAGTGCCGTTGGTCCCCATTCGCCCAGTCCGCTGACCAGAGAATGGGAAATCATGGTCGATGCCCCGGTCTTTTGCAGGGCGACAGACATGGGCATCATGGCACCAATCAATATGACACTCTCCCAATTGATGGTCTTATATGCAGCCTCGACGTTACGGAAACAGCCCGTGAGAATCATCAGTACAGAAGCCAGCATGACAGCCGTGACAGGAGCAACAGGGATAAAGTCGAACACCATCATGGCCACCATGAGCACCATAATGCCAGCGGCTACAGGTGCTTTGTAGTCGAGTGTAACGCGGGCAGCCTCTTCCAAAGGTTGCCCCAGCACCACCCAGTCGTCTTCTTCATGGCTGAGTCGGGCGATGTTTTCCCAACTTCCTTGCACGAGCAACACATCACCAGAGGCCAGTCGCTCTTCCGGCAGGTCGTTCATGATGTAGTCCGCTCCCCTGCGAATGGCTATTACATTAATATTATAGTTAGCACGCAGTCCCGATTCTTTTAATTTTCGGTTTACAAGGCTCGAACGAGGCAGCATTACCAGTTCGGCAATACCGATGTCGTAGAAGTCTATCGTATTGCCATCATCAGCCAATGGCGAAATGCGATAGTCTTTGGCAAACTGTTCTGCGGCCTCTTTTCCACCCGCAAGATAGAGTATATTACCTTCGTAAAGCACAGTATCAGGCCCTGCGAGAGACTGGCTTACGCTCTTGATGATGCTTTTCTGCGAGCCGGAAATATGCCGCACTTCCATGATGGTTAGACCATAGCGGTTGTGAATGTCTACGTCGGCAATGGTCTTGCCACACAACGGCGAGGCAGTATCTATATGATAACGGCTCAACTGGTCGGTCAGTTGATATTCGTTGACCAGTTGCGTCAGGGTCTTCCCCCGTCTTCTGTCTCCGTTTTTTTCGTTCTCGTCCTTGGTAAGCAGCCATTTCGTAAGCGGAAGAAGCACCACAATGCCGACCAATATACAAACTATGCCGACCGGGAAAAAAGAAAAGAACTGTAAGGTGGGCAACCCCGCCTTTTCAAGTGTTTCTTGGATGACAAGGTTGGGGGGAGTACCGATGAGGGTAAGCATGCCTCCCATCGAACTGGCAAAAGCCAAAGGCATGAGCAGGCGACCGGCTTGCATCTTCGCCCCGGCAGCCAAGCTCACCACGATGGGTAGCATCAGGGCAACCGTTCCGGTATTGCTGACAAAGGCACCGATGCAAGATGTCACAATCATGACCATCAAGAAAAGGCGCAACTCGCTTTTTCCGGCCAGCGACATGATGCGCGAACTGATGGTTTTTGCCAATCCGGTCTGCAACACCGCACCACCCACGATAAACAAACCTACCATCATGATGACCACCGAAGAGGAAAAACCTGCAAGAGCTTCTTCGGGGGTGAGAATGCCGGAAAGCAGCAACACGAGGAGCGCACAGAGCGCAATGATGTCCGACCGTATTCTTCCCATCACGAAAAACACAGCCGACAGGGCTAAAACAATCAGTGTAATGGCCATGACTTCAACAGTACCTGAAATTTGATTAAACAGACAATGACTGCGCAGACCCAACTCAATGAAGCATACTTCCGCATCATTGATGACGCAGCTTGTCTTTTGCAAAGATAGCAAAAAAACACAAAAAACGTTCTTCCCGTTCTTTTTTATTGCAATATTTATGCACGATTGGTTCAGCCTTCGTGTTGCCCATGTACTCGTTACGGCTACGACAACAAAACGGGCAAGTATATTCTGACCACCATCCCGGCTTGGTCAGCCATTTGCTTGTCGACCTTTTGTCCTGCAATTTTCGGACACATCCCATTTTTTTTGATAAAAAGTTTGGAGGATTCAAATAAATGCCGTACTTTTGCAAACGCTTTTAGGGAAAAGCTGCTTCAGTAGCTCAGTTGGTTAGAGCACCTGACTGTTAATCAGGGGGTCGTTGGTTCAAGCCCATCCTGAAGCGCAACAACAAGATAAACGGTCGCAAAGAGTCTTTCTCTTGCGACCGTTTTCGTCTTTATTACCTTTTCTTTTCGGATAAATCCTGCAAAAACTCACTTGCGAGAATGATGCAAGTGTCAACCTCTTATATCACCCTTTGCGGTTTGCCCCAGCATATTTTGCACGATGAAGACTGTCAAAAGGCATTCTACACAATCCCAAGAAACGATCGACACCTACGAAACAGCCGTGTAGCCTGCATGTTCTCAAAAAGGAAATTTATCCCAATTCGGTTATTAGAGACCATGCTGATTTCGTCTGAATGGTGAGCAAACGGGCTGTTGTTTTCACGAAAGCGACACGGGCAGACGCCATGAAGGAAGGCCGCCGTAAGCCATTCCGCCCCAAACGGATATACAACACCATCTGACAGTAAGAAAAAATATGTCCGCCAAGTGGAAGTTTTCAATTTAATTGTTTACCTTTGTAGAATGAATCACGCAGCAAAAGATTCCGTGAAGTGGAATGAAAACGTCATCATTGCCGACGCCGACTATATCGACCGAGTAGCTTTTGACCTCACGGTTAATTTTGAACGCATGCTCGAACGACGCATCCCCAAGGCCGACATGGCACGATGGCTGGAATGTATCGCACTTGACGGCGGACTGCGGGAGGGCGACCACGGCATACACGTTGTACTTGTTCATGACAAGCAATGCGTGGGAATGGACAATTTTCAGCCCGGCAACTTTGCCGAACAGCTTAACGGAAAGGCTTTTCGGGGGCCATTGGGAGAGTTTACCATCCACGCAGTGACCGTAGAAGACCTTGTCACCAAGGAGAATTTGCTGGCCGATACCGTGCGTTTGGTCTGCGAACAAGCCGAAGTGAAGCGCATCATGGTGATTCCCGATGAAGAAACGGCTTACGAGCCGATAAAAAAAGTATTGCGAGAGATGGCCGGCGACAGGCAGGCAACGGTGTTTTCCATGCAACCCATGCCCGGCGGAAACTTCAAGCAGGAAATACTCGGCTACTCACTGATGAACGCACTGGGCATCAGAGCCGATGAAATCAAGTAATAAGCATTAGTCAATAACCAATTTTATTTAGAAAAATCCCCAACCGGGGCGTCTCTCTCCCTCACGGGAAAAGGCTCGGCGAATGGCTGCCAAAAGCCCGAATGAGAAAGAGAAAATCGCCACTGGGGTATGAATACACTATGGCAAAAGTATTAATGATTGGCGCAGGAGGCGTTGCAACGGTAGCTGCGTACAAGATTGTGCAAAACTCTGACGTGTTCACTGAGTTCATGATAGCTTCCCGACGCAAGGAAAAATGTGACGAACTGGTAAGTAACATCCATGCCAAAGGCTACAAAATGGATATCAAGACGGCACAAGTTGACGCCGACGATGTAGAACAACTCAAGGCTTTGCTCAACGATTACAAACCCGAATTGGTCATCAATCTGGCCTTGCCTTACCAAGACCTCACTATCATGGAGGCCTGTCTGGCCTGCGGTGTGCACTATATGGACACGGCAAACTACGAACCCAAAGACGAGGCTCATTTTGAGTACTCATGGCAATGGGCATACATGGATCGCTTCAAGGAGGCCGGACTGACCGCCATTCTCGGTTGCGGATTCGACCCGGGAGTATCGGGCATCTTCACGGCATACGCTGCCAAACATCATTTTGACGAGATTCACACCCTCGATATTGTCGATTGCAACGGCGGAGACCATCATAAGGCATTTGCAACCAACTTCAATCCCGAAATCAATATCCGTGAAATCACCCAAAAAGGTCTGTATTACAAAGACGGAGAATGGATTGAGACCGAACCGCTTGAAATACACCGGCCGCTCACTTATCCCAATATCGGCGTGCGAGAGAGCTACCTCATGCACCACGAAGAACTGGAAAGCCTCGTCAAAAACTACCCGACCATCCGACAGGCACGCTTTTGGATGACTTTCGGACAAGAATATCTCACTCACCTGCGAGTAATACAAAACATCGGAATGGCCAGCATCGAGCCTATCGAATACAACGGACAGCAAATTGTTCCGCTGCAATTCCTCAAGGCCGTATTGCCCAATCCGCAAGACCTCGGCGAGAACTACGAGGGTGAAACTTCCATCGGCTGCCGCATCAAGGGCATCAAAGACGGCAAGGAGCGTACTTACTACGTGTACAACAACTGTAAGCATCAGGAGGCATACAAGGAAACCGGCATGCAGGGAGTCAGCTACACAACGGGCGTACCGGCCATGATTGGAGCCATGCTGCTGCTCAAAGGCATCTGGAAAAAGCCCGGTGTATGGAATGTGGAAGACTTCGATCCGGATCCGTTCATGACCTTGCTCAACGAGCACGGCCTGCCCTGGCATGAAGTTTTTGACGGAAATCTGGAACTGTAATTCATCCTTAACTACCCACACATCCCATCCTCATTTGCCGCACCTATATCGGGTGGCATGAGGAAGAGGAATACAGACAACACTATTATGGCAAAAGGAAAAGACGAAATCATGACGGCCGAAACACAAGAGCAGAAACTCAAGGCTCTGCAAGCGGCCATGACAAAGATAGAAAAAGACTTCGGTAAAGGCTCCATCATGCGTATGGGCACGGCACAAGTGGACAATGTAGACGTGATTCCCACAGGAAGCATCGCCCTTAATGCCGCCCTCGGCATCGGCGGATACCCACGCGGACGCATCATCGAGATATACGGGCCGGAGAGTTCGGGCAAGACCACACTGGCCATTCATGCCATCGCTGAAGCCCAAAAGGCCGGTGGCATCGCCGCTTTCATCGACGCCGAGCACGCCTTCGACCGCTTTTATGCCGAAAAACTGGGCGTAGATGTGGAAAACCTGTATATTTCTCAGCCCGATAATGGCGAACAGGCACTGGAGATAGCAGACCAGCTTATCCGCTCAAGCGCCATCGACATCCTCGTGATTGACTCCGTAGCGGCCCTCACTCCCAAAAAGGAGATAGAGGGAGACATGGGAGACAATGTGGTGGGTCTGCAAGCCCGACTGATGAGTCAGGCTCTGCGTAAGCTCACAAGCAGCATCAGCAAGACCAACACCACGTGCATTTTCATCAACCAGTTACGTGAGAAAATCGGCGTGATGTTCGGTAATCCCGAGACAACAACCGGTGGAAATGCCCTCAAGTTTTATGCCAGTGTACGCATAGACATACGCAAAGGCACCGCACTGAAAGACGGAGACCAGACCTATGGTAACGAAGTGAAGGTGAAAGTGGTGAAAAACAAGATGGCACCTCCTTTCCGCAAAGCAGCGTTTGAAGTGATTTTTGGCGAGGGAATATCGAAAATCGGAGAGATTGTCGACCTTGGTACAGAGTATGACATCTTGCAAAAGAGCGGAAGCTGGTTCAGCTATGGAGACACCAGACTTGCCCAAGGACGCGACGCAACCAAAGCTTTGCTCAAAGATAATCCCGAACTCTGCGAGGAAATAGAAAGCAAAATCATGCAGGCAATTGCCCAGCAACAATAAGTACAAGAAACAGTCACACGCCACCGCAAGCCCCAAGGGTGTATAACCAAATCCACATTCAGGGCTAAAAGGCTTGTTATGGAAAGAATAAAGGGGAACGACCTATTGGGGTTCGTTCCCCTTTTTGTCTTTGTTTTTTTTTCGGTCAGTCCTCACACGGTTTGCACTCACTGACGTATGCTTGTCGTCGTCAGTGCAACTTAAGCCAAAGTACAGACAGAAAGACGATGGAATTCCAATCGGTTATTAGATTGCTAAAGTTTCATTTCCAGTTCATTGTCTTGTTTTCCGACAGTTTTTTGATGACCGATAGAGGGTGAACAGAATTGCGTTAGTGCGTTCTTAAATTTGTACCAGGCGTTGGTACGGTGTGTACCAACGTCTGGTACGAACCGTACCAATGGTTGGTACTTGCAGTACCGTTCAATGGTACGATGACAGATGTCAACGCCTTACGAGCGAATAGGGCAGCCCAACCGTTTCAGTTGACTGCTTTGAACCTTGTTTTTATCCGCAATCGGTCATGAAAAACCGTGTTGATTATGTTTGGATGGCGAGCATTTGGCTTACGTTTTTGCCGAAAGCGTAGCGGTCTATGCCGAGGAAAAGCGATGGATAGGATGCCGACAAGCGAACAAAAGCAGTTGGGAAGCAATGCTATTGGCGAGGTGTGTTGGCTAAGCGATATAAAAACCGATTGACGATTATAAGCGTTGCCTCTATGGGCAACTTGTGTTTGACGGTGCTAATTTTCAGTATTATACCGTCAAACGGTAGCCTGTAAAACAAAAACTGAGGCTTAAACCCAATTCGGTCATTAGAGACCTTACTGATTATGTTCGTATGTCGAGCAGATTGTCTGCCTCTTTTGCCAAAGGTGTAGCGGGCTACGCCGAGGAAGAACGGCAGAGAAGATGCCAGCAATCGACCGTAATCAGTCGGGAAGCATTATTTTTAGCGGGAATGTAGTGTTGGCGGTCTAATGACCGATTTGGGTTAACCCCAAATGAGTTATTATTGACCGCTGAAGGAAGGGATTGTCAACAAAAAAGGGATATGCAAACAGCATATCTCTTTTTCGTTGTCCAAGGCGGATTCGAACCACCACAAACAGAACCAAAACCTGTTGTGCTACCATTACACCATTGGACAATCACAAGCGGTTCATTTTCAAAAACCGCTGCAAAGGTAGTGTTTTTTGGGGGCATCACCAAATTTTTCTCCTACTTTTTTAGGCCATACAAGATGGTAACAAACACAGAAAGAGTTATTAAAAGGAAACTGGAGACCAGTATAGAAATGAGTTCCTAAGATGCTGGTAAATACCTTTCTGCAAACGAACCACAGACTTGAGGACACGATACGAA
This sequence comes from Prevotella sp., assembly GCA_034183335.1. Taxonomy (GTDB): domain Bacteria; phylum Bacteroidota; class Bacteroidia; order Bacteroidales; family Bacteroidaceae; genus Prevotella. The sequence continues at coordinate 23,401 of JAXFLJ010000002.1, forward strand.
TACGACCACTGTCGCCATGTGGCAGGTGGCAGAGGCCGTTTCGTCTCCTCTCTGTCCCTAAACCTAAATTGGTCATGATGCCGTTTAAGTTTCCGTTTCAGGTTTAACCCCAATCGGTCATTAGACCGCCAACACTACATTTCCCACTAAGAATGATGCTTCCCGCCTGTTTTTGTTTGCTTGTCGGTCTCCCGGCCACTGCTTTTCCTCGGCGTAGACTGCTACGCCTTCAACAATTGCCATCCAAACGAAATCAGTACGGTTTCTAACGACCGGTTAGGGCTTACAGATAGGTCACATCATCTTCATTATATTTGTCTTTGGCTTGGGTCTCTTTGTCGGAGTAACCTATCACCACGGCACACAAAGGTACATAGTTCTCGTTTAGTCCGATGGCCTCAGCCAATGCCTTGCATCGTTCTTTAATCGGATAAGCACCAGTCCAGACGGCACCCAAGCCCATGGCATGGGCGGCCAAAAGGATATTTTCCGTAGCTGCCGAGACATCTTGTACCCAAAATTCTTTGGCTTCGCCCTCGAACATACGTTCTTTATTGCCGCACACAACGATGACCAACGGAGCTTTGGCCGCCATGTCTGCATGCGGATTGGCTTTGGCAATGGCCTGCAAGGTCTCCTTATCGGTAACGACGACAAAATGCCACGGCCGTTTGTCACGTGCCGAAGGAGCAGCCATGCCGGCACGTACAAGTTTCTCTATCTTGTCGTCTTCTACGGCTTTATCCTGATAACTGCGCACACTGCGACGACCCAGTATGTTTTCCAATACGGCTTCTTCTGCATTGACCGACGAAGCGTTTCCGGACTTCACGAATACCATTTGCGCCGAAACAAGCACCAGCGCGATGGCCAAAAGGAAATTGAGGAGATGAGAGGATTTCATGAATCTATTGTTTTGAATGTTGAGTTAGTTTGAAAAGCGTGCCGGTAGGACATACAAAACGGCAATAGCATCTCGGCACAAAAAACGAAAGCAGCGTGAAGACAACCGCCAAAACGATGGCAACTGCCGGGGCTGCGGTAAAGAGGAAGGCAGAGAACGGTTCGTAGTCCATCCACTCAAAGCCCACGCCGGCAAGCATTAGGAGCATCAGCAAAGCCCAAAGTAACTCTCGGGCGACATTGAGCCGTCTCACAGTTGCGGGCGAAAAGTGCCATTTCCTTGCGTTCGTGCGGCCGGCCAGTTCTTGCAATGAGCCTAAGGGGCATATATGATTGCAGTAATGATTGGGCTTTCCGAAAAACGGATAGACAAAGGCCACGACGAGCATGGCCAGCAACACCAATGACGTTGACAGTGAAATGCCATTGGACATCATGCTGACAAAAAACGTGTAGTTTAGAAATGTGCCGCACCAAAAACCTAACACAACCACATTGAGTATAAGTTGGGTCAGGCGATAGTAGCGATGACGGGAGAAAAGAGGAACGATGGCCGCCATGAGCACCACTATCAGGGCGATGAGCGACTTTGCCGACAAATCAAGTCCTTGTTTTTCGGCAGTCATAGAGTGTTGCTGAGCATACGACAAGCCACGGCGTACATTTTCAATAATGGCATTGGAAGAGAGCGTTGCGCCGCTCACGGCGTCTACTTTTAAGGTCTGTGCTTCGGCAATGGTCTTTCCTTCCCATGCCGTAAGGATGGTTGCAGCTTCTGCGAAAAAGTCTGGTGTCTCGGTGTTTTCGAGTGCCTTGACCTTGACAACCTTTCCCTCACGCAGGTATATTTCAAGCGGAGTCGTACCGGCATAGCCGAATACGTCCTTACCCAGTTCTTTCGTATGCACGACATTCATGCCGTCGGCTGTTGTGGTCATGGTGTCCGCAACCACATCTTGCCCCTGCTTCATCGCCAGCGAAATGTCGTTACCCCACAACTTACCGTCACGGCTCAGGGCAACGGCAGCTAACACGAGAATACATGTCAGCAAAATAAGTATCTGTTGAATCTTTTTCATATCCTTCTTCCTTTTAACCCCAAATCGGTCATTAGACCGCCAAAGCTACATTTCTCGCTGAAGATATTGCTTCCCGACCGCTTTCGTCCGTTTGTCGGCAGCTTCTCTGTCGGTTTTCCTCGGCATAGCCCGCCACGCCTTCGGCAAAGCCGACAGACAATCTGCTTGACATCCGAACAAAATCAGAACGGTCTCTGATGACCGAATTGGGTTAAAGACTATCTTTCTTGTTCGTCAAGCACACAGTCCGGGATTGCCGGCTACCTTCTGCAAGACACCATGAAACCCCATGCAGACGGAGCAGATGCATGACATTGCTGCCTATCTCGGGCATGATGCTTATGTACATGCCTTGCCTTGTGCACAAAACTTTGATGGGAGTCATGAACCGGTGGAAACCACCAGCTTCATGACTCCCATCAGAGAGTATAACGCAAGAATCACGGTTTTAGTCTTTCACCGTGATAAGATAATAGTTTTTCTTGCCGCGTTGCACAAGCAAATACTTTCCGCCGATAAGGTCTTCGGCTGTTATCTGGCGGTCAAAAGAGTCGAGTTTCTCCTTGTTGATGCTTACACCGCCTCCTTGTACGAGCTTGCGCATTTCTCCCTTAGAGGCAAATACCTGTACATCCTCACGTGTAAACAGTTCTACGGCAGGCTGTCCGAGCAACGAACGGGGCATGTCAAAGGCTGGCACACCCTCAAAGATGTCGAGCAAGGTTTGTTCATCAAGCTGTTGCAGGCTTTCTTTAGTAGATTTTCCGAAGAGAATGTTTGACGCCTCCTGCGCCATTTCAAGAGCCTCCTTCGAGTGAACCATCACCGTTACCTCTTCGGCCAGTCGCTTTTGAAGGATTCTCCGACCTGCATCTTGACTGTGTTCTGCCACCAATGCCTCGATGACATTACGCTCCAAAGAGGTGAATATCTTTATGTAACGTTCTGCATCCTCATCGCTCACATTGAGCCAGAACTGATAGAAGCGGTAAGGAGTCGTGCGTTTAGGGTCGAGCCATATATTGCCGCTCTCTGTTTTGCCGAATTTCTTGCCGTCGGCCTTGGTTATCAGCGGACAAGTCAGTGCAAAAGCCTCTGCCTCCGATCCCAAAGTGCGGCGTATCAGTTCCGTTCCAGTAGTCATATTGCCCCATTGGTCGTTGCCTCCGAGCTGCAACTTGCAACCTTTGGTGCGATAGAGATGGAGGAAGTCATAGCCTTGCAATAGCTGGTAGGTGAACTCGGTGAACGAAAGTCCTTCACTGGCCGTTCCATCCAGACGCTGCTTTACGCTTTCTTTAGCCATCATGTAGTTGACGGTAATGTGCTTTCCTACTTCACGCACAAAGTCGAGGAAGCCGAAATCGCGCATCCAGTCGTAGTTGTTGACCATCTCTGCCGCATTGGTTTCGGTACTGTCAAAGTCCAAAAACTTAGCCACCTGCTGCTTGATGCACTCTTGATTGTGATAGAGTGTGGCCGAATCGAGGAGATTACGTTCCTGACTCTTGCCCGACGGGTCGCCAATCATGCCGGTGGCACCGCCCACAAGGATGATGGGCTTGTGTCCGCAATGTTGCAAGTGGCGCAACATCATGATGCCGCAAAGGTGTCCTATATGGAGAGAATCGGCCGTGGGGTCGGTTCCGAGATAAGCAGTGACCATTTCTTTTTGGAGTAGTTCTTCCGTGCCGGGCATGATTTGCGCCAGCATTCCGCGCCAAGTAAGTTCTTCAACAAAGTTCTTTCTCATTGTAATTATATTTGGAGTGATATATCATGAATGCCTGCCTATGGGCAGGTTGGATTGTCTGTATGATGCAATGGCATGGTGATGGCATTTTGCCCATGCAGATGTTGCCGACCGGTTTTCATGCCAATTGCCTGCAAAATCTCATCTTTTTCGTACCGCATTACGGTACAGGGTCGTATCCGCTGCCACCCCACGGATGGCAACGCAACAGTCGTTTTGTGGCAAGCAGAAAGCCTTTCAACGCCCCATGTTTGCGAAGAGCCTCCTTGGCATATTCCGAACATGTGGGAGTAAACCGACATGAAGGCGGCGTAAAAGGAGAAATGCACTTCTGGTAGAACACTATCGGCAACAGCAACAGCCACGTTATTGCTCCAGATAATTTCTTCCCGATGTTGTGTGGCATGGCGTTCATAACCTTTCTGCAAGTCTTTCCAACAGATTCCTGACCCTGTATTCCACTGTCCGGGTTTCTTTTATAGCACCCTCTTGCCATATAAAAGCCATGGCGAGCATTTGGTTTTCAGGCATATTGGAGAGTGCCTGATACAGGATTTGCTTGTTCAGTCGGTACGATTCACGTAATTGCCGCTTGACCCGATTGCGCCAGACGGCGCGTTTGAGATGTCGCTTGGGTACGCTGAAGAGTACAACGGCCTGCGACTTGTCTGCTTTTCTGGGTACAAGCCGGTAGACCAGTCGCAGCGGATGGTTCGCAATCGAACGGCTTCCGCTGCTGAATATCTCCTCCACAAGTTTTTTTCCGGTTACCCGTTCTGCCTTGCGGAGCGTGAAAGTACCCGGCGTTCCCATCGTCGTTTCTTTTTATTTTTTCTTTTCGAGGAATGCTCTCAGTGCTCCGGTCATTGAGGGATGCTCCTTGGTGGGAGCTTCAAGGTTGAGTTTGAGTCCCTGGTCGGCAGCTTCCTTAGCCGTTGCCGGTCCAAAAGCCGCAATCTTGATGCCTCCCTGTTTGAAGTTGGGGAAGTTCTTGACGAGCGACTTGATGCCTGCCGGCGTGAAGAAAACCATCATGTCGTAGTCGAAAGTGTCGATTTCTTCTTGTGTGAAATCATTGCTGATAGTGCGATACATGACGCACTCTTGATGATGGAGTTTCTTGGCATCGAGCAATTCCGTGATGGAACTATTATGTACATCGCTCAGCGGAATCAGATATTTCTCAGTCTTATGTTTGACCATCGTGGGAATAAGGTCTGGCATCTTGCCCGTCGTTCCAAAGAAAATCTTCCGCTTACGGTATTGAACATACTTTTGGATATAGAGTGCTATCTGCTCAGTCACACAGAAATACTTCATGTCTTCAGGAATGGTAATGCGCATTTCCTTAGCCAATGTGAAGTAATTGTCTATTGCATGGCGTGACGTAAACACCACGGCAGTGTAGTCTAAGAGATGAATTTTTTGCTGACGGAACTCTTTTGCCGTAAGCCCTTCTACCTTAATAAACGGCCGGAACACAAGTTCCACGCCGAGATCATTCGCAATATCGTAGTAAGGTGATTTCTCACTCGTTGGCTTCGGTTGCGAGATAAGGATCTTTTTTATCATCTTGAAGTCAATAATTTATTTTCAAACTGTCGTTTATCCACACCAAGGAGCCGTAAAAAAAAGCCAGTGGAACGATTTCAAGTGCACAAAAGTACAAAATAATTTGCAAAATATGACCAATACGACCGAAAAAGGTAATATAGCATTTATAAAACGATAGCAACTTAAATACTCCCACCGTCATGGCTATATAGATAATGGCCGAACGCAGAGGCAAGTCAAAGTAGACAACCAGCAACACCAAGGGGAAAAGCAGCAGGCCTTCCATGCCTCCCATGAAAAGCTGTGACTTGAGCCAGTCTTTGTTGCTCTTGCTGTCGAAAAATACCCAGTTGACCACCGAATAAAGTATCGTTTTCAGTAGGAAATATCCCAGTCCGGCGGCAAAATATATAGCCAGCATCTCGTATTGAGAAGACAAGATAAACGTATCGGCCACGTATTGCAGGGTGTAGAAGAAAAAGATGATGGCAAACAGCAAACTGGTCTGTGCTATAAGGAAGATTTGAAAGCGTATTTCGCCCGCTGTTTCGGCAACAAACGTAGAACGCCTGCGCTGTGTATAGAAAAAGTTCTTGGCCTGACGAACAATGAAGCGGCGGGATTTGGAGAACGAAATAGTTGCAATGATAAAGCAAATGAGCAGCAAGGCGGTAATAACATTATCGTTGCGGAGCGTGTATGGTACAGGATCGGCAGCCACCCCGAAGCGGTCTGTTCCCGACTGGAGAGCCAAGAGAGAGTCGCTGAAAAAGTAGGAGTCCTTGTAACGAGTGGAACCGTAGGCCTGTTGCCACGGACTGACAGCCTTACCCGGCAACCCCACGGTGTCTACCCGCGTGTTGTAGATTCGTTTCCCGGGTTTGAAGTTGGCCTGTATGGCCGAGTCTTGCTGTGCCGGAGAAGCATCTTGGGGTAATGATCTCAACACATCGGCAGGTGTTTTTTTCTTCACCGGCTTTGCCAATGTCGTGGTCTGCAAGCCATCTTCTTCCATTCCAATGATATGCGGAATGGTGTCAGTCTGCGTGAGTCTCATAATCTAATGGGCTGTCTTACAACCCGAAAGCTTGTCTGATTTCCTCTATCTTGTCAAGTTTTTCCCATGTGAAAAGTTCCACTTCGATGGTCTTTTCCTCATGATACAGGCTTGTGAAAGTTTTCTTTACCGTTTCATTCTTTCTTCCCATGTGTCCGTATGCTGCCGTTTCGAGATACATCGGCTGCCGCAACTTGAGCATCCGTTCGATGGCCTTGGGACGCAAGTCGAACATGCGACTGATGATGTCGGCTATTTCGCCATCGCTGTGTTTTACGTTCTTTCGCCCGTAAGTGTTTACATACACGTTGAGCGGCTCTGCCTTGCCGATAGCGTAGCTCACTTGCACAAGTATCTCGTCGCTCACTCCGGCTGCCACAAGGTTCTTGGCAATGTACCTCGCCATGTAAGCTGCCGAACGGTCAACCTTTGACGCATCCTTGCCAGAGAAAGCTCCGCCGCCGTGCGCACCTTTTCCTCCATAGGTATCGACGATGATTTTGCGTCCGGTCAGACCGGTATCGCCATGTGGGCCACCGATGACGAACTTGCCGGTGGGGTTGACCAGATACTCGATTTCTGCATCAAAGAGTCTCAAGACCTTCTCACTGTGTATCTGTTTCTTCACCCGGGGAATAAGAATATTCTTCACGTCGGCCTCAATTTGTGCGAGCATGCGTTCATCGTTAGTATCAAATGGGTCGTGCTGGGTAGACACCACGATGGTCTTGATGCGCTGCGGCACGCCCTCGTCACTGTATTCTACCGTTACCTGACTCTTGGAATCAGGCCGCAGATAGGTCATTTCGTTTCCTTCTTTACGAATGTCGGCAAGCGTTCGCATGATGAGATGCGACAAATCGAGCGTTACAGGCATGTAGCTTTCCGTCTCATTTGTAGCATAGCCGAACATCATTCCCTGGTCGCCTGCCCCCTGATTGTCGGCATCGGCACGGTCTACGCCACGACTGATGTCTCCGCTCTGCTCGTGGATGGCCGTCATAATGCCACACGAATGACCGTCAAACTGGTACTCAGACTTCGTGTAGCCAATACCGTTGATGGTCTTTCTTGCCACAGTTTGCAGGTCGATATAAGCCTTTGAACGTACCTCGCCCATGATAACCACCTGTCCTGTGGTTACAAAAGTCTCTATGGCCGTGTGCGCCTGTTCATCGTAGGCCAAGAACTGGTCAAGCAAGGCATCGCTGATTTGGTCGCAAACCTTATCGGGATGTCCTTCAGATACGGACTCAGAAGAAAACAAATATGGCATAATAATTTCTTTTTTTGTGAGTAAAAAATGATATATCAATTTGCAAAGGTACGCCTTTTCGAGCAGACAACAAAACGAAAAGAAAGAAATATGGGAATGAGCCACATACGGGGATTGGCAACTCATATTGAGGGGAACTGGCAGAGAAGCTGCCAGCAGAGGGACGAAAGCAGTCGGGAAGCGATATTATTACAGGGGGATATTGCCTTAGCGATCTAATAAACGATAGGGGTTCAAAAAAAGGGAGATGCCCAATGAGCATCCCCCTCCAACAAGTATTATTGGGGAAATCGTCAGTCCCAATGAGACAGAGGTTTATTATCCCCGAGGTCTCAAACATCCTGCCGGGATTAATCTTCCCAAGCAGAGTATTTCTCGTAGCCTATAACACTGGCAGGTTCTTCTTCCTCTTCATCAAAGAAAAAGTTTTCTTTGGAGTCTATACCCAAACCTGGGTCGTAGCTGCCACCAACACCAGGGCTGGCGATAATCATCAACTGTTCAAGCAAGAGGTTTACCTGCTCGGTAGCAGGTGCTGTATATTGTTTCTTTTTCATGACTTTCACTTTTTTATTTGATGACTATTTTCTTGCCTTGATGGATGTAAACACCCTGCTGAGGCTTCTCGATGCGCTGACCGTTGAGGTTATAGTATGCGTCATTGGCATTCAATGTCTCGGCATCCACAGACTCAATGGCTGTCGTTCCGGGTTCTTCAAACTCGAAGATTACCTTTGCGCCGGCAGGCAGATTGCTTGCACGGAGATATGCTTTGTGGATGGGGAAATTGGCAATCGTGCTGGTAGCCTTGCGGAAAAGGCCGCCCTGCATTACATAAATCGGGTCGGTTTCGCTTGCAGTAACGCTTGTGGGGTTCACGGTAACGCCCGTCATGATGTTGTTCGTTACGGTGTAGGTCTGATTGTCATGCTCGCCGATGGTGTAATAGAAATTACTTTCGGTTGCCACTTGGTCGAGTACTTTCAGCAATACGCCAGTATTGGCCGGCACGTAAGCATAAGAATTATAACCGCCGTTCTCGTCAATACTTGTCATTCGGATGTGATAGGTGCTCGTTCCATAGTCACCACCACCTGCAAGGATGGGAGAACCGGCAACGAAAGCAGCTATACGGCATTTATTGTTCGTTGTAAGATAGTCTGAGAAATCAGTGTCGAACTCACGGGCAAACGTTCCATACTTCTGGCTGATGGTCACTCCCGGAATTTGGTAACCCAACTGAGAGGTGAAATCAAACTGGCTGGCCACATTGGTGTCAGTTGCAGGATCGTAAACGGTTTTCGTCCATGCGGTCTTGTATGTCTCAAAAGCAGACTTCTTCACGTAAACTTTCGTCGTAGAGGCAAATTCATTGTAGTTGCTTCCTGTTTCATCAAGTTCAAAACGGGTAGTACTGAGCATTTCGTTGGTAGGTTGGCTCTCGATGAAGAATACGTTTTGGATGGTACTTGTGTTGTTGTTGATGTTGGTCATAAACGCCTTTGCACCGATGTACTTCACGTTATCCTTCACCACAACTTCCTTGATGGCGTTTGTAACGGTCTGGAATGCGTAGTCACCGATAAGTCCCACGTTATAAGTTTTGCCGTTGTGCTGCACACTGGTAGGCAATACATAAGTATGGTCTGTGCTGGCAGTAGAAAGCAGATCGACATCATTGGCCGATACGGGCAGGTATTCTTCATTGCCGCTGGTAAACGAAGTGCCAATGCTCTTAAACTTCTGATAATATGTATTTGCCTGATATTGGGAAAGCAAATCTTTTCTAACGAAGATATCAATCTTGGTGAACATGGTGGCAGCATTTGTTCCGTCGTCAAAACTCATTGTGTTTGTACCCTGATCAATCATGGTTGGGTCAATCATTGCATCACAAAGGAAAGCGATGGTGTTGAGATTCGTACAGAGTCCGAAGGCACGCTTGCCAATACTGGTTACTTTGTTGGGGATAACAACATTCTCAAGTTTGGTACATTCATAGAATGAGTAATCGCCAATCTTTGTGATAGAAGGAGGCAGCAGGGTAAATCCACTGTTAGCCTTACCCGGAGGGAAGAGAATAAGTGTTTTCTTATCTTTAGACAACAGGTATCCGTCAACGCTCGAATAAACAGTATTCTTCTTGTCTACAGTAATGTCGGTTAACTTAGAGCAAAATTTGAACGCCTCAGGACTGATACTTGTCATGTTCTTGGATACATTCACCGTAGTCAAGACATCACAGCTGCGGAAAGCATCTTTTTCAATCGTTGTCACACTTAGAGGAATTGTAATAGTAGTAATTCCGCTGTTGGCAAAAGCACCGGCACCAATTCTTTGAATAACTGCATCGTCAGCAAAAGTTGCCGTAGTCATACCTGTACATCCACTGAAAGCATTTTCTTTAATATTTATTACACTCTTAGGGAATGTGAACGATTCCAAGTTTTTCAAATTGGCAAAAGCACTGGCGTTAATGTCTGTCAGTTCGCAAGTCCCCAAGAAATTAAACCTCTTAAGATTAACGTTAGTAACAAACGCAGAGGCAAAGATTGTATTGAGTTTTGACCCATTAGGAACATTGATTGTTTCTAATGCGAAACTATTGTAGAAGGCATCACTGATTCCTAATATTGAGCTTGGAAGTGTAATCTCTTTTAGAACCTCGCAATATGAGAATACTTGTATTCCGAAATATTTAATGTTAGCATTTTCTTCAAAAGTAACCTGTGTAAGCTTTGCCATTCCACGGAATCCATCATTGCCTATTTCGGTTACACTGTTGGGAATTGTTACGGATGTCAAATGTTGCTGGCTTTGGAATGCACGCTTGGCAACCGTTTCAACGGTATTAGGAATTGAATAAGTCGTGAAGTCACTCTTTGCCGGGGGATAGAAATAAAGTTTCTTCTTGTCTTTTGTAAATACAATGCCGTTTTCTCCATAATAATTCTCACTGTCAGATGGAACAATATAGTTACTGATTTTGTTGCATGATTCTGCCCAGCCTTCCATGTGCGTTCCTTCTTCAAGTCCTTTAGGGAGTGTTACCGTAGTAAGATTTCCCAGGCTATACAATGCAGAACTGCCCATCGTTTTTACTTGATTGAGGTCTATTGTGTACATGTAACTGTTTGCATATATCGCATAGGTCGCCACAGATGTGATGCCGTCTGGTACTTTATAATCTCTCACATTCTTTGCACGCGGATAAGCAACAAGTTCTGCACCTTTGAATAACACACCGTCAATAATGCTGAAAGGTGTCGAACCACCTGCTGCAATATCAAAAGCAGAAATGGAATAGCAAGGTGCGAAAGTAGGCCATCCCATTTCAATCTGTTGCAGATTCTTCGGCAGAATAAGAGTCTTCAGTCTTGTAGTGGTAGGAGCATCAGATACCGCAAACAATCTAATATCAGTTACACTTTCATTGATGGCATAAGTTTCCCTGTTTAAGGTGATATTAGCAGGAACTGCATACAAAATCGACATGTTTTTCGAATAAAGTACACCGTCTGTGTCTGCCGTGAAATAATTGTTGTTTGCATCTACCATAAATACAGGCATTTTTTTCAAGTATGCCCAAGCATATTTATCCATTGTCGTCACATTCTTGGGGATATTGATGGATTCCAGTTGAGCACCACGAAAACATGATCCCTTGATTTCTACAATTGTCTCTGGCAGAACCACAGAAGTAACATTATTAGATCTGTAAGATACGTTACCGCCAATCACGGTTACGGTGAAGGTTACGTCCTTGCCATCGAACACAGTTTGAGGAACAACAAGTTGACCGGTTGTTGTATCATCCGTGCCTAAAAAGGCCAATGTGAAAGCACTTGCCGAAACAACCCTGTAAGTATGGCTGCCGAACTTGACGATTTCACCGTCTACATAGGCAAGTGACCTGGTTGATATTGCCAAGAAAAGCAATAACAATAAAAAGTACTTGTTCTTTTTCATTTTTTCATTCTAAATTTATAAAACTGATTTTTGATTACTAATTAGACTTCCAGACATCTCATAGTAGAAAGGAAGTTTTCTTTTGCATTTTATTTTTCCGTCGCCAATATTGTTCCATGCTACTTTTGCAATAGCCTTTTTCCTTCTCTCCACCTCTAATCTGCGCATCATTGCGATGTGTCATAACAGCAAATAGTCGGAAAAACGAAATTACTTAAACTCTGCAGGACAAACGAGCGAAATATATTTTATCTTTTTACCTTAAACTTTATATACTATCTTCTGTTGTCTTATTTGACAGTCAATTAACTTCTTTTCTATTATTGTTGTGCAAAAATCCAATTTATGTCTTGCCACATGTATTTCTAATCGTTTTGTTCGTGTTATTATACGTTTATATAATACTTCTTTTCAGTTTAATTCTTATCACCAACGAGCAAATGTCTTGTATTTGTTGCAAAGATAAAGATTATATTTGTAATAACAAAAGGATTATCAAAAGAAATGAGATAAATAATACAATCGTATGCAAATCAAAAACCAAATAATGCTGGTTTTTATATTAAAATGCCTTTATTCTTGACCTTTACGAAAAACTTCATCAACAAAAAGCGTGATCAAGTTTTTTCTTGTCAAGCCGTTTTTTCTTTTTTAAGTTCAATATACCGCCAAAACTCCAACGGGCTTGAGCAGCGGCCAGCTATCTGTATTTTTATTCCTTGCGGATGATGGTTAAGCCGTCACGGAGCGGAAGGATTACTTTTTCCACACGCTTGTCGTTTGCCACATGATCGTTGAAGGCACAGATACCCTGTGTTTGTCGGTCATGAGCATACGACGGATCTACGATGTGACCATCCCAAAGCGTATTGTCGGCCATGATAAAGCCTCCTTTCCTCACCAGTTTGTAAGCCATCTCATATGTTTCGATGTAAGTTCGCTTGTCACCGTCGATGAATGCCATGTCAAACTCTATGCCGAGTTTGGGAGCTTCGGTAATGGCGTCACCTATCATGAAAGTAATGCGGTCGGCATACGGAGAGTTTTCTATCCACGGGCGGGTAAACTCTTCTTGTTCATCATTGATTTCGTATGTCCAGATATGCCCGTTTTCATCTAACCCTTCGGCCATGCAGAGGGCTGAATATCCGCTGAAAGTCCCCACTTCGAGTATTCGTTTGGGGCGCATCATGCGCACAAACATCTTCAGCAGCCTGCCTTGCAAATGTCCGCTTGCCATCCTTCCGTGCAGCAAGTGCACATTGGTGGCACGATAGAGTTGGTACAGATAGTCTCCCTCTTCATCAATATGACCGAGTACATACTGTTCCAATGTGTTGTTGTCGTTTACCATTTTCCTGTCATTGTTCTTTCGATGTCTTACATTCTGCCTTTCCGTAGCCTTCTGCTGTCCGTATTCTGTACAACGAGAAAGCATAGGTGGAATATATACCTTATTATATATATGAGAAAAAGGCCGTTCAGGCAACCTCGAATGTAATCATGCAAAACGGAGAAACCTGTCTGAATACTTTGTGAACAGCCACTCCAAAAACAGACACCATCATCATCTATATTAAAAAAGAGGTTGTCAGACAACCTCTTTTGTTCTGCTTTGGTCGGGATGAGGCGACTCGAACGCCCGACCCCTACGTCCCGAACGTAGTGCGCTACCAACTGCGCTACATCCCGAAAGCAAAAGTATGGCAAACCATTTTTGCGTCTGCAAAGATAGATGTTTTCAATGGCTCACACAAATATTTTTGAAGATTTCTTCCATTTTTTGCGTGGAATACAAAAAAAAGCATTACCTTTGCAACCGCAATTAAGAAACCAAAGCAAGGTGCCTTAGCTCAGGTGGTAGAGCATCGGACTGAAAATCCGTGTGTCCCCGGTTCGAATCCTGGAGGCACCACTTTGAAGAAAAGCAAAACGACGTAAACTCCTGATTTCTAAACGAAGTCGGGAGTTTTTATTTTCCCACTTACGCAAAATATAGCAGAATATTACCGGGTTTGGTGGAGCAAAAGGTGGAGCAAAAACAGCAGAATGAAATCTCCACCGAAAAAGTTTCTTTACCACTGATATGCAGTGATTTGCGTTTCGATAACTCGTGAGTGATTTCCGAATTTTGTATCAACTAAAAACGTATCGAAATGAGAAGGATTTCATTCAATGTGCTCTTCTTTATCAAGAAGACGAAACTGCTCAAAAACGGAGAAGCCTCGGTTTGCATGAGAATTACCGTTGATGGACAACGTGTCGAAACTAATATTCGAAAAAGTGTCGATCCGAGTTCTTGGAACCAAGCCAAAGAGTGTGTACGTGGTAAAAGTCGTAAAGCCAACGAACTGAATAGCTACATAGAAGAAGCAAAAATCAAGTTACACTCTATCTTTACCGAGTTAGAAGAACAAGGGAGCACAATAACCGCTCGTATTCTTCAAGAAAAATTCTTCGGCTTAAATATTCTGAAAGAACAACCCAAAACTCTCCTTGCTACGATACAGGAACACAATGATCAATGTCGAGCTCTTATAGGTAAAGATTATACTTTGATTACTGTTCGGCGTTATGAAACGTGCAAACGTTACTTGGCGGAATTGATCCAAAGGAGATACAATAAAGATGATCTTCTATTGACTGAAATCAATGGAGAGTTTGTTCGTGCCTTTGAATTTTATCTGAAGACAGAGAAGGAATGCCAACAAAACACGGTTATCCGCTACATGAAATGTCTGAAAAAGATAACCAACCTTGCACTTGCCAACGAATGGATTACAAAAGACCCTTTTATCGGAATAAAATTCCATGAGAAAGAGGTTATCCGAGAGTTTCTTACACTGGAAGAGCTGCAAACTATTTACCAAAAAGAATTTACCGTAGAACGAATTGTACTTGTCCGTGACATCTTTATTTTCGCAGCCTTTACCGGACTTGCCTTTATTGATGTGCAACAATTATCTCCCGAACATCTTGTGCGAGATGATAACGGAAACCTTTGGATTCGTAAACCTCGACAAAAAACCAAAAATATGTGCAATATTCCCTTGTTGGATATACCACAGGAAATATTAAAGAAGTATGAGAACCATCCATTCCGTCACAAGAAGGGAACACTTCTTCCTGTACCCTGTAATCAGAAGATGAACAGTTATCTGAAAGAAATAGCCGACTTATGTAACATTCAGAAGAAATTAACCACGCATACCGCAAGACATAGCTATGCTACCTCTGTTTGTTTGGCAAATGGTGTTAGCATTGAGAATGTGGCGAAAATGCTCGGTCACTCCAACATCAAAATGACGCAACATTATGCCAAAGTCCTTGATAGAAGTATAATGAAAGATATGAGAAATGTTGCCCTTGCTTTATCCAAGAAATCACTTTCTTGAGCCATTTGGAGAAAAAGCGAAACGCAATTTGATGTACTGGAGGAATAGCTGGTGTTGCTATATCCTATCTTTGTTGCAATTCCCGAAATAGAACACTCATAGAAAGAGGGGAGAATTAACGTCTCTACTCTGTAAATAAAAGCTCCTAAGCTTTCGCTCGAAAGCTTAGGAGTAATCAAGAAAAAGCTTAGGAGGTTCGGAGAGTAAATTAAAGACAATTCGTTTGAATCCCAAAAGAGACTGTATGGAGCTTTTTTTTATTCAATTCTTTGGGCTTTTCTTTTGAGTAGTCTATCTTTGCAAATAGTAGCCATTACGGCTACTATTAAAGAATAAGGAAATGGCAGAAAAAGTATTCTCTTATGGTGATTTTATCAGGCAGATCTTGTCGGTGGGACGAATTTCGTTTACCATCGAGGAGGTGATGAAGCAAAGCGGATATGGCAGAAAAATCGCACAGGTATCCTTATCCCGTTTGGCAAGAAATGGAGAGATTGCACTTATCAGACGAGGCTTTTACGTCATTATCACTCCGGAGTTTTCCCTGCAAAAAAACGTCCCGCCTCTTATGTATATCAATGACTTGATGAAGTACATAGAAAGAGATTATTACGTCTCTCTTCTGTCGGCTGCCGCACTTCACGGGGCTGCCCATCAGCAACCGATGAGTTTTTTTGTTACCACAAGTATGCCTCCTGTCAGAAACATAGAGAACGACAGGTTGCATATCGCTTTCAACATAAAAAAAGAATGGGATAACTCTTGTGTTACACAGATGAAGACCCGAACGGGGTATGTGAATGTATCTACTCCGGAGGCGACAATGCTCGACCTTGTGGAAAACCAACGTACTTTCGGATTGTCACGGGCTGTCGGCATCATCGATGAATTGTCTGAATGTATCCGCAAATCCTCTTTGCGTCATACTGCAATCTATTACCCTACGGCTATCATACAGCGTTTGGGCTACATCTTTGAGAGGTTGCTGGGAAAAGAAGACCTGACAAAGGGCTTGTCTTCCGTCCTTGCCAAGCGAACTGTATATCCCCAGTATCTTTCCCTTTCGGCAGAGAAGCATGGCACCTTGGACGAAAAATGGCAAGTCATTGTAAACGATGAAATAGCAACAGACATATCATGATACCTCAACGATATATCCTCGGATGGAAATCCGTAGCAAAAGTAACAGCAGAAAGAAAACAAAATAGATAATGGATAAGATAAAGAATTTGCTTAATCAAGTGTCAATTATCAGTAATAAAAATGCTGAAATATTAGATGCAACAGGAGGTCGATTTAATATGTTTCGTGTCTGTGGTGTAAATCATTACGAAAAGACACATTCGGCAATTATCGCAGAATTTTTAAATCCTAATGGAACACATGGATTAAAATCACAACTCCTTGAATGTTTTATAGAAACATTGGGGAATAACTTTTCAATCCAAGGTTTCAACTGTGAAAATGCGAAAGTTTATACAGAATTTTCAATTGATGAATATGGTCGAATTGATATTCTGATAGAAGACAAACAAAGGCAAAAGGTTATTATTATCGAGAATAAAATATACGCAAATGACCAATGGGAACAACTAAAAAGATACAACAAATATGCTGAAGGTGAATATCAAAAAGGGAATTATCAGATATTGTACTTGACTCTTTGGGGTAATGAAGCATCCGAACAAAGTGGAAGTGGAGTTCCCTATTTAACAATTTCATACAAAGAGACCATAATAAATTGGCTTGAAAAATGTGTTGCAATTGCTTCGCGTTTTCCCATTGTACGAGAAACCATTGTTCAATATATCAATCATCTGAAAGAACTAACAAACCAAGATATGGATAACAGAAATAAAGAGGAGATAACAGAGATACTGTCAAAAATAGAAAATCTGAAAGCTGCACGAATAATTTATCATAACTATTTGGCAACTTTTGATGCTATCATAAAGAGGCACTTTAATCCTAAGATGGAAGAATTTGCAGAACAAAAAGGATTAGAATATCATTATGAGAAGAGCGAAGAGTACTATGTGAGGTTTTATTTTACAAATCCTCTCTGGCAAGGAAAATACTGGATAGGGTTTACTTTTGGAGGAGGTCGTTATTATTATGGATTAGCCAATAATCCAAAAGATTATAACCTTTCAGTTGAGAAAAGAAAGAGTCTTCACAAGCAATTGAATAAATTGGGTATTCATTCTGGCAAAGAAAGTGAATGGTGGCCATTCTATGAATACATACCCAACTTGACTATTGATATTTGGGAAAGTGATATTATTAAAAGTGACAAATTCCTATATGACTGTGAAAGAAAAATAGGAAATATATTAAAAGTAATGAATGAAATAGAACTGTAAAAAAGAAACCCCAAGTCGTCTAGTATAAGGTGAAGAAAAGCTGGGATTAAAAGACAGAACTAAAAACATATGACCATAGAATTTTGTGCTACTGACAAAACAACAACAAAATGGTTGTGACGAAATTAGAATTGACAATGATACTTCTCCCTGTTGTATTCATGGTTCACGAATACGAAGAGATTATCATGTTCAAGCATTGGCTTAACAGAAATAGGGATGAATTGAAAAGGTGGTTTCCGAAATTCGATCGGTTTCTTGCTCGTAGGGGATTTTTTGATTATTCCACAGCCACATTTGCCGTTGGGACTGCCCACGAGTTCTTGTTGATTTCCCTCATTTCTTTCTGTGCCGTATGGCAAGGAGCGTATCAATTGTGGTTTGCTGCATTTGCAGGGTATTCCGTTCATCTTTTGGCGCATATCGCACAATGGGTGATATACCGAAAATATGTGCCTGTCATCATTACCACAATCTTGACATTACCTTATTGCATCTATGGTTTTGCTGAATTTTCAAAGGCATCTATTCTATCTCCTTTGCAGATGTTCTTATGGTCAGTTGTCGGGATTATCCTTACGATGCTTAGCCTGCTCTCCGCATTTTTCTTTATGGGCATGTTTCAGCGGTGGCAGGATAAACATTGAGAGCGTATTATCAATCATAAAATAACGGAAAGACATGCCCCGGTTACCAATCCATAAAAGTTCACAACTCTCAGATTTCGGAGTCTATCTGAAGACTGTCGCCTCTCGGACATCGGCACCTTCAGAAACATACGCCTTCTCTCATACCGATGATTATTATTTATTTGGTTTTATTGAGGAAGGACAATGCCGTCTGAATATTGATTTCAAGGAATACACTTTCGGGAAAGAAAGTATGGCTATCATTTGTCCGGGACAGGCGCATCGTATCATCGACGCTTCCAATCTTTCTGCAAAATTTCTGATTATCGACTCGGTATTGGTAGATAAGGAGGAAAAACGAACGCTTGAGCGATACGGTCGCCCCAAAATACAACTATCCGACATCTCGGAACATAAACAATTGTTATCGCTTCTTGACCGTAAACTAAGTTGCATGGAAAGTTCATCTGTAAAAGCAGTCGTTCAGCGATTAACTACCGTTATCGTGGGAATGGTCGTGGAGGACGTTGCGGAGCGACAAAAGGCTCAATCCGAATTACAAGGCACAATGAACAGATATAAGGAAATCGTATGGAATTTTCGGGATTTGCTGGAAAGCAATATCCGAACCCACCGCGCACCTTCATTCTATGCAGGATGTCTGAATATCACTGTCGCTTATTTGAATGAAGCGGTGAATGCAGTTCTTGGGACAAGCGTGAGCCGCCATATTCAAGATGAAACTATTTTATTGGCTAAACGTCAATTAGTCTATACTACAGACACTGTCAAAGAGATTGCGCATAGTTTGGGCTTTGACGATTACTCCTACTTCACACGGCTGTTTACCAAGGTTGTAGGAGTCTCTCCCACGCTTTTTAGAAGAACTTACCACGAATAGTGCTATTATCACTGTTGTCCGTCTATTGTGGCAGCCTGTATCCCACCGTACCTTTGCAGCAAATTTTATTTACTCACAAAGCTACGAATTACAAGAATGAACAATGCTGTGAATATTCTGCAAGCAGGAAGTATGATGAAAGCCCTGGCAAAGTTAGGGATACCTATTGTCGTCGCAATGCTGATTATGGCAATATACAATGTGGTGGATACTTTCTGGGTCGCACGTCTTGGAACTCTTCCTGTCGCCGCCGTATCGATCGTTTTTCCCATATCGCTGCTGTTTCTCGGAATAGGTTTGATGTTCGGTGTCGGAGGCGGAGTTTATATTTCCCGTCTGTTGGGGGCGAAACAGATTGTAAAGGCAGGTCGGGTCGCTTCCGTTTCAGTAATTACTTCCGTAATATTGGCTACTCTTATTGCCCTTGTGTGCAATGCATTCCTGCCAGGCATTCTGCTTTTCATGGGAGCGAACGAGGGGATGATGAACTTGGCAGAAGCATACGGAAGACTGTTCATTATCAGCTGCGTCATCGGGACGTTGAATGTGTCGATGTCCAACATCATCGTTTCGCAGGGTGCATCGAAAACGTCTGCATCGGCAATGATTATAGGCTCTATCGTCAATGTTGCATTAGACCCTTTATTTATCTATACTTTCAGTTGGGGCGTAGAAGGTGCTGCATGGGCAACCATTCTTTCAAGAATCATTACGACAGCTATTTACATCCGCTTCCTTACGGAAGCAAAGGTAAAAGTATCATTTGCCTTGTTCGCTCCCACGATAAAAATGTATGTGGAGATTATCAAGATAGGCGTTTCAATGCTCTTTCTTCAACTACTCCAAACCCTTTCCATCAGTTTGTTGCAGAAAGCCGCTGTGAAATACGGTTCGGAGGCTGTTGCTGCTGTGGGAATAGTCTTGAAAATCGTCACATTGGGAACAAATGTGGTTTTTGGATTCGTCAAAGGACTCCAACCTATGGCAGGCTATAACTACGGAGCGGGTAATTCCCAGCGACTAAAGGAGGCTATACGTTGCTCCATAATACTCACCACCTCGTTTTGTGTACTTTGGAGTATTCTTATAGTCGTTTTTACCGCTCCTATCATCAGTTGTTTTGGCAAAGACGAAACAATGCAAGAAATAGCAAGAATTGCGCTTAGAGCCAATACGATTATGTTTTTCACTTTCGGTTTCCAGTTTGTGTATTCCACACTGTATATGGCAATCGGAAGGGCGAGGCAGAGCCTTCTGCTCAATATCGGACGACAAGGACTCTTTTTTATCCCCACCATATTGCTGCTTCCATCGTATTGGGGATTGAACGGAGTACTCTATGCCCAGCCTGTCGCCGATGTCTTTGCAACCTTGATGACGCTGCTCTTTGCCGTCCGAATTCACAGGGAGATAGGTCATAAATCACGTCTCATAACAGAGAAAATGTAATGTTGAACTTAGAGGATATGATTATGCTAAGACTTACTCAAACGGAAGACTTTAAGACGATAAATTCGTCTTGCTATACAAAAGAACAAGTACAAAAAGCGTCGGAGAACTTTATGAAGAGAATCATTGCTCTATGTGATGCTGAAGACGATGCCATCTCTTTGTTCCGTATTCTCCGCTATACTCGTTTTCGTTTACAAACTTTGCAAGCGGTGTATCTGATGAACGGAGAGGGGAAAAAATGTATCGGAGCTGCTCTTTGTCATTGACACGGAGCTGGAATTATTGAAGATGCGAATGCAGGGGCTTCTTCCTGCTTTGCCCGTCAAGTCTGCCAAGAAACTCCGTTGGACAGGCAAAGCGACAGATTTAGTTGAACTCCTTTATGCTTTCGACACCTGCGATTGTATTAACAACGGAGAAATAGGTGTGGAGGAGTTGGCAGATGCTCTTTCCGAAATCTTCGGAGTGGAGATAAAGAACTGCTACAACGTATATATGAACATGAAACGTCGCAAGGATGATAGCCGTACTTATTTTCTTGATGAACTCCGTGAGAAACTCAACAGACGTATGGTGGATAGCGACCTGAAGGGCGGCAAGTTCAAAAAGCGGTAATCGCCATCAAAAGGTTAATCAGGCTTCCCCAAACGAGATGGAAGCCTGATTTTTTCATCCATAAAGAACAGTACGATGTAAAATGGTTACTGCCGATGTTGCCATTTCTCTTGAAATTCACGAGTCAGTTGCACGATTTCACCTCCGATTATTGCTAATTCAAGTGTCAGTTTCTCCAACTGGGTGAGCATCGCAAGGCTTCCTTCTCCGTGAAATTGCTTTTCAGAGCGACCACAGTCTGGTTGTAATTCACCCCGACGCTGCGAAATTGTCCGTACAAAGTCGTCAGTTTCTGGTAGTAATCAAGCAAGGAACGGTCGACTTTTATCACACGGAAAGTCTCATTAAATACCCTCGCTTTAATAAACAGGGACAAACTTTGTACACCACTTTCTTCCTCTTTCATCGTGAGGAAATGAGCGTATTCCGTCGGTGTGAAATTGACCGAAACACGCTTTTCTGTCTTCTCTTTGGAGCGTGCGCTCCGAATTTTCTTCATTTCCATTTCTTACTTTGGATTTTAGTGTTTCACGACATACCCGGCATTCGAAACATGACATTTTCTCTTCCAAGAAAAAACGACTTTGGAGTTTTTTCAGTTCTCTGCAAGAGCAAGGGTTTTATGCTGCAAAAACGGGGTCGTGCTGCATAAAACATACCTTGCTATTTGCACGGACGCAAATAAGTCCGTCCCGAAGAACGATATGTTATTCTCTCGAAAAGTATGTTTTCAAAGCCATGAAATACCGACTTATTGCTTGCTGCAAAGTTACTACCTCTTGTCCCCAAAGCCATTAAGAGAGACGAAGCCACAATTAACCAAATCGAAGCCACAAGTACGCACTAAAGAAAATCACGCTGATTACAGCATCACCGAGCCATATATTTGCACTGTCAAATATGTCGGTGTGGGTATGTGTCTTCGATAACATCTCGTTTCGATGAGCGGTGTGGACAGGGGTGTACATCAAAGGACATATCCTTATTTCTCTCATCCGAACGTGGAAATGTGCGAAAGCAGATACAATCGAACGATTGTATTGATGGACACTAATAAACATCTCCACAGAAAGGGTATGAACGAAAGGATGTAGCCCTGCTGGTATAATCCGATTATCGGGCATATCTTCGATAGCGGATGTATTCATCTTTGCAGGTAAATATACCGACAACGAAACGGACAGTGAATTGTATGACAATAAAATTAAGTAAGTATGAAAGAGAATCAAAACGGCAAGGTTGATCCCGTTGCCATCCGAGAACTTATTTCACAGGGTATTCCCATGAAAAGAAAAGAGAATGAGATGATATGCTCTCAATCAGAAGAGCAGGGTGTTGAATCGGAACGTCCAAATGACGAGCCAATGTCAAAGGTTTTTTCAAGAGTTATAAGAAGAGAAAGACGAAAGTCTGACAAAAGTGATTATGAGTCGCTTTTCATCTGTCGCAACACTTTAAAAAACCGCAAGACCATCTATATTGCCAAAGAGTTGCAAGACATGCTGGCGGAGATAGTCATGTCTATGAGAAACAGGGATATGACCATCGGTATCTATGTGGAGAACATCATCCTTCATCATCTTGAAACCTACAAGGATGAAATCAACAGATTGGCAGAGATAAAATTCAAGAAGCTATTGTGAGGCATTTAGCAATGGTTTTTTGTTACTTTTGAGCCGTATCAACTCGCTGTCAAAAGTAACGAACTGTTTTTCATTGGGGGGCTTTGTCCGCCCGAAGCATAAGAAAGAAAAGGAGTGATCGGCAAATCTGCCGACCGCTTTACTTCATCTGTTCTTCTTGAATGATTATTTTTGATTTTATGCGGATTCCAGAGGAGAGGGAGTTGAGTTTCAACTTTTTCTTTTTCCTTGCTTCTCGCATATCCGACATTTTCTTATGCGTTTTTCCGTCAGGTCGGTCGTTTTCGTTTCAGTGGCGTAAAAAGGTAGGGCTTAGGACAAACAAGGTTTTACGGCGAGAATACTACCTGCAATGAAATGGAAGTGTGGAGATTGTCGTCTAAACGGCTTGCCGCCCCGACCTTTTTTGTCCGTAGATGCCCGGAACTACCTTTGCCGCTGACAACGAACAACCGATCCCGACATGATACACGAGCATAAGTGGAGTATGTGCAGGGAGAGAAGCAGGGCGAAAACAAAAAACGCCGTCTTCGGTGACTGCATTTCATCATAAGAATAGAATACACAGAAAACAAAAAGCCGCCCAACGGACGGCTTTACGAAAAAATTAAGAGAGAAAATTCCTTTTTCTCACAATATACCCTTATCTTTGCAACAGGTTATTCGAGTTATGTAAAGCGTTGTATATCATTGCGGAAGATAGGTCGCTCAATCATTACCTATAGCGTTTCATAACTCATTAGGCATTGAATACCAATCGTTTGAACCAAAATGATAAATTTTACGGAGACAGTTTTTCTCTATCCATATTTTGTGTCAACCCATATAATACAAGAACTGCGATTTATCGGGTAAGCCAATAATCATCTTTGTTTTTTAGGTTCCCACCTATTTATTAATCATTCGTTGAGATTTCTATGGGAATATTAACAACAGTTTCTATCTTTGTCTTAACGGTATTATAAAAATCTATATTTTCAACAGGGGTATCCAAAGATATAATCAAAGAATACCGCAGCTTATTGTTATATTGTTTCAAATTAGTACGTGTTTTCCACCAACCTCCAATTGGATAAACAGCTATCAAGTTACATACTGCTAATTGAGCAGCTGTGAGGTTTAATTCGTCTGAATGTATTGATCCTTTATTTCTATTGTCCGATCCAATTAACCATCTGGTAGAATCATTCCTTCCACGCTCTTCGTTTTCTTCGGCTTCAATCAATTTATTAATTCTTAATTGAAAAGCCCTTTGATCTTCATCTTCTTTATTTACATCAAAACGCAATCCGCATGACGCATATCTGTATTTATCTTTCCAACCGATTTCTCCAGGAGCTGGTTCAATAAAATATGATAAAGTTACTCGCATTGTAACATTTGTTTCTGCAAGTTGCTCTAAAACCTCACGAGGCCAAGGTAACTCAAAAAAGTGCATTTCATTTATTTTTGGAGAATTATCTCCTCGCTCTTTGATAAAGGGCTGTATTATTTCTTGGGCAACATAGGTTAACCCATTTTCCGTACTATAAAATGCTCTTTCTTCAGATGGTACACCATAACCACAATGGCGCAATCGTCGTTCCATGTCTCCTCTATTTCCATTTCTCACAGGAAATTGTTCTTCCATACAAGAAGTCCATTTTGCAGAATGAACCATTATTCCGCGAATACTTTCTGCCCATAAATGAGGATATCGAGCCTGCAATTTACCTGCAAAATTTGCAGCCAATGCTGTTGCTGCACTTGTTGCATTAATGGTATCAAAATAACCACTTATTTGATAATTTTTATTCGTTGTCATCAATTCTAAATCTTGATGAGAAGAAAATGGAATTTGAGGATCATTGGTTTTATATAAATTTCCTCCCTCAAACATAACTTCAGGCTTAATCAATGCCCCTTTTCCCCATAGTGATGACGTTCGAGAAAAGGGACTAATTCCACCACTTGGTGCAACACGATCATAGTTTCTCAAATTAGGACTATCTATTGCTACTATATTGGTAAAAGCTCCAACGGTTAAACCATTCCAAGCTTGAGCGGGATTCTGTATTGGTCGGAGACTATTTCTGTTTGGATAACCAGCAATAATTTCCTTATCCAAACTATATCTAATATTACCAGCAGAAACCATAAATAAGCGGCCTGTATTACCATTGTTGTATGCAATCGAATCAACTGCTCCTGACCAAGATGTTGGCTTTCCTTTCTCACTATCTTCTGCCGTTATTGCCATGCAATAGCAAACGGTTTTTCGAGGGAATATAATTTCAGACATTGAAACTGCTTGTTCAGTCAAAAATCCCCATGCTTCTTTGGGATTAGGGTGACCATGCGGATATAATTTAATTGAACCAACTTGGTGGTCAATTTGTATATTCTGGGTGTTGGCAAGGCAATAAGACATATCGCCATAAATGACGGTTCCGCACATTCTTGTACCATGCCCATCCCTATCCGCAATACCCTCTCCAACGACAGAATCACAATTCCCGTCAGAAATTATAGGTTCCAAAAGAGGATGTCCATTATTAACACCTGAATCTAATACACAAATGACAGAATTTGTATTTGGGTTAAATTGGACTCTATTATGTAAATCTTCCACCCATTCTTGTTGCTCATTTCTATACTCATCAAATAGAAATCCTGTCAATACACGTCCACTTCGCAATTCCGCTAATTGGTCTGAACATCCCAATAATTTAGTCAGAGCATCTATATTTGCATATACTAAAAATACAGTTCTTTCTGGAAATGTTAGAATTGAATCATATTTGAAGTGAATGCCGAGACTCTGAAGAGAATCTATAAATCTGTTATGCTGATTTACAATATCTTCTGTTGCAGAAGTTCTTATCCAGACCTCATACCAATCATCGTGATCTGTTGGAAAATCTTCATATCTGTCAGTCCATAACGCTTTCAGGAGAGCTATATTAATATTTTCGAGACTTCGAAAAAGAGTATCGTTTTTAGGTTTTCCATTACGTAACTCTTCCGTTGCATATTTATGTAGCTTTTCTAAAAGTCTATTTTCTTTTCCATGAGGAATATAGATAGTTGCAAAAGTCTGTTCCTGATTATCTTCTGTTTCTACCTGTCGAATATTTAACAATCGGATGCCAGCTTTTAGATCTTCTAAACTCTTTGATGCTAGGTCATAAGTGGGAGCACTTGCAAATTCGAGATAAATTCCACTTCTCGCAGGTAAGGAGATTGCTTCCATTTGTTGTTTGACATTTGCATCATCTATTCTGGCAGCATCAAATTTCCTTTGTAAATATTCTGCATGTTCTTGCCGATTGCGCACAGGTATAAAGAGACCGCCACCACCATTACCTCTGGGAGAATATTTAATAGCTTGTTTTATTGTTTCAGGGACAATGATATGCTCGTATTTATTCATGTTTATTATTTTAAGTTATAAGCTGATTTTCTTTCTTGGATTGTCTTTGCAAGCAAATCTGGCGACATCTTAATATCATTTATCAAAGATTCTTTAATTGCATCTAGGCATGCTTGATTTATTTCTGCATGACTTAAAGAATCTAATTCTGGCAAAATCGAATCAATATCTTTTTGTGAAATCTTCCCATATAATCGGTTTTTAAGCAGTTGAACTTTTTCAAGGTCGCTTGGAAGATGATAATGAATTACATCATCAAAACGTCTAAATAATGCCTGATCTAACAATTCCAAATTGTTAGTTGCTGCGATAATTAAACTATCAGAATGGTCTCTTTCGATAAATTGCAAAAAAGAGTTTAATACTCGACGCATCTCGCCCACGTCATTATCCTTGCCTCGTTGTCCTCCTATTGCATCAAACTCATCGAAAAGATAAACGGCAGGAACATCTTCAATATAATCGAATATTTGTCGTAATTTAGCACTTGTTTCTCCCATGTATTTTGTTACTATTTTATCCATCAGTACTACATATATTGGCAAATGCAATTCATTGGCAATTATTGATGCTGTCATAGTTTTTCCTGTACCAGGGTGTCCCGAAAAAAGAATTTTCCGTCTGTTTTCAAGGTTATACCTAAACAATTTATCCTTATAGGTAAATTCGTTAATAATTCTTTCTATTCTATTTTTTATTTGCGGGGCAACGACTAAATCTGTTAAACGTTCCTGTGGATAAATTTCTAAGAATAAACCTTGTAAATTAGAATCTATGTTTTTAAATTTAGGCTTATTAATCCTTGCAGCATCTATAATTTTTCGTATATCATTAGCTAAATTAGTATGCCCCAATTTAGCTTCATGGGCTGCAATTTGTAATGCAACAGTATTAAATTTCTCGCCATTTTCTTCAAAGTGGCTCTTTACGAGCATTTTTAATTGATTCGCTGTTGCCATATTATTGCTTATTTTTAATTTGTTCCATATCATCTTTTGAATATAGTAGTTCATTCACCTCTACATCAAGAATTGAAGCTATTTTGTATAGAGTTTCAAGGTTTGGCTGAGTCCTATTTTGCACATAAGAATTAACCATATTAAAACTCTTTCCTAATTGCTCTGCTAACCATTTCTGTTTAATGCCTTTTTTGTCAAGCACAAGTTTTATCTTATTCATAGATCAAATACTTTACTCAATTTTTCGGTGTAAATATACAAAATAAATCGAGACGTTTATATCTCAATCAGATAATTCTTTTGTGATTTTAAATCTATTTAAGCTCTTCTTTGCTTGCTTAAATATGGGAAGACTAATTTTACTTGTGCCTATCTAACACATTTGAGACTGTTGCACAAAGGCGATCTGCTTCGTTGCTATCGGGACTCGGGCTTGGTCACGTACGTGAGTACGCTCCCTGCGCACTCACCCTCAGCACCTTGCATCTCATCCTTTTTGCAACATCTCCAAATTTGCAAGCAAGTTTGTGAGAATGGCACTTCGTGCAAGATTCTCCATTTATCTTTCATTAAAATCTTAAGAGTTTTTAGTCTTCTTGCCCCTACAAAAACAATCAAAACAAAGTATAGATATTTTAACAACTACTTAAACGTGATATGTTGTTTTTTGCTCAAAGAGAAGATTTATACCAATAAAGATGACAGAATAATGTTGATGAGTTGCCTGCTTCGAGGTTTTGGAAATAACTCTATAAAAATCTTTCTTTAAATATAGACATAAAAAACAGATTACTCTTCGAATGAATGTATCTGCCCCCAATTTCTGTATGTTTCTAACTGTGAAAGAAAAAGGCAAATCTGTTGTCTAAAATTAGGGAGTACTATAAATAATATGATAAAATGTTTCGATAAAGAATGACCTTTGTTTAAGTCAAACAACCACTAAGTTCTATGTCCCAAAAGCAGAATTTAAGGAGTGCTATATGAATATTTTGTCATGATGGATTACTTTTTATAATACCCAAACTATTTTAAACGAAGAAATTCCCATCTTTTCGCGAAAATATCGCTACCTTTGCAGCAAACAAAGTAGTTCTTTGAAATGGCAAAACAAGGTAGAGAGTATAGAAGTTCGCTGGTTTCCTTATCGTTACCTCCCTATATTGACAAACAATTTAATCTATTGATTATTTGTCGTTTATAAAAATCTCTATGTCGTCTGGTATGAAAAGACATTGCCACTCCCTCCAAAATACATGAGTGGCATCTTTATTATTGAAAACAACCGCATGGCTAGGCACACTTTCTCTTCATCCGAACCATAATGTTCTGAAATAAATGTGCAGTGCGGGAAGAAACATTATGCACTCCATTAGTAGAAGAAATACTGAGAAAAACATTATAGTACTGATATGACTATTCCCCAACGATGAACCTTAGACAAAAGGGAATGATATTATCGCTTGTATGTCTGAAACTTGCAACGTTTTGGGGAAGAGATTCCGTTGTAACTGAGAGATTAAGAAGATAAAGCTACATACCATGCTATCATCGGAATAAAATTATAAGTAATAAAGAGCGATACCGATGTAAGAATATCGTGGCAAACTTAGAATTGGATACAAATAGAGAGATTGACACAAAACGTTCTTCATAAGTCAGACTTCCTATCACTATACGAAAAAATATGGGAGAACTCCGAATGAACTGCTACCAGAAAATAAAACAGAAAATAATTGCTCTTTCCCGTGGATCCTATTACCTTTGTGCATATATAAGAATATCACCCACGAAAAAGAAGCAAAGCATTGCAGCAAATCGGTGGAGCAATAGCGGGAGATTAGGTCTTTTGTAGAATATAAACTCAAAGAAATACAGCCACTTATCAATCTTATTCGATTCCTGGTGGCACCACTTCTTAAGCAAGAAAACCGCAGGTCATGTGACTTGCGGTTTTTCTTTTCCAATCTGCTCTTCGTACTTATCCTGTCCACCCACGCCGAGAAACACCATGCTTCCATACGGTTACGAAGACCCGTATATTCCGATAAGTAGGATGGTTAAGAACAGCATGCACAAGACAGACGCCGTTGTGATGGCCAGCACGATTTTCAGCAACAACTTCCATATTTTGCCACCCAATAATTGCAGATAGTCGTAGGTTACGATGACAGGCATCCACCATAAGGGAAAGTTATACAGCCCGTTTTTGCTCCATGTACACAGCGAGTAAATGCAAGCAACGGCCAAGAGCTGGCTGGCCACATACATCTGTGCATAGAAATGTTCGGGCAATGTAAACCGTTTTCCGTTTTTGCTTTTCTTGAAGAGCATGCTGAAAGCCAGTGCCAATGCCGAATGGAAAACCAGCAAGATAACAGCCCGGTTCTTTTCTGCCCCCATAAATTCAAAGACTTGTCTTTGATTGTCGTTAAGTTGCTCTTCCTCATTATTTCCGTTTTCCTGCAAAGACACAGAGGCCGTTCCTATACTGATAGACGTCTTGCCGTTTCCCTCTTTTTCTTTTGTTTTGACTGCTACGGTATCGGGTGATGCAGCCTCTTCCTCTGAGCCAAGGCTGACGGCATGTCCGACAAGCGCATAGATAGTAGCCATGACAAACAGCATCTTGACAGGTGGGAAATAGGGCTGTCGCCGACCTTCGAGATAATCGCTAATCATGTTTCCCGGGCGTGCGAGCAGATAAAACAAGGTGCGTGGCAGGCTCCTGCTGCCCAGTCCCCATACGTTCATGATATTGGAAAAGACCGACTTGAAAGTAAATTTTTCTGTCTGCGCACTTTGCCCGCAGGCAGGACAAAAATCCCCTCTGTACATTGTTTCGCAGTTCTTGCACGCCTGTTTTTCCGTTCCCATTACAACTTCTCGATACGGATTGCGCTGCCACGACTGAATTCTCCGCCATTTCCTGCGCAGAAATCTTTTAATGACCTTTATCTTTTTTCCTTTCATTTCTGTCTTGATACGGTTTCCAAAGTCAGCCCGTTTTCTAATGGGCGAATTGGGATAAATCATGACAAAGTTACAGCAAAGCATCGTATTAGCCGCAGAACTTGGCAAGTTTAACACAGAGCATCTTCTCCACAGGGGCATCTCAAAGACTTTCTTGGTCTTGACTATAACGAAAAGCCATGAATGGCAAACATGCGGAAGACTTGGGAGAGGCATATTAATAAATGTAAAAAGAGCAGTTCTTAGAAAAGATTGGGCTAATTTTGCATAGATAATCAAGTCGTTTTCAGTGGAGAGAAATTGCCCGACAGGCAACCGCAAAGCACAAGACGATTTCAAGAGTGAATAAAAGCATGAGTCTGACAAGCATTATAGGCAAGTTCTTTCTCTCACGACAAAGGGAGCTGGAACGCCACGACAAAGAGGCAGAAGCTCTCCAAACAGCGGTGATGAAACGACTGGTAGAGCGTGCCAAGAATACCGATTACGGACGCAAACACCTTTTCGTGTCTATCAGCGATTACGGGACATGGAGCAAGAACATACCGGTCAATACCTACGAGGAACTGAAAGGAGACATAGACCGTATGAGACATGGCGAAAAAGATGTGTTATGGCCGGGACACGTACAGTGGTTTGCCAAGTCATCGGGTACTACCAACGACAAATCCAAGTTTATTCCCGTGAGCCGCGAAGGCTTGCAGCGTGTCCATTATGCCGGCGGGCGAGATGCCGTCGCGCTCTATCTGCGCTCCAATCCTCAAAGTCGGCTGTTCAACGGCAAAGGACTTATTCTCGGCGGAAGCCACTCTCCCAACTACAATTTGCGTGAAAGCCTTGTAGGAGACTTGTCTTCCATCCTCATAGAAAACATCAATCCGCTGGTCAACCTCATCCGGGTGCCGAAGAAGGAAACAGCCTTGCTCTCCGATTTTGAGGAGAAGCGAGACCGCATTGCCCGTGAAACGCTCAACAAAAACGTGACCAATCTCTCCGGTGTGCCCTCGTGGATGCTCTCGGTCATTGTCCGTGTGCTCGAAATCAGCGGCAAGACACACCTCGAAGAAGTATGGCCCAACCTCGAAGTATTCTTCCACGGCGGAATTGCCTTCACTCCTTACCGCCGCCAATACGAGCAAATTATCTGCAAGCCGGGCATGCACTACATGGAAACCTACAATGCCAGCGAGGGATTCTTCGGTTTACAGAGCGACCTTTCAGACCCGGCCATGCTGCTCATGCTCGACTACGACGTCTTCTACGAGTTCATCCCGATGGATGAATTTGGAACGGAAAACCCCACGGTCGTGCCGTTGACAGGCGTAGAAGTAGGTAAAAACTATGCCATGCTTATCTCCACATCGTGCGGTTTGTGGCGGTATATCATCGGAGACACCGTCAAGTTTACGCAGAAAGACCCTTACAAGTTTGTCATTACGGGCAGGACAAAACACTTTATCAATGCTTTCGGAGAGGAACTCATGGTCGACAATGCCGACAATGCCCTTGCCCACACCTGCAAAGAGTGTCATGCCGAGATTGTAGACTACACGGCTGCGCCTGTATTCATGGACGACAAGGCGAAATGCCGTCATCAATGGCTCATCGAGTTTTCCAAACTGCCTGATGATACGGAAGCATTTGCACGCTTGCTGGACACCAAGCTACAGGAAATCAACAGCGACTACGAGGCCAAACGATACAAAGACATCACCCTGCAACCGCTCGAAATGGTGGTGGCCAGGCAGGGACTGTTCAACGAATGGCTTAAGTCGAAGGGAAAACTGGGCGGTCAACACAAGGTGCCGAGGCTTTCCAACAGCCGTGATTTCATAGAACAGCTATTGCAAAGAAACACAGAAGAGCATACTTAACATAAACAGAGACTATGACAAGAAGACGTCACTACCACCCCTATCACGAATATTGCACATGCAAAAAAAGTCTCCGACAGGCAGGAGCTACTGTTGCGGCATGGGCGTTTTTTGTCCTTTTGCTTCTCACGTCATGCGCCAAGATGGGGCAACCTGACGGCGGATGGTTCGACGAGACTCCTCCGAGGGTCATCGGCACACATCCATCCGACAAGTCGGTCAACGTGAAAGGCAAACGCATCTCCATTTTTTTCGATGAATATATCAAGCTGGACAACCCGCAAGAAAAGGTTGTCGTGTCGCCGCCGCAACTGGAATGGCCCGACATCAAGGCGCAGGGGAAGAGCATTTCGGTGGTTCTCAAAGACTCACTGCGAGCCAACACCACCTATACCATTGATTTCTCAGACGCCATCAGCGACAACAACGAAGGCAATCCCTTAGGAAACTACACCTATTCTTTCTCTACCGGTTCGGCCATTGATACGCTGGAGGTATCGGGCTATGTACTGGAGGCAGAAAATCTTGAACCGGTCAAGGGCATACTCGTGGGACTATACGACTCGACTGCCGATTCGGCGTTTCGTGAAAAGTCCATATTGCGCGTATCGAGAACCGACAGCCGGGGGCACTTCGTCATCAAGGGCATCGCCAAAGGCAGCTATCGCATATACGCCCTGCAAGATGTTGACAACAATTACAAGTTCAGTCAGAAAAGCGAAAAGATAGCCTTCGACTCTCGCATCATTACACCGACAAGCCGTGCAGACATCCGTCAGGACACTATTTGGCAAGACTCGCTTCGCATCAAGGGCATTGAGCGGGTGGGATATACACGCTTCATGCCCGACGACATTGTGCTGCGAGCCTTTACCGAAGTGCAGACCGACCGCTTCCTGCTCAAGTCCGCACGTCCCGATGCCAACCGTTTTGAACTGTTTTTCAGTGCGGGCGACAGCTTGTTGCCAACCATTAAGGGATTGAATTTCAACGAACATGATGCGTTTTTCATAGAGTCGTCGCTCCGAAAAGACACCATAACATACTGGTTGCGTGATTCCACGCTTGCCAATCAAGACACCCTGCGCATGGAAGTTGGCTATCGGATGACCGATTCGCTGGGCTTGCTCGTCTCACAGACAGATACGCTGGAGCTGATACCCAAGGTTTCATACGCCAAGCGCATGAAAGACAAAGCCAAAGAACAGGAAAAATGGCTGAAAGAGCAGGAGAAACGGAAAAAGAGGGGTGAACCCTATGAAAGCGAGATGCCACCCAAAAAACTGGCACTGAACATACACGTTCCCTCCAACATGGATCCTGACCAGAACATCCTGATAGAAACTGCAACACCGATAGCTCGTGCAGACTCGCATTTGTTGCACCTTTATGCCAAGAAAGACACCTTATGGCATGTGGTTCCCTTTGAAATCAGGCGCATATCCATGCGGCAATACGAGATGAAAGCAGAATGGCGGCCGGGCATCGAGTACAGCCTTGAGCTGGATTCAACGGCTTTTGCCGATATTTACGGACATGTTTCGGGCAAATACAAGCAAGGCATGAAGGTAAGGGGAGAAGATGAATACTGCTCGCTCTTCATCGAAATGGACGGAATGGACGGCAAACAAGTCGTGGTACAGCTACTCGACCGTCAGGACAAGGCCATTAAAACGACTACGACCAACAACGGAACGGCAGAGTTCTACTATCTCAGACCCAACAAATACTACCTGCGGGCGTTTGTAGACACCAACGGAAACGGCCGGTGGGACACAGGCGATTATGCTACCGGACAGCAACCCGAAGCTGTCTATTACTATCCGGGCGAAATAGAGTGCCGTGCCAAGTGGGACTTGACGGAGCGATGGAACCCCACCGCAAGAATACTCTCGGCACAAAAACCGATGGAAATTACCAAGCAAAAACCCGAAAAGGAGAAGAAAATAAAATTTCAGAATGCCGAGAGAGCAAGAAGACTCGGACTCGAATATCCTGACAGTCACGGCAACAACAAAACGAAAAAAGCCGACGACACAAACGGAAAGCAATCATGACAATGCTCAATACAACCCCTATGAACATATTCAAGACATTCATCGTAAGCCTCGTACTGCTGGCTTCGACATCGCTTTCGGCACAATGCACTTTCAAGAACACCGCATTCAAGTCGGGCGAGTTTCTCACTTACAACCTCTACTTCAACTGGAAGTTCGTATGGGTGAAAGCCGGTTACGCCTCCATGTCGGTCGTACAGAGCCGCTTCAACGGCGAAGACGCCTACCGTTGCAGCCTGACTACACGTGGCAACGGCCGACTCGACAACTATTTCCTCATGCGGGACACGCTTCTCTGCTACGCATCTACCGACATGGCTCCCCTCTATTTCCGCAAAGGGGCGCGCGAGGGAGAGCGATATACGGTAGACGAGGTGTGGTATAGCTATGCAGACGGCACAAGTCAGGCCAAGATGCGAAGGCTGAATAATGACGGGAAAGTGACCCACCGCACCGAGGTAAGCCAAAAATGTATCACCGACATGCTCAATCTCTTTCTCCGTGCAAGAAGTTTCAGCCCCAAAGGATGGAAGAAAGGCTACGTATTGTCTTTGCAGGTTGCCGACGGAAACGGAACGGAAAAGGGACAGCTAACCTATGAAGGCATTGAGACCATCAAGGCCGATAACGGCAAAAAATACCGCTGTCTGGCACTGACATACGCTGAATGGAGCAAGAGAAAACAGAAATATGTCAAGATTTCCACATTTTACGTAACCGATGACAGCAACCATATCCCCATCCGCATCGACCTATTCCTGAACTTCGGGGCAGCCAAAGCCTTTCTCGTTAACATGAAAGGCATGAGAAATCCTGTCACGGCAGAGGTGAAATAGACTCTTTTCGGCCGTTGAGCAAGGAGCGCACTCTGAAAGACAGTCTCCTGTCGGGCAAGTGGTTCTTTGTTTTGAAGAGGAGATGTGACCACCGGCAAGACTTATGTTTGTATGAGACGGAGATGCTACCAAGCGTTGGTACGGTGTGTACCAATGCTTGGTACGAGTCGTACCGGACGTTGGTACTCTTGCTACCAGTCACTGGTACGATGTCGGGCGATGTGGAATGGTTGGGCAAACGGCGACAAGACAAGGCTCAGACATCGGCCGATTTTGCAGTTGAAATGGACAGTTTGCGCCTTTAACCCAAATCGGTCATTGACCGCCAAGGTTGCATTCCTCGCAGAAGATATTGCTTACCGACCGCTTTCGTCCGTTTGTCGGCATCTTCTCTGTCGGTTTTCCTCGGCGTAGCCCGCCACGCCTTCGGCAAAGCCGACAGACAATCTGCTTGACATCCGAACAAAATCAGAACGGTCTCTAATGACCGAATTGGGTTAAATACCGAAACCATCTTTCAAAATACAGCTTATTTTGCAGAAAGGGAATAAACCTTTGGGCAACAAATCAGTCTAAGAGACATAGCATCCAATTTATGATTTATGAATAGAGTATTAGTTCACATCTTACTGGGAATTGCAATGGCAGGAGTGCCGTCGTTCCTCCACGCAAGGCAATGGACGCTGCAAGAGTGCATCAACTATGCCTTGCAAAACAACATCAGCTTGAAGAAAACACGTCTTCAGAAGCTAAGCGTAACAGAGGACTATCTGCAATCGAAGGCTGCCTTGTTGCCGTCTCTCAGTGCCTCGACCAGCCACGGCATCAACTACACGCCTTGGGTGGAGAGCGGTATCAGCAGTGACGGTTACTCGAGAAGTGCCGTTGACAAGCTCTACTATAACGGTTCTTACGGCGTCAATGCCAACCTGACCCTATGGAACGGCAACAAAAACCGGAACGAAATTAAACGGAACAAACTGGCCGAGGAAGAGGCTTCGCTCGATTCTGCCATTCAGGCACAGTCGATACAGGAGCAAATTGCGCAGTTATACATCCAAATATTGTACAGTACGGAGGCCGTCGAGGTAAACAAAGAGAGCGTGAAGACAAGCAAGACGAATGAAGACAGGGGAAAAACCATGGTCGATTTGGGCAAGATGAGCAAGGCAGACCTTGCCCAGCTTACGGCACAGAGGGCACAGGACGAGTATAACGTTGTGGCCGCAGAGAGTCAGGTGAAGAACTACAAGCGGCAACTCAAGGAACTGTTGCAGCTCACTACCGAGGAAGACTTTGACATCGTTGCACTCGAAGCAACGGACGACATGGCTCTGGAGGCTATCCCCTCGCTCAACAGTGTGTTTATGACGGCTCTCGACAAGCGTCCCGAACTGAAGAAATACAAGAATGTCATTGACCAAAGCGAACTGGACATCAAGATTGCCAAAGCAGGAAAGATGCCGACGGTATCGGCCAATGCAGTATTGTCTACAAGCACAACGTCGATGAACGAACTGGCATGGGCAAGCCAGATGAAAAGCAATCTCAACGCAGGAGCCGGCTTCACGGTGAGCATTCCCATCTTTGACAACCGTCAGACCAAAACGGCTGTCAACAAAGCCATGATTCAGCAGGAGAGCGCACGTCTTGACCTACAGAACTCGCAGACAACCCTCTTCTCGACGATAGAGAACTATTGGCTGCAAGCCAACACCAACCAAAACCAGTTTAAGGCTGCGAAGGTGAGCAGCGAGAGTGCGCAGGCCAGCTATGACTTGCTCTGCGAGCAGTTCAAGCTCGGCCTGAAAAACATCGTCGAACTGATGACGGGCAAGGACAACCTGCTTACGGCGAAGCAAAACGAACTTCAATCGAAGTATCTTGCGATACTGAACATCGGCATGCTGAAGTTTTACGAAAACGGAGAAATCAATCAATAAGACAATCATTATATCATGAAAACAATCAAGTTAAGCAAGAAAAACAAGATATGGATTGGCGGTGTGGTCATTGCGGGTATAGCCATCGCCGTATGGATGCTTTCCGGCAAGGAGAAAAAGGAGGAGTTTTCTTTTACGATGGAGAAAGTGGAGACCAAGACACTGCAAAGCAGCATCACGGCAACCGGTACCATCGAACCGGTTACCTCGGTAACGGTCGGAACGCAGGTGTCGGGTATCGTGAGCAAACTATACGTAGATTACAACACCATTGTCAAGAAAGGACAGGTTATCGCAGAACTCGACAAGACCAACCTGATGAGTCAGCTGAACACGGCAAAGGCCAATCTGGCCAGCATGCAGAGCAGCCTGAACTATCAGAGCACAAATATGAAACGCTACCAGACCTTATTTGAAAAAGGGTTGGTCAGTGCCGATGATTACGAAAACGCCCTCCTTTCTTACCGTCAGGCAAAAGAGGCGGCGGCATCGGCCAGGGAAGAGGTGCAGCGGGCGCAGACCAACCTCGGATATGCTACCATTACATCGCCCATTGACGGTGTAGTGTTGTCTAAAAGCGTGGAGGAAGGACAGACCGTGGCGGCCAGTTTCAGCACGCCAGAACTTTTCACGATTGCGCAAGACCTGACGCAAATGCAGGTGGTAGCCAATGTGGACGAGGCAGACATCGGCGACGTGAAGGCCGGAAACCGTGTAACCTTTACCGTAGACGCCTATCCGGACGACACGTTTCAGGGCACGGTGAAACAGGTGAGGCAAGAGGCGACCACGACCAACAACGTCGTAACATACGAAGTGGTCATTACCGCCCCCAATGCCGACCTGAAGCTGAAGCCGGGTCTGACGGCCAATGTTACCATCCTGACCAGTGAAAAGACAGGCGTATTGTGTGTTCCCAACAAGGCTCTGCGCTTCACGCCGACCAAAGAGACAGCAGGAGAAAGAAAGATTGTGGACTGCAACGGCAAGAACAAGGTGTGGACGCTCGAAGGCAACAACATCGTGGCGCATGCCGTGAGCATCGGACAGGCGGATGCAACGCACACACAAGTTGTCGGCGGTATTGCCAAGGGACGCAAAGTCATCACGGCCATCGAGGTGAGGAGCAACGAAGACAGCGAGAAAGAAGAGACAACGGCCTTGTTTGGACCTCCGGGAAGAAAGAACAACAACAGCAACAAGAAGAGCGGCAGCAAGTAAAACCGATTCGCACTGCTTTCCTTCGTAAGCTGGCAGGGCAATCAACAAGGATACCCATTATGAACCATCAACAGCAACAAGATAAGAAGACCGTCATCAGGCTTGACCACGTGAAGCGTGACTTTCGGGTCGGCAACGAGACGGTACATGCTCTTCGCAGCGTAAGTTTCGAGA
This sequence comes from Prevotella sp., assembly GCA_034183335.1. GTDB lineage: Bacteria > Bacteroidota > Bacteroidia > Bacteroidales > Bacteroidaceae > Prevotella. The sequence continues at coordinate 61,439 of JAXFLJ010000002.1, forward strand.
TATACGAGGGCGAATTTGTAACCATCATGGGCAAGTCGGGGTCGGGCAAGTCGACGCTATTGAACCAGCTTGGCTGTCTGGACACGCCCTCAAGCGGCGAGTATTACCTCGACGGTGTTTCGGTGAGGCAAATGAGCCGTGCTCAACGCGCCGTCTTGCGCAACCGCAAGATAGGATTTATCTTCCAGAACTATAACCTGCTGCCCAAGACAACGAGCATTGAGAACGTGGAGCTTCCCCTGATGTACAATCCCGACGTATCGGCCAAGGAACGGCAGGAGCGCGCCATCGAGGCACTCAAGGCCGTGGGGCTGGGCGACAGGCTCTATCACAAGAGCAATCAGATGTCTGGAGGACAAATGCAACGTGTGGCAATAGCCAGAGCCTTGGTGAACAATCCGGCCGTGATTCTCGCCGACGAGGCTACCGGAAACCTCGACACACGCACTTCCTTTGAAATTCTCGTGCTCTTTCAGAAGCTGCACGCAGAGGGAAGGACCATCATTTTCGTCACCCACAATCCTGACATCGCGCACTACTCCAGCCGGAACATTCAGCTGCGCGACGGCCATGTCATCAGCGACGAATACAATTCCAACATACAAAGTGCTGCCGAGGGGCTTGCAGCCCTGCCCGTCAGCAATGACGAATAATATCCGAGGAAGAACCGAAGAATGAATTATGTCAATCTTTTCAAGATAGCCATCCGTGCCATTGCAGCCAACAAGATAAGGTCGTTTCTCACCGCGCTGGGCATCATCATCGGCATTGCGGCCGTGATAACGATGCTGGCCATCGGTCAGGGAACCAAGCAGAGCATCAAGAGCAACATCTCGGAGATGGGCTCAAACATGATCATGATTTCACCGGGAGCAGACATGCGGGGCGGAGTAAGGCAGGACGCCTCGTCTATGGAGACGCTGAAACAGGAAGACTACCAGAGCATCAGGGATGAGTGCGACTACATTTCGGGCGTCAGTCCGACTGTCAACAGTGCCGGCCAATGGATATACGGCAGCAACAACACGCCTTCTACCATCTACGGAGTCAACAGAGACTATCTCGACATACGACAACTGAAGATTGCCGACGGCGAGATGTTTACTGACACCGACATCAAAACGGCTGCCAAAGTCTGCGTCCTCGGACAGACCATCGTAGAAAACCTCTTCCCGGACGGCAGCGACCCCATCGGGCGAGTGGTGCGTTTCAACTCCATTCCCTTCCGTGTCATCGGCGTGCTGAAGAAGAAAGGCTATAACGCTATGGGAATGGATCAGGACGACTTGGCACTGGCACCCTACACCACGGTGATGAAGCGCATCCTTGCGCAGACCTACATACAGGGCATCGTGTGCTCGGCTCTCACAGAAGAGACCTCGCAGCCTGCCCAAAACCAGATTGAACAGATACTGAGAAGAAACCACAAGCTGAAAGAAGCGACCGAAACCACGGAGGCTGACGACAATGACTTTACCATTCGCAGCCAAGAGGAAATATCGTCGATGATGGACTCTACGATGACAACCCTAACCATCTTGCTCGGCTCGGTGGCAGGCATATCGCTGCTGGTAGGCGGCATCGGCATCATGAACATCATGTATGTGAGCGTCACCGAACGAACGAGGGAGATAGGGTTGCGCATGAGCGTGGGGGCACGTGGCATAGACATACTCAACCAGTTTTTGATAGAGTCTATCTTGTTGAGCGTCACCGGCGGTATCATCGGCGTGTTGCTGGGTGTGGGAATCTCGGTCTCGATACAGTCGTTTGCCCATCTGCCCACCGTCATTGAACCGTGGAGCATCATTATGAGCTTTGCCGTCTGTACCTTCACCGGCGTATTCTTCGGATGGTATCCCGCCAAGAAGGCTGCACAACTCGACCCGATTGAGGCTATCAGGTATGAATAAGCCCGAATCGGTCATAGAAGCTGTACTGACTGTTTGAATGACGGATAAGAAGTCTACTTGATACTCTCATGAGTGTCTACTTGATACTCTCATGAGTGTCTACTTGTTACTCTTGTGAGTGTCTACTTGTTACTCTTGTGAGTGTCTACTTGTTACTCTTGTGAGTGTCTACTTGTTACTCTTGTGAGTGTCTACTTGTTACTCTTGTGAGTGTCTACTTGATACTCTGGCGCACATACCGCTCTTTGACGGTGTGCATTCTCTCATGGGATTGAGGTTGCCCGGCAGCTATTTTGCCAATTTCGATGATAAACTCTGAATCAGTTCGTCCAGTACAGGTATCATGGTGGCCAAACGGTCGGGATTGATGTTGCATGAACGAAACTCATCGGCCATACATCCGGGTATTGAGGCAAACATGACACATTGCACGTTCTTTCATTCCGATTTTCTCACATGATATTTGCATGTTAATAATAAAGTCACTACATTTGTACTTATTACAGTAAGGCATCAGACAACTCATGAATGCAAATATTCCCAAGACCTCGCTGCCACGTATAGTCATCGTAGGCGGAGGCTTCGCAGGACTCAAGCTCGCACAGAGCCTTGACCAGCAACTTTTTCAAGTAGTACTTGTTGACAAGAACAACTATCACCAGTTTCCGCCGTTGATATATCAAGTAGCCTCCTCCGGACTTGAGCCAAGTTCCATCGTCTTCCCCTTCCGCTCGGTGTTCCACAAACGCAGGAACTTCCACTTCCGTCTCGCACAACTCGAACGGGTAGACACGCAGGCGCGGCAGATAATGACTACCATCGGAGCGATTGACTACGATTATCTCGTACTCTCGTGCGGAGCTACGACCAACTTCTTCGGAAACGAAGAGATTGCACGCCATGCCATGCCCATGAAGAGCCTCTACGAGAGCATCAACCTGCGCAACGCCCTCTTGCAAAAGCTGGAACGGGCCGTCTATGTTTCGGAAGAAGAATGCGACGAACTGCTGAATATCGTCGTGGTAGGCGCAGGGCCGACCGGCGTCGAAATATCGGGCGCACTGGCCGAAATGAAACGCTACGTAGTGCCCAAAGACTATCCCGACCTCAATACAGAATCCATGCGCATCACTTTGCTCGATGCCTCAACGCGAGTGCTGTCTGCCATGAGCGAGCACAGTTCTGAAGTGGCTATAAACGGGCTGAAAGAACTGGGTGTCGAGGTGCGAACCGGAGCGATGGTGAGCAGCTACGACGGACGGAGGCTCACCCTCCAAAACGGAGAAGTCATCCGCAGCCGTTGTGTCATCTGGGTAAGCGGCGTCATAGCCAACCTTGTTGAAGGGTTGCCCGCAGAGTGCATGGGGAGAGGAAGACGAATACAGGTAGACGAGCATAATCACGTTGTCGGCCAAGAAGGCATCTATGCGCTCGGCGACCAGTGCATCATGACCACCGACCCAGCTTATCCCAACGGACATCCGCAGATGGCACAGGTTGCATTGCAGCAGGCTACGCTTCTGGCCGCCAATCTCAAGCGCATCATGCAAGGCCGCCAGCCGCAGCCATTTGCCTACCGTGACCTCGGCTCTATGGCTACCATCGGCCGCAATTGTGCAGTGGCCGAGATAAGAGGGATGAAGTGGGGCGGCTTTACGGCGTGGGTTTTATGGCTCGTGGTACACCTGCGCTCCATCCTCTCGGTACGTAACAAGGTCATCGTATTGCTCAACTGGATATGGAACTACTTCACCTACGACCGCTCACTCAGAATTATTCTCAAGCGAAACGCCTCCCAAGAGCCGTCCGTCCGCCAAGAAAACGGCACACAACAAGAAGCGAGCATGACACCAAAACCAAGCGGAAACACATAAATCCAAAGCTTGTTGATAAAAACACACCAAGATCTCATTACGAAGACAGGTGTGTTTTTACCAAAGGAAGAACTTGATTTTGCTGCGCAGGGTTACAAAATTGTCTTATAAGACTTTTTAGAATGTCCTATAAGACTTTTTTAATTCTCTTATAAGACAATTTTTGCTCTCGTTTATCGGTTGATTATCAAGAAATTGGTGGGGTATAATTTTTCCCCTTTGCAGGTTCTGTATACTGAACAAAAACATGCAAAGGGGAAAACGAACAGCTCCGTGTGGCAACGGCGTCTTTGGTCAGACGTCAGTTTCTGTTGCCGAAAATGCGGAGCATGTAGATGAAGAGGTTGATGAAGTCGAGGTACAAGCTGAGTGCACCGAGCAAGGCTATCTTGTGCGCTTCTTCATCGGGTGATTCACACTGGGCAAGCATCGTCTTGATTTTCTGTGTGTCCCAGGCCGTCAGCCCAACGAAAATCAGTACGCCTACATAGCTCAGTATCATGTCGAGTCCGCTGCTCTTGAGGAACAGATTGACAATCGTGGCGATAATCAGGCCGATGAGTGCCATGAAAAGGATGCGTCCAAGAGAAGACAAGTCGGTCTTGGTGTAGTAGCCGAACAGTCCCATGGCGGCAAACGTTCCGGCCGTGATGAAGAACACTTTGGCAATGGAGGCAATCTGGTAGACGATGAAAATGGTCGACAACGAGAGTCCGTTCAAGGCCGAGAAGAGGATGAACAGGAGAGTTCCTGTAGTGAGTGATAGCTTGTGAATGCGTCCGCTGAGAACAAACACCAGTCCCAGTTCTGCCAAGATGATTGCCCACATCATCCAAGAGTTCTCTGCCAGTGTCCATATAAAACTTGTGTTGTTGGCTACACCGTAGGCTGTGATGCCCGTAATGGCCAGTGCCAGCGTCATCCAAATATAAACCTTACGCATCAGCAAAGGGAATGCCAGCGACAGTGTGCCTTCTTTTTCCCTGATGATTCTTTCCAAATCTTTTTCGTTCATAATGATAGTTTTGCTTAAATTGATATTCTCTTTTGATACGTTTTATTGCAAAATGCGTGCCAATCGCATCTGCAAAATGCTGCGGGCAAAACATGCCTTACCTTATATTTATGGTCGCAAAGATAAGCCATTCTTACGGAATGGCCAAATATTCAAAGATGTTATCGAAAGAATCTGATGACAATGCCGGGAGGAAAGACAGGAAGAACGGTGGGGGAGAAGCAGGCGAATTGTCTCTTTTTTGCGACAAAATGACGCAAAAAAGAGATGGAATGCAGACGGAAAGTGCATGCTCCGAAAAGCGATAAAGTCATGAAAGATAAAATAAAACATCCTTTTCTTTTGACATTTACACTTAAATTCGTACCTTTGCAAGCCAAAATGTGCAGTTTTGAGACCTTTATCATCGACTTGAAAGGCTTGAATGAGGGGAAAAACCACCTCGTTTTCGACCTTGGAAGCGATTACTTCAGCTCCATTGAAAATGCTGAAGTGACAGGGGCAAATGTGCATGTGGAGGTTGAGGCCATCAGGAATGCGAGCCGTGTCAAGCTGGTGTTCGACATCGAAGGGCAGGTGAAATATGCCTGCGATCGTTGTCTGGAAGACATCGGGCAGGCTGTCGCTTTGCATGATGAGGTGCTTCTTGACCTTGAACGGTTGGAAGAAGGCGATGCAGATGGAGCTATAGATGTGGAAAGCGGAGAGAAATTCGATGCTTCATGGTATGTCTACGAAACCATCGCGCTTGCTATTCCGGTCAAGAGACAGCATGCTCCCGGTGAATGTAATGCCCGGATGGAGCAGGTCATAGCTGAATATATGGGGCAGGGAAGTGGAGAAGACGAAAGCACGGAAACACAGACTGATCCCAGGTGGAATGAACTATTGAAATTGAGAAAATAAAAGATTAATATTTATTATTATGGCACATCCTAAAAGAAGACAGTCAAAAACGCGTACCGCGAAAAGAAGAACGCATGATAAAGCAACGCTCCCTACATTGGCAGTATGCCCTAACTGCGGTGCGTATTATGTTTATCACACCGTCTGTCCTACCTGTGGCTACTATCGTGGAAAGGTAGCGATCGAGGTGGACGCAGCTGAATAAATATGGGAAAGACCAAGGCAATCATCACCGGAATTGGCGGATACTTGCCTGACTACATCCTCGATAATGAGGAGTTGTCACGCATGGTTGACACCAACGACGAGTGGATTATGGCTCGTGTGGGCATAAAAGAACGCCGTATACTTAAGGAAGAGGGTATCGGAACGTCATACATGGCTCGCAAGGCTGCGAAAGAGTTGCTTGATAAGACGGGAGTCGATCCCGATTCTATCGATGCGCTCATCGTGGCAACGACCACGGCAGACTACCGTTTCCCCTCAACAGCTTCTGTCGTATTGGGAAAGCTCGGGCTGAGAAATGCTTTTGCATTTGACCTTTCGGCAGCATGCTGCGGCTTTCTTTATGCGTTCGACATGGTGGCAAAGATGATTGAGAGCGGCACTTATAAGAAAGTACTTCTTATCGGTGCTGAAAAGATGTCATCGATGACTGACTACAAGGATCGCGCAACATGTCCGTTGTTTGGCGACGGAGCAGCAGCTGTCCTTGTAGAGGCAACAGAGGAAGAGGGCATCGGCTATACCGACTCATATTTCCGTACTGACGGAAAGGGTCTTCCTTATCTTCACATGAAGGCAGGAGGCTCGGTTAGCCCGGCATCTCACTTTACCGTAGACCATCGTCTGCACTATATTTATCAGGAAGGACGCACCGTATTCCGCTTTGCCGTGACCAATATGAGTGAAGATTGTGAGATTATTGCCAAGCGAAACGGTCTCGACAAGAACAATATCGCTTATGTAGTACCTCACCAAGCAAATATGCGTATCATCGAAGCGGTGGGCAAACGGCTTGAACTTCCCGAAGAAAAAGTGCTGGTCAATATCGAGCATGTGGGTAATACCAGTGCAGCCTCGATACCGTTGGCACTTTGGGAACACGAGAAAAAGCTCAAGAAGGGCGATAATATCATCCTTACTGCATTTGGCGCAGGGTTCGTTCATGGCGCATCCTACCTCAAATGGGCTTACGACGGAGCTGACAAAGCAATGAAATAGTGGAGTGGGCGAAAGCCCATTCCATATTAATATCATATCATCGACCATGCATAAGGCCGGATTTGTGAATATTGTGGGCAACCCGAATGTGGGGAAATCCACGCTGATGAACCAACTTGTCGGCGAGCGGATTTCCATTGCTACGTTTAAGGCACAGACCACCCGGCATCGTATCATGGGCATTGTAAATACCGAGGAGATGCAAATTGTCTTTTCAGACACTCCCGGTGTGCTCAAGCCCAACTACAAATTGCAGGAGTCGATGCTTGCTTTTTCAGAGTCTGCGCTTGCCGATGCAGATATCTTGCTGTATGTTACGGATGTGATTGAGCAGCCGGAGAAGAACAAGGACTTCCTTGACAAAGTGCAAAAACTGGATATTCCGGTGCTGTTGCTCATCAACAAGATTGATCAGAGCGACCAAGCAACGGTAGGAAAACTGGTAGACCAGTGGCACGAATTGCTTCCCAAGGCAGAGATACTGCCCATTTCGGCTAAGAATAAGTTTGGAACAGAGCTTCTTCTGCGTCGTATCAAAGACCTTTTACCCGATTCTCCGCCCTACTTTGGCAAAGACCAGTGGACAGACAAGCCTGCGAGGTTTTTCGTCAGTGAGATAGTCAGGGAGAAAATCCTGCTCTATTACGACAAAGAGATTCCCTATTCGGTAGAAGTCAGGGTAGAGAAGTTTCAGGAAAAGCCCAACTCCATTCATATATGTATTGTCATTTACGTGGAAAGAGAATCGCAGAAAGGTATTATCATCGGGCATCAAGGCTATGCGTTGAAGAAGGTTTCAACCGAATCGCGTCGAGCTTTGGAACGCTTTTTTAACAAGAGTATCTTTCTCGAAACTTTCGTAAAAGTGGACAAAGACTGGAGAAGTTCGGCTAAAGAGTTGGACAGCTTCGGTTACAATCAGGTGTAGGCTCGCATTATTTTATAATCTCTGGCAAGCCTGATTTTCTGTTGCAAGCATCCTTTTCAACAGGTTTCTTGACAAATATGAGGTCGGTTCCGGAGACGACAAACAAGTATTCATGCGTTGCAGGTTTATCTGTAACACAACAAAACGACAATATGGCAAACTTAGTAGCAATCGTAGGACGACCCAATGTAGGAAAATCCACCCTCTTTAACCGACTCACCAAGTCGAGAAAAGCTATTGTAAGCGATGAGGCCGGTACTACTCGCGACCGTCAGTATGGTAAATGTGAATGGAACGGACGGGAATTTTCAGTGGTCGATACAGGTGGATGGGTAGTCAATTCGGACGATATTTTCGAGGAGGAAATACGCAAACAGGTGACTATTGCCACAGAAGAGGCCGACCTTGTGTTGTTTCTTGTAGACGTGACAACAGGCCTGACAGACCTCGACGAAGATGTGGCCGTCATCTTGCGACGTTCCAATCTGCCTGTCATTCTGGTTGTTAACAAGACCGACAACAACATTCAAATCTACGATTCTTACGAGTTTTACAAGTTAGGACTTGGCGACCCCATTTGCATCAGTTCAGCAACAGGGAGCGGAACAGGCGATTTGCTTGACATCGTTGTCAGCAAGTTGAAGTCTGATGCGGATGAACCGCACGACGACGAGATTCCTCGCTTTGCCGTGGTTGGCCGCCCGAATGCCGGCAAGAGCAGCCTCATCAATGCCTTTATAGGTGAAGAACGCAATATTGTTACCGACATTGCCGGTACCACCCGCGACAGTATCTACACTCGTTACGACAAGTATGGCTTCGATTTTTACCTTGTCGACACGGCCGGAATCCGACGGAAAAATCGTGTAACGGAAGATTTGGAGTTTTACAGTGTGATGAGAAGCATCCGTTCCATTGAAAATTCGGATGTCTGCATCCTCATGATAGACGCTACAAGAGGCATCGAGTCGCAAGACATGAACATCTTTCAGCTCATACAGCGCAATAACAAGTCACTTGTTGTAGTAGTCAACAAATGGGATTTGGTTGAAAACAAAGATCAAATCGTTATCAAAACCTTTGAGAGAGCCATACGTGAAAGAATGGCTCCGTTTACCGACTTTCCCATCATTTTTGCTTCTGCGCTGACCAAACAGCGTATCTTCAAAGTACTTGAAACGGCCAAACAAGTATACCTCAACCGCAAAAAGCGCATCGGAACGACCAAGCTCAATGAAGTGTTGCTGCCTTTGATAGAAGCATATCCGCCTCCTTCAATCAAGGGAAAGTACATCAAAATCAAGTATTGTGCACAGCTTCCCGACACGCAGATACCCTCTTTCGTGTTTTATGCCAACTTGCCGCAGTATGTAAAAGACCCCTATAAGCGTTTCCTTGAGAACAAGATACGAGACAACTGGGAACTGACAGGCTGCCCTATCAACGTATTTATCCGTCAGAAATGATGTCGCCATGCGCAAGATAGCCTTCATTCTTTTATTTGTTGCAGTGGTGTTTGCAGCCTGTTCATCCTCGGAAACTCCTGAGGTAAAGGCCGCTTTGGCCGCCCGACAATACTATGAACACTTGCAGAAAGGTGAATATCGGCAGTTTGTTGACGGACATGTAGGGAGCGAACACTGGCCGGAGGCGTACCGTAGCCAGTTGATTGACAATGCCAAGATGTTTGTCGCTAAAATCAATAAGGAAAGAGGAGGTCTCGATTCGGTCTTTGTAGCCAACTGTAAGGTCGATGAAAGCGGTCAGAAAGCCAATGCCTTTCTCCTGCTTTGCTTTAAGGACAAAGACCGTGAAGAAATTGTCGTGCCTATGATTGCAATTGAAGACACATGGCGAATGCAATAGAAGAAAAGGTCAAATACCCTTTCCTGTTATTTCACACCCAATTCCTAAACATCCTTCGAAGGATGTTTTTTTGTTCCTTTACCAATGGGGCTATATCCATCACAGGCTTGTTTCGCCATTGTTCCTTTTCTTTTGGTGTGCAAAATCTTGCTTCATACCTTCCTCTTTATTTTCAATCGACCATTAGCGAGCGGTCGAAAGCAGTTGGGAAGCGAACCCATTAGTAGCGAATAAAACCTTGGCAATCTAATGACTGATTGTGGTTTGGCAGCCTGCGTTTGCAATGCCAGACACGCATGCTTCTTCCCATGTGACAGTTTGCCACATCGTCAGCAAGATTTTTACCATACAACAGACTTGGAAATCGGAAAAAATACACTACCTTTGCGCCATTAAAAACTTATCAATAGAAATGTAATACATCATGGCTTACACACGTTTAAGTGCTGCAGAAGCAGCTTCAATGATCAAAAACGATGAGAACTTGGCTTTGAGCGGATTTACACCGGCAGGTGCACCCAAGGCCGTTACGAGAGAATTAGCCAAAGTGGCAGAGGCAGAACATGCCGCAGGCAGACCCTTCAAGGTAGGTGTTTACACTGGTGCATCCACTGGCCCGAGCACCGACGGCGTACTCACACGGGCCGATGCCATCAAGTATCGTGCACCCTACACTACCGATGGCGATTTCCGCAAGAGTGTAAACGCAGGCAAAATCACCTACAACGACTTCCACTTGAGCCATATGGCTCCTGAAATGCGCTACGGCTTCATGGGAGAAATGGACTGGGCCATCCTCGAAGTGTGTGACATCGAAGAGGGCGAGGACACTTGCAAGGCTTACCTTACTGCAGCCGGTGGCATCAGCCCCACGGCAGCACGCATGGCCAAGCGCGTCATCCTTGAACTCAACTCTTTCCACAATCCCAACGCAAAGCTGATACACGATGTGTACGAACCGCTTGACCCGCCTTACCGCAAACCCATCCCTATTGAGCATGTAGGCGACAGAATCGGAAAGCCTTATGTGGAAATCGATGCCAAAAAGATTGTAGGTGTAGTGGAATGCAACCTCCCTGACGAGGCAAGAGCTTTCAAAGAGAGCGATCCCATCACAGATCAAATCGGCCATTTGACGGCAGAATTCCTTGTGTCAGACATGAGACGCGGCATCATTCCATCGTCATTCCTGCCCCTTCAGAGTGGCGTAGGCTCTACGGCCAATGCTATTCTCGGTGCATTGGGTAAAGACAAGAACGTGCCCGACTTCAATGTCTACACCGAGGTTATCCAAGATGCTGTCATCGAAATGATGCTCAACGGACGTGTGAAAGACGCCTCTTCCTGCTCGCTGACCGTAGGCAACGACTGTCTGATGCAGGTTTATGACAATATGAATTATTTCAAAGACCACCTGACGTTGCGTCCCTGCGAGATTTCCAATAATCCTGAGGTTATTCGCCGTTTAGGTATCATCGCCATCAATACGGCCATCGAGGTGGACATCTACGGCAACGCCAATTCCACACATATCAGCGGCACCAAGATGATGAACGGCATCGGCGGTTCGGGAGATTTCGAGCGCAACGCCTATATCTCCATCTTCACCTGCCCCTCTACGGCCAAAGACGGCCTCATCTCTTCCATCGTGCCTTTCGTGAGCCATCAAGACCACTCCGAACACGATGTGAATGTCATCATCACTGAGCAGGGAATAGCCGATTTGAGAGCTAAGTCTCCGCTGCAACGCGCACAACTCATCATAGAGAATTGCGCACATCCCGACTACAAGCAGCTCCTCTGGGACTACCTGAAGATTGCCAGTGGCGGACACACCAAACACAACCTGCCGGCAGCCTTTGCATTCCATGATACTTTGGCACGCAAGGGCGACATGCGCCTGACCGACTATTCGGAATACGTGAAATAGTTTGAGGGAATTGTCCCGTCGAACAACCGCCATGTATGCAGCACACTTTTTCATGCTGTTCCACACCCGGCGATTCGACATTGATTAGCCCTCAACAAGATAACCGATCTTATCCTTATATAATAAAGGTATAAGATCGGTTTTCTCATGGGCGTCATTAAGTTTGGTAAGCAACACTTTCTGCGATGGAATACAACTTTAGCGGTCTAATGACAGATTGGGGTTAACAAAGACGCCGCCACGCACCTGCCGTTAGGCCATGATATTCCTGTCCTCTTTTTCACCCTTGCTCCATGCCTGTACCAACATGTTACAAGCAAAGCCGTATATTCACAAGCGGATATAGCCTATCCGATAGCCTGCGCTCCGCCAATGACACCCAAGAGGGCTGTGGCCAGAGCAACCACGATTTTCAATACTTTCTTGACCAAGTTAGAATCTATCTTTTGCATACTCATTTGTTTTTGGGTTAATATCATGTTCATGAAAAGTCTGCTTGCAAAGCACCAGACAAGCAGTCAGGAGAAGAACGGGGAGACTGACACCCTGCCAGTCTGCCATCCCGTCATTTTCCTTGTCCAATTAGGGCTCTGGTTGCACCACGTCCTCTTTCTCAATAGCGTTCTTGGGTGCCTCTTGCACTGCGCATCCGTTGAGCAATGAGCGTGAGAGTACCTTGTCTCCGCTTTTCCTTACTTCCGGTTGGAAGAGTACATGTACTCCTTTTACGTTTTTAAGCGAACTGAAATCTTTGGCCGTATCTGCCGGACGGCACGAAATACCAATCTTAAACGAGCCTAATCCATCGAGTTTCACACGGTGCGAAGCCTGTAACTCATCCTGCATCACTTCCACAAGTTCACTCAATACAGCCAGCACGTCACTCCTCTTTGCCGTACAGTTGCGCTGTATGCGTTCAGCCAGCTTCGCCGTGTCCACGGTCTCCGTGACGATAGCCCTTCCATACCATTTTCCTTTGTTTGCAAAGTTCTTTCTGTTGTTTTGGTACAAACGATAATAAACTGCCATTTTTACTTCCTTTCTTTTAATAGTTAATATTGATTTGCTTACAAGTCTGAGCCATGCTGTCAGTCGGAATTTCCCAGTGCATCGTTGCCGGCATGGATGCCTGTTTGTGTTCCTTTCTTTCGCTCTGTCTCCGTTTTTCAGTTTCTGTTTAGGTCAATTTGAGTTTTATTTTCCCTTTCCGTTTTTACAGATAGTGGTTTTGTTTTTGCGTTTGCAAAGGTACATCATTTTGCAGCCGATTGCAAGTTTTTCTACATCCCTGCGTTAACCAAAATGCAATGAGCCGCTTTTGCCGCACCGTTTGGCCACCGGTCTCTCTTATATATATAATTATGGTAACAACGGAAGATAAACTCTCAAAGAACGTTTATTTTCCATGACCGCAATCGTTGTAATTCTCTTGGTATCTTTTCGTTCAAAAATGTCAGAGCGAACCGTGGACAGTCACTTTCCCAATGAGTATATTGCTCATGTCATAGTCACCTCGTAACAATTCATTCGTGATGATTTTCTTCTCCCTTACCATAACAGGCATCCTCGACAAAAGGAAATCCGGCCGTGTGAACGGCAGTTCGGCATCTGACAAATTACAGGAATGTAACCTTGCCGTCGTGAATAGAAAAGAATGCACCGACTATTTTGATTTTGCCTTCCGTCTCCATCTTGTGCAATATCTCGCTGTGGGCACGTATCCGTTCGATACTGTGTCTCACGTTGTTTCGGGCTATTTCGTTGATTTGTTCATAAAAAAACTTCTCGTTGTCGGGTCTGTCTTTCTTGTATTTCATCAGTCCCCTCTGCTGTATGCCGTCGAGCAGGGATGTAAGATTTCCCAGCTCGTCGCCTTTGATGGCTGCCTTCACTGCGCCGCAACGTTCGTGTCCCATGACGACAATGAGCCTTGCCTTTGCCACTGCACAGGCATATTCCATGCCGCCTATTTGTTCGATGGTGGCAACATTGCCGGCAACCCGTCCCACGAAAATGTCTCCTACACCTTGGTCGAAAATTTTTTCTACCGTCACTCTGCTGTCTATACAACTCAGCACATAGGCCTTGGGATGCTGACCTGCAAGCGAATATTTCAGGGCTTCCTTCTCATCACGCTTCAAAGGATTGCCCTCAACAAAACGGAGGTTTCCTCGTTGTAGTTCGGCCAACACCGAATCGGGAGTAAGTCTGCTTTGCCTTTCTGCGTTCATAAAGGGAGCGAACAATGTTTTCCGCCCTCTCTTGTTCCTGCAAGCAGAGAGAATTGTGATGCCGGTCAAGGCCGCAGCGCATAACTGGAGTATCGTCTTCATCATGTTCTGTTATGTATGCCTTCGTCAGCTTATCGTATTTATCCTTCGAGACATTGGTTTGTAATGTCTGTAAAGATAGACATTTATCTTGGCAAACAAAAAGGTTCTCATCTTTTATTGACAGTCAGCCAGAATAAATCCAAATCAGTCATCAGACTGCAAAAACTACATTAACCGCTGATAATGTAGTGTTGGCGGTCTAATGACCGATTTGGGTTCAACATCCGGACAAAATCAGCATGAGCTTCAATGGCCGATTTGAGATAAAGAAAAGCGTTCTTTCAGAAACACTATGTTTTTCCGTTTGTCATTTTATGCTCCGTACATGTTTCAGAAGTAAATGCCCAAAGATTTTGTCATGTCGTTGTTATCCATTATCTTTGTAAAAATTGATAGGTGATAACGGCAAAGCCGCTCCTTTCACTTTCTGTTTTGGCAAGGAAAGAGACATGGTTTGCCCTATCCGAATACGAATCTTTTAGAATAGGTATATGAGCAAAAATTTTTTAGAAGCCTTGAAAAGGCGTCGTACATACTACGCCATCAAGAACGAGTCGCCGATTAGCGACATGCAAATAGAAGAAATCATCAACACCGCCGTAAAATATGTACCCTCGGCTTTCAATAGCCAATCGGCGCGGGTAGTGCTGCTTTTGGGAGAGAAACATCTGCGCATGTGGGACATCGTGAAAGAAGTCTTGCACGAACGCATCGGCGATGAGGCTTTCAAGAGTACGGAACAGAAAATTGATTCGGCATTCCGCAGCGGATACGGAACGGTGCTTTTCTATGAAGACCTCGATGATGTTAAGGCTTTGCAGGAGCAGTTCCCTCTCTATGCAGAAAACTTCCCTACTTTTTCTGTCACTTCCAACGGCATGTTACAGCTCTCCGTATGGACGGCTTTGGAAGAAGAAGGCTTCGGGGCATCGCTGCAACACTACAATCCGCTGATTGACGAGCGACTGGCAAAAGAGTTTGACATCCCTGCAAGTTGGGATTTGAAAGCGCAAATGCCTTTCGGCATGCCTGCAGCACAGCCCGATGAGAAGACTTTCAAACCATTGGAAGACAGGATAAAAATCTTCAGATAACAATAAAAAATCCTTTATCTGTAAGGCAAGTCTCCTCTTTTTCGGAGATAAACTCGACATCATTCCTTCCCAAGGGACAAGCATGTCATGTCCGCATTGCCTTCACACGATATTCCTTATTATCCCCATTCGCTCATTAGAAACCAGTCGGAAAGCAGCATCATCAGCAAAGGATGTAGCATGGGCGGTCTAATGACCGATTGGGAAAATATATATGGCGTGCTTGTGGCACGCCATGTATATTTTCATCTTGCCCTTGTCGGGCGGCAACCGGGCTTTACTCTATGGTAAGACGTCCTGACTTGGGGTATCTGACTTGATAGACAAGTCTCTGCTTTACATTTTCTCCCGGTCTCAGCGAGAGATCCCAATACACGGTTCCATTGTCTTTGTCGTAAACTCCTTTGGACAATTCGAGAACGTTTACTTTGATTTCTGAGTTTCTTGAAACTGGCACTTGGTCGTAAATCCTGATACTGACATTCTCATCTCGTGTATTGTGAACCGTAATTTCCCATTCTACATCCTGTTCCATAACAGACGATAGCACTTTGCGTGAACTGTTGTTCTTCACCTGTTTGCGGTCAATCTTAATTCCGCTGTCTCTTCCCAGCGAAAGATGCAGGGTATCTGTAGACATTGTCGGAGAAACAATGGTCTTTCCTACAAAGCTATTTTCATAGAAAACAGACGCTTCTCCCTCCAGCAAACGGAGGTTTTCCCATCCCACGGCATCAGCAACAAGGAAAGCGCTCTTGTTTATTTTCGGTACACTCTTGTAGCTGTATGTAGCTGGCATCTCAAAATTACCAATAGTCGAAACGGTGGGTTTGCCGTCAGAAGGTATTGTCAGGGGATGATGTATTTCAAATTCGTAACCAAACTTAGCGGGCGTAGCACTCACATTCATGCTGCTTTCGTCGTTAATGCGTCGTGCAACCGGTTTGACCTTGCTCACCTCTTTAATTTCCTCATAGGCCATTTCCGCTTCCCGGGGTTCACTATAACCTGTCACGACTACCTCTTGCAAAGCGCGAGCTGATACTTTGAGCGTAAAATTGGCGTAACTCCCTGTGACTGTATTTTCCACGTCTTCCATTCCAATATATGAAATATGTAAGGTTCTGTTATGGTTGGGCAAGGTGATAGAATACTTTCCGTCTAAATCTGTTACTGTTGCGATGCTCGTCCCCTTCACCCTTACCGTTGCGCCGACGATAGGTTCTCCGTCTTCATCCATGATAATGCCCGAAACCTTGTGGTTGTCAATTCCGAAGTCATAAGTAGGCGGAGCCAGCCCATAGTCGAGCCAATATGTTTTCAATTCGGGCACAATGCTCGACCGGTTGGGATTTGCCGATGAAAGGGTAACCTTTGTTTTCTCCCACACTTCATTGGTTTGTTGACTAATGTTTGCCTTGTATGAGAGCTGCAAAGGCTCGGATGTATTGTTGGCACGTATCTCATAAGACGGAAACCACGAAGCCCCTTCCGTATAATAGGCAAAGGTAAAGTCTGCATGTGAAGCCTGTCGTGCGTCAACTTTCACGTCTACCGTCATCAGTCGTTTCATCTTGATGGCTTTCAGCGAGTCTACCACGCCGTTGCAACGGATGAAATATGCCCTTGCCTTTTCCTCCTCGTCATCCAACAGCAGCAATTTCTTGTTGATAGCCATCATTTCTTCGTAGTAATAGTTGTTGAGTTGCCTGATGTTCTCCAAGGGTGTGGCCACCGTCCGATTGCTTACCGAGCAGTTGGTTTTCACCATTTCGAGCTGACCCTGAAGTGTTTTTCTCTTCGATTTCAGTTCTTCCAGTCCACGGGTAGCTGCTTTCAGGGTATGTTTCGCTCTTTGCACCTTGTCAGACAAGATTGCGCTGTCGGGATAGACGTATCGATGCGAGACACCAAGAACCGTTATTTTTCCCGTGGCTTTTACCTGAAGGCTGCCTACATCGGTATAAGGTGAAAAACCTACAAAACTGATGACCTGTTCACCCGGCTTTACCGGAACAGTTATTTGGCGGTTGACCTGTGCGCCACCTGAAAATATCGTGACATCACGAAGACTCGGAGCGAACTTGTTCTGGGCAGAAGCCAGCAATGAAAAAAGAACTCCGAGGAGTAGAAAAGACTTTCTCGTTTTCATAGAAACAGTATTAGTTATTATTCAACCCAAATCGGCCATTAGACAGCCAACGCTATATTCCTCATTGATTATGTTGCTCACCGACTGGTTTCGTTCACCAGCCGGCAGCTTATCCGACGTTCTTCCTCGGAGTGGCCCGCCACACCTTCGGAAAAAGCGGCTGACAATCTGCTCGACACCTGAACAAAATCAATACGGTCTCTAACGACCGAATTGGGTTCAATGATAAAGACAGTGCCAAGGGGTGCAATGCAAACCCGCTTGCGAATTGTCGGGAGCAACCTGTCTTTTACAAAAGTAATGTTTTTCCGTAACAAATCAAAGAAAAAGTAAACCCAAATCGGTTATTAGACCGCCAATGTTACATTCTTCACTGAAAAGATTGCTTCCCGACTGCTTTCGTCCGAGTGACGGCAGATTTTCTGCCGTTCTTCCTCGGCGTAGCCCGCTACGCCTTCAGCAAAACGGCAGAAAATCTGCTCGACATCCAAACAAAAGCAGAACGGTCTCTAATGGCCAATTTGGGGTAAAGAGTTTTATCATACCATGTCAGCGTTTTCCAATGCGGAACAGGCGTACATTCCTTTTCCGTCTGACGGTATTGCTTCTCCGTCTGTTTTCTGATTTTATCTCCTGCAAAGGACAAAAGAAAAAGGGGGCGGTTATGCTGCGCCCCCTTTGATCATAAGTGTGACTGCCAAAACATTATGGCAAGGTTAACACATCCACAAAGGTTCCGAAACTGCCAACTCCCGGCACATAGTGGTTCAACGAGAGGGTAACGGTCTTGCTGTCGGCACTGTATGTGCCGGCAACTCCAGACTGGTCGCCGTTAACATCTCCCACAACATACACCTTACCGTAGTCGCTGCTATCCCATGCATATTGCGAAGCAACCGTTACCGAATTGTCGTCTGCAATCTCAAATATTACATCTACATTTTCGGCATACATAGAAAGCACTTTATATACATTATATCCTTCGGCTTTCATAAGATCCACTTCCCACGTTTCACCAAATGCTGCGGAGACCAGAGACCCTTTTCCGTCAACCGAAACCCAGTTGTAGTCGCAGAAAACACTTACCGTTGTGGTATAGTTAGCATGGTTGGTCACTGTGTCGATGGTCGACTTGAGTGCCTCGTCGAGCGTGATGGTGAAGCCATAGGTTGAGCCTCTTTCCATATTTTCGGCCTTGATGGTAATCAGGGCTACGCCGCTGCCGTCTGCAAAAGTCGCCTGTCCTCCATTGGTGTCGGTAAAGATTCCGTCCGTGTCAGGCGTAAACGAGTAGGCTACAGTCTGCTCTCCCGCCGTTGTTGAGCGGAACACACGTACAACGATGTCCTTGCTGGTTTCATAAGACTGAATCGTTGCTGGCGCAGCATTCTCCAATGTCACGTTAGAATTGGTGGGGGTATAGAGCCTTCCCTCATTGTCTGTATTGCATGAGGAAAGAATGCCTACGGCCAAAAGGGCTGCCCCCAAGAGAAACTTATTTAATCTGACTTTCATAATCTACCTGTTTTAAAGTTTATAAATCACCTACTGGGTTTTGATCCGTTTGTTGGTTGAGACTGCTGTTTCCGTCAAACTCTGCCTGCGGAATGGTCATCACCCACATATAACTTTCCGGATTGTCGGTCGGACGTGTCTCCAGCAGAGCTGCATCAGGCCATCCGTCGCTTGCCGAACGGCGGAAACCTTGTCTCAGACGACGGATGTCGTAGATACGTCCGGCTTCGCCCCACAACTCAAGACGACGCTGAATGATGATTTCATCCAACAGAGAACCGGTATAGCTACTGGTAAGTGTGCCAAGAGAAGTTCCTGTCTTGCTGTCTACAGAGTAGTTCGGGTCTCGAACTGACATGAGTGCCATGAGGTCGGTCTTTGCCGCAGTTTCGTCACCCAGACGGCATTCTGCTTCGGCAGCGATGAGGTACATTTCCTCTACACGCATCCAGATATAGTCTCCCAGCCATGTAGTTGGGTCACTGAAAGTCATCTTACACTGATGAACAGCCACATCCGTAAGCGGTGAGTTCAGATTCCACCATGCCAGACGGGTGTCGGTAGAAGACATCTTGTTGTACAATGACCTTGAAATGAGCTTCGGAGCGGTCTTGCCATAAGTAAGAACCGTGTCCATGTGGGCAAACAACGAAGCATACTGTCCTCGCTGGTCGGTGATGACTTCAGCACCCCACATTACGTTGGCCTTGCTTACATCGTTCAAGCCGATGAATTCTTTCACTGCAAGGATTTCTGCCTTGCTGGCTGTAATGGCAGCGTGAGCAGCTTCCTTGGCCGCCTCCCAGTTTTCCTGTACGAGGGCGATACGCGCCTTCAAGCCAAGTGCTACGGAGTAATCGATATGGCTCTTGTGCTGTCTGGTCGTTCCGTTGAGCAGTTCTATAGCCTTGTCAATGTCGGTATTGATACGCTCATAGACTTGAGCCACGGTCGAACGGGGATTGCCGCTCATACCAGCCTGTGTCGCTTCGGTATAGATGGGTACACAAGGCTCGCTCTCATGTCCTGCATAAGTACGTGCAAAAGTCTGTGCCAGCATAAAGTATGAGTAGGCGCGGATGGCGTATGCCTGTCCTATCACATAGTTCACTTCGCTCTGCAAGCCCTGCATGGTGTTCTCTGCGGCAATGATGGCATTGGCGTTGCTCACCCATGCAAAGTAAGCGTGCCATAGGTCGTATGGACGCCAAGCACCGCTTGTATAACGGGCCTTCACATTATAGAGGGCATCAAACCAGAACCACCCCGATCCGGAAGCACCCATAATCAGGTCGTCTCCCATCACTTCTGCCATCAGGTTATAGGCAGAGATGCCGAAACACTGGTGGGTATTGCCCGTCGTTGACCAGCCTGCCGTGTACATCGAACGGTATATACCGTTTAGCGGTACAAGAGCTGCCGTTGCATTAGCCATCACGGTCGTTCCCGATACAGAACTTGTGGGGCTGATATCGAGTTTGTCTTCGCTGCAGGAGGTGAAAGCCATTGCTCCCAATAACCCGCAAATTGCTATATTCAATATCTTCTTCATATACTTATTCCTTTCTTTATCTTTCATGTTAGAAGTTTACTTCGAGTCCGAACTGCAACGTCTTGTTGGGCGAGTAAGAATAGTTGGTGCTTCCCGAGAAGTTGTATTGCGGATCCATTCCATCAAGATGAGAGAACAACGCAACGTTGTCGAACGAGCAGAACACGCGCACATTGCTGAGTTGAGCCCTTGAGACAAGGGTACGCGGCAAAGTATATGAAAGCGTGATATTCTTGATGGCAAAATAAGATGCATCAATCAGGTAACGGTCTGTCGCAAGGTTCATCTGTCCGATTGTAACGGCTGGCACGTCGGTGATGTCTCCCGGCTTCTGCCAACGACGCAACATGTGGTTGTTCCATGTCGAACTGAGGTAGTTAAGACCCATCGATGCAGCATAAATGCCGTCGTAAATCTTACCGCCGATAGAATAAGTGGTAAGGATGCTCAGGTCAAATCCCTTGTAAGAGAGTGATGTTCCGATGCTACCATATATGTCGGGAATACGGCTTCCGAGTTCGTATCGGCTGTTGGTAGCCAGATTTTGCTTGTCGGTAATGTATTCTTTCGTGATGTTGCCGTCAGCATCTTTTTCGTATGCCCAATACAGTTGTTTTCCGTTGATGGGGTCTACACCGGCCGATTTGGGCAAGTAGAATGTATTGAGTTCGGCTCCTTCACGGGTGATATAGTTACCCGAGATAATCTCCGGAGTAGTTGATGTCAGCTTGGTAACCTTGTTTTTCACGGTCGCCCCCATCAGGCTGAGTGTCCACTGGAAATCTTTGGTTTGTACGGGAACACCGCTGATGTCGAATTCAATACCTGAATTCTGCATGTTGCCGTAGTTGGCACTGTATGACTGGAATCCTCTTGAGAGAGCCATTGGCACTTCGAGAAGCATGTCTTTGGTCTTCTTGAAGTAATACTCGAAGTTGATTCTGAGTCTGCGTTTGAACAGAGAGGCATCAAATCCTGTATTGAAGTTGCCGTTTTTCTCCCAAGATATGTTCTTGTTCTCCAATGTAGTTAAGAGTCCTCCAACATTGTTGGCATTTGCATAATACAAGTCGTAAAGGCTCTGCCACAGATAATAGACAGAATATCCGTCAGCGTCGAGGATGTTGTCGTTACCCTGTTCGCCGTAGCTAATCTTGTACGACAGGTTGTCGAGCCATTTCAGACCTTTCATGAAATTCTCGTTGCTTACGCGCCAGTTGGCTCCCAATGACCAGAATACACCGTTGTTGTAATCCAGATGGAATCGGGAAGACTTGTCGCTACGCATACTTGCAGAGAAGTAATAGGTGTCTGCATAGTTGTAGTTGAGTCGGCTGAGCCATGAATCGACGCGGTATCTGTTAGAATAAGAGTCAGTCAGCACAGAGGTTGTTCCCGGACGGAGTTCGAGAATACCCTCAACGAGGTTGGTCTTGCCGGCTGCAATATAGTTATAAAGATAGTCGTAGTACTCGTGTCCGACCAATGCTTCGAGGGTGTGGTCGCCGAATGAACGGTTCCATGTCAAGAGTTGGTTGAATGTGTAACTCTGTGTGCGTCCGCCGTTCTTCTCCAGTCGTCCTCCGGCTTTGGCCTGATTGCCATGCTTGTTGTTCATATATGAATAGTAGCTGGCGTTGTCGTAGTCGAGACCGAAGTTCATCGAGAACTTCAATCCCTTGAAAATACCGAATTTATCGGTATCTCCTCCAAAGACCATCGATGCACGTGCACCGGCAATGTCGCGCTTGGTTTCAGCCTTGTCGAGCAAGAGGCTGCCCAGAGAGTTGAAGTCAGACAAAGAGCCGATACGGCCGTTCTCGCCCCAGTCGTATTGTATCTGTCCGTCCTTATATACGCTGTTGCCGTCAGCATCTTTCAGATATACGGGGAAGAGCGGGTTGACAAACTGAGCCGTGTACCACACATTGGAGGTAGATGTATCTTCATAGTCAGAGAAATTGGAGACAGAATGTGCCAAAGACACGTTCAATCCAGCCTTAAACCAGTCTGTAACCTGACTCTCCAAGTTCAAACGTGCGTTGTAGCGTTGGTAGCGTGTAGTCTTCAGCGTGCCGTCTTCGTTCATGTAACCGAGGCTCAGCATATACGTGTTCTTTTCCGTACCGCCGTTGAGTGAGAGCTGATGCTCGTGTCTGAGAGCGTTCTTCCTCTCTACGGCATCCATCCAGTTTTCATTCCATACAGAAGTTGCATCGCTCCTTACAGTACCTGTAAGCGGGTCGATAATGTTACTCCAAGTATAGTTCTTGAACGGGTTGTAAAGTTCTCCGCCCAGTGTTTCGCTCAGATTTTCCCTTGCTTTGGCCTCTGCTTCAGCCCAAGTCAGGTTATTGTCATAGACATATCCGTTTCTCAGTCCTTCATACACGAGTTGTACGAAGTCTTTCTGACTTACGTTGTCGTACTTCTTCAAGGCTCTCGACGACCATCCCACGGTAGAACGCCATGTAACGTTGGTCTTGCCCTGCTTACCCTTCTTGGTGGTGATAATAACCACACCATTGGCAGCACGGTTACCATACAAGGCAGCAGAAGAAGCATCTTTCAACAGTGTCATCGACTCGATGTCTGCCGGGTTGATAGAAGTAATTGCGCCGTCATAGGGTATTCCGTCCACTACATATAATGGGGCAGAAGACGCATTGATAGAACCGAAACCACGAATACGGATGGCCGGCGAAGAACCCGGCTGTCCTGAACCTGATGTCACGAGAATACCCGAAGCCTCACCTTCCAGTCCTTTGGTTGCACTGGTAAGAGGTCTCAGTTCAAGTTTCTCGCCGCTCACACTCTCGGCCGAACCCGTGAATGATGTTTTCTTGGATGTACCATAGGCCACAACCATCACTTCGTCAATCATCTTGGCGTCCGGTTTCATCTCAATACGCATATTGAGGCGTCCGGTCACTTCAATGGGATCCATGCCCACATACGTAATCCGAAGTCTTGTCTTTCCTTCCGGACACGTGAACTCAAACCGACCGTCAAGGTCGGTAGCCGCTCCGACATTGGTACCAATAACGATGACGGACGCACCGATGATAGGTTCGCCGTCTTCTTGAGACACTACGGTACCGCTGACTTTCGTCTGCGCATAGGCCAATCCCATACTTAGCAGGAGGCCTGCAGCAATCATTGCAAGTTTCTTTACCATAAATTCTCTCCCATTTGTTAAATAAATAAATCAAAAAATATTAACGTTCTTCTTGTATTATATGCTGTCACATTGCTTCATACATTACAGATAATCCATACAAATTCTCACATAATCCATAAAATCGCAAACACGGTGCGTTTAACAAAAGCCGAAAGGCAATTGAGATAACCAACTACCGTCATCTGCAAATATAACACTTTAACGGTATAATAACAATTAAAATTATAAAAAGAGTTTGTCTTTATTGTTTTTTAACAACAAAACGCGGCGAGAATACAGTTCCAACGGAGTGAAGTTGCAAGGCAATGGCAACCCCACCTACGGGCGTTTGCAGTTCCTATAGATAATTGGTAGTACAAGAAAACTAAACCGATAAACGACATATAAGTCTTTTGCAGGATGGAGCCGTGCAATGACCGGAATACTACCAACGTTTGGTAGGGCGTGTACCAATGCTTGGTACGGCTCGTACCAGTCGTTGGTACACACAGTACCAAACACTGGTACGATGGCGGGTGGCGAGGACTTGCACGCAAAAGGGCGGTTTATGACCAATTGGTCATTAGACTGCTCATGTTTCATTCTTCGCTGATGGTGTTGCTTCCCGACTGCTTTCGTCTGCCTGTCGGCATCTTCTCCGCCGGTTTTTCTTCAGCGTAGCGGACTACGCTTTCGACAAAACCAGCCGCCTGTCTGCTTGACATCCGAACAAAATCAGCGCGATTTCTGATGGCCGAATTGGGTTTACGTGGCATCGTTTGTCCAAAAAGCTGCGCTCTTTTTCCCAAATCGGTCATGAGACCGCCCATGCCACATTCCTTGCTGATGAGCTTGTTTACCGACTGATTTCGGTCGATTGCCGTCATCTTCTCTGCCGTTCTTCCTCGGCGTAGCCCGCTACGCCTTTGACACAAGCGGCAGACAAGCTGCTCGGCATACGAACAAAATCAGTACGGTCTCTAATGACCGAATTGGGTTTAATGCTCGGTTGGGGATAATTTGCACCGACTCCGACAAGAGTGGACGAGCAAATAGTTCACAAAAGAGCAAGCCCCGAAAGCGAAAATACTTTCGGGGCTATGCCGTATCGGGTCGGTATGCTGCCGGAAAAAAGTTTCGGCACACAGCATCCGAATTACTTCAACATGACTTTTTTGGTCTTGCCGTTGCTCATCTTTACGATATTCAGACCACGCTGCAATTCGTTGAAGCTGCGTCCCTGTACATCATAAACTACCGTAACAACCTCTTCGGCATCGACATTGGCCGAAGAAACGCCCGTCGGATCGGGTATAATGGCAAACGTTCCCATATAGAGGTCGCCGTTGGCATTGACCACCGCCTTGGCAGCCTTTTCAAAACGGACGCCATACTGTGGGTCAAACATGCTTCTCTTGGTCTCGATGTTGCCCAAGAAGAATGCCGCACCTTTTTCTCCGGTGACTTTGAGCGTAGCATTGTCGACGATGAGCTCTTCTCCGGATTTTCCGTCGTAACCCACTATTCCGACCTTTCCGTTGACTTCGACAGTGCAATTTTCGACGGTAAGCTGGGTCTTGTTAACATAAATTCCGCCACTGCCGCCATTGATGGTCAGCTTTCCTTCGCCGGTAATCTTCGTGCGACGGCTCAGCCCCATTCCGGTATAAGAGCCTTGAGATGTCACACTGTTGTCTCCGACAAGGCGTATTGTCAGGTCATCCACACTGCTGTTGGCAATACCTCCGCTGCCCTCCGGCGCAGTAAACCGTGCATTGTTGAGCGTCAGGGTCTTGCTGGCCATATCGTAAGTCACCGTTCCGCCGTCGTCGAGCACATCCCCGGCATTTCCGGCTGTTACCTGCACGCCGCCCACATAGAGTTTGATTTCTTCTTGCTCCCCGATGCCTTCGTATGGCTTTCCATGTATGCCGGCCGTTCCGCCAATATAATCTATAACGGCAAATTTCTTGTTTTTGGCAATATCTACATCTGTCATGAAAGCCGAATTGCCCTCGCTTGAGTCGTGTGAGTTGACGAAGAGGATGCCTCCTTGCGTTTCGTCATACACGGGTGTCTGGCATTCAGGAAGACTTTCAAAGAATGCCCTTGCCTTGACGGAACTGATTTTATTTCCGAAGCAGGCTATGGAGCCGATGAGCGGTGTCTTTGAGAAATCGAGCGATTCGAGCCTGTTGTTCTCGCAGGAGATGTATTTCAGCGAGCTGCAACCGCTCAAATCAAGCGTCTCAAGCTGGTTTTGGGCGCAGGCAAACTTCTCCATATTGACCAGCGAACTAACATCGAGGGTCTTCAACTTGTTCTTTTCTACATTGAGTATCAGCAGGGTTGTGTTTCCGTTCAGGTTGATGCTTTCCAGCTCATTCTCGTCCAGCCAGAGAGACAAGAGCAACTCGCTCTTCAATTCGGCTGATGTAATGCCGGACTTCTGGGCTGCAAAGGTCATCAAGTCTCCCTTAACGGTAATCTCAGGTTGCTGCACTTTCAGGCGAAGCTTGGTTCCTGCCGCCTCCAACACTTCAGCACCCTCAACAGAGATGGGATTCAGCGCACTGGCATAAAAGGTTAGTTCTGTACCTGCCGGCTTGTTGGTTGTCAGTTTGACATAATGTTCTTCTGGACTTCCTCCACCGCCCTCGCTGCCCTCATAGGGTACGAAGGCTCCGTTGGCATAGTCTTGTACTTTCCAGCCTTTGTCTTTGGCCACGGTCACGGCAGACTTGGAGCATACGTTGTTTTCCTTCGACGCCTGTGTGTTGATGACCACCAGGCGTGCATTGTCTTTCGCCTGACGGGTCGGCAGGGAAGAAACGAGCTTGTTCATGTTGCCCTCATCAATGCTGTTGCTGTAGCATTCGATATAGCAAATATCGGGCAAACCGGAGAAATCGGCCTCTGTGAAGTTGTTGGAATAGAAGGCATACTCTTTCAGCTTTTTGTTGTTTGAGAGGTCTACCTTGTCTATGTTCAGCCCCGAACAATAGAGAATCTCCAGGTCAGGACAGTCTTTTACATTGACACTGCTCATTTTCGTCATACTGCAATTCAGCCTTTTCAGAGTCTTGTTGTTTGACAAATTCAGACTGCTGACAGGCGTATAATCGCAGTAAAATTCTTCAAGAGACTGGTTTGAAGAAAGGTCTACGCTTTCAATTTGGTTCTCTGAAATCCAGCATTTGCGCAGTTTCTTTAGCCCGGTGAGGTTTATGCTTTTCAATCGGTTGGTATGGCAGAGAAGCTCTTGCACCTCCGGCAGTTCGCCGAGCGTAAGTTCTTCGAGTTGGTTTTCATAGCAAAACACCTTTCTGAGGTTTTTGTTGGCGCTCAAGTCAAGAGTCTTGAGATTGTTGAAGACAACCTGCAAGGTGTCGATGGTGGTGCATTGCGAAATATCGAGTACCGTCAGCTCGTTGTCATTGCATGCAAAGAAGGTGATGTCTCCATGTATGACAATGTCGCTCGACGTAAGGGTGTATGTTCCATAGCCCTGTTTGCCCGACTCGTTGACCCCTTCGATGACAATCTCTCCCCTCGCTTTCAAG
The DNA here is from genome assembly GCA_034183335.1 of Prevotella sp. Lineage (GTDB taxonomy): Bacteria > Bacteroidota > Bacteroidia > Bacteroidales > Bacteroidaceae > Prevotella. Next base: position 88,464 of record JAXFLJ010000002.1, read on the forward strand.
TGCATCTCAATAGACTGCCCCGGTTGTCGGTCAGTCGTCATCGTGATTTTACCGGTTGCTTGTACACCGCTCGTCCAAAACAGTTGCATCAGGACGAACAAGAAAAACAGTAGTTTTTTCTTTCTCATAATAGTTGATGTTTTAAGGTGATAAAAAATAATATTGTTCTCCGCAACGGGAGAGCATCTTATATAGAATGTCTGAATATGTGTCGCCTCACAAGTCAGCCGCTCGCAAATATACAACATTGCACCGATATCTGCAAATAAATTACCACATTCTTTTACGTTCTTTCGTAGAGCTATCACAACTTATTGTTAAAAGAAAACATCTTCCACAACAATTGCCGCACAGTCGTTCCCTTTCCATACCATGAATATTTTCATTTCCGACATCTCTTCATGAACCTGTGAAGACCTGCAAAACGATGCGGATAAAACAGGCCGTGAATTTCCGCAGGTTTATTATATTATAATAAGGTATAGATTCAAGGAGTCTAACATGACCATAGGACAAGAAACAAAAGAAAGTTCGACAAATATCAGGAAGAAAACATGGGGGAACTCGGGTGGATTTAAGGAAGAAATTCTTTGAAAAACCTCGATAATAACTGATAAACAAGATTATAGGGATTGCCTGCCGGACGACATACGGCAACCCGAACAGCGAGGAAACCCACTGCTATCGCTCGTCAAAAACACGGCCGATGCATCCAAGGCTGCCGCATGGATATTGCCCGGTTGCGAAACTCCGACCATCAACTGCCGTGCCTCCGTTCCGCCACAACGACATCAAGAAAACTCAAGTAAAATTCTATCGGTTACTCATCGACCAGTTTTTCACCATCTAAAGCAAATGAACAAGAAAACAGACAAAGCCATGCTTAAACATGTTTTGTCGTTAATACGAAATTTTTTCTTAAATATTTTGCATACTATTATTCTTTTTGTTATTTTTGCAAATAGTTTTAGAAAGGAGCATCAAACTGGAAATGAGGTGCAAAACAAACTTTAAGTCGTACTTAGCATCAAAACAAATCGTTGTGAATGTCTATGTTTCCAAAGGACGGCCTGTTTGAAACAGAGTCGAAAAGAAACGGTAAACTATCACACTGTGCATGTCATGAGATTCTTGACCGACATCCAACTTTCCAAGAAATGGCATCTTCTGATGGCATTATCCGGATGTGTCCGAGCGTTAAACCCCAAGCAGTCATTAGGCCGTTTAGGTTTCCGTTTCCGACTTATGATGTTGTTTCCCTACTGTTTTCATATGTTTGTCGGCATCTTGTTTGCCGTATTTCCTCGGCGTAGCCTGCTGCGTTTTCGACAAAACGACAACTCATTTGCCCGATATTCAAACGAAATCAGTATGATTTTTCATGATTGATAGGGACTAAACAATTACTCGCAATAACTTATATACACACAAATAACAATTGATAATCAACTATGAAGAAAAAATTACTCTTTGCATTTATTGCATCCATGTTGCTCATGCCCTCATCGAGCAATGCACAGTCATCTGATCTGAGCACGCTGATTTCCGACAAAGTGGAGGTTCGCACAAGCTCACAATACCACATGTTCATCAAGGAATACTCTCAGAAGGTGCGCGACTACCTTGCCAACAACAAGCGAATTGCCGTGGAGTTCGTGAGCAAAACGCCCGAGTTATTGGAATCAGGAGGTGCTTGGTTTAGAGGAAAGAAAGCCGGAGAAGGCAAAATGGCTCTCCAAATTTACCAAGAGCACCCTTCATTCAAAGACTATCCCGACTACAACAACATGTTGGAAGAAGTGCCTTTCGACGTAGTTATCAAAGACGAGGTGGAAGTTTCGCCGCTCCCTTTGATAACAGAATGGGGCAAGAAAAGAGCCGATGTCATCGAAAAGATGACCAATGAGCTTGGATATTCCAGCTTCACCGAGACCTACGCACAAATGAATCCGACCATTACACCGGAAGAAATGGCCGCATTTGAGGTTTTTTACACCGGTCAGTATGAGTTCCCGCTGTACTATACATTCTATAATGAAAATAACCAGCTGTTCTCTTCCGACTTCATCGTTAGCAACTTCTATCGCATCAATGACCCAGAGAAGTCGATGGTCAGCAAGTATCTTCAGGAAAACGGCTTTGAATATCTCGGTTATGATGAACAAAAATGGTTCGTGATGTACAACGCTGCAACCAAAACACAGGCCAGCTGCGGCCTGATGATTGTACAAGGACAATATTTCATGTACTGTATGCTGCAATTCAGTCCCGACACTCCGCTGGGAATCAGTGACCAAAAGGCAGACTATCCGACCATGGACGTGAAGTACAACGGCAACACCATCGAGGTAACTGCCAACGGACAAGAAGGCCAAAGCATCTCTATCTACTCGCTGAACGGACAATGTCTGGCCAAATCTACACTCAAGGCAGGGGTCAACCGCTTTGAAATGGCAAAACCGATGCCCGTTATCATCAGGGCTGGGAACTGCCTCCCGGTGAAGATGATGCCGTAAATCATCACTCATCACACGCAAACATTTCTAATAAATATAAACTATTACATTATGAAAAGAATCAACATCTTACTTATTTTAGTTGCGTTCTTCTGTTCCGCACAATCGGTCATGGCCGAGGAATGGAGCTACGACTTCGAGAACTTTGCATCGGCCATCAAGGGAGAAGGCCCTAAAAAAGCCATTGATGCCACCCTCAACGGACTGGACTGGCACATGTATGGAGTGAGAAGCAAGGTTGACGACGCCGGAGACTATGCCGAAGGACAAGGCTCCATGCGTATCTATGGAACGATAAACTCTGCCAAAGAGATGACCAACTTCACCCTTACCTCACCAAGAGACATCGGTACTTTCAAATTCATGATTGGTGCCAACTCAGACTGGAAAGACCATCAGGTGGAATGGATAGTGCAGTGGTCTACCAACGGAGAGAGCTGGACAACCGTGGGCGAAGCCTTCAAAGCAGGTGAAACAGCGGTGGAAATTTCACGCACCATCAACCAACGCTTTGCACGTGTACGTATCGTCAGGGCCGATTATACCGAGTTTGAGTTCGGAAAGGCATCTTCTTACAGTTATATTGCTAACATCGACAACATGACGATTACAGATATCTCGGCCGGTCCTACCGTGAGTCTTACCGCTTCTACAAGCGAACTGAACTTCGGCGAACTGGTGTTGGGTACGACATTGGAAAAGACTTTCACCGTCTCTTACACCGGTAGCGACGGCACTCCGCAAATTACCGTCAAAGGACAAGACGAAGGTGCTTTCACCTTTACACGTAACGCAGGCGAAAACGCAGGAACGGAAACAATTGCCGTAACTTGCAGAGCCTCTCGCCGTGGCACACATTCAGCTTTCCTCAGCATTGTTTATGGAAACCTGACAACCAATGTCAATCTTACAGCCGTAGGCAAAAAGGCAGATGAAAACCAGTTGTTCAGCGGTGGCGAGGGAACAGAAGCCAACCCGTACCTCATTTCAAGCGACGTAGACTTGCTCGAATTGTCTGACGAAGTAGAAAAGAAAATCAACAACTTCAAGGGCAAATACTTCAAGATGACCAACAACATCAGCATGAGGGACGTATCTTCTTTCCGCAGTATCGGTAACAATTTCGGCCGTTCTCCTGAAGAAACCAACTTCATTCGTCCATTCTCCGGTATCTTCGACGGCAGTGGATATACCATCTCTGACCTTAGAATCAGCCGTCCCGACAACACTTTCTGCGGTCTTTTCGGTATCGTCAGCGGAGCAACCATCAAAAACCTTACCGTATCTAAGAGTAATTTCTACGCTCAGGCAGGTGTGGCTGCAATCGTTGGTGTAGCTTTAGGCTCGTCTACCATTGAAAATTGCCATACCACGGCAGATGTAGAAGTCTCTAACGAACGCTATTATGCTGCCGGAATTTGCGGTGGTGTATTGCAAGACGACGGTGCAAGGGTGTCTGATTGTACCAATGCCGCAACCGTAACAGGAAGCTGGGGTATGACTGCGGGTGTCATTGCATATGCCGATCAACCCGGATTCCTCATCGAACGTTGCGGAAACTATGGTGCTATTACCGACAGGAACTCTCACGTGGGGGGAATTATTGCTGCCACCAAGAATACCATTTACATCAACGACTGCTACAACGCAGGAGACATCAATATGCTCAACGAACAGGGAGTAGCCAATACTCGCGGTGCAGGTATATTGGGAAGTGCAGAAACTATTGATGTAGAAGGAATGATTTATATCAACAACTGCTACAACGTGGGTAAACTTAGCACTCTTGCTCAGTCACTCCATCCGATATTCGATGCGACCGTTTTCTGGGAGCCGGGCAACTACAGCCTCAACAACAACTACTATTCTCAGGAAATCAACGGCATCACGTATGACAGCGAAATTGACCCTGAATACGCAGTGATTTCACTCACCATTCAGGAAATGAAGTCTGATGACTTCCTTAAAAAGCTGAACCGCTGGCAATCCACTTGGATTTTCAAGGATGGTGTAAACAACGGCTTCCCCGTTCCGCAAGGTCAAATCAACACAGCTATTGAACCGACGGTTGCGACAACACAGCCGGCTATTGCCATCGTTGACGGAAAACTCACCGTAAACGGCAATTACACCGACATCGCAGTGTATGACATCAACGGCAAGCGCATCAACGCAAATGCCTCATTGACAAAAGGCATGTATATCGTGAAGGTGACAATAGACGGAAAGACTTTCGTTACCAAGTTGGTGCGTTAATCTTTTTTGCATAGGGGCAATGAAGCTCCTGACATACAAACCGGCAGCAATGGCACTCTCCATGCTGCCGGTTTTCCGTGTGATTCCGTTGGGATTCAACTGTGTGTCACGCAAAAATATAGGCTGTTGCAACCTTTTATCACTGAAAAAACGTAACTTTGCAGCCTGAACAAAACAATAAACCCATTGCTGAAGATGAACATTGAAAGTCAGATATGCGGCTTGGTGCAGACTGCCGTAAAAGAACTCTATGGTCAAGAAGTGCCGGCCAAGATGGCACAAGTGCAGAAAACCCGACGCGAATATGAAGGCCATTTCACGCTGGTGGTGTTTCCTTTTCTCAAAATATCCAAGAAAAAGCCAGAGGAAACGGCACAGGAGATTGGCAACCGGCTACTGGAAAGTGGTCGCATCATAGAGAAATTCAATGTGGTAGGTGGTTTTCTCAATCTCTCCATAGCTTCCGGGGCATGGCTCTCACTGCTCAACGACATCAATGCCGATGCAACCTTTGGAACGCGGCAGGCTACAAGCGACTCGCCTCTTGTCATGATTGAATACTCATCTCCCAATACCAACAAGCCCCTTCATTTAGGACACGTGCGCAACAACCTGCTCGGATGTGCCCTTTCCAATATCATGGCGGCGAACGGAAATCGTGTGGTGAAGACCAATATTGTCAACGACAGAGGCATACATATATGCAAATCCATGCTCGCATGGCAGAAATGGGGCAATGGGGAGACACCAGAGTCGAGCGGAAAGAAGGGCGACCATCTCATCGGCGACTACTACGTGGCTTTCGACAAGCATTATCGTGAGGAGGTTGCTGCCCTCAAAAACCGACTGGTAAGCGAAGGCGTAGACGGAGAAGAGGCCGAAAAACGTGCCAAAGAGGAAGCTCCATTGATAAAAGAAGCTCACGAGATGCTCGTCAAATGGGAAAACAACGATCCCGAAGTGCGCCGTCTCTGGAAGATGATGAACGACTGGGTATATGCCGGTTTTGATGAAACTTACAAGGCTTTGGGCGTAAGTTTCGACAAAATATACTACGAATCAGACACCTATTTGAAAGGAAAACAGACCGTAGAGCAAGGTCTTGCCAAGGGATTGTTCTACCGTAAAGACGACAACAGCGTCTGGGCAGACCTCACCAATGAAGGCTTAGACCACAAGCTATTGCTGCGTGCCGACGGAACAAGCGTTTACATGACACAAGACATCGGTACGGCCGATATGAGATTTCAGGATTTTCCCATCGACAAGATGATTTATGTGGTGGGAAATGAGCAGAATTACCATTTCCAAGTTCTTTCCATCCTTCTCGACCGCTTAGGTTTCAAGTGGGGAAAAGAGCTGGTTCACTTCTCTTATGGCATGGTTGAACTGCCCAACGGCAAGATGAAGAGCCGCGAAGGGACAGTTGTCGATGCCGACGACCTCATCGAAGGCATGATTAAAGAAGCACGACAGACGAGTGACGAAGCAGGAAAGTTCGACGACATGACGGAAGAAGAGAAGCAGGAGATAGCCCGCATCGTAGGATTGGGTGCTCTCAAATACTTCATCTTGAAAGTAGACGCCCGCAAGAACATGCTCTTCAATCCCGAAGAAAGCATCGACTTCAACGGCAATACGGGCCCGTTCATCCAATACACACATGCCCGCATCCGCTCTATCCTGCGCAAGGCTGAGAGCAATGGCAACACAGTTGACCTCACGACAATGGCGAAAAATATCGAACTGAACGAGAAAGAGATAGGCCTGATACAGAAAATGAGCGAATACGGAGCTGCCGTAGAACAAGCCGGAAAGGACTATTCACCCAGTGGCATAGCCAACTACTGCTACGAACTGACCAAGGAGTTCAACCAGTTCTACCACGAATGCAGCATTCTCAAGGAAGAAAACGAAAACAGAAAACAAATGCGCCTGATGCTGGCACAAAACATTGCCAAGGTCATCAAGAGTGGCATGCAGCTGCTCGGCATAGAAGTACCCGAAAGAATGTAGCGTTTCTTCCCGTCACCCATGTGGCAGCATAGCTCAATGCGTGCGTGCCCAGGGCAGACGACGGATGGAACGACCGTGTTCCTCATATATAGGCATACGGTCTTCGAATATATGGGCTATTGCACTTGCTGCATGTTTACTCGCCATTCATCCGTTCTTTTCAATCCGTATCCTTTATGACAGACAAACAACATACAGCCTCTCCCCCGTCACATACACAACCATCGACGACCTCTTCATCTTCGTCTGACGGTCGAACCAACCCTCCCCATGCTGCCATAGGCAAGGATTTCTCGGCAGCATGGGCTGTAGATGCGGCCTGTTCGGGTAATCCCGGCCCTATGGAATATCAGGGAATAGACCTGCAAACAGGTGAGCGTATCTTCCATTTTGGCCCTGTTTACGGCACCAACAACATCGGAGAGTTTCTCGCTATCGTACATGCGCTGGCTCTGATGGAACAGAAAGGAGTGCACAAGACCATCTACAGCGACAGCTACACTGCTATCACATGGGTGAAAAAAAAACATTGCAAGACCCAATTGGAGCGCAATGAGCAGACAAGAGAACTTTACGAAGTGATTGCCCGTGCAGAAAATTGGCTGCGCACACACGCCGTCCAAACTCCCATTTTGCAATGGGACACCAGAAAGTATGGAGACATTCCGGCAGACTTCGGTCGGAAATGAAAACACAGAAACATCGTCCACCTCGACAAGACAGCAATAGGCTGGACACGGCAGCAATGCCATCACTGTTTTTCCCATCCCAACTCGCTCATCAAAGGCTAATGACAGTTTAGGGATTTTCCCGTCCGGTTTAGGGAAAAACCTTTTTGTATGCAGTTTATTCTTCGTTTCTTTGCAGCGTAAACATTATTAATAATAAACGCATACGACCATGAAAAAGTTTATATTTGCACTGACAGCACTGTTGACAATCACATTGTCGGCAAACGCAATGAGTTACGAACGAGCAAGAAGACAAGCTCTGTTTCTGACCGATAAAATGGCCTATGAGTTGAATTTGACAGAAGAACAATATGAGGCTGCTTATGAAATCAATCTCGACTATCTGTTAGGCGTAGACGACAGAAGGGATGTGTTCGGCATCTATTGGCGTCAACGCAACCTTGACTTAAGCTATATACTGTACGATTGGCAATATCAAGCATACTGCGAAGCCGCATATTTCTACCGTCCTCTTTATTGGGATTCGGGTTATTGGCGGTTCCGAATCTATGCACGATACCCACACAGGGACTATTTCTACTACGGACAGCCTCACTTCTATGCCGTATATAGCGGTGGACATAGCTGGAGAACCAACGGCGGAAGCAGCTGGTATCGCAGAAACTATAGCCGACCGCACGTGGTGGTAAAGAACTATTATGGTATGAGAGACGGCTTCCACAAGGGAGATTACCGCAACGGATTTGACCGTAACAGCAATCGTGGCTTCGGACGGAGTAACAACCGGGACTACGAAAAGAGAAATAACTGGAATTACGAAAAGAGAAATGACAGAGGCTTCGGCTCTTCGAGAAGTTTCGACAGAAGTTCGCAAAATAACGGAAACCGAGGGTTTGGGCGTAGTCATTTCAACGAGAGAAGCCGTGAGAGTTCAACACGAAGCACCGTGACACGAAGCGAAAACAACCGTGGATTTGGTGGTTCACGCTCTAACGACAACTCAAACAGATGGTTTTCAACACCCAACCGCGACAGAGATATGAGATATTCTACACCATCGGGTGGAAGCCGTTCATTCGGAAACAGCTCATCGGGCAGCAGCAGATCGTTCGAGAGCAGGCCATCGGGTGGAAGCCGCTCCTTCGGAAACAGCCCATCGGGCAGCAGCAGATCGTTCGAGAGCAGGTCATCGGGTGGAAGCCGCTCATTCGGAAATAGCCCATCAGGCAGCAGCAGATCGTTTGAGAGCAAATCATCAGGTGGAAGTCGCTCATTCGGAAGCAACGCTCCAAGTAGCCGTTCCGGAAACAGCGGAACATTCGGAGGCCAAAGATAAACAGGCACTTCGGGCACAAGAACAGAAAGGAGTAAAGAAAACTGCTTGCGAATCAACACAAGAGTAGCAGGACTGGAGGTAAAAGATATTTCAGGAAAACAGCGAATTGATTACCTATTTTGTACACAATCATTTTGAAAAGAGAAAGAGACCGCTTCCCGGTAACGGAGTGGTCTCTTTCCTTTTTCATGTCCCTTCAATCCCAATCGGCTATTAGATGTTGTCAAATGAACGAACGCAGTCGGGAAGCAACATCATCAGCGAGGAATGTAACATGGACGGTCTAATAACCGATTTGAGCTAAAAGTCAAGATTCCGAAAAATAGTTTTTCTCCCGATGATGGTCGTCAGAACTCCAAGATGAGTGTCTGGCGAGGCGAGAGTGTGATGTTTTGGTCGAGCTTTACGGCTTTTCCGCTCATGATGTCAGTGGCTGTCTTGGTCTGCCCTATGACCTCCTGATAGCGTGCCACTGCCATTTCGGCTCGCCTGTTTGTGCCGTTGAGAATGGTCAGCACGGTTTTTCCCTCATGTCGGCGTGCCAATACATAGATACCTTGATAAGGAATGAACTGCGTCTGGCGTCCTTGTGTAATCACGGTGTTGCCTTTTCGCCAGTGAAGCAGGCGCGAGAGCCAGTCGAACATGGCGTTCTCTTCGGCTGTGCGTCCCTCTTTGGTAAAGGCATTGCGCCTGTCTTGGGGAAAGCCTCCTATGAAATCCTTGCGCACATTGCCGTCGGTCACTTCTTTGGTGCCGTTCATGAGCACTTCCGTTCCGTAATAAAGTTGGGGTGTGCGGTTCATGGTAAGCAACAGAGCGAGTGCCTGTTTGAGGGCAAGCGTGTCGCAGCCGTTGCCGAGAAAGCGGTCGGTATCATGGTTTTCAATAAAGGCCATGACATCGGCAGGGCGTTCGTAGAGATAGTCATATACCAATCCGTTGTATATCCGGTTAAGTCCGTTCCACCAATTGTCGGTCTCTTCTTTCTTGGCCGTGTTGATTCGATCGAAGAAAGCAAAGTCCATTACAGTCTTCAGGTGTGAGTCGTCTTTCTTCTTCTGACTACCTGTTGCATCGTGAGCCGTGCTTCCCTGCCATGCGGCTGTGTATGGAGCTTCGGTTACCCATGTTTCGCCCACGGTGTTGAAGTTGGGATATTCGTCGTTGAGTTGTGCCATCCACTGCGCCATGGCGTGCCTGTCGGCGTAAGGATAGGTATCCATCCGTATGCCGTCTATGCCTGCTGTTTCAATCCACCATATGCTGTTTTGGATGAGATAGGTTATTACGTGCGGGTTTTTCTGGTTCAAGTCGGGCATTGTTGGTACAAACCAGCCGTCTACGGTTTCACGCATGTCTACCTCGGAGGCGTATGGATCGAGCACGGGAGTCAGCTTATAGGAGGTTTGCAGATAGTTGTTACGGTAGTCGGGCTGGTTAAACCAGTCTTTGCTCGGCATGTTGCTCACCCACGGATGTTCAAACCCGCAGTGATTGAATATCATGTCCATCACCACTTTCAGCCCTTTGTCGTGTGCTTCTTTGATGAGGTTGCGGTATTCGTCGTTAGTTCCGAAGCGTGGGTCTACCCTGTAGTAGTTGGTCGTGGCATAGCCGTGATAGGTCGAGAAGCCGTTGCGGTCGGGCGAGTTGTTCTCCAGTACGGGCGTAAACCATAAGGCCGTGACGCCCAGTTGTGTAAGATAATCGAGGTGTTGGCGTATGCCTTCGATGTCGCCACCGTGTCTTAGCGAGGGCTTTGAGCGGTCTGTGCGGTAGGGTTGCATCCCTTTGAGCTGGTCGTTCTTCGTGTTTCCGTTGGCAAAACGGTCGGGCATGAGCATATAGAGTACGTCAGCGTTGGAAAATCCGATACGCTTTTCGCCGCTCATCTCCCGTTCTTTGAGTTGGTATTTCACGTGACGCTCCTTGCCGTTGTTCACAAACGAGAGAGTCATCGTGCCCGGTCGTGCCTCTTTCAGATATAAATACACGAGCAGATAGTCGGGCGAATCGAGTCGCACGATGCTGTCTATCCTTGCGCCGGGGTAATTGGTTGTCATGTCGGCCGTGCCTATTCCCTTGCCGTACACCATGAGTTGGAGTGTCGGGTTTTTCATGCCGGCATACCAGTCGGTGGGTTCTATTCGGTCTATTTTTACCTGTGCCTGCACTGAAAGAGCGGCAAGCATGGTCAGAATCATGAGTCTAATCGTCTTCATCTTTTTTCTTGTTGGTTTGGTTGATTGATGCGTTTGCCTCCTGTTATGCGTCAGGGGTTGTTTCGCAAGGTATATTTCTTGTCATGGATAGTCGTCTTTTCATCGCAGTTTGAGTCTGCCAAGACGGTTTGTTACATGGTCGTGCAGCCGCCAATGAACTTCGTTTGCGTTCCGTTTGCGTGCGGCTGGGTGGATATTCTGCCGAGTATCAATGCCGACTGACGGTCAACGGTGATGTCGCCGCCCTCTGTCTGCTCTGTGTTTTCGCAGCTGATGCGACCGTTACGGCCGATGACGGTGTAGGAACCTTTGGGTATGCTGACCGTTATGCTTTTCTTATTGGCGTTCAGGATGACGATAAACTCATCCCAGCGCAGCTCCTTTTCGTCTGTAAGGTCGGCACTGTTTTTCAGGCGGTAGCCCACCACGCAGGGTTGTGTCGGCAAGAAAGTAAGGTTTCGGCGCACTGCTTCGGCCGTGCGGAGGCGGAATGCCGGCTGACTTTTCCGCAGGGCAATAAGCCCCTTGTAGTAGTCGAACACCTGCGGATAACGCTGCAAATGTGTCCAGTCGAGTGCATTGATACTGTCGGGAGATTTGAAACTGTTGTGTACAAACTTCTTGTTTCGCAACATCTCTTCTCCCGAAAGCATGAACGGAATGCCCTGAGATGTAAATACGGCAGTCTGTGCCAGCAGGCTGAGTCGTATAAGTTCGTCGTCTGAAATGTCGGGTATGGTGGTGCGGATGCGGTCAACCAGACACATGTCATCATGACAACTGACGTAAGAAATCATCTGTGTCGGCTCGCCGGCCCACGCCTTTTTCGTGTAGTTTACTCTCGAATAATCCACTTGCGGATGGTCTGTCATGCCCGCAATGCCCGCCTTGATGCTCTCTTCCTCTCCCGCAATGCCGGCAAGAAAAGCACCCTTGTGGTTGTCGTTGAACGGTCCTCTCAGGGCGTCGCGCAGTTCGTCGCTAAATGCTGCGATGCCGTTCAGCCGTGCGGTGTTGGCTTTCATGGCCAGTTTTTCTGCCGGATAGGCACACGCAGAGGCACTCCATCCCTCTCCGTAGATGAATATCGAGGGGTCGATGCGTTTCAGTTCCTCTCGTATTTGGTTCATGGTCTCGATGTCGTGCATGCCCATCAGGTCTACACGGAAACCGTCGATGTGATACTCGTTGACCCAGTATTTCATGCTCTCTATCATGAAACGGCGCATGAGGGGCTGTTCGCTGGCAGTTTCGTTGCCGCACGCCGAACCGTCGGAATAGCTACCGTCGGCACGCTTGCGGTAGTAATAGTCGGGGTAAGTCTTCTGGAAATTGCTGCCGTCAAGACTGTAGGTGTGGTTGTAAACCACGTCGAGTATTACACGGATTCCGGCCTTGTGAAGAGCCTGTACCATCTGTTTGAACTCTCGGATGCGCACTTTCGGGTCGTAGGGATTGGTGGAATACGAGCCTTCGGGTACGTTGTAGTTGAGCGGATCGTAGCCCCAGTTGTATTGAGGTGTGTCGAGTCGGGTCTCATCCACCGATGCATAGTCGAATGAAGGCAGGATGTGCACGGCGTTGATGCCCAGTTCTTGCAAGTGGGCGATGGCTTTTTCTTCGGTCAGGGCAAGGAATTTTCCTTTGTGCAGCATGCCCGATGAGGAGTCGACGGAGTAGTCGCGGTGGTGCATCTCATAGATAACGAGGTCGGCAGGAGAGTTCAGCGGCGGTCTCCTGTCATGCTCCCAACCTTCGGGGTCGGTCTCTCTCAGGTCTACCACTGCACCTTTCTGCCCATTGACGGTTACTGCCTTGGCAAACACTCCGGGTGTTTCGCCCCATCCGGCGTTGAATGTGTAGAGGTGATTCTTCAAGTTTTTCTTGACGGTTGCTGTCCAATAGCCTCCGGCAACATATTTCATGGGGTATGACTTGGTGTCTTTTCCGTCGGGATTCTCGATATTCACCATTACTTTTTTTGCCTTTTTAGGGGCAAAGAGCTTGAAGGTGGTGGCCTGTGGTGTATATGTTACTTCGTCGAAACGGAATTCCTGTGCTACTGCCGATGGGGCAATGCAAAGAAAGAAGAATGCGATTAGTTGTCTGATGGGTGTCATATTGATATGGGGTTGGTTGCTTGCGATGGTGCTGTTTTTTGTCTCATGCCACGCTGATGTGTATGGCGATGGGTGCCGCTTGCCGCCGTTGGAAAGGCAGAAGCTGGCTGCATGTTTCGTTGCTTGTGTGCTGAGAGATGGCAGAGGTTTACGGCAGGGCTATCAGCGAAACGGCAAATCCACCGCCCGGAGCCTGTTTCAGACGCAGCGTATCTCCTTGTTTGACGGTCTTTTTGGTAATGACATAGGCCTGTGGATTGGTCTCGTAATGAGCATTGGGTGCATCGGCATATACTGTGCATTCGTATTTCCTGCCCTTATCGAGGAAGTCGAGGCGTATTACGGAACTGTGTCCGTTTTCGTTGCTTTTGCCGCCTACAAACCAGTTTTCCGTATTCTTGGCCTTGCGTGCTACCGTAATGTATCGTCCGGGTTCAGCTTCTAAGTAGCGAGAATCGTCCCAGTCTACTGCCACATCTCGAATAAACTGGAAGGCATCATCGAACTTCTCGTAGTGTTCGGGCAAATCGGCAGCCATTTGCAGGGGGCTGTACATGGTGAGATAGAGTGCCAGTTGGCCGGCAAGTGTGGAACGCACCCACGAAGGATTATCGCTCCATGTGTTGAGGCGGGTCACGAATATGCCCGGAGTATAGTCCATCGGCCCTCCTTGCAGACGGGTAAACGGAAGCACGACGGTATGGAATGGCTTCGAGCCTCCAAAGGCTTCAAACTCTCCTCCACGTGCGCTTTCGTTGCCAATGAGGTTCGGCCACGTGCGGCAGAGGCCTGTCGGGCGTGTGGCCTCATGTGCGTTGACCATGATTTTGTACTTGGCCGCCTCTTCGACACAGTACAGGTAATGGTTGTTCATGTACTGTCCGTAGTGGTGTTCGCCACGAGGGATGATGTCGCCCACGTATCCGCTCTTCACGGCAGTGTAGCCGTGGCGGTTCATGAGTTCGTAAGCCGACTTGATCCAACGCTCGTAATTGGTGGCCGACGAGGATGTCTCGTGGTGCATCATGAGTCTTACACCTTTGGAATGGGCGTACTCATTGAGGGCTTGAAGGTCGAAGTCTGGGTATGGAGTGACAAAGTCGAAGACGTCGAACTTGCTGTGTCCGAACCAGTCTTCCCATCCTTCGTTCCATCCTTCGACAAGAACTTGGTCGAGACCGTTCTTCGCCGCAAAGTCAATATATCGTCTAACCTTTTCGTTGTTGGCACCATGCCGGCCGTTGGGGCGGCTCTTGGCATAGTCGGTTTTTCCCAGAATGACTGACGGATAGTCGTCGGTGTAGTTCCAAGAACTCTTTCCTACAATCATTTCCCACCATACTCCGCAGTATTTTACGGGTTTAATCCACGATGTATCTTCTATCTTGCACGGCTCGTTAAGGTTGAGAATGAGGTTGGAAGAGAGCATGTTCCGGGCGTCGTCGCTCACTATCACGGTGCGCCACGGCGTTTGACAGGGTGTCTGCATATAGGCTTTAAGACCTTCTGCATTGGGTGTCAGCACCGAGGTGAATACCATTCGGCTGTCGTCCAGTTCAAGGTGCATCGTCGGATAGTTCACGCAGGCAGCCTCGTGAATGTTGATGTAGAGGCCGTTAGGTGATTTCATTTGCAGCGAAGTCTGTACGGCTGTTTCTGAAATGGGTGTTTGCGAGGCGTTGTCGCTGATGGATTGTTTCATGAGCGACCGTATTTCAGACAGCTTCGACTCTACAATCTCATATTCTTGGGTGTCATAATCGCCCGGAATCCACCACGCCGTATGGTCATCCGACACTGCAAACTCGCTCCGTTCGTCCTTGATGATGAAATAGCTGAGGTTCTTTTGCTGCGGAAACTCGTAGCGGAAGCCCATTCCGTCGTTGTAAACACGGAAGCGGATGATGATGCTCCGTTCTTCGGAAGGCTGCGAAAGCGTCATGGCCAGCTCGTTGTAATGGTTCTGAATGGTTGCCGTTTCGCCCCAGACAGGCTTCCAGGTCTCGTTGAAAGTACTTGTCTTGCTGTCTGAGATGACAAATCCGCCGAGCAGATCGGTCTCTTTTTGTCCTTTCGAGGCATGCTTGCTCTTGGCCAGTTCGAGGCCGAGCCTGCTGTCCTTGATGACTGCCTTGCCCTTGAAAGTCATGCTGTACTTGGGCGTTCCGTTGTCGAGTGCGAAACGCACGGCCACGTTTCCATCCGGAGATGTTACGGTTTGTGCTGTTGCCTGAAGAGGCAATAGCAGCAGAAGAAGCAGTCTTTGAATTTTTTTCATCATCGTCTTATGTTTTAAGCCGGCATGTATTTCGGGACGAGCGTCCCGAATCCATACCATATTATATATCCGTGTGCGAGATGTCAGATGCGGTTGTTTTCCGCAATCAGGCTTCTCACGTTGTCGTTGAATGCCTCTTCAGCCATGAGCTTTTCGAGAGACACGTGCATCCTGTAACGCCAATAATGCTTTGGATTGGAAGGAATGTTGACGCGTTCGGCGTTTGCATCGGGCCATCTCAGGCTGTCGTCAATGGCCATCCAGTCTTGTATGGCGATGATGCAGAGCATCGACGGACAGGCCAGATTGCGTCCGATGATGTCTCTTGCCAGCCAACTTGGCATCGGATGGGGTGCCGGTCCGCCGTGATACAACATGTTATTGAAGTATGCTTGGGCACGCTCCCAGTCTTCATCCCACCATTGTCTCATCGTAGGCATGTCGTGGCTGGAAATGGTGCACACCGAACGGTAGGGGAAGCGGTCAAGGTTTCCGAACTGCTCGCTGGAGTCTTTGGGCATGGCTTGCAGTTCGAGGCTGAGTATTTTGAGCTGCTCCATCACCCAAGGCACGCAGTCTGGCACCATGCCCAAGTCTTCGGCACACACCAGCATACGGGTAGCCTGCGTGAGGATGGGCAGCTTGCGCATGGCCTCCTGATACCAGAACTGGTTGTTCCGATTATAGAAGTAATCGTTATAGATGCGGTTGAAGACTGCTTTATCTGAATCATAGAGCGATTCGTAGACAAGATCGAGCTGCACGCTGATGCGTGGATGGAACTTGTTGGCATCTTTATGGTCTCTCACAAACAATACATTGCTGATAAGTGCATAAAGTCCGTCACGCAGCCAGATGGCGGTTTCGCTTTCCTTTCCTGCAAAGTGAGCTTCTACTTTACGCTGTGTGTCAAATTCTGGTCGCATGCGGTAGCGGCCGTTATGTGTCGGAATGAGATAGGTTTGGCGAACGGTCTGGGCATGTTCTCTGAATATTCGGTCGAGCACCCAGTCCATAATGAACGGCTCGGTAAAAAGTTCTTCCTGCCAGTGAAGCCCGTATCCCTCTACCTCCTCGCGGCTCATGCCGAGTGAAGGGGCAAAGTGGCCGGTGATGCCATGCACTGCATCGACCGGAATTTCCCATATCCGGAAAAAACCCAGTACGTGATCAATGCGGTAGGCGTCGAAATATTTGGCCATGTTTGAGAATCTTCTGATCCACCACAGGCAGCCGTCTTGGAGCATTTCGTCCCAGTTGTAGGTGGGGAATCCCCAGTTTTGTCCGTTGACAGAAAAGTAATCGGGCGGTGCGCCGGCCTGTCCGTTAAGGTTGAAGTAGCGCGGTTCCTGCCACACATCGCAGCCCTGACGGCTCACTC
This sequence comes from Prevotella sp., assembly GCA_034183335.1. GTDB lineage: Bacteria > Bacteroidota > Bacteroidia > Bacteroidales > Bacteroidaceae > Prevotella. The sequence goes on from JAXFLJ010000002.1 coordinate 105,284, forward strand.
CGATAGGAATGTCGCCCTTGAGTATCACGCCTTGTTCTTTGGCATAGGCATGTACGGCCTGCATCTGACTGTCGAGCACAAACTGCACGAAGTAATAGAAGGCCACATCTGCATAGGACTTATGCCGTGAATCGGAAAGATTTTTGCGCTCATTTTCGTTCCATGAGGTCTGGCCGTTCCATTTCGAGAAATCGGTTGTCCCGTAAGTGTCTCTCAGCTGGCAGTATCTGGCATAGGGAACGAGCCACTGCTGTTCCTGTTGAAAGAACTTCTTGAAAGCCGCCGTTCCCATCATGCGTTTTCCTTCTTGACTGAATACGGCACGGAGGTAAGCCAGCTTGGCGCGGTTTACGCCCTCATAGTCTATTTGTGACAAGGAGTTGAGTTCTGTCCTTTGTCTTTCAAACTCCTTTTCTGCCTCCTTGTCTTTGAGTTCGGGCAGTTGTCGCAAGTCAGCATATTGCGGATGAAGGGCAAAGATGCTGATGCAGCTATATGGATAAGAGTCTGTCCACGTGTGGGTAAGGGTCGTATCGTTGATAGGCAGAACCTGAAGCACCCGCTGATGCGTGTTTGCCACCCATTCTACCATGCGTTTCAGGTCGCCGAAGTCGCCCACACCGAAGCTCCCCTCAGAACGCAATGAGAAGACAGGTACCAGTGTTCCGCTGCACCTGATGGCAGGAATGGAGAAAGAAGCCTCGTATAGTTCGTAAACCACTACGTCTCCCTCGGCCATTGACGGCAGGGTAATGGCACGGTTGTTGCCGTTCTCCCACAGAAGGCCTTCTGCGTTTTCGATGGCAAACTTAAACTCCATCGTGTCTTCCTTGATCTTGGTCGCGTCTATGTCTGTTATCCATTCGTTGGGATTATGCTCCGTCATCGACAGAGGTTTCTTGTCGTTCCAGTTGCCGAAAGGCTTCTCAGAACCCAGCACAACAAGTTTCTCGCCCTTGCGCAGTTGAGGCGCACGTACCTTGAGGCGCACCGTGCGGGCAAACGATGTGCGCTTGTTGGGTTGCAAACGGTTTCGTCCGTTAACGCAGTCGGTCATGGCCGAGCTATATAAATGGGCGTTGTCAGGTATGTCTGTCCAGTGGTCGTAAAGGTGGTAAGTAGTGGCTTTGGCGCAGGAAAGCTCCAGTCGGTGCGGCATCATGCTCCACTCGCTTTTTAGCATGTCGTTGCCACGTACTACCGTATAATGATAGTCGAGTGTGGGCTGTGTCTTCTCGTCCCATTGCAGTTGGCATTCCCAGCGGTAACCATCGGCGGTGTGCATCCTGAATTGTGACAGTTTGTGCTCGCCCTGAGCATTTTCTCCCATAAGATTGATAACCAGTTCTTCGCCGAAAGAAGTCTGGTGGTCAATGTAAAAGTGCAGTTCCATGTTGTGTATGCGTTAGTAATTTGTGCCGTAAAATTACTGTTTTTTACGGCAAAGAATACTGCTCTGTTGCGCAGAAGACACAAAAGAGAGCGCAAACGTTTACACCTTGCAGCGGCGTTGAGCCGTGAGCAGTTCAGAAGGTGATGACCATCGAAAGTCCTTCGGGTGTGACGGAGAGGGCATAGCGGCTGCGCTCGCCTGTGATTTTGTCACCGAGCCAGTAGCCGAACTTGGTAGAGAGAAAGCCGATGGCTGCCCCGGCGGCAACGTCTTGCCAGTGGTGGCGGTTGCGGATAACTCTGTCGGCTGCCACAAAGGTGGCCATGGCATAGCCGCCTACGCTAATCCATGGGCTGATTTTTCCGTACTCGTGGTGTAAAACGGTAGCACCTGCAAACGAGATGGCGGCATGTCCGGAGGGAAAAGACTTATTGTCGGTGCCATCGGGGCGTCGGGCATGAATGGCGTGTTTGAGCAATGTAACCGTACCGGCGGTTACTGCATACGACAAGGCTGAATTGACAATCAGTCGTTTCCATGTGCTTGCGCCCTCAACGCCGCTTGCTTTCAAGGCGTATACGGCTACCCACGGCGTGTATTCAAGTATGTTGTCAATGCCGTTGCCGTGGTATGCCTTGTCTTGTGCCATCGTTTGCATGGCCGACAGGCATATCATAACTGTTAGGAATAATCTTTTTACCATTTCGCAAAGGTAAGCAAAACATTTTGAATGACAAAGTATAAGGCCTCTCAGCGTGCCATTTGACGGCGAGAAGGCAACTATGGCCGCTGTGTTTTGTGTCTGACAGGTGGATGCAAAACCATGTTGACGACAGCACGAAAACGACAAATGCAGGCTGAAGGGTGGTAGGTGAGGCCTTGGTTTATCCCAATTCGGTCATTAGAGACCGTACTGATTATGTTCGTATGTCGAGCAGATTGTCTGCGCTTTTTCCAAAGGCGTAGCGGGCTACGCCGAGGAGGAAGGGCAGAGAAGATGCCGGCAATCGACCGTAATCAGTACGGTAAGCATCATTTTTAGTGGGAAATGTAGTGTTGGCGGTCTAATGACCGATTTGGGTTAATAGTGGATGAAAAGGCTACCAGTCGTTGGTACGGCGTGTACCGATGGTTGGTAGTGTGTGTACCAACGACTGGTACGGGGCGTACCAATGATTGGTACGATGACGGTTTGTGCAGACTCGACGTGGAAGACTTTGTTAGTGGTGGTATGGGTTGTGCCCTTTTGCAGACCGAGGCAGGCCTGACGGTGTGCGCTCTTGTGGCTTGTCTGGATAGCGTTGACCCAATTCGGTTATTAGAGACCGTGCTGACTTTGTTCGGATGTCGAGCAAATTGTCTGTCGATTTTACCGAAGACGCAGTGGTCTGCGTCAAGGAAAAATGGCGGAAAAAATGTCGACAATCGGACGAAAGCAGCAGGGAGGCAACGTCATTGGTGGGGAATGTAGCATGGGCGGTATAATGACTGGTTTGGGAATGAATGAAAAAGCGGGTGTGAAACCTGATGGTCTCACACCCGCCGGATTAATAAATCTTATGCAATTTATTTGGCTTCTTCGGGCAACATTACCACTTCTACGGTGTTGGTGTTGTTGAAGATGACGTTCTTTACAAACTGAGCAACTTTCTCAGGAGTAACTCCTTCGACGAGTTTTCTGTATGTTGTGTATTTGTCAACTCCCAATTCGTCGTAGTCACTGATGACATCCATCCAGTAGCCATTTCTCTTTGTGTTGGTCTCGAAGTTCTTAATCATGGCTTCTTTGATTTTGGTCAGCATGTCGGCGTCCACCGTATTGGTGAGGTTTCTTGCTTCCTCGCGCATGATTTTGAGAGCTGTCTCGGCCATTTCGGGCTTCATCGGGCAGTCGCCGACAAGGTAGTTGTAGGGCATGTCGCCACCAAGCTGAACGCTACCGCCTGCTCCTGCCGAGTAAGCTGCACTTGCCTCTTCACGTATTTTCTTAATGTATATCATGTCGAGAACCTGTCCTGCTGCGCTGGCCAGTATGGCATTCTCAAGCGAGTAGGGAATGGTGTTGTTGTACCAATACATCATGGCGCGTGCCTTTGGTGTTTCCATCTTGCGGTAGAACTTGTTGACGGCAGTTCCCTGTTGGTAAGTTGTCACCTTTTTCCAGTTCTCTTTCTTCTTGGCATTGCCCGGAAGCGATGCTATATACTGTTCGATGAGCGGACGGAGAGTGTTCTCGTCGAAGTTGCCGACGAAATAGAAGGTGAAGTCGGCTGCATTGGCAAGGCGTTCTTTGGCAATTTGCAGGCAGCGATCGTAGTTGAGACGCTTCAAGTCTTCTGCCTCGATAGACATGAATCGGGGGTTGTGCTTGTAGAGTGTAGCCGATACAGAATCGCTGAATGCGCTTTCGGGAGAGAGCGATTTGTTCTTCAATGCGTTTTCAAGCATTGAAATCAGCGTGTTGTATGCCTTCTCGTCTTTCTTGATATTGGTAAACTTGAGGTACGTGAGTTGCATCATGGTCTCTACGTCTTTGGGCACGCAGCTTCCGGAAATGCTCTCGTGGAGGTTGGAAAGGCCAAACTCGGCACTTGCCTGTTTGCCGGCGAGGGCTTTGTCAAGCTCCATGTTGTCGAAGTTTCCAAGTCCGCTCGAACCAATAACGGCATTGATGAGCTTGTAGTTGATTTCATCGCTTTCCGGAAGGAGTGAAGAACCACCCTTAGACAGAGCCATCATCTGTATCTCATCGTCCTTGTAATTGGTCTGTTTGAGGATAACTCGTGCGCCGTTCGACAAAGTAAGCTCTTTGTATCCGAGAGCTTTGTTTTCCTTTTCGCTCTTGATTTTTCCTTTCTTCGGCAATGTGTTGAGGAGCGGTTCGTCTTTCACATTGTCAACATAAGCCGTCAGAGTCTCTGTCCTTACGCCGTTGATGGCCTTGAGGAAACCTTCAGATGTGGGGTAGGTGGCATTTTCTTTCTCTGTATTGAAGTTGATGACAATGAGGTTAGAGTCGTTTTTGGAAATGAGTTGAGGGAATACTTCGTTGATGGCTTCTACCGGAATGTTGGGCACAATCTGGTTCATGATGGCGTAGTAGTCATCCATTGAGGGGATAGGCTCGTTGTTCAGGTAGTGACGGGTGTATTCGTTGCCATATGTTGCGTTAGTAATCTTGTTGCGATTGGTGTAGTCTTTCTCCAAACGACTTAAGTATTCAGACCTTGTTCGTGCGTATTCTGTGGCCGTGAAACCGAACTGCATGGCACGCTGAGCTTCTCTGAAGGCTGTGGCGAGTGCTTCTTCGGTGCGTCCTTCTTTAGGAAGGATAGTCATTTCAAAGCAATCTTTGGTGCTGGCGAAAATGAATTGGCCGTCATCGCAACTTGCTTGGATGTACGGACAGTCTGCTTCGAGAGACTTTTCGGCCAATCGCTGGTTGAGCATATTGCAGGCAAGCTGCTTCAAGTAGCCTTCGATGAGGTACATCATGCTGCCTTTCTCGCTGTCGGGAGTGGCCTCATGCTTGAACATGACCATAATTACGTTGTTCTGCTGTTCCTTGTCTTTGTCGATGATGATGATAGGTTCGGCCGTGTCGGGCACCATTTCTTTCTCTACTTTGCCACGGTTTTCGGACAGTTTGATGCCAGAGAACATTTCTTTAATCTTCTGTTCGGTGCGGTCTACGTCAATGTCGCCGACCACAATGATGGCTTGGTTCTCCGGATGATACCACTTGTGGTAGTAGTCGCGCAGTACCTGAGGCTTGAAGTTGTCAATAATCTCCATCTTGCCGATGGGCATTCTGTGTCCGTATTTGCTTCCCGGATAGAGCTTTTCAAGGTTACGCTCGAACATTCTTTGGGATGCTGACGAACGGAGACGCCATTCTTCGTGGATTACTCCACGCTCTTGGTCGATTTCGTGGGTTTCAAGCAAAAGTCCGTTTGACCAGTCCTTCAGGATGAGAAGACATGAGTCGAGGGCACTGATGCGGTTAGACGGAACGTCGTTGATGTTGTAAACCGTTTCGTCGATGCTGGTGTAAGCGTTCAAGTCACGGCCAAACTCCACGCCGAGCGAGCGTGTGTATTCGATGACACCATTTCCTTTGAAGTTCTCCGTACCGTTGAATGCCATGTGTTCGAGGAAGTGTGCGAGACCTCTTTGGTCGTCGTTTTCCTGAATTGAACCAACTCTTTGAGCGATGTAGAAGTTTACTCGCTTCTCAGGCCAGCCGTTTTGACGGATGTAATACGTGAGACCATTAGGCAACTTGCCCATCCTTACCTTCTGATCCACAGGAATCGGGGGCATCATCTGTGCCTGTGCTGCCATTGAAAGAAGCAGCAACGCAGCAAAAAAGATTCTTTTAAGTTTCATGTTTTCAAAAAATATAATTGTGTTTTGTTCTTGCTTTAGAGTTTGATTGATATTCAATCATCATGCAAATATACGGAAAATAAAGTTTGAAAGAACATTGTTTCCGTTGATTTTTTGGTAATTTAACGTGCGTTTTTTATCCTTTTCAGAGGCGCATGTTGCTCAACAATAAGTTCATGAGACAGAAAACGCTGTTTGTGAAAGTGCAAAACAGCCGTATAAATATGGTAAAAACGGACTAAAATTTTTCTTGTTCACGGTTCAAAAAGCCATGTGCCTGAAAACTGCTGTTCAACGGCTGTATGTCTGTTGAGGGTGAAAGGCGTTGCAAGATGGGGTTACCTGAAAAAGATGAGATGGCTGGCCGAAAAGCAAGCGAGCCTTATCAGAAATGCAGCAGGACACCGAATAAGATGTCTCCGATGCCCTGCCTGTGTGTATTTCCTGATGCGACAGACAAAATGCTGTCATTCAATGCCCTGCCTGCGATGCACAAATCCTGTTCGGCTAATGTGTTTTTTGGGTTGCCCATTGTCCGTCTTTTTGCTGTCAGAAGCTCTTGAGCCACGCTTTCAGCTCCATAATCATTTCCAAGTGGTACTTAAAGCCCACCTTGGCACCCCATCCGTGACCGCCATCGGGATAGATATGGAGTGATGCCGGCACATCATGTCGGTACAGTTCGGTGTAATAATTCAGCCCGTTGGCTGGCTGAACGACGGCATCGTCATCACAAAGCACAATGAAAGCACGCGGTGTCAGCCTCGTGACATGCATGTCTGCGCTATATTTCTGTTCAAGTTTCTTACGCGAATTCTTGCCGAAGAAGTTGTCATGTGCTTCATGATGGGCATATTCCGGCAGCATTGTAATCACTGGATAGTAAAGTATTTGGAAGTCGGGCTTGGCCGATTTCTGTGCTTGCGTTGACAAAATGGCCGCCAAGTGTCCTCCTGTTCCTGAACCCATGACGCCCACATAATCTGAACGGATGTGCCATTTGGGTGCGTTTCGTCTGACAAGCCGCATGGCTTCTTCGGCATCTGACACCGGAACTTCTTCATTTCCGTTGGGCATTCTGTATTTCACCACGATGGCCGCAATGCCCAAATTGTTGAAAAACTCTGCCCAGTGATTGCCTTCGTGTTCGATGTTGAGTGTGGAATAGGCACCGCCCGGAAAGATAACGATAGCCCTTCCGGTAGCTATCTGTTCGTTCGGCAGATACACACGCACCTTCGCCGTGTCGCTTGGCAGTCCGTTTCTGTTTGGTGTTCCGTCAGGCCATAAAGGCAGTTCAAATACTTTTTGCGCAGCCATGGTTGTTGAAATGGCCAGCAAGAACGATAGAATCAAGAGTTTTTGTTTGGTCATGATGGTTGCTGTTTTTCTTCAATTATCACAAAATTGATGCCAAAGATACGATATTTTTTCGTAATATTGCAGTCCGTTTAATGAACTATAACAATTACACGACGGCCTGAAAGCCCCTTGTCTGCTCACTTTGAGCGGTTTCCGAAACAAAATAGCAGGGAGTCTTTACTGACTGGATTCTACGTAATCCATGCCGTATTCAACTCGCAATGTTATGCATCCTTTAAGCAAGTTCAGGTATTGTCCGGCCTGTGGAAGCGGACATTTCGTAGAGAATACAGACAAAAGCAAACGCTGTCAGAACTGTCATTTCGAGTATTTCATGAATCCGAGTTCGGCCACCGCTGCCTTTATCTTCAATGGCAAGGGAGAACTTCTGGTGTTGAAGCGCAAGATAGAGCCTGCCAAAGGTATGTACGACCTGCCCGGAGGGTTTGCCGACATCGGCGAAACGGCCGAAGAAGGTATGGCAAGAGAGATAATGGAAGAAACTGGTTTGACAACTACGGCCATGCAATACTTGTTCAGCCTGCCCAACATCTACCGCTATTCGGGGGTGGATGTGCGGACGCTTGACTTGTTTTTCCGCTGCGAAGTGGCAGACGACAGTGTGGTCAGGCCTGATGATGATGCGTCGGAATATCTGTGGATAGCTCCTTCCGACATCCGCACCGAGCAGTTCGGGCTTCGCTCCATCCGTGAAGCCATCCGCAAGTTTATGGGCGAAAACAGGGCGTAGGTACCACAGATGTCCGCCCATCTGCGCAAAAGTGCCATACAGGTCGTGCTCCCGCATCGCAGCCATATAGGTTGCCGGCCGTATGAAATACAAATATTTTTCGTAACTTTGCAGGCAATTCAAATCAATAAACAGCATAAATAGAGGAGTATGGACGCAAAAAACTATAAGCGAACAACTGTCACTTCGGCATTGCCTTACGCCAATGGCGGAATTCATATCGGACATTTGGCCGGCGTATATGTGCCTGCCGACATCTATGTCAGGTATCTTCGGTTGAAGAAAGAAGACGTGATGTTCGTGGGAGGAAGCGACGAACACGGAGTGCCCATTACCATTCGGGCGCGCAAGGAAGGAGTCACGCCGCAGGACATCGTTGACCGTTACCACAAGATTATCAAGGAATCGTTTGAAGAATTTGGAATTTCTTTCGATGTGTACAGCCGTACCACGAGTCCCACTCATCATCGAATGGCGAGCGATTTTTTCCGGAAACTTTACGACGAGGGAAAACTTACCGAAGAAACGACATGCCAATACTACGACGAAGAGGCTCAACAGTTTCTCGCCGACCGCTACATCACGGGCGAATGTCCGCATTGTCACAACGAGGGAGCCTATGGTGACCAGTGTGAGAAGTGCGGCCGTGACCTGTCTCCTACCGAACTGATTCACCCGAAGTCTACCATCAGCGGCTCGGTACCCGTCATGCGTGAGACCAAAAATTGGTACTTGCCGCTCAACGAATACCAAAGCTGGCTGCAAAAGTGGATACTCGAAGACCATAAAGAGTGGCGTTCCAATGTCTACGGCCAATGCAAGTCGTGGCTCGACATGGAACTTCAGCCTCGTGCCATGACCAGAGACCTCGACTGGGGTGTGCCGGTGCCGATTGAGGGGGCAGAAGGCAAGGTGCTCTATGTGTGGTTCGACGCTCCCATCGGCTATATTTCAAACACGAAGGAACTGTGCGAGAGCAATCCGCAGCGGTGGGGTAGCTGGGAAACATGGTGGAAAGACGATGAAACCCGCCTCATCCACTTTATCGGCAAGGACAATATCGTGTTCCACTGCATCATCTTCCCCGTGATGATGAAGGCTCACGGAGGCTATGTCATGCCCGAAAACGTACCGGCCAATGAGTTCCTTAACCTCGAAAACGACAAGATTTCGACTTCTCGCAACTGGGCTATCTGGCTGCACGAATACCTCCGCGACTTTCCCGGCAAGCAAGATGTGCTGCGCTATGTCCTGACGGCCAATGCACCGGAGACGAAAGACAACAACTTTACTTGGCGTGATTTCCAAGACAGAAACAACAACGAACTGGTGGCGGTGTACGGTAATTTCGTTAACCGGGCACTCCAACTGACCAAGAATTATTGGAGCGGTGTCGTGCCCGAATGCGGCGAACTGACCGAGATTGACCGCCAGACGATAGACGAGTTCAAAGATGTGAAAGCCAAGGTAGAACATCTTCTCGACACCTTCAAGTTCCGTGAGGCACAGTTCGAGGCCATGAATCTGGCACGAATCGGCAACCGATACATTACGGAGGGCGAACCGTGGAAACTCTGGAAAGAGATTTCAAAAGCCCGACAAGCCGAAGGCGGCACACTCTCTGAAGCCGAAGAGCAGGATATTTTGTCCAAAGAGGCTCGTGTGCGTACCATTCTTTATCTCTCGCTTCAGCTCGTTGCCAACCTCTCCATAGCTTTCGAGCCGTTCCTTCCGTTCAGTTCCAAAAAGCTCAGAGAGATGCTCAACCTCAGTGATTTCGACTGGAATCAGCTCGGAATGACCGACCTTCTCCGTCCGGGTCATCAGTTGTCAGAACCCGGTTTGCTGTTCGAGAAGATTGAAGATGCTGCCATCGAGGCGCAACTGACACGCCTTGACAATATAAAACGTGAGAACGAGGCGGCTGCCTATACGGCTAAGGAGATTAAACCGACCGTTAGTTTCGAGGATTTCGAGAAGTTAGACATCCGTGTGGGGCATGTCAAAGCCTGTGAAAAGGTAAAGAAGGCCAACAAACTGCTCAAGTTCACACTCGATGATGGCAGCGGAACAGACCGCACGATAGTATCAGGTATAGCCAAGTTCTACGAACCCGAAGAACTGATAGGCCGTGATGTGCTGTTCATTGCCAACTTTGCACCACGCAAGCTGATGGGAATTGAGAGTCAGGGCATGATACTTTCGGCCGAGAATTTCGACGGAAGCCTTTGCGTTACGTCTTTACTCAAAACGGCAAAGCCTGGCAGTCAGGTGGGTTAAATTGTGACATCATCAATTATCTAAGGGCATCTCGATAGGTCGGGATGCTCTTTTTTTGTTGTGGTTCGTGTCTGGCGGAGAGCCACCACGGCATTACGAAAACTCGCCCTGAACACAGAATGCAAGCCGAAAGATGACCCTTCCGAATGACATTGGGCAAGGATTGAACCCAATTCGGTCATTAGAGACCGTACTGATGATGTTCGTATGTCGAGCAGATTGTCTTCCGTTTTTGCCAAAGGCGTAGCGGGCTACGCCGAGGAAGAACGGCCGAGAAGATGCCGGCAATCGACCGTAATCAGTCGGTAAGCATCATTTTTAGTGGGAAATGTAGTATTGGCGGTCTAATGACCGATTTGGGTTGAAATGATACCAGCCATTGGTACACGCCGTACCAATGGCTGGTACTGTGGCTACCAACGACTGGTACGGGTCGTACCAAGCATTGGTACGATGGCGGTTGGTACACGGAAGAAGGCTACAAACATGTTGCCCATGTCGTAAAAAGCTGTCATCTGTCGGTCGAGAGTGGCTCTGCATGACTTTAACAGTCTGATGACCGATTGGGGATTATTGCAGGATGCGAGGCTTCCCGAAGAAAAACCGTGAGATACGAAGCCTGTCCATGACATAGGCCAAGGCAAAGCATCCGCCGACGGCAAACAGCAATGAGGCGACAAGGAAGACCATGCCCGAAGGGTCGATGCCGACAAGGAAGGGTTGATATAGCTTGGCCAAAACGGTGAACAAAGGCGAGAACATCAGCAAAACAAGCGTGTTTCGGCCGATGAAAAGGGTTGTTTTTCGCAGAAAACCGCGAACAAACGGATAGCAGGAAAGGCAAAAGCACATGATGAGATACACGAGCATGACACCTGTCACGGCAGCTCTGTCAAGGTTTTCGGGGTAGAAAGAGAGCCACACGATGGGGATAATGGTCAGGAAGGAAGGCCTGAATATGGAGAGAAAGCCGACGCCCGACTGCCTGACAATGGCTCCGGCCATGAAATAAAAGGCGCAGGGCAGCGAAACGATGTGCAGGTATTGGGCATAGACGGTGTAGAGAATGCCCAGCAAGACAAACATCGTCAGGCGGTTGAATTTCACGAAATGGAATGTCAGGGCATAGGTAAGGCCGCATAACATCAGCGTGTGCAGATACCAATAGGGGCCAAGCGGATGGATGAATATGTTCTCGATGATGAGTTTTGCGGTAAGTTCCGATACATGTTCGCGTACCGGCAGCATCGAGGCTGCTATCGTATAGCCGCATTCCAAGACAGCGTATGGAATGAAAATCCACAACATGGTGTGCAGCGTTTGGCCGATGGGCTTTTCGGTGTTGAGCATAAAACCCGATATAACTAAGAATGCCGGCATGTGGAATGTATAAACAAACTGTTTGGCATAGGGGTACGTATCGCCGATGAAAACCAAATGGAAGGCTATCATCAGTATGATGAACACAAATTTAAGGAAGTCTATCTCTTCCGTTCTTTGCCGATGGATGCTCATGATAAGGTCAGGTTATGTAAGCAGGTCGGGTAGTGAATATCATGCAGATGGGCGCAACATGGGTAAACATTTCTGCTTTTCCATGTGTGCCCATCGTATGCAAAGGTACACAATATCTTACAAATTATCGCATCATTTCTGCCCGATGTAACTCTTCAGGGCTTCCACATAGTCCTCGAATGCTTTCAGCCCGAGGGGTGTAATGCGGCATGTGGTACGAGGTTTCTTGCCCTTGAAAGTCTTGTTGATTTCAACATAACCTGCCGAAGAGAGCTTATCGAGCTGCACGCTGAGGTTGCCTGCCGTGGCGTTGGTTTGCTCTTTGATGTACACAAAGTCTGCTTCCTCAGCGGTGAGGAGCAGCGAAACCACTGCCAAACGCAATTCGCTGTGGAGCAGGGGGTCTAAAGGGAGGAACATGACCGTTTGGTTTGAAGGTTGATAATCAATCCCGGAATGACCAATCCGACAACGGATACCCCGGCCATGACAATCATTTCTTGCGCACCGGGGAACATCAGTGCCAGATAAAAGCCCGCACCACCGCTCAAAATACCGCATCCAACAATCCAGTTGTTGCGCAAAATAAGCCCGGTAATGGAGCTGGCTATACCGAAGCTGGCAATAATGTAGGCTGAGATGGGTACGAAAGCGTGCTTGACATTTGGCAGGAGTGGAAGCGGGAGAATACCGGCTGCAATCAATCCCAACCCCAATCCGATTAACATACAGAAGATGCCGAAGGTAGTCCATACATGGCCGATAATCTTGCCGATGAACGACACGGGCACGCTTTCCTTCTTTCCGATAATCAGTCGCTCGGCAATAAGCCCGATAATCCAGAACAGTCCCCAGAGAAAATTCCATACAGGGCCTCCGTTGTGTTCCCAAAGATGTCCCACGACAAGGGCGTTTAATGCCGTCAACAATCCCCAAAGAACCATTGGCTGGCCGGCGTTCTTTTCTATGACACGGCGACTTTGTTCGATAGATTGGCTGATAATTTCAAGACTGCGCTCAGCAGTCATCTGTTCATTGGTTTTCATTTTCTTGATTTTTTGCTTGCGGTCGCTTCCTGTTCGATGCTCGTGAGGAAGCCTGCTTCTCATCTTTTGCTCTGTGTCAGATGACAGGATGCTTGCTTCTTTTTCTACGGGCAAAACCGGATAACGGCCTTGTTAAACTTTTGTTTTCATTCACTCGTACTTTCGTTGTCCTTCTGTCTGCAGCCTGAAGTTGAACGATTGCTTTATAATTTTATTTCGTTGCAAATATAATTAAGTTTATAGTGTAAACCAAATAATAAGGAAAGAAAATAAGATGGATGGATGTTTTTTAACAAATGAAGGCTGCTTTTGTCCCCGATTTTGGGATAAAGACTGAAAGACAAACAATTGTATTAAGGGTGAAATGGCCTTGTGTGTATGATGTTTCGTTGCGCAATGGCTTGCAAGAAGCAGATACTTGGAGATGGGGTGGGAGCAGTTGGCGGTAGCAAAGGTGAAGCCGTGATGAATGGATTGCCTGTTGGCAGGCGGAAGACGGGCAGGAAAGGCCTTGTAGTGCGTGCGTAAAAGAGGAAAGAAACGTATGAGAAACGAGTTTATTCTCCCTTCCGCAACTTTAGCGCAAGATTTTCGGCAGCTTCCATTTTTTCACGTTCGCCGGGGCCTTTGTCGTCTATTCCGCAGAGATGTAATATGCCGTGAATGATGACCCGGTGCAGTTCTTCGTTATAGTCCTTGCCGAATTGTTTTGCGTTGGAGCGTACTGTGTCGGTTGAAATGACGATGTCTCCGTTGATGGTGTTGCCCTCGCTGTCGTCGAAAGTGATGATGTCGGTGTAGTAGTCGTGGTCAAGATAGGTGCGGTTGACTTCCAGCATCTTCTCGTCTGACACAAACATATACCCCACCGAACCGACTTTTCGGCCGTAGGTGTCGGCTACAGCCTTAATCCAAGCAGTTGTTTCTCGTTTTCTGATTTTAGGCATCGTTGTGCCATCCGTATTGTATGAAATCATTTTCCGTTATGTTTTTCTCTTTGTTATGCGTTCGGCCGTTTGTCGGTTGCGGTCGTTTTTTATGGCAGAAATTCGCTTACATCGCGGCCGAAGTAGGTCAGTTCGCGTACAAGCGAAGAAGATACGGCTGCTAAATGCGGTTCGGCGAAGAACAATAGAGTCTCCATTCCGCCCAGCTGACGGTTAATTTCGGCCTGATCTCTCTCGTATTCAAAGTCCTTTGCGCTTCTCACGCCTCGCAAGATGCAGTCGGCACCCACCCGTTTGGCCAAATCTACGGTCAAATCGTTGTAAGAAAGTACTTCCACTCTTGGCTCGTTGGCATACAGCCGGGCAATGGCTGCCGTGCGCTCGTCTACGTTTCCGGTTGCATTCTTCAGTTTTCCGACCGCTACTCCTACGACAATGCGGTCAAACAAGTGCAGCCCACGCTTTACGATAGAGGCGTGTCCGATGGTAAAAGGGTCGAAAGTACCGGTAAAAATTGCTGTTTTCATACCTTATTATATATATAGGTGTTGGAGGGTTGAAGCTCAGTCGTCGAAGAAACCACGCTCCATCGGGTTGTGCCGATAAATGTTTCGCCCCAGATGACGGTAGGCAAGCTCTGTCACCATGCGCCCCCTTGGAGTGCGCTTGAGAAAGCCTTCCATGATGAGATAGGGTTCGTAGACCTCTTCAAGGGTGCCCGCTTCCTCACCGATGGCCGTTGCGATGGTGGTAAGTCCTACCGGACCGCCTCCGAATTTGTCGATAATCGTGAGCAAAATCTTGTTGTCTATCTCGTCAAGGCCATACTGGTCGATATTCAGAGCTGTCAAGGCAAACTGTGCGATGGCAGTGTCTATGCGTCCGTTTCCCTTCACCTGCGCATAGTCCCGTACTCTCCTGAGCAATGCGTTGGCAATGCGTGGCGTGCCTCTGCTGCGCCTTGCTATCTCAACGGCAGCCTCGTCGTCGATGGGAATTTGAAGGATGGAGGCCGAACGCTTGACAATACGTGTGAGCGTTTCAGGCTCGTAATACTCCAAATGGAGGTTGATGCCGAAGCGGGCACGCAACGGAGCCGTGAGCAAACCGCTGCGTGTGGTGGCTGCAACAAGTGTGAACGGGTTGAGGTCTATCTGTATCGAGCGTGCAGAAGGCCCTTTGTCTATCATAATATCTATACGATAGTCTTCCATGGCAGAATACAAGTATTCTTCAACCACTGGCGAAAGACGGTGTATTTCATCAATGAACAAGACGTCGCGAGGTTCAAGCGAGGTGAGGATGCCCGCCAAATCGCCCGGTTTGTCTAATACCGGGCCGCTCGTCAGTTTGAAACCCACGCCCAGTTCGTTGGCAATGATGTTGCTCAGGGTCGTTTTTCCCAAGCCCGGAGGGCCATGAAGCAGGGTGTGATCAAGCGGTTCTCCCCTGTATTTGGCTGCTTCCACAAACACCTCAAGGTTCTCAACTACCTTCTGTTGGCCGCTGAAATCGCCGAAGTTGAGTGGTCTCAAGGCATTCTCGAAGTCCTTTTCGGTGGGCGAAATCGTCTCGTGTCTGATGTCAAAAGTATCGTCCATGGTGCAAAGTTAATCATTCTCCTCGTGTCCTCCAATAAAAAGAAAAGCTTTATTTCCCATTCCGTGGCAAATGCGGTGTCCGCAGGAAACACTCTGAACCCCTCTCTTTCGGTTTGTAAAAAAACGGCCAATCGTTTTCAGATGTCCCCTTTCCGCTTCTCATCGGATTGCATCTTTGCACGTTGAATTTGTCATGTCAATTTATCAAAATTGCATAATTAAGCGCAATCTTTTGCCTAAATGTTTGCCAATTGAAAATATTTCAATTATCTTTGGACGGACAATTTGAATGTATCACTTAAACTTTTGAAATATAATGAAGACAGATTTTGAAATCGCATATGAAGCAACGCTGGAGCCGATAGGCAATGTTGCCGCCAAAGTTGGCATTCCCCAAGACGCGCTGGAGCCGTATGGCAAGTACATAGCCAAGCTGCCTTGCAGCCTGATAGACGAAGAGAAGGTGAAGAAGTCTAACCTTATTTTGGTGACTTCGATTACACCCACCAAGACCGGTAACGGTAAAACGACCATCAGTGTGGGTCTGACGATGGGACTGAACGCCATCGGAAAGAATGCCATCGTTGCTCTCCGCGAGCCGTCTCTTGGTCCGTGCTTCGGCATGAAGGGAGGGGCTGCGGGCGGCGGATATGCTCAGGTGTTGCCGATGGACAAAATCAACCTCCACTTTACTGGCGACTTCCACGCCATTACAGCAGCCAACAACCTCATTTCAGCCTTGTTTGACAACTATATTTACCAACGTCAGAAAGAAGGAAAGGGAATGAAGGAAGTGCTATGGAAGCGTGTTCTCGACGTCAACGACCGTAACCTGCGCCACATCGTTACCGGATTGGGCGGCCGAACCAATGGGGTTGTGAGCGAAAGTGGCTTCGACACCACCGCGGCTTCTGAAATCATGGCTATCCTTTGTTTGGCAAAAGACGAGAAAGACTTGCGCCGCCGCATCGAGAATATCGTACTTGGCTTTACGCTCGACGATGAACCGCTCACCGTGAAAGACCTAAACATAGCCGGAGCGGTGATGGCTATCCTCAACGGTGCTCTTCAACCCAACCTCGTGCAGACAATAGACAACACGCCGGCCATCATCCACGGCGGCCCGTTTGCCAACATTGCACACGGTTGCAACAGTATTCAGGCTACCAAGATGGCCATGACCTTTGGCGATTACGCTATCACCGAGGCCGGATTTGGTGCTGACTTGGGTGCGGAGAAGTTCTTCGACATCAAGTGTCGGAAAGCTGGTATCAGTCCGAAACTTTCCGTGTTGGTTATCACCGCACAAGCGTTGAAGATGCACGGAGGAGTGGACATCAAGGAAATCAAGGAACCTAACATTGAAGGAGTTCAACAAGGATTTGCCAATATGGACAAACATGTGGCCAACCTGAAAAAGTTCGGCCAGTCGGTTCTTGTCGTTCTCAACCGCTTCAACACAGATACGGAAGAGGAGATAGCCCTCATTCGTGAGCATTGCGAGAAGCAAGGAGTCCCCTTTGCGGTAAACAATGCCTTCGCAGAAGGTGCTAAGGGGGCTGTAGACTTTGCCAAACTGGTAGTTGAAACCATCGAAAACAATCCGTCGAAGCCGCTCGTTATGGCTTACGATGAGAGCGACAGCGTGGAAGAAAAGATAAAGAAGATTGCGCAAAACATATATGGAGCAAAGGACGTTGAACTCAAATCGACTGCCAAGAAAAAGCTCAAGCGCATTGCAGAACTGGGTCTTTTGCATCTTCCTGTATGTATTGCCAAGACGCAGTATTCGTTCTCTGAAGACGCAACGGCATACGGAACGCCCGCCGATTTCCACTTGCATATCCGCGACTTGGTTATCAATGCGGGCGCAGAGATGATTATTGCCATCGCCGGAGACATCATGCGCATGCCCGGAATGCCGAAAGTTCCGCAGGCAGAACACATTGATGTGGTAGACGGAGTTATCGTTGGCTTGTCGTAGCGACAAACGTTTATCCGTAAAAACTTGACGAAAATGTTATTTATGGTGTAGCTTAACAGCTATCAGACATCGTGTTATGGTATATTGTTAAAGGAGTTTGGCCTTGTGGTCAAGCTCCTTTTGCTTGTTTTTGGCTGGATAACGAAGGTTTGTCTGCTCGTTTTTTCCTGTATAAAAAACAAGAGAGGGTTGGCTGTCGGGCTGTCGGCTGAGTGAAGAATGGGCTGTCATGCATCTTTTGTTTTCCTTTTCCTCCTCTGTGACAAGCCAGAGTTCGGCGAACTATAAGTGTTTGTAAATTTATCGGTTAGCGAAAAAAACACAGTCTCTGATGGACGATTTGGGGTTACAGAAAGCACAGGTTGCACCCCCACGAGACGTTTTTGGGAAACAGTACGGAAAGGTTTCGTCATAGTACCAACCATTGGTACTCACGCTACCAAGTACTGGTACGAACCGTACCAACCATTGGTACACGCCGTACCAACGAATGGTATCCATTCCATGCAGTATCCTCCTCATGATTAAACGCCGCCATTGGGCTGTTTGTCGCTGCTTTTCGATAAAGCCATGCATCTATACCCAAGGGCAATTGATACACAGTTTGTTTTTTTGAATTCATCGAACTCACGCATGAAAAATGTCGGAAAAGAGTGTCTGTAGCCAGCGACAGGCAAACTGTCATTACCAAAACGCGGCAAGGAAGATAATCCGTGAGAGGATAAGAAAATGGGATGCCCCGAGAAAGAAGCACCCCATTCCTGATAAAATAATCGTAGAGATAATTGTTATATCTTGATGTTTACACCGGCATACCATGTCGCACCATAGACAGGAGCATACATAAAGGCAGCGTCATCGGTATGTCTTTCGTCCTGAACATAGCCAAAAATGTTCTTGCCGCCTGCGTAAATGGTGAACAGTTTGCTGACTTGCTTGCTCACACGGCAGTTGAACAGCATAAAGGCATTTGTCTTTTTGATTTTCTTGTTAGCATCTTCCTCGGCCATATAGTCGATGTACATGGGGCCTTGCAGTGAACCATAGAGGGAGAAAGTCCATGTTCCGGGTTGGTATTCGAGGTTGAGATCGCCTGTCATAGAGGGGAAGCGAGAGATGTACTTGCTGTCTTTTGCATAGGCAGTGCCGACCCAATCGGTGCGTTCGTTGTCATATTCGCCATGATTCCATGTCCAGCTCAACCCAGCTTTGAGGTCTCTCATGAGGCTCATCTTGGCACTTACCTCAATGCCTTGTACATAAGCGTTGTCCACATTTTCCCATTGGTAAGTGTAACCGAGTTTCTTCACGTTCTCATCGGCCTCTGCAAACTCTATCTTGTCACGCAGGTTGGTACGGAATATGTTTGCGCTTAGCTGATAGTTCTTGCCGTAATAGTCGGCAGAGAGGTTCATGCTGAACGATCTTTCACCTTTAAGTGAAGACGATTTCCACACGCGCGGCGAGCCGCTGCACAAGTGCAAGTCTTCTGAGAAACCATAGGGTGCACGGAAACCGGTACCGACATTGGCGCGGAAGATGAGCGATGGAAGTGCTTCAAACTTCACGGCGAGGCGTGGGTTGAAAGTGGTTTCCTTGAATTCGGTCGTCGGGAAGGTACCATCGAATACCTTTTCACTTGATTCATATTCCTCTCCCGAACTGTGGATGTCGAGTCGCAAGCCCGGAACAACGGTCAGTTTGGGGATGATTGCCCACTCGTCTTGCAAGAAGAAACCAAACTCGTTGGCGTGTTTCTTGCCTATGGAGGTGTAGGCCGTTCCGTAATAAGTGCTTGTATTGTCGTCTACGCAGTAGAGACCCGACTCTTTCAGCTTGGTGAAATATCCCTGTACACCGGCGAGCAAACGGTGGTTGCCCATCGTTACGGCATAGGTGAGCGAGGGAGTAAACGTATTTTCTTTGGCAAGATAGGGGCGCATGGTTTCCACATCAGGGCTTGCTCCGCCGTGAGAGGCCATGTAGCTGCCAAGGAAAGTATCGTTGGTAGCGTTTCGGCGGTGATAAACGTAAGCCAGGGAAAGTGACAGTTCAGAGAAACTTCCTATCGGAAGAGTATAGCTGAGGTCGCTGGAGAGGCGGTTGGTACGGATGTTTTCAGTTCCTGAAGAGAACGGATTGAGATAAGCATCATTGGTAAGCGTACCTCCGGCACGGAACTCGTCCATTGCCTTTCCTCGTAAAACGAGTTTGTCTCCGTCAGCAAACGGCGAGAAGAAATAAACTCCGAAGCCCACGTTGTTGAGCTTTGTCTCTACTCTGTCTGACACTCCGTCTTTCTTTTTTACTTCATTGCGGGTCAATCCGTCCTGTGTCTGGTCGAGAGCGTCCTCTTCCACGCGTTGTGCGAAGATGTTCAAGCCCACGTTTTTGCGTCTGATAGAACCGGAAGCGTTGTAAACCTTGCTGCCGAAGCTGCCAAACTGTACATCGGCAGTCAGCGAAGGGTCGTAGGTCGGCTCTTTGGTAATGATGTTGATAGCACCTGCCACGGCACTGCTTCCGTATAGAGCAGAGCCTGCTCCCTTAACGATTTCAAGGCGGTCAACATCGTTTGTTCCCATCTGCTGGAGTCCGTAGACACCTGCGAGGCCAGAGAATACAGGTTCGCCGTCTACCAACACCTGTGTGTGTTCTGCTCCGAGTCCCTGCATGCGCACCATTGTGAAGTTGCAAGACTGGCACTGTTGCTCTACACGCACTCCCGGAACGCCCTCAAGGGCTTCGTAAATGGTCTGGGCATTCTTCTTCGCTATCGACTGCGATGTCAGCACTTCGGTGCGAATGGGCACGTCTTTTACGAAATGGTTTGTTCTCGTTCCCGTCACGACCACTTGACTAAGGTCGAGCACGTCGTCTTCCAGCTCAAAGTAAACTTCGGTTCCTTTGCCCCTGTTCATGTCCACGACAATCTCTTGAGTCTTGTAACCCACGAGGCTGGCCACGATGGTTTGTTTACCCAGAGGGAGATGAACGAGTTTGAAATGGCCGGTGGCGTCGCACTTGGTTTGCAGCATCGTGCCTTTCACTTTGATGACGGCATCGGGCAGATGTTCACCTGTCTCTTTGCTTTTTACATCGCCAAACAGCATGGCATCAGTATTCTGAGCGAAAGAAAATACAACGCTCATCATACAAATCATAATTGTAAATACTTTTTTCATACAAGGTCTGTTAAGTAAATAGTTCCAAATTGGGTGGCAAAGGTAATGAAAACCGCATATAAATACAATACCTATTAATAGGTATAATATCTGCAATGAAGTGTGGGCAATACCGAATTATGGTGCAGGAAAGGTCATTTTTAGAAAGAGATGCAGAAAGCTGCGCCGACGGTTGGCGTCAAAAGATGTTTCTTGGTTTGAGAAGTTGCCGTTTGAAAGAAGTCCGTCGGGTTTACAGGCGCATCATTGACATTCAGCTCATTGACAGCTTTGTTGAGGAAAAGCATGGGCGCATAGTTTATGCTGAAAGTCTTTCGGGTGTAGTCCAAGTCGGCAAACAACCTGAATGAGTACAGCGATTTGTATGCAAAGGTGCACGACACACCCGTCGAAACATGATAGGTTTTGTTGGCATTGACGGTCAGCAAGTCCCATGTTGTGTCATAAAAGTCGTCGGGATTGGTAGAGTTGGGGTTGCCGGCAGGGAAAAGATAGTAAGTAGGATCTTGCTGCTCGCCCTCCTTATATATAACATCTATGTTGACTTTTTTACCTTTTGCGTGTGCGTTGATGTCTATTCCTCTCATGTAACTGCGTCCTAACAGCAGCTTGCTGCCTATTGCCAGTCGTGGGGTGAGCGGCCAGTTCAGGTATATGCCGGCATCGGCGGTAAATTCAGAGAGATGGTCTGAGCCGACGGAAAGCGTATATTCATGAATGATTTCTTTTACATCCGGGTAATTGATGATGGTTTCGCTCAAGGCATTTTTTGTAAATGTAGGCCAGTTGTTGACAGGTATCGAGTTGAGCCTGAGCCTTCCTCCCACGCCGAAATGTGTGTTGAAAAAGTATGCCCCCTCAAAACCTACGGTCGTAGAGCGACCCAGCATCAGTCGGTTTACTTCCTGATGGTCGTAGTCCTTGCCAATATTCAGTTCGTAAGGCATGTCGAGTTGTTGGTTGACAAAACCCAAAGCCATTTGTATATTGACAAAAGACGGGTTGCGGATGAAGTCCCGTTGGTAGGTCATATCTGCCTTTTCGATGCCCTTTTCTTTGAAAATGAGATTGCTGATGGCGTATCCCAGTTCGACGGAAAGGATGCCGATGCCTGCTCCGGCAAAGACGTCGCTCACCCAATGTCGGTTGTTCAACACCCTCATACAGGCCGTTGTGGTGGCTACGGTGTAACCGGCTATGCTGTAAATGGGGTTCCGAGTGAGTCCATATTCTTTGTGCAAGATGGTTGCAGCGGCAAAAGCTGTGGCCGTATGACCCGATGGAAAAGAGTTGCGTGTGCTTCCGTCAGGGCGCAATTCTCTGACGGTGTATTTCGTGGCATTGACAATTCCCGCCATGATGGCATACGAAGCGGCTGCGCTGAAGAGGTATCTCGAAGTATTGCTTCTGCCTTCTACGCCTGCAAGTTTCAGTGCCGTGGCCAGCAAGAGCGGCGAATATTGCAGAAAGTCGTCAGTTCTGTTGTGGAAATTATGCACGAACTGTTGCCTGGCCATTCTGAAAACCTTTTTCTCTTCTTTGGAAAGCAGGCCGACGGCAATCCACGGAAGCGATGCAAACGAAATTTCCGAACGGAAGGTATAACCATTTCTTCCGCCTTCCGTGGCAATCGGTCTGTTGGCATCCAACCTTGGATTGTCTCCATATATGCTCTCTGCTGACACTCGGCATGCTTCTGTGGTATCGTTGTCGACGCTTGTATGCACGCTGTTGGCACAGACATCTGAAGATGCTTGTGCGAGAATGGTTGCGGAAAAGAATACCTGACAGATGAATAACAGGCCTAAAAACTTCATCATATTGTATTTGGCTGCAAAGTTACCATTTATATTTGACCCGATAGAATCTTTTTCCCGTAAATATGAAGATGTAGCTTCGGCAAGCCGCTGCGTGGTCTGCTTTTTCATGAGAGAATGTCGTGAGTGCTTCGGTTGATGCAACACAACTCTTCTCATAAGCCTTTGCGGTTGTTTGACTTTCATGGTACATCTGCTTGCAAGACGGATGAATGCACCCTGTCTCTATGATGTCTTCGCCCTGATACAACCCGAACGGAAGTGTGGAAACAGAACGGACGCCGGACAGAAGTAATTGTTAAAACCCCGTAAACCTTTTCACTCTTGGAGCAGTTTCGTTGCAAATACCGAAAAAAAAGCATAATATTGCATGGTTTTTCACATTGAAAAAGAAGTTGACAGAATGAAAATACGTATATATCTTTTGGTGTTTCTCTCGGTCTTTGCCGTTGCGTCTCATGCCCAGACAAGCATGAAGGAGATGTGGGTGGCCATGCCCGATTCGCTGTATCCTTATCTCAACAAGAACATGAGGCGGGAGATGGCAGAGCGATACGAGGTGAAAGACAGCACAACCGTGCAGCATTTGCTAAACGGAAGGAGCAGGATGCTGTCGCTGACAGACAGCTATGCGAAGGCAGAGTTGAACGAATCGGCCTTGATAGAGTTGAAAAGCTATGTCACCGCTTCGTCCGACACACTCTTGTGGGTGGTCAAAACCTACCTTTCTCCCGAACCGGAGAGCGAGATTTATGTTACTTCTCCCTCATGGAAGGAGATGAAACGCATGGCATTGCCCTATTCGTTGCATGACTTTTTCCCTGATACGATAGAGACTTCGTATGCCGATGAACTGGAGCGCATCGTCTCTCCTGTCATGATAGGGGCCGCATTGTCTCCCGAAGCAGATACGGTAAGCCTGACATTGAGCCTTCCTGCCCTCTACGGAGAAGAAAAAAAGAAGGCCGAAAACACCCTGCGCAGGCTGACGCTCACATTCAATGAACTCACTGCCGCACCATAGACGGCACTCACAGGCAGCATTTTCCATTGAGGCAGCACGCCTTTTACCGTCCGTTTACAATTAATTGACGGTCTGATACACGTTTGTCGGGTCAAAGTGTTACCTTTGCAAACGATTCAATATAAATACTAAGTTGTTATGGTAATTAAAATCACATTTCCCGATGGCAGCGTTCGTGAATACGAAAAAGGTGTCACCGGCTATCAAATCGCTGAGAGTATATCGCCTGCTCTCGCCCGTGACGTTGTATCTTGCGGGGTCAATGGCGAGACGGTGGAGCTGAATCGCCCCATCAACCAAGATGCTTCCATTGCACTGTATAAGTTTGACGATGAAGAAGGAAAGCACACTTTCTGGCACACTTCGGCACACTTGCTGGCGGAGGCATTGCAAGAGCTCTATCCCGGTATCCAATTCGGATTCGGCCCGGCTGTAGAGAATGGCTTCTTCTATGACGTAATGCCCAAGGAGGGAACTGTCATCAGCGAGAACGATTTCCCCAAAATCGAGGCCAAGATGATGGAGCTTGCCCGCAAAAACGAACCCGTTGTACGCCGTGAAGTTTCAAAAGCCGATGCATTGAAGGAGTTTGAGGCAGACGGACAGGAATATAAATGCGAACACATAGACTTGGATCTTGAAGACGGAACTATCACTACCTATACGCAGGGAGCCTTTACCGATTTGTGCCGGGGCCCTCACCTTGTGTCTACCGGAGCCATCAAGGCTCTCAAGATAACCAGTGTTGCCGGCGCATTCTGGCGTGGTGACGCCAAGAGAGAGCAGCTGACTCGCATCTATGGTATAACGTTCCCGAAGAAAAAGATGCTCGACGAGTATCTCGTGATGCTCGAAGAAGCCAAGAAAAGAGACCATCGTAAGATAGGAAAGGAGATGGAACTCTTCATGTTTTCCGAGCGCGTGGGTAAAGGAATGCCCATCTGGCTGCCGAAAGGAGCCGAACTTCGCCTGCGACTCCAGAATATGCTGCGTCGCATTCAGAAGCGTTACGGCTACCAAGAGGTCATCACGCCGCACATCGGAAGCAAGAACCTCTACATTACCAGTGGTCATTACGCCCACTACGGCAAGGATAGCTTCCAGCCGATACACACTCCCGAAGACGATGAAGAGTACATGTTGAAACCCATGAACTGCCCGCATCACTGCGAGGTGTTCTCTTGGAAACCCCGTTCTTACAAAGACTTGCCGCTCAGGATTGCGGAGTTCGGAACGGTGTATCGCTACGAAAAGAGCGGCGAACTTCACGGGCTGACCCGTGTCAGGTCGTTCACCCAAGACGATGCACACATCTTCTGCCGTCCCGATCAGGTCAAGAAAGAGTTTGAAAGGGTGATGGACATCATTCAGGCTGTATTTACCATCTTCAAGTTCGACAACTACGAAGCGCAGATTTCACTGCGCGACCCCAACGACAAGGAGAAGTATATCGGCGAGGATGATGTGTGGGCAGAGAGTGAACAGGCTATTATCGACGCCTGCAAGGAGAAGGGTCTCGATGCAAAAATCGAATACGGAGAGGCTGCTTTCTATGGCCCTAAACTCGACTTCATGGTCAAGGATGCCATCGGAAGACGCTGGCAACTGGGTACGATACAAGTAGACTACAATCTTCCGCAGCGTTTCAAGCTGGAATACACGGCCGAAGACAACAGCAAACAGACGCCGGTGATGGTTCACCGTGCGCCGTTCGGATCGATGGAACGTTTCTGTGCCGTTCTCATCGAGCATACGGCAGGCCATTTCCCCTTGTGGCTTACGCCCGATCAGGTGGCTATTCTGCCTATATCCGAGAAGTACAACGACTATGCCAATGAAGTGGCCAAGTACTTTGACAACATGGGTGTGAGGGCAACCATCGATGACCGCAACGAAAAGATAGGTCGAAAGATACGCGACAACGAGCTGAAGCGTGTGCCCTACATGGTCGTTGTAGGAGAGAAAGAGGCTGCCGAAGGCCTCGTCTCCATGCGTAAGCAGGGTGGAGGAGAGCAGGCTACGATGACCAAGGAGGCCTTTGCTGAACGCATCTTGCAAGAAGTTGCGGAGATGTTGAAGGCTGCTGACATTCGTCCGGAAGACTGACAACATCTACAAAGAGAATTTTCCAAAGGGCAGGAAGATACCTGTCGCTTATAGTGATAAGCCTCATCCCAAATCAGTCATTAGAAACTGTGCAGTCATTGTTCGGATGCAGACAGGTTGTCTGTCGTTCTCGTCGAAGGCCGTAGTGCGCTACGCCGAGTGAAAGTGGCAGAGAAAGTGCCGGCAAGCGGACGAAGGCAGTCGGGAAGCAATACTGTTAGTGGGGAATGGAATCTTATCGGTCTCATGATCGGTTTAAGTTCATGAAACTGTCAAACGCAAGGGGGCGGAAGCAATTGCTTCCGCCCCCTTGCGTTTCATCAGCTTGTTTTGCCCTTCGTTATGGGAAAGAAGGGCATGTCCTTAGCCGTCTTTGCCACTCGGCTTTTTTGTCCGTTTCGGCGTGTATTTTGCTTTCACGATGTCATAAGAGTCGCGGATGAGCTTGCGCATCAGGTCGTTGCCTACCTTGTCAGGACATAATCCCATCCAATGTTTGGCACTCATGTGACTCGGATTGACGATTCCTTCGTAGTTCTCCCTTATCGAGACAATGTCATCGGGATGCCCTTTCACGGCCACTTGGTCGAAGGTTTCAAAGTTGAAATAGCAGAACATATGGTTGCAGACATAGAAAACCAGCACCGTCTCGCCGCCTTTCATCTTGGCAAACGGCAGTCGTTCTTCCACGTCATCACCTATCGACAGGCAATATTCTCTTAATTCTTCTACATTCATATATAAAGGTTTATAGGATTCTTTGACACTCGATGTTGCCTGAAGAGAGAAGTCGCAGGCATCTGCCGGGGCAAAACCGAAATGCTACCAGACGTTGGTACTGTGTGTACCGTTGGTTGGTACTGTGGCTACCAGTGACTGGTACGACCCGTACCAATGCTTGGTACGATGGCCGGCCATGCGGATTTGCAAGTCGAGAGGCTGTCGGTCATGGCGCAGTTTGTCGGCTTTCTTGCGACAGCAGCCGTTTGTCAGCCTATTGGCTGCTTCCTGTCTGGGCGACGGACTCTCTTTTCGCCGATGGAAAAAGGCCGGCTATCCTATTTGAATTGCAGCATTCTCTCGATGGGAACGATGGCCTTTTGACGAATGTCTTCGGGCACGTTCACTTCGTATTGGCCGTAGAGCAGGGCGTCTCTCAGGTCTTCCAGCCTTGTGAGTTTCATGTAGTCGCACACCTTTTCGGGGGCGATGGGAATGAATTGTTTGTCTGGGTAACACTTTCTCAGCTCTGCCAGCGTGTCGGGTTCGGTAGCAATCACAAAAGTATTCTTGTCGCTTTGCGACGGATGACGGATGATGCCGGTGGTTGAACCCACAAAGCAGCGGGGATGGTTGAGCACCCTGTCGTCTGCACAGGCTACCGACTCGGGATGTATCAGCAGGTCGGCTTTGGGGTAGCGTTCGAGAAACTGCATGACCATTTCTGTCGTAATACCTTGGTGTACGTAGCATTCACCTTGCCAAAGCTCCATTTCCCGTCCTGTCACTTTCATGATGTAGGCTCCGAGATTTCTGTCGGGACCGAACAAGATGGGAACGTTTGCCGGCAGTGCCTGTACCACTTTCAGCGCATTGGCTGATGTTACGCAGTAATCTGTTTCAGCTTTTACTTCTGCGGTGGTATTCACGTAGCTGACGATGAGGCCTTGCGGATGATACTTTTTCCATGTGGCCAGACCGGCGGCAGTGGCACTTTCGGCCAGTGTACAGCCTGCATTGCGTACCGGAATGAGCACTCTTTTTTGCGGGGAAATGATTTTGGCGGTTTCACCCATAAACTCCACGCCGCAAAACACGATGGTTTCGGCTTCTGTTTCGGCTGCTTTTTGCGAGAGGCCGAGCGAGTCTCCGAGGTAGTCGGCTGCCGCTTGCACTTCTGGGCGTTGGTAGTAGTGCGCCAGAATGACGGCATTATGTTTCTTTTTCAGTTCCTGTATCTCGGCGTAGAGTTGTTCGTGTTCGTTGTTTTTGTATAAGTTTTCCATGATAGGGATGAGTATGTAATGTTGTGTTTGGTCAGAGGGCGCACAGCCGTCCTCGTTAGTCTGCGGTACAGGTTATACCGAGAAATTCATGCTGATGTCAAGTGCTTTTACCGAATGGGTCAATGCGCCCACGCTGATAAAATCTACTCCGGTGGCAGCCACGCCTGCAATAGTGTCTTCGTTGATGTTTCCCGAGGCCTCTGTCTTGGCCTTTCCGCCGATGATTTCTACTGCCTGCCTCATCATTTCGAGGCTCATGTTATCGAGCATGATGATGTCTGCGCCTGCCTGTAAGGCCTCCTTCACCTCCGACAGGTTGGTGGTTTCCACTTCAATTTTTGTTGCCAGTGAGCATTTGCTGCGCAATGCCGCTACAGCAGGCGTGATGCCGCCTGCCGCTTTGATATGGTTGTCTTTGAGCATGGCCATGTCGTAGAGTCCCATTCGGTGGTTGCTGCCCCCTCCGTGTCTGACGGCCATCTTGTCGGTCATGCGGTGTCCGGGTACGGTCTTGCGTGTGTCAAGCAAGGTGGCATGTGTTCTGGCCACGAGTTTCACCAGTCTTCGGGTCATGGTAGCAATGCCCGACATGCGTTGCAGGAAGTTGAGCATGATGCGTTCGCTGCTCAGCAACTGGTTGTAGGGCGCATGTATGGTCGCTATGGTTTGTCCCTTGACTACTTCATCACCGTCTTTCAGCAGGGCTTCAAAGGTGTTTTCGCCCATGCGGTCGGCCACACGGCGGGCAATTTCAATACCCGATACCACGCCGTCTGCCTTTGCCGTGAGTACGGCTGTTGCCAGATGGTTGACCGGCAGGATGGCTTCTGTGGCCACATCGCCGGCAAACAGGTCTTCGTCGAAAGCCAAATCAATGAGCCTGTCTACGTATTGCATGAAGAAATCGTTGTTGGTTTTCATGATGTTAAATGTTATGATGCATGATGTTTGCTTGCTGAATAAGGGTGTGATAGGCCTCATCGGCCGGTAGTGTGTGGCAGAAATCGTCACGATAATGGCCTCCTCGGCATTCCGTTCTTGCCAGTGCACTCTTGGCGATGAGCCATCCCACACGGTGGCGGAAGTAGGTTTCGCGTGCGATGAAGTATCTTTCTTTGTCGGTTTCCATTTCCTTCATGGCTTGTTCGATGCGCCTGATGCCTGTTTGCAGTCCCTCTTCAGTGCGCACGATGCCCACGTATTGCATGAGGGTCTGTCCCAGTTGCTGCATCATCGGTTCTCCCTGCCATCTTTGCCATTGTTCTTCGGCCTCTTGGCTGGCCATGACAGGGGAGGGATATTGTGTTTGCAACTGGTGGCAGCGTTCGTCAGAAAGAGGTTCGGGCAATGCCGAAACATGGTCGGCTATGCGCTTCCCGAACACCAGACATTCCACCAGTGAGTTGGATGCAAGGCGGTTTGCCCCCATCACGCCTGTCGAAGCTGTCTCTCCTACGGCATAAAGTGCGCATACATCAGTATGGCCGTGGAGGTCGACACGTATGCCCCCAACGGTGTAGTGGGCGGCCGGTGTTACGGGAATGGCCGTGGAAAAGTCAACGCCGGCGTGTTTGCAATACTCCGAAATGGTAGGAAACCGACGACGAAGAAGTGTGCTGTCGAGGTGGGCAAGCGATAACGTAACGTGGCGGCAGCCCTCTTCTTGCATCTTGTCGTAGATGGCTCGTGCCACGACATCTCGTGGGGCAAGCTCGGCCAAAGGATGCTTGTCTGTCATGAAACGCCTGCCTTGTGTGTCGAGCAGGTGTGCTCCCTCTCCCCTTACTGCTTCGCTGATGAGGAAAGCAGAATGGTTGGGAAGGCAAAGCGAGGTGGGGTGAAACTGCACAAACTCTAAGTCGCAGAGCGTTGCACCGACTTCGTGGGCGAGTGCAATGCCGTCTCCCAGTGCGGTGGGCGGATTGGTCGTGGGCGAGTAGAGGGCGGCAGCTCCTCCGGTAGCCAAAATGACGGCCGAAGCAAAGAACAATTCCATCTTGCCCGCAGTCTTGTTGTAGCTCCACAGGCCGACACAGCGACCGCCGTCTACAACCAGCGATGCCAGATGATGGTATGCGAGGATGGTGATTTGGGGCGTCTGTCGCACTTGCTGAATCATAAACGAGGTGACCATCCTGCCCGTTGCGTCTCCGCCGGCATGTAAAATGCGTTTGTGGTGATGGCCGCCTTCAAGCCCCAAGGCAGGTTTTCCCCTCTCATCGAGATCAAAACGCATGCCCTCCCGTATGAGTTCGTCTATCCGAAGGGGGGCTTCTCGTGTCAGAATGTCGACGGCCTCGGAGTTGCACAAGCCCCTTCCGGCCTCCATCGTGTCATCAAAATGGTCAGAAACGCGGTCATCCGGGTCTACCACGGCAGCCATTCCGCCCTGTGCAAAGTATGAATTGCTGTCTTCAAGCGACACTTCTGCTATCAGTGCCACCCTTCCTTTGCGGGCCAAGGAGTATGCCGTGTAAAGTCCGGAAAGTCCGCATCCCACCACAATGAAGTCATATTGGTTCATCCTTTCATGAGCGATTAAGGTCGATTTGGCTACAAAAGTACAGGGAATTTATGAAAAAAAAGAATAAAAACAGACTTTCGTTTCGCTTTGCTCCGTGATTGTCTGCTGTGGGAAGTAGCCGTTCGGAAATTCCGGACAACCGAATCCCGATAAGGCTCTTCATCCTCAATGATGTGATGGAGTTATGCCTTTATCCCCAATCGGCTATGAGAGACCGTGCTGATTTTTGTTCGGATGTCGGGCAGATGGGTGGTTATTTTCGGAAAAAAAACTATCTTTGCAATATGAAATTAGTTTTTTATGAAACCAATGATAAAATACAGAGGTGGGAAATCTAAAGAAATTCCTCAAATTATGTGGCATATCCCAAGATTTTCCGGCAGATATGTTGAACCATTCTTTGGTGGTGGTGCTCTCTATTTCTATTTAGAGCCAAGAGAGGCGATTATCAATGACATAAATAAACAGTTAATCAATTTCTATAAAGGGGTACGAGACGATTTCCCAAAGCTTAGAAAGGAATTAGATGAGATAGAAGCTGTATATGAGGCTAACAGAAGGGATTATGAAGTGCTGAAAGAGAAGGTTCCATTTGAAAGAGTGGAAGATAAGAATGAAACTCTATATTATTTGTTGCGGGATATGTTTAACAATAAAATCAATAAAGAATATAGCGACGCACTTCTCTATTACTTCATCAATAAGACGGCGTACTCTGGCATGATAAGATACAATGCTGACGGTGAATTTAATGTCCCGTATGGCAGATATAAACATTTAAGCACTCAACAAATTTCATCTTCTCATAGTAAATTATTGAGGCGAACAGAAATATATAATGTAGATTACAGTAAAATTTTCAATATGTGCAATGAAAATGACTTCGTTTTTTTAGATCCACCATACGATTGTACATTTTCTGATTATGGAAACGTGGAGTATAAAGATGGCTTTAATGAGGAGAGCCATAGAAGGTTGGCTGAAGATTTTAGGAATCTTCCCTGCAAGGCGTTAATGGTCATTGGCAAAACCCCTCTCACGGAGGAACTCTATGCGCAATTCATAGTTGATAAATATGAAAAGATCTATGCGGTAAATATTAGAAATAGATTTAAGTCGGAAGCAAAGCATATTGTAGTAGCCAATTATAAAAAAGATTGGACTAATATACAAGTATTTGCTCCTGAAACAAACAATGAGTATGCAATTCCAGAGACCTCGCAGGTAATGTTGTTTGAGTCTAAAAAGAAATATCATGTCAAAAATAAATAGCAGAACGTTATTCTTGACAACGTCGCCAAGAACTCCAAACAAGATGATTCCCGAGATAGCTCTTCTTGTAGAACATTTTACTAGTAAGAAGTGGAACAAGGAAAGTCAATGTGCCTTTATGGATGTGTTGAAAAACGAGAACTTCTTTAATGGTAAAGGTGAAAACGATCCCTCGTTCAGTGCAAGAGATAGAATAAATCGTGCGCCGAAGTCATTAGGTTTCGTAAGGCTTTCGCCCACAATAGAGCTAACCCCAGCGGGCAAAAAACTCATAACCTCCAGACGAAAGGACGAGATCTTTCTCCGCCAGATGCTAAAATTCCAAGTACCTTCCCCTTATCATAAACCATCAAGCAAGGCGGCGAAGTTCTGCGTAAAACCATATTTGGAAATGCTTCGCTTGGTAAGAAGAATGGGAACATTGAAGTTCGATGAACTTCAAATGTTCGGGATGCAGCTTACCGACTGGCACGATTTTGAGAGTATCGTCCAGAAAATAGAGTTATTCCGCATTGAAAAGGCGAAACACAAGGGTAGTTACAGGGTGTTCAAGTCTAAATATCTGAATAACGAGCTGAAACAAATCTATGAGGAACGTATTAAGGAGGGTGAGACACAGACGAGAGAAAGTGCAGATACTTCGCTTGAAAAATTTCTGTGCACGCAGTCCGCTAATATGCGTGATTATGCAGATTCTTGTTTCAGATATTTAAGAGCGACAGGTCTTGTAAATGTATCACAGGTTGGCAAATCACTGTCCATTGTACCTGAACGCACAGAAGATGTTGATTTCCTTTTGGAAAAGATAGAAAGAAATCCACTCACGTTTGAGAGCGAAGCAGAGTATTGTACTTATCTTGGGAATGCGAATACTCCCGAACTATTAACCGACAATAGAGCCAATCTACTTGAAAAATTGCATGCCGAGTTTGTGGGACATACTATTTCAGAAACATCTTCCACTGAAGATCTGAAAGACTTATTGGGAAACTTGCGGGATGAAAGGCGCGATAGCAATATTAAGAATGAGATCAAGTCCATAAAGGAATATAAATTTTATGAAGACATTCAATCTGTATTTAGTGATATCGTGGCCAAAAAATTCTACGACAACCCTGTCATGTTGGAATGGAATACATGGCGAGCTATGACAATGCTTGACGGTGGTGACATCAAGGCAAATCTTAATTTCGATGATTTCGGTAAACCTCTGTCAACAGCAGCAGGAAACATGGCCGATATTGTTTGCGATTATGGCGACTTCCTTGTTACGGTAGAGGTAACAATGGCTTCGGGACAAAAACAGTTTGAAATGGAGGGTGAGCCTGTGAGTAGGCATCTTGGCAAATTGAAAGTCGCATCTGGAAAGCCTTGTTATTGTTTGTTTATTGCCCCGACAATCAATGATGCCAGCATTTCTTTTTTCTATATGCTGCACAAAACAAATTTGGTAATGTATGGAGGTAAATCTACGATAGTGCCACTTCCACTGACGCTCTTTCAAAAGATGGTTGAAGACTCCTACAGGAAAAATTATCTGCCCAGTCCAGATAATATAAAGGCATTCTTTGAGACTTCAAATGTTTTGGCACAAAAGACCGATGACGAAAGTCTGTGGTTTAAAGGAATATCAGAAAAGGCGATGAATTGGTTAGGGTAAATAATCATAGATTAGCTTATATGTAATTTAATAAACTTCCAAGCAAAGAAGATGACAGAAGAAAACACATTTGAATTTCAGATACATTACTATCTGAATGAAGAAAGTCTACATCAAATGGATGCCAAGGTACACAACGAGTGTGAACGGCAATTGTTGAATGCTTTTGATATTGTAAAAGCATATACAGGGGAGTTTAGCATAGAAGTAGCTTGCAAAGAAGAAGGTGGTCTAATAGACACACTGATTCTAAAGGGTGTAGCTCTTGGAGGAAATGTGGCAGGAAAAATATTCGATGCCATCATTCAGAAGTTCTTTACTTCTGAGCAAATTAGATTAGTAAATATCCAATCAAGACTTGATATAATAAAGAAAATAAAGACTGACGACCTCTCGGAAGAGGAGGCATTGTTGTTAGTTGATAACGACCCCAAGTTAACAAAAATCGTAAGTAATTATTTCAAGTCACTTGAAAAGGCAGAAGAGGTAATATCTGTATCAGCGTCAGTCAAGCGCTATAAAAATGAGAACTTTTATACTTGCGCAAATATTGTCAGAGCTGACTTTACAAAAAAAATATTATTAGATACTACCGTAGAAGATAAAACAGAAATAGCTGGAACAACTATCCGTATTTTTTCGCCTATACTGCAACAAGGACATGGAAAAATTTGGAGAGGTTATTATTTGGGAAAACCGATAGATTTCAAAGTGTTGGATAAGGAGTTCTTGACACAAGTCTATAGCAATGAAATAAAATTTGGTGCAAACACTGTAATAACCTGTACTTTAATAATTTCCATCAAACATAAAATTGAAAAGGGAGAAGAGTCGGAACCGAAAAAGGAATATGCTGTAAAAGATGTTATCCAATGGGCTGATGATGACGCGTTCCATAATCACACTAAAAGATACAAGAAAATCAAAGCTAACGAAAGACAATTAGATTTATTTAATTCGACTATGAAAATGGAGAATGATGCTCTTTAAGATGATAATGTTTCTTCCCAAATGCCTTTAAAGACGTTGTATATATGCAGGAAATAATTGATATATGGAGAGGAAGTTTCTTTTTTCTCTGATAATTGAAAAAACTCTTTTGCAAACATGGCAGAGGAGAATTTTTCCGAAGGCGTAGCGGACTATGCCGCTGAATACGGCAGATAAGATGCCGGCAAACGGACGAAAGCAGCCAGGAGGCCACATCGTTGTCGGAGAATGTAGCTTTGGCGGTCTGATGACCGATAGGGGCTTATGGAGTATTGGTTTGTATTCCATGACTTGTTTCGCCCGTCCATTGCAGGTAGAAAGTGGCAACTTGCGAACCGTATTTTACCTGATAGGGTGGCAGTGGAGCAGCCTTGGCAGTCCAACTGTCGATGCCTCCCACTCCGGCATGTGCTGAGTCGAAGTAGAGCAGGGTGTAGGGCGAACGTGAAATGTCGCTCGGGTGAAGCTGTTTTTTCTCCATACCGCCGTCAAGGGCATGTACATCATAGTGCAGGGCAGAGGCAAAGAAGGGGAAATCGCTCTCTATGCGCAATCCGAAACCTGAAGCATCGGTCTGTTCCCACCACAGGATGTCGCTCTTGGTGCCTGTCTCCTGCGGTCTGACATAGGGATGAAATTGTTCGTCGGCAGTCTGTTTGTAGACGCCGATGCGCTGTGAATGGCATCTGTCGGGATAGTTTTCTGCCACCCCTCGTCCGTAATACCTGCTGTGCTCGGTGGTGTATGGCAGTTGCATGACCATGCCGAAGCGAAACATATCGGGCATGTTGTTGTCGCCATGTGCAAAGAGCTGCTGTATCACTTCCAAACGGCTGCCTCGAAGGGTATATTCCAGCACGAGCGTGGCTTGCAGTTCGGGCAGGTCAATGGTGGCTTTCACGCATCGTTTGTCGTGGTCGGGAACAACGCCCCTGAGGTTCATCTTCGGTTGTTTCCATGCCTGAAACCTGCGGTGGAGGCCTGCGCCCATATCGTTGTCGGTGGGTGCTCGCCAGAAATTAGGTTGCAGACAACCGCCGACGGCTAATAGTTGCCGTCCTTTTACCTTATAAGATGTAAGCATGCCGGTGAGCTTTGAAATGGCAACGGTAATGTCGCCGCATCGCATCTCTATGTAATTGGCCTTGCGCTTGTCCCTTATTTTCGTGCCCTTTGTTTTCTGATAGACCGATGAGAGAGTGCTAACCATGTCGGCAATGGGCTGCCTGAACTGCTCGCGGGCTATCGTATGACCTGCCGGCAGCAACCCTTCGGACGTTTTCAGCACGAAGTCCAGATTGATAAGATTTTCATGATAGTTGGACTGATATTCCAAAGGCAGCGTGATGACATGGCTTCCTTGCGGAGCGACAGGCAGCGTATGAACCCGGCCTTGTTGGATGGTGTCGCCCTCGCTGACGAGCGTCCAGAGCAAGGAAATGTTGCTCAGGTCTTTGAAGAAATACTCGTTGCTGATGCGAAAAGCCTTGTCGTTGCCCTCAACTCTTTCTACCTGAATGTCTTGATGACAGTAGGCCACCTCGAAAGCGTGAGGGTTGGGCGTGCGGGCAGGACTGAAAAGACCGTTGTTGCAGAAGTTGTTATCTGATGGGTCGTGACTGTTGAAGTCGCCCCCGTAGAGATAATCGGCCGCTTTTGACACGATATTTTTTTTCATTTTTTCGGCGGCTGCCGTATCGGAGAAGACAGAATCGGTACGTGAGGCAAAAAGGCTGCGGCGAAGTCCTTGGTCGGCGAAGTCCCAGATGAAGCCTCCCTGCCACCTGGGTTGTCGACGGATGGCGTCCCAATACTCCTTGAAACCGCCGCAAGAGTTGCCCATGGCATGGCTGTATTCACAGGGAATGAACGGTTTCTTTCGTTTTTCGTCGCCTGCGTATTGTTCGCATTCGTCAGGCGTCCAGTACATCGGGCAGGCAATATCTGTGTTCTTTCCTCCGTGTGCCTGCTCAAACTGAATGGGGCGAGACGTATCTTGCGACCTAATCCATTCGTAGGCGGCGGTGAAGTTTTCGCTGTCGGCCGTCTCGTTGCCCATTGACCAGATGACGATGGACGGATGGTTGAAGTGGAAAGCCACATTGTGTTGGTTGCGTTCGAGTATCTGTCGGGCAAACATGGGCTTGGCTGCGAGCGACTGTTGGCCGTAACCCAGACCGTGGCTCTCCTGATTGGCCTCGGCAACGACATATAAACCGTAGCGGTCGCAAAGGTCGTACCATAGCGGATCATCGGGATAGTGAGCCGTGCGCACTGCGTTGATGTTGAACGCTTTCATCTGTCTGATGTCTTCAAGCATGTGTTGTGGCGATACGATGTATCCCCCGTCGGGACTCATCTCGTGGCGGTTGACGCCCTTGAAGAGAATCGGCTGGCCGTTGACCAGTACTTGCCGTTCTTTGATTTCTACCTTTCGGAAGCCTACGGAGAGGGGGATGACCTCTATGTCTTTCTTCAATATCTGTGCATTGGGGGCAAGCCTTTTCCGCTCCTTTTCGTCGACTGGCTGTTGCATCGTGACCAACAGTCGGTAAAGATAAGGTGTTTCTGCCGTCCACGGATGTACATCGGGCAGACGCAGGAGGGTGTTGCCCTCTTTGTCTGTTTCCTGAACGACTTTCATTTCACGCCCTTCGGCATCTTGCAGGGTGAAGTGCGGTTGAATGTTTCCTGTGGTTCTCGTCTCTATTTTCAGCACTCCGTCCCGATAATGGTTTTCCAAGTCGGCTGTCAGGCGTATGTCGTCGAGATGTGCATCAGCCTCCCGGCAATAGAGAAAATGGCTTCGTGCCGTTCCCGAAAGCCGCCAGAAGTCTTGGTCTTCACACCATGTACCGTCGCTCCAGCGAAATATCTGAAAGGCAAAGAGGTTTTCTCCTTTTTGGAGATACGGCGTGACATCGAACTCTGCGGCCGTCTTGGAGTCTTCGGCATAGCCTGCATAGTGGCCGTTGACCCACAGATAAAGACATGAAGTGGCCGAACCGAAGTGGGCAATGACCTGTTTCCCGTTCCAGTCATCGGGCAGGGTAATGAGACGGCGGTATGAACCGACATGGTTTTCGTGAATGGGTACGTCGGGCGGCGTGACCGTATATTTCCCTCGCCACGGATACCCCACATTCAGGTACACAGGGTCGCCGTAGCCGTTGAGTTCCCAAAGAGCCGGCACGGGCATGGTTTTCCATGACGAGTCATCGTAGTCTGTGCGGTAGAAGTTGGTCGGCCGCTCATTGGCATGGGTGACGAAATGAAACTTCCACTCTCCTTCCATCGAGAGGAAACGCCCTGAATGCTCTCGCTTGCCGTGTAGGGCGGTCTCCATATCTTCAAAAGCGAAAAAGGATGTGTGAAGCGGCAGACGATTGACTTGGTTGACTTGTAAATCCCGCCATTCGGTAAACGACGGATGCAACAGGCCTTGAGCCGTGGCGGAAAGGCAGCAGGCAAAGCCAATCGCGGCGGAAAGGAGGATGCGTTTCATGGAAGTTGGACTTACTTGACAACGATTTTGACGGTGTGAGAGAGGTCTCCGCTGTAGGTTTTGACGAGATAAATGCCTGGCAGCAGGCGATCGTCGGTAGACTCTGAAACCAGCATTCCGCTTATATTGTAAACCGAAATGCGGTCAACCGTTGAACCTTTGATGTTGAGATAGCCGTTTTGTACGGTGACAAGTGGAATTGCCTGCATGGTCTTTTCGCTTATTCCGTCTGTCGTTCCCTTCCAGTCTGCATGGGTGGAAAATAAAACCATGCGTTTGTTGAAATTGGCTTTAGTCTCCTGATTAATGTCGGTGGTGGCAAACAAAACGATTTTCAGTTGTTTGGCATCCCAGTTTCCAGAGAACGGCTGTGATGGAAATTCAACCTCAAAGTGATTTCCGCTGATGGTGGCCTTGCTTCCAAAGGCGGACGAGAGGAAAAGGCGTGCCACGTTGTCGTGGAAGTATTCGCCCTCTGCACCTTTCTGATTTTTGGCCTTCAGGTGGCTCTCGGTAACTACGGCCGTGATATAAAGGTCTTCGGTCAGGTCGTTGGTAATCGTCCCGGAAGCTTTGACGGCAATCTTTCCGTCGTCGATGTGTTGTTCGACAGAAGTAAATTCACCGTATTGCAGGCTGTCTTGGATGATGCCGGGGAGATCTTCCGTGGGAATGAGTCCCGGATACATGGCGCATGTCTGACCTTCTCCGATGGGCAGGCGGTCGAGCAGGAGTGCCGGGACAAAAGGATAGGTGTCGCCGTATAGATAAGGCATGAGCAAGGCCGACGGTTCCAGTGAAAGATGATCGGTGAAATAGTCGTTGGCATGATGCTCGATGATGCTTAGCTGAAGACCCGATGCTTGCAGAGCCTCTGCTGCCTCGTTGATATATGGCAATTTAAGACCTACCGTTGCCTTTTCGGACATGAAGCGTTCCATCAACACCGTCTTCTTGGGAAAGGCACCGCCTTCGGAGAGGATTTTATAAGGCTTGCCGAGGGAAAATGAAGAATAGAAATGTTCTTTGTCATTGACTTTCGTCAGTCTGACGGTTACATTTCCCTTTCCGGAAGAGGGCATCTGACGGATGAAAGATACAGAAGCTGTTTCTCCGATGCCGACAGACACCTCCGTGGGATGGTCTTGGGCATCTTCTCCGATTTGGATATTGAAGACGGCATTCCGGATGGGTTGGAGACCCAAGTTGCGGAACCGCAGCTTAAACTCTGCCGAAGCAGAGGGCAGCACATTGACAAGGGCTTCCAAACGGATGGGAAACGCCACGTGGTCGAGTGCCGAGACATCTTCTATTCCGGCATAAACCAGTGCCGTGCCCAAGCTGTGGTATTGTGTGTCTATCAGTTTCAGACGTTCTCCTGTATTGGGGTCTTTCATCCATGCACCCATCCAGTTACCGTCAGGAATTACTTGGGGCAGCACATGGTCGTATCCGAGTATGTAGGGTTGGTTGCTCTTGGGGTGTGCCAAATATCCTATGTAATAGTCTCCGTCTTCTGTAAAGGTGAAGGGTTGTTGCAGTATAAGGTGGTTGAGACCCGAACTCATCGTTGCTGTTTCTTTGTAGATTACCTTTTTCTCGTTGTCAAGAATAAGGATGGCCGCCTGTGGGTCGGTTTCCATCTGGAAGCCTATGGCATCGACAAACTTCAACACGCCGCCTTTCACTTCATGTACACGGAGGAACGCCGCCACGCAGAATGCTCCTTCTACGCCCACTCCATGTATGTTGCTTGCATACCTGTCACCATATCCGTAGCCTTGGGCTATTGGTTCGTTTTCTCCCGCAGGTATTGTCGTCGAGCTTTTCACGAGTTGTGCAGGCCATTCTGCCCGCAGGTCTTGAGGGGTATTTCCCGTTCTTTTTCCTGTAGAAGCCTTTCCTCTCGAAGTTCCGTCTGCAAGCCCCTTGGCCTGCAATGGCATGGTAAACAGGAATGTTGCAAGAACCAGCAGACAAATGGTAAAAATGAAAAAACGGTTTCTTGCAAGGCACGTTGATGTTGAAAGGTTTGTTTTTCTTTCCATGATAGATATATTAAGGTTTCAAACAGCAAAAGAAAAAGGGATGGCACTAAGGAAAGAGTGCCCGATTGCAGGGAGTAACCCTGCATTGGTCGCAAAGATACGAATATTAATTGAGAAGCAAAAGGAAACTAAAAGAAAGTTGAAAGGCCTGTAGTGAAAGAACAGCCGGCGAAGAAAGACAAGATAATTGAAACGGAAAAGTCAATTGTAGAAATACTGTTCAACCCAATTCGGTCATTAGAGACCGTACTGATTATGTTCGTATGTCGAGCAGATTGTCTGCCTCTTTTGCCAAAGGCGTAGCGGGCTACGCCGAGGAAGAAGGGCAGAGAAGATGCCGGCAATCAACCGAAATCAGTCGGGAAGCATCATTTTTAGTGGAAAATGTAGTGTTAGCGGTCTAATGACCGATTTGGGTTAAACATCGTGTCGCAGGAATTTTGTCGCTATCCTTTATACGTTTCTGCTTGTCCAAGTTTCATGCGTGAGTTTCATGAAATGTTCCGTGCGGTACTCATTTAATAAAGGTACGGCCTTGTTGTATTCTGAGTGGTGGTAGACAAAGCCGCATTTCTCTTGCACACGCTTCGACTGATGGTTGCCATCGAAGTAACCGCACCAAACAGCCGTATATCCGATGTCTTCAAAAGCATGGCGAAGCAATTCATTGACGGCCTCCGGTGCAAAGCCTTTTCCCCAATAAGGTTCTCCGACCCAGTAACCTATCTCGCACTCGCTTTCAGTCATCTCGGCACTGTATACCTTGCTCCGGATGGTCATCAGTCCGATACTTCCTATGGCTTCTCCGCTCTCTTTCAGTACGATGGCATAGGTTTCTGGGGCGGCAAATACGGTTCTGATAATTTCAAGGCTGTTTTCTACACTCGTATGTGGCGGCCAGCCGGCCATTAAGCCGATGTTGGGATTGCAGGCATATTGGTAGAGTGACTCGGCATCCGATTCTCGCCAGGCTCTCAGAATGAGATGTTTCGTTTGTAGTTCCATCTTATTTTGCTATAGGATGATGGTGCAAAGATAGTGTAATTTATGGCATGTCGTATCTTCAGGAAGCTATTTTTGGGAAAAGAACAGGACAGGCGGACGGAAGGACAAGGCCTGCATAGCAAGGGAAAAGTGATTCGCATTTCTGAAAATATTCATATCTTTGCCCCTGTATATGTATCGAAATAAGAAGAAAAGGACAATAGCATGATTTCATTTGAGAGCGATTATAACAATGGTGTCTTGCCGGAAGTGTTGCAAAGGCTCGTGGAAACCAATGGCGAAAAGACTTCGGGATATGGTTTTGATGTATATTGCGAGAGTGCAAAGGAGAAAATACGGACGGCCTGCGAACTGCCCACGGCCGATGTCTTTTTCCTCATGGGAGGGACACAAACCAACGCTACCGTGATAGATTCGCTCCTTGCAGGTTATCAGGGAGTGATAACGGCCGATGCGGGGCATATCAATGTACACGAATCGGGGGCTGTTGAGGCTTTCGGACATAAGGTGCTGACTCTTGAAGGGAATAACGGTAAACTGTCTGCTACAGCTATTGACGACTACATGAAAACCTTTCTTGCCGATGAAACCCATCCGCACATGGTGCAGCCGGGTATGGTATATATCACGTTTCCTACCGAACTGGGTGCTATATATTGCAAGGATGAACTTGTGGCAATATATGATATTTGTAGGAAATATGAATTGTTGCTCTATGTTGATGGCGCAAGGCTTGGCTACGGACTCATGTCTGAGGGCTGTGATGTTACCCTGCCGTTTCTGGCCAGACACTGTGACGTGTTTTATATAGGTGGCACCAAGATAGGGCTGATGTTTGGAGAAGCTGTTGTCTTTTCAAATATTGCTGCTCCGAAGCATTTCTTTACCATTGTCAAGCGTCATGGGGCATTGCTGGCAAAGGGGCGGATGCTGGGATTGCAGTTCGATACCTTGTTTACTGACGAACTCTTCTTCAAAGTGTCGCGTCATGCCATTGAGATGGCTGGAATGCTGAAAAAGGTTTTTGTTGCTCATGGCATCAAGTTGGTTTATGATTCTCCGAGCAATCAGCAGTTTGTGATTCTGACACAGGAGGAAAAGGAAAAACTGGCGAAGGATGTGGCATTTGAAGTATGGCAAACCCTTCCTGACGGCCGATTGCTGTGTCGCTTTGTGACCTGTTGGTCGACCACCGCAGAGGAAATACAACAACTCGACCGCCTGTTAGGGTAAGAATCCATTGAATATTCGCGGTTTGTTGCATGGTGTCTGTTGTTTCATAAGATGCCAGTCATTGGCAGGTCTTGACCTCGTTTATGTCTAAGTTCATTGTAAAAAAAAGAGGTGTTCTGCCTCGAATATTGTGGAATCACGATGGTATCTCGTTTTATCCCAAAGCGGCTGGAAAGGCACATTATCAGTAGGAAATGTAAACACTGCGGTTGAAATTAAAGGTCAGCGCACTGAATAAGAAACGTCAAATCAAAAATCTGACAATGGAGGACATTGAATCGATGAAGAAAGCAGTCCAAATGTTGGACGAAAACAGTTGGGAAGATAGCTGTAAAGTGAAAATAGGAACTTCGATTTGGGATAAAAACGTTTGTGAACTTTATGAGCAACGTGTAAGAGAGCACTGTTCCAGTTACAGGAAGCATGCTCGGGCTTAACCCCAAATCGTATTTCTACTTTTTACTTTTCTTTGGCATTCCTTGCATGCTCGAAGAGCGGTTTGGGGAGGTGGCAGTAACCTGCAGGGTTCTTGTCGAGATAGTCTTGATGGTATTCTTCGGCGGTGTAAAAGTTCGCCAGAGGCAGTTTCTCAACGGCCAGGGATTGCCTGTGATTCTTCTGCTCCTGCTGGTATGCCTTTTCAATGACAGACAGGTCTGAGGAATCCGTGTAATAAATGCCCGTGCGGTATTGGCTACCCTTGTCATTTCCCTGTTGATTGATACTGACAGGATTTATAGCCTTGAAATAAAGCTGCAGCAAAAATCCGAGGCTCACAATATTGGGGTCATATCTCACATGGACAGTTTCGGCAAAGCCTGTCTGGTCAGTACATACTTGCTTATACGTGGGATTTTTGATATTGCCGTTGGCATAGCCCACTTCTGTTTCGACAACTCCCTCAATCTGCTTGAAGTAGTGCTCTGTTCCCCAGAAGCAGCCTCCTGCCAGGTAGATATCCTTTATGGGGTGAAGCAATCTGAGGTACTTTCCATAGCCTTCTTTCTCCATCTGTGCCTCTGGAATAAAACGAAGCGACGCACTGTTGATACAATACCGCATTCCTCCTTTCTCTTTAGGGCCATCATTGAAGACGTGTCCGAGGTGTGCGTTCCCTGCACGGCTTCTTACTTCTGTGCGAACCATACCGTGTGACAAATCAGAATATTCCTTTACAACATCGTCTGAGATGGGTTTGCTGAATGCCGGCCATCCGCAGCCAGAGTCATATTTATCCGTAGACATGAACATTGGTTCGCCAGTGGTGATGTCCACGTAGATACCAGGACGGAACTCATGGTCGTACTCGTTTATGAATGGACGCTCAGTGGCGGATTCCTGGGTCACTGCCCATTGCTCGGCTGTCAGACGCTTACGCAGCTCTTTGTCGCTCGGTCTTTTATACTCTTCTATTACCATAATCGTATCTTGCGTGTCCGTTATCATCATTTTAGAGGTGGTATCTGCGCAACAGCATACCGATAGGCTGAATAAGCTTACAATGAAAGTCCAAAGAATCTTAGTATACCTCATAAACAATGCGAATTTTCTCGAATAGTGCAACTCTGTCACAGTGTAAAGTTAAGTATTTATTTGATGTTTACCCGATGTTACTGCTGTTATTTTTTTCTTATTATGCATATTTAACCCCAATCGGTTTATGGGAGGCCGAGCTGATTCTGTTCGGTTGCCGAGCAGACGGGCAACCACTTTGCCGAAAGAGTAGTCGGCTGCGTTGAGTAAAAACGGATGTCAAGAGGCTGAAAGGCGGACGCAAGCAGGCAGAAAGTAACGCAATTGGCAGAAGAGGGACTTGGCGGCCTAATGGTTGATTTGGTTTAATTCAACCAACAGGAAATAAACATTTTACGCCGTAATATTTGGTGGTTTGGGAAAAAGGCCGTAAATTTGCACCCACGTTTCAAAGATGGAGCGTCTGGAATAGAAAAAGTATAACATATAAATTGAAAGTAAAAGCATGATTATTGTACCCGTAAAAGATGGCGAAAACATCGAGAGAGCCTTGAAGAAATTCAAGAGAAAGTACGAAAAAACAGGTGTCGTAAAAGAACTCCGTGCACGTCAGCAGTACGATAAGCCATCTGTTTTGAAGAAACTCAAGATGGAAAGAGCTATCTACGTGCAGAAGCTGAGAGCCGCAGAAGATTAATATTTTCTGTGGAAATTTGGTAGAAAGAATTATTTTTTGTATATTCGTTGCCGAAAACACTTCGCGTGAAAGGCAATAGTATGTACGTTAAAGAATTCCTCAACTACCTGCGCTACGAGCGAAATTGCTCTGCACTGACTGTGCAAAATTATGGCAAAGACCTCAAACATTTTGAG
The DNA here is from genome assembly GCA_034183335.1 of Prevotella sp. GTDB lineage: Bacteria > Bacteroidota > Bacteroidia > Bacteroidales > Bacteroidaceae > Prevotella. The sequence goes on from JAXFLJ010000002.1 coordinate 149,273, forward strand.
GCATTCTTTACTGAATTTGACGATACACTCTCATGGGAGAAAGTCGATGCCGATGTAATCAAGGCATGGATGGAGAGTATGATGGAGAAAGGAAATGCAGCAACATCAGTTAATAGAAGACTGAGCGCTGTGCGTTCCTTTTTTCGTTATGCCCTCGCTTATGGACGGATAAGCCACGACCCTGCGTATGGTGTTACTGGCCCGAAAAGGAAGAAGCCACTACCGCAGTTCCTCAAGGAAAGCGAAATGGATATGTTGTTGGATGAAAAGAAATGGGATGATACATATAAAGATGTACGCGCGCGTACCGTAATTATATTGTTCTACTCCACCGGCATGAGACTTTCAGAACTGATAGGGCTTGATGACAACATGGTTGACATGTTTAACAGGGAACTTAAAGTAACTGGAAAACGCAATAAGCAACGCATTATCCCTTTCGGAGATGAAGTCGCCCACGCATTGGCGGAGTATATCAAGTTGCGAAACCGTGAAGTTGAGAGAAAATCAGACGCTCTTTTCCTGACAGAAAAAGGAATGAGGATGAGTGGCTCGCAGGTGAGAAACGAAGTGAAGAAAAACGTGTCGCAGGTTTCGACGTTGCAAAAACGAACGCCACATGTGTTGAGGCACACCTTTGCAACGGTCATGCTCAATCACGATGCAGGGATAGAGAGTGTGAAGAAATTACTTGGACATGCCAAATTGAATACAACAGAAATTTATACCCATACGACTTTTGAACAACTCAAAAAGGCGTATCAAAAAGCACATCCGCGACAAAACGGATGAGCAAGGGAATTTATTAACCGAATTAAAATAGGAGGTAATTATGGAAATCAGAATTCAAGCCATCCGCTTCGATGCAACAGAGAAGTTGAATGAATTTGCTCGTAAGAAAGTGGAAAAGCTGCAAAAGACCTTTGAAGACATCATGCTTGTTGAACTTCAGATGAAGGTGGTCAAGCCAGCGTCGGCACTCAATAAAGAAGTCGGACTAACCGTTAATGTGCCGGGTGATAAACTCTATGTGGAGAAAAGCTGCGACACGTTTGAAGAAAGCATAGACTTGTGTGTAGACGCAATGAAAGGGCAGCTGATGAAATTCAAAGAAAAACTGCGTGGCAGATGAAAAAAACCGCAGAAAATTTTGGAGTTTAGAAATTAATGCCTATCTTTGCAGCCGTTTTACAACGCATCTGTAAGTGCATGCCAAGTGGCTGCAAAGATTTGCCTCTTTAGCTCAGTTGGCCAGAGCACGTGATTTGTAATCTCGGGGTCGTTGGTTCGAATCCGACAAGAGGCTCGAATAAGATTCAATTGCGACTCGCAGGCTGACAAAAGAAAAGAGTGTAAAGCAAGAAGGAAAAAGGGTGGTTACCAGAGTGGCCAAATGGGGCAGACTGTAAATCTGCTGTCTTTCGACTTCGGTGGTTCGAATCCATCACCACCCACTTCAGTAGAAGTTTTGCGGAAATTCCGTGACAAACTAAAGAAAAGTGCTTCTTTAATATGGAATGTCAGGATATCCGGTATGCGGAAATAGCTCAGTTGATAGAGCACTAGCCTTCCAAGCTGGGGGTCGCGGGTTTGAGCCCCGTTTTCCGCTCTAACGGAATGCTGTAATAGCTCAGTGGTAGAGCACTTCCTTGGTAAGGAAGAGGTCCTGAGTTCAACTCTCAGTTACAGCTCTACTCCGAGTCTCACAATCTGTATGAGAGCAGAAAATACACGATTATTTAATTAAACAAACATAATAAGGTAAAGCTATGGCTAAAGAGAATTTTGTGCGAACCAAACCGCACGTTAACATTGGTACCATCGGTCACGTTGACCATGGTAAGACTACTTTGACGGCAGCTATCACTAAGGTGTTGTCTGAAAAGATTGAAGCAAACAAAGACAAGGTTAAGTCTTTCGACCAAATCGACAATGCTCCGGAAGAAAAAGAGCGTGGTATTACTATCAATACTTCGCACGTGGAATATGAAACTGAAAAGCGTCACTATGCACACGTTGACTGTCCGGGTCACGCTGACTACGTGAAGAACATGGTTACCGGTGCTGCCCAGATGGACGGTGCTATTCTCGTTGTAGCTGCAACCGACGGTCCTATGCCTCAGACTCGTGAGCACGTACTGCTCGCTCGTCAGGTAAACGTTCCTCGTTTGGTTGTGTTCCTGAACAAATGTGACATGGTTGAAGATGAGGAAATGCTCGAACTCGTTGAAATGGAAGTTCGCGAAATCCTTGACCAATACGAATTTGAAGAAGATACTCCTATCGTTCGTGGTTCTGCTCTCGGCGGCCTCAATGGCGTTGCTAAGTGGGAAGACAAGGTGATGGAGTTGATGAATACTGTTGACGAGTGGGTGCAAGAGCCTCCTCGTGATACAGAGAAGCCTTTCTTGATGCCTGTTGAGGACGTGTTCTCAATCACTGGTCGTGGTACTGTTGCTACTGGTCGTATCGAAACTGGTGTTATCCATGTTGGTGACGAAGTAGAAATCCTCGGTCTTGGTGAAGACAGAAAATCAGTTGTTACTGGTGTGGAAATGTTCCGCAAGCTGCTCGATGAAGGTCAGGCTGGTGACAACGTAGGTTTGCTCCTCCGTGGTGTAGACAAGAATGAAATCAAGCGTGGTATGGTACTTTGCCATCCGGGACAGATTAAACCTTTCAAACGTTTTAAAGCTTCTATCTACGTTTTGAAGAAGGAAGAAGGTGGACGTCACACTCCGTTCGGAAACAAATACCGTCCTCAGTTCTACCTCCGTACAATGGACTGTACTGGTGAAATCACCTTGCCAGAAGGCGTTGAAATGGTAATGCCGGGTGACAACGTTGAAATTCAGGTTGAATTGATTTACGCTGTTGCTTTGAACCAAGGTCTCCGTTTCGCTATCCGCGAAGGTGGTCGTACAGTAGGTTCTGGTCAGATTACTGAAGTTTACGAAGATTAATATCTTCTTGGGAGTCCATACTCCTATAAAGAAGTAAAGAATAGTATTAAAGTTCCCGCAACAAGGGTTACGGGAACTTTTTTCTACGGGAATAGCTCAGTTGGTAGAGCATCGGTCTCCAAAACCGAGGGTCGTGGGTTCGAGTCCTCCTTCCCGTGCTGATTTGAAATTTTCAAACATGTTGAAGAAAATAGTAAACTATTGCAAGTCCTGTTATGAAGAACTTGCGCATAAAACTACATGGCCAACTCGTCGTGAGTTAACTCATAGTGCAATGGTTGTTTTATCTGCTTCCCTTGTCATTGCATTAGTGGTTTTTGCGATGGATTCGGCGTTTAAGTTTGTAATGAGTACGATTTATCCGGGTTAATCTTAATTGACGATGGCTGAAGCAAGAAAAAATTGGTATGTACTGCGTGCGGTAAGTGGTAAAGAAGCTAAGGTGAAAGAATACATCGAAGCTGAATCAAAGCATAACCCACTTTTAGCTGCACATGTATATCAGGTGGTTATTCCTACAGAGAAGTACGCTTCTTCACGGAATGGCAAAAGGGTGATTAAAGAAAAAATCTCCCTGCCTGGTTATGTTCTTGTAGAAGCAGAACTTGTCGGTGATGTTGCCCATACGCTCCGTTTCATGCCCAACGTGTTGGGATTCCTCGGAGGAATGGATAGTCCTTCTCCTGTCAAACAATCGGATATCAACCGTATGCTTGGTAATGCTGAAGAGTCGGAACTGTTGAACGAGACAGAGATACCGTATTTGGTAGACGATGCAGTGAAAGTTACGGACGGACCTTTCAGTGGCTTTAGCGGAATCATTGAAGAAGTGAATGCCGAGAAACGCAAACTGAAAGTAATGGTAAAGATATTCGGTCGTAAAACACCGTTGGAACTTGGTTTTATGCAAGTGGAGAGAGAATAACGGTTGGTTACGCAATACGTGTTCCTCTATATTATCAATTTTAATTTAGAATAGAAATGGCTAAAGAAGTTGCTGGATTAATCAAATTACAGATTAAAGGTGGCGCTGCGAATCCTTCTCCTCCCGTTGGACCTGCTCTTGGTTCGAAGGGTATCAACATTATGGGATTCTGCAAAGAGTTCAACGCCAGAACCCAGGATAAGGCAGGAAAGATTCTTCCTGTTGTTATCACATACTACACCGATAAGTCGTTCAGCTTCATAATCAAGACCCCTCCTGCAGCTGTGCAGCTTATGGAGGCAGCCAAGGTTAAATCTGGATCTTCTGAACCTAACCGTAAAAAGGTCGCAAGTGTTACTTGGGATCAAGTACGTGTTATTGCAGAAGACAAGATGGCCGACTTGAACTGTTTTACAGTTGAGTCAGCAATGAAGCTGATTGCCGGAACGGCAAGAAGTATGGGTATTAACGTAAAAGGGGAATTCCCTGGTAAATAACTTAAACTTCAATTGTAACAATGAAACTGACAAAGAATCAAAAATCAGTAGCCGATAAGATTGAAGCAGGGAAAATATACTCCTTAAGAGAGGCAGCAGAGTTGGTGAAGGATATTACTACTACCAAGTTTGATGCTTCTGTGGATATTGATGTACGTTTGGGTGTAGACCCTCGCAAAGCCAACCAGATGGTTCGCGGTGTCGTATCGCTGCCTAATGGTACTGGTAAAGTTACGCGCGTACTCTGCTTGTGTACACCGGATGCTGAAGCTGCGGCAAAAGAAGCCGGTGCGGATTATGTAGGTCTTGATGAGTATATTGAGAAAATTAAAGGCGGATGGACGGATGTTGATGTTGTAATCACTATGCCTTCATGCATGGGTAAACTTGGACCTTTGGCTCGTATCCTCGGTCCTCGTGGCTTGATGCCAAACCCCAAAAGTGGTACAGTAACAATGGACGTTGCCAAGGCTGTTAAGGAAGTTAAGCAAGGTAAAATCGACTTTAAGGTTGACAAGGCTGGTATTATCCATACTTCAATCGGTAAAGTGTCGTTTGCGCCTGAGAAGATTTTCGAAAATGCCAAGGAGTTTATCGCTACAGTTATCAAACTGAAACCTTCTGCCGCAAAAGGTACATACATCAAGAGTATCTTTATTTCTAGCACAATGAGTAGGGGTATCAAAGTTGATCCCAAGTCCGCTGAATAATCCTAAAATCGTGTAAAATGAAAAAAGAAGTAAAAGATACCATTATCGTTGAGCTTGGCGAAAAGTTGAAAGAGTATCCGCATTTCTATTTGGTGGATCTCACTGGGCTGAATGCAGAGAAAACCAGTACTCTTCGTCGTAAGTGCTTTAAGAACGAAATTAAGCTTGTTGTCGTAAAGAACACACTTCTTCACAAGGCATTCGAAGCTTCAGATGTTGATTATGAACCTCTATATGAGACACTCAAAGGCAATACCGCCATTATGTTTAGCCAAACGGCAAACGTTCCGGCAAGGTTGCTGAAGGAATACCAGAAAGAAGGCACGCCTGCCCTGAAAGCGGCTTATGCTGAAGAAGGTTTCTTCGTGGGTGCAAATAGGTTAGAAGAACTTGCATCTCTCAAGAGCAAGAACGAGGTTATCGCAGAGATTGTTACTTTGTTGCAGTCTCCCACGAAGAACGTCATTTCTGCTCTTCAATCAGGTGCCAATACTATCCATGGTTTGTTGAAAACCTTGGGAGAACGCCCTGAATAAAATTTTCCAATATCAATTAATCAAAGAATAATTAAAAAATAAAATAAAATGGCAGATATTAAAGCTCTCACCGAATCATTGGTGAATTTGACAGTCAAAGAAGTAAACGAGTTGGCAACTATCCTTAAGGAAGAGTATGGAATTGAACCCGCTGCAGCTGCTGTAGCTGTTGCTGCTGCTCCTGCCGCTGGCGGTGCAGACGCAGCTGAAGAGAAAACAGAGTTCAATGTGGTTCTCGCTGAAATTGGTGACAAGAAACTGAATGTCATCAAGGCGGTTAGAGAAGCATGCGGTCTTGGCTTGAAAGAAGCTAAGGATCTCGTAGACGGTGCTCCTTCTACTATCAAGGAAGGTCTGTCTAAGGACGAAGCTGAGAACTTGAAGAAAGCTCTCGAGGCTGAAGGTGCAAAGATTGAATTGAAGTAAATTTAGCAATGACAGAGTAATGCGGAAATACGATGACGTATGACCGCATTTGCTCTTTGGTAATAACGGTTAGGATTTTCCCAGTAGGTTAGTCCTAACCTTTTTGTGTCTTTAATTGGTAATAATGCCCTTTCGCCAATCGGGCAAACAAAAAATAATATATGGCTACAAAGAATGTTGATACAAGAGTAAGTTTTGCCAGCGTTAAGAATCCGATGCCTTATCCGGATTTCCTCGATGTGCAATTGAAGTCTTTCAAAGATTTTCTTCAGTTGGATACACCTCCGGAAGAAAGAAAGAACGACGGATTGTATAAGGTGTTTTCAGAGAACTTCCCGATTACGGATACCCGAAACAACTTTGTCTTGGAGTTTTTGGACTACTATATTGACCCTCCTCGTTATTCTATTGAAGAATGCTTGGAGCGTGGCTTGACTTATAGTGTTCCTTTGAAAGCCAAGATGAAGCTTTATTGCACAGACCCTGAGCATGAAGACTTTGGTACATTCATTCAGGATGTTTTCTTGGGAACGATTCCTTATATGACAAGCAATGGTACCTTTATTATAAATGGTGCAGAACGCGTTGTCGTTTCCCAGCTTCATCGTTCTCCCGGCGTATTCTTCGGACAAGGTGTGCATTCTAACGGAACTGTACTTTATTCGGCTCGCATTATTCCTTTCAAGGGTTCTTGGATAGAATTTGCCACCGACATCAACAATGTAATGTATGCCTATATTGATCGTAAAAAGAAATTACCGGTAACAACACTTCTTCGTGCTATAGGCTTTGAGCAAGATAAAGACATTTTGCAGATTTTTGATTTGGCAGAGGAGGTCAAAGTTACCAAGAAAAGTATCAAGGAGGCTATCGGTCGCCGTTTGGCTGCCCGTGTGTTGAAGAGTTGGAATGAAGATTTCGTTGATGAAGATACCGGCGAAGTTGTATCTATTGAGCGTAATGAGGTTATCATGGAACGTGAGACGCTCATTACCAAGGAGAATATTGATGAAATCCTTGACAGTGGAGCTTCTGCAATCCTTCTTCACAAGGATGCCGAGATGGCCAACAAGTTCTCCATCATTTTCAACACCCTTGCCAAAGACCCGAGTAACTCTGAAAAAGAGGCGGTGCTTTACATTTATCGTCAGTTGAGAAACGCAGACCCCGCAGATGACGCAAGTGCGCGTGAAGTGATACAAAACCTCTTCTTCTCTGACAAGCGATACGACTTGGGAGAGGTTGGGCGTTACCGTATTAATAAGAAGTTAGGACTCGATACCGATATGGATGTTCGTATCCTGACAAAAGAAGATATTATCGAGATTATCAAATATCTCATTCAACTGGTTAATTCAAACGCTACGGTCGATGACATTGACCACTTGTCCAACCGTCGTGTTCGCACGGTTGGCGAGCAGCTGTCCAACCAGTTCTCCATAGGTTTGGCTCGTATGAGTCGCACAATTCGTGAACGTATGAATGTGCGTGACAATGAAGTCTTCACACCCACAGACTTGATTAATGCCAAGACCATTTCAAGTGTAATCAATTCATTCTTCGGTACCAATCCGCTTAGCCAGTTTATGGATCAAACCAACCCATTGGCCGAAGTAACGCATAAGCGTCGTCTCAGTGCCCTTGGTCCTGGTGGCCTCTCTCGTGAACGTGCAGGATTCGAAGTTCGTGACGTTCACTATACGCACTATGGTCGTCTTTGTCCTATTGAGAGCCCTGAAGGCCCCAATATCGGTTTGATTTCTTCGCTTTGTGTATATGCAACTATCAACGAATTGGGCTTTATCGAGACACCTTATCGTAAGATTGAGAGCGAAAAAGTAGACCTTGACAACAACCATGTGGTTTATCTTACGGCAGAAGAAGAACAAGAACATATTATTGGACAGGGAAATGCTCCGTTGAGAGATGATGGTTCGTTTATCCGTGATGTGGTAAAATGTCGTTTGGATGCCGACTTTCCTGTCGTTCCGCCTTCGGAAGTAGAGTTGATGGACGTGGCTCCTCAGCAGATTGCTTCGGTATCAGCAGGCCTTATTCCTTTCTTGGAGCATGACGACGGTCACCGAGCTTTGATGGGATGTAACATGATGCGTCAGGCAGTACCATTGCTTCACAACGATGCACCTATTGTCGGTACAGGCATTGAGAAACAAGTCTGCGTTGACTCTCGCACGATGATTGTCGCTGAGGGTGATGGCGTTATAGAATATGTAGACGCTACAACCATTCGTATTTTGTATGATCGTACTGAGGAAGAGGAGTTTGTCAGCTTCGAACCGGCTCTGAAAGAATACCGCATTCCCAAGTTCCGTCGTACCAACCAGAATATGACTATCGACTTGAGGCCTTTGTGTGCAAAAGGTGACAGGGTTAAGAAAGGCGATATTCTTACAGAAGGTTATGCAACTGAGAACGGTGAATTAGCTCTGGGTCGCAACCTCCTTGTTGCCTATATGCCTTGGAAGGGTTATAACTACGAGGATGCCATCGTACTTTCCGAGCGTTTGGTGCATGACGACGTGCTGACATCCGTGCATGTCGATGAATACTCGCTCGATGTGCGTGAGACCAAGCGCGGTATGGAAGAGTTTACGGCAGATATCCCGAACGTAAGCGAAGAGGCAACCAAAGACCTCGATGATAATGGTGTAATCAGAGTTGGTGCACGTGTAGAGCCGGGTGATATCCTTATTGGTAAGATTTCACCGAAGGGTGAAAGCGACCCTTCACCAGAAGAGAAATTGCTCCGTGCCATTTTTGGAGACAAGGCCGGCGATGTGAAAGACTCTTCGCTCAAAGCCAATCCTTCACTTTCGGGTGTCGTTATTGACAAGAAACTCTTCTCGCGTGCCATGAAAACGAGAGAAGCGAAGAAACAAGACAAAGTGACCCTTACGAAAATAGATGAGGAGTATGAGGCAAAGGTAGAGGATTTGAAAGATATCCTCGTTGACAAACTCCTGCTTCTCACAGAGAATAAGGTTTCGCAAGGTGTCAAAGACTATACTGATGCGGAAATCATTACAAAGGGAACGAAGTTTACCGTTGCCAACCTGAAGAATCTTGAATACGAAGGAATCCAGTCTAAGGGATGGACAAACGATGAGCATACCAATGAGATGATTTCCAAACTCATCATGAACTATATTCGCAAGTATAAACTTTTGGACGCTGAACTCAAACGTCGCAAGCTTTCCATCACGATTGGAGACGAGTTGCCGTCGGGCATTCTTCAGATGGCCAAGGTCTATGTTGCCAAGAAACGTAAGATTGGTGTCGGCGACAAACTGGCCGGCCGTCATGGAAACAAGGGTATTGTGTCGAGAGTGGTTCGTCAGGAAGATATGCCTTTCCTTGAAGACGGTCGTCCGGTTGACTTGGTGCTGAACCCTCTGGGTGTACCTTCTCGTATGAACCTCGGACAGATTTTCGAAGCCATTCTTGGTGCAGCGGGCAAGCGTCTTGGGGTGAAGTTTGCTACTCCTATCTTCGATGGAGCCAAACTTGATGACCTTACAGAATGGACTGATAAAGCCGGCTTGCCCCGTCTTTGCTCTACCCATCTCTTTGATGGTGAGACCGGAGAGAAGTTCGACCAACCTGCAACCGTGGGTATTACATACTTCTTGAAACTCGGTCACATGGTAGAAGACAAGATGCACGCCCGTTCCATTGGTCCATACTCATTGATTACGCAGCAACCGCTTGGCGGTAAGGCACAGTTTGGTGGTCAGCGTTTCGGAGAGATGGAGGTTTGGGCACTTGAGGCATTCGGTGCAAGCCACATTCTTCAAGAAATTCTTACCATCAAGTCAGATGATACCGTAGGCCGTTCCAAGGCATACGAGGCTATTGTCAAAGGCGATCCTATGCCTACTCCGGGAATACCTGAATCACTCAATGTACTCTTGCATGAGCTTCGCGGTCTTGGACTCAGCATGAAGCTCGATTGATTGAGTAATGAAATTCAGCGTTAGATAAAGAAAGTTTTCTCTATATAAAGAATAGAAACATGGTTTTTAAGAAAGATTCAAAGGTAAAGAATAATTTTACAAAGATTACCATCGGACTTGCTTCTCCGGAGGAAATATTGGAAAATTCGTATGGTGAGGTGACAAAACCCGAAACCATCAACTATAGAACCTATAAACCCGAACGTGACGGACTCTTCTGTGAGCGCATCTTCGGCCCGACAAAAGATTATGAATGTGGATGTGGTAAGTACAAACGCATTCGTTATAAAGGCATCGTGTGCGACCGATGCGGTGTTGAGGTTACAGAAAAGAAAGTGCGCCGCGAACGTTCCGGACACATCGAACTTGTTGTTCCCGTAGCTCATATTTGGTATTTCCGTTCGCTTCCCAACAAGATTGGCTACCTTTTAGGCTTGCCAACCAAGAAGCTCGACTCTGTTATCTACTATGAGAGATACGTGGTTGTACAGCCGGGTGTGCTGGCCGGACGCAAAGACAGCGAAGGCAATGAGCTCAATGGTTCTCACACATATGACCTTCTGTCAGAAGATGAGTATCTTGACATACTCGAACATCAGCTTCCCGAAGGCAACGAACGTCTTGACGACAGCGATCCCAACAAGTTTATTGCCAAGATGGGTGCAGATGCCGTTTACAGACTGCTGATGAACTTAGACCTCGACAGCCTCTCTTACGAGCTTCGCGACCGTGCCAACAACGACTCTTCGCAGCAGCGCAAGAGTGAAGCTCTTAAGAGATTGCAGGTGGTTGAGGCTTTCCGTGCCAGCAAGGACATCAACCGTCCGGAGTGGATGATTATGAAAATCATACCGGTTACTCCGCCGGAACTCCGTCCTTTGGTGCCATTGGATGGTGGTCGTTTCGCCACTTCCGACCTCAATGACTTGTATCGTCGTGTCATCATCCGCAACAACCGTTTGAAGCGTTTGATTGAAATCAAGGCTCCTGAGGTGATTCTCCGCAATGAGAAGCGTATGTTGCAAGAAGCTGTCGATTCGCTTTTCGACAACTCCCGCAAGAGCAGTGCAGTGAAAAGCGAGAGCAACAGACCGCTGAAGTCTCTCTCTGATTCACTTAAAGGAAAGCAGGGACGTTTCCGCCAAAACCTTCTCGGTAAACGTGTTGACTATTCTGCACGTTCGGTTATCGTCGTTGGTCCTGAATTGAAGATGGGTGAGTGTGGTCTCCCGAAACTCATGGCTGCCGAACTTTACAAACCGTTTATCATCCGCAAATTGATAGAGAGAGGTATTGTCAAGACGGTTAAGAGTGCCAAGAAGATTGTAGACCGCCGCGAACCAGTCATCTGGGATATTCTTGAGAATGTGATGAAGGGACATCCCGTCCTGCTCAACCGTGCTCCGACTCTTCACCGTCTCGGTATTCAGGCATTCCAGCCCAAGCTGATAGAGGGCAAGGCAATTCAGCTTCACCCATTGGCTTGTACAGCGTTCAATGCCGACTTCGACGGCGACCAGATGGCTGTTCACCTTCCGTTGAGCAACGAAGCCGTGCTTGAGGCACAGATTTTGATGCTTCAGAGCCATAATATTCTCAACCCTGCCAATGGTGCTCCTATCACTGTGCCTTCCCAAGACATGGTGCTCGGCCTTTATTATGTCACCAAGATTCGTCCGGGCGCCAAAGGAGAGGGATTGACTTTCTACGGAACGGAAGAGGCTATCATTGCCCACAATGAGGGCAAGTGTGACCTCCACGCACAAGTGAAGGTCGTTGTCAAAGACCTTGACGAGAGTGGTCAGCTTGTAAATCGCATGGTCGAGACTTCTGTGGGGCGTGTGATTATCAACGAAATCATCCCCGAAGAAGTTGGATTTGTCAATAAAGTAATCTCCAAGAAGAGTTTGCGCGACATTATTGCAGACGTTATCAAGGCTGTGGGCTTTGCCCGTGCCTGCGAATTCCTCGATGGTATCAAGAACCTCGGTTACCGCATGGCATATTTGGCAGGCCTCTCGTTCAACCTCGACGACATCATTATCCCTGAAGAAAAGCAGGGACTGATTGAGAAAGGTAATGCAGAGGTACGACAGATTACCGAAAACTATAACATGGGATTCATCACTGACAACGAGCGTTACAACCAAGTAATTGATACATGGACCCACGTCAACAACGATATCGGTAACATTTTGATGAAGCAGATGACAGAGGCCGATCAAGGTTTTAATGCGGTCTTCATGATGCTCGACTCTGGTGCCCGTGGTTCTAAAGACCAGATTAAGCAGCTTTCTGGTATTCGTGGTTTGATGGCGAAGCCTCAGAAGGCAGGTGCCGAAGGCCAGCAGATTATCGAAAACCCGATTCTTTCCAACTTCAAGGAAGGTATGTCAGTGCTTGAATACTTCATCGCCTCGCACGGTGCCCGTAAAGGTCTTGCCGACACGGCTATGAAAACGGCCGACGCCGGTTATCTTACCCGCCGTCTGGTCGATGTATCTCACGATGTAATCATTACCGAAGAAGACTGCGGAACATTGCGCGGACTTGTATGTACTGCATTGAAAAATGGCGATGAAACCATCTCTACGCTTTCCGAACGTATTCTCGGACGAGTATCCGTACACGATATTGTACATCCCACAACAGGCGAACTGATTGTCACCTCGGGTGAAGAAATCACCGAACCTATAGCGCAGATTATTGAAGACTCTCCTATTGAGAGTGTCGAAATCCGCTCGGTGCTCACCTGCGAAAGCAAGCATGGGGTTTGTATGAAATGTTACGGGCGTAACTTGGCTACCAGCCGCATGGTGCAGATGGGCGAAGCTGTGGGTGTTATTGCTGCACAGGCCATCGGCGAGCCGGGTACACAGCTTACACTTCGTACTTTCCACGCTGGTGGTGTGGCTGGTAATGCTGCCGCCAATGCCTCTATTGTGGCCAAGAACGATGCCAAGATAGAATTTGACGAACTGCGTACCGTTCCGTTTGTGGAAAACGATGGCGTGAAAGACATTTCTTGCCAGATGATTGTAAGCCGCCTTACCGAAATCCGCTTCATCGACCCCAATACAGGTATCGTTCTTTCTTCAATGAACATCCCCTACGGAAGTTCGCTCTACCACAAACATAATGACGTGGTGAAGAAGGGCGACCTGATTGCCAAGTGGGACCCGTTCAATGCCGTAATCGTGTCTGAATATGCCGGTACGTTGAAATTCCACGATGTGGTTGAGGGAAGTACTTTCAAGGCAGAAACCGACGATACCACCGGTTTGACTGAAAAAATTATTACCGATGCCAAAGATAAGACCCGGGTTCCGACCTGCGATGTCATCGACAAGGATGGCAATATCGTAGGAACATACAACTTCCCCGTAGGTGGACACGTTGTCGTGGAAGATGGACAAGAGGTCAGCACAGGTACAACGCTTGTAAAGATTCCTCGTGCGGTGGGCAAGGCTGGTGACATCACTGGTGGTCTTCCTCGTGTTACAGAGTTGTTTGAAGCACGTAATCCGTCCAATCCGGCTATTGTCAGCGAGATTGACGGAGAGGTGGCCATGGGCAAACTCAAGCGTGGTAATCGTGAAATCATCGTTACATCCAAGACAGGCGAGCAACGCAAATATCTTGTTTCGCTTTCCAAGCAGATACTCGTGCAAGAACACGATGCTGTTCGTGCAGGAACGCCGCTTTCCGACGGTGTCATCACTCCGGGCGACATCCTTGCCATCAAAGGTCCTACCGCAGTGCAAGAGTACATTGTTAACGAGGTGCAGGATGTGTATCGTCTGCAAGGTGTGAAGATTAACGACAAACACTTTGAGATTATCGTTAGACAAATGATGCGTAAGGTGCAAATCAATGACCCGGGAGATACGACTTTCTTGGAGCAAGAAGTGGTGGACAAACTTGAGTTTGTGGAAGAAAACGACCGCATTTGGGGTAAGAAAGTTGTGGTGGATGCCGGCGATTCAGAGGTTATGCGAAAGGGTCAAATCGTAACAGCTCGAAAACTGCGCGATGAAAACTCCAACCTCAAGCGTCGTGACCTCCGTCCTGTGCAGGTACGCGATGCAGTAGCCGCAACATCTACTCAAATTCTGCAAGGTATCACTCGTGCGGCTCTTCAGACTAAGAGCTTCATGTCTGCCGCATCGTTCCAAGAGACTACCAAAGTTCTCAATGAGGCAGCTATTCGTGGCAAGGTAGACTATTTGGAAGGAATGAAGGAGAATGTGATAGCCGGACACCTTATTCCTGCTGGTACAGGCATGCGCCAATACGATAAAATTGTTGTCGGTTCCAAGGAAGAGCACGAGCGCATCGAGGCCAACAAGAAGAATGTTCTTGAGTTCACAAAAGAAGAAGCTGTGGAAGAATAGGCTTTTGGTTGTTTGTGCTACGAACGCATACCATGAGTATGTAATCGTTCCGAAACGATATAACGCAAGAAAGGCTGCCAATCAAATGGCAGCCTTTCTTGCATTATGTGTGTATAAAGCATTAATAATCGTTAGTGTTGTAAATGGATTCCCAAGTTCAGGAACTCTGACGATGTTTTTTGCTTGACGGACAGGGGTATTGCGGACAGACACAGGGTCTGTCCCTACAATGGTTGCAACACACCAACGTTATTATATTATGGTAAAAACAAACGTGAAGATGTAGGGACAGACCCTGTGTCTGTCCGTTTTTCTCGGCGTAGCGGATGCCGACAAGCGGACGAATGCTGCCGGGATGCAACATCAGCAGCAAGAAACGTAGTCTTAGCGGTCTAATGATTTGGATTTGTAGATTAACGTGAGTTTGATGCATTCAAATATAGCAGGCTTTTATCAAAGCTCCTTTGTACATTGACGCACTTCTTCTCCGGAAAACAACGATAAACAGCCTTGTGATGGTGTATCCTTATGAGGTTATTATGGTATTGAATGAATACCAGACACTGGTAGCGTCCGTACCAGCCTTTGGTACGATGATGAAATCTTTCCGTGCCGTCTCCCCTGAACGCCTTGTGGGAGCAGAATCTGTCGTCGCTTCTTCTATGAATGTGTTTGTTTTTGCTTGACGGACAGAGGTATTGCGGACAGACACAGGGTCTGTCCCTACAATGGTTGCAACACACCAACGTTACCATATTATGGTAAAAGCAAACGTAAAGATGTAGGGACAGCCCCCTGTGCCTATCCCTACATCTTCACGAATGTCTCACTGTATATAATATCATTGTAGTGTTGTTATTCACGAATGGCTTACCCTATATAATGTCATTGTTGTATTGTTATTGCTGTCGTTGTAGGGACAGACCCCTGTGTCTGTCCATTTTCTCGGCATCTTCTCTGTTGTATTTCCTCGGCGTAGCCCGCTACGCTTTCCATAAAACCGCAACCCATTTGGACAACATCCGAATAAAATCAGCACAGTCTCTAATGACTGATTTGGGTTTATGTATTACAAGTAAGTCTTTTCGTCTTTTTCTGTTTTCTACATGTATTCCAACTCCTGACTTTTTGTGAGTTGCCATTGTTCTGCAATGACATCTGATAGAATAAGCGAGTTGGTTATATCGCATGAAATGATGACAGAACAGGGTGATGTCCCTGTCATGACCTAATATTGCAGGCTTGCATTGGGTGCAAGGAACTTGTGGGATGGAGCGATGAGTTGTTCAACCACTCCTATATAATATGAAATATAGAGTTAATGGGGATAATTGTTATTCTTCAGCTGAAAATTCTTTTTTCAACTTGTGCAGTTCTTTTCGAAGACAAGCGCATTGTAATTCGTTCTTTGACCTTTGTCTTTCTGCCCACGACAGTTTTTGCTTGGTTTTCTTATATTTGTTGTAGTAGTTGATGGCAACAAATGTGATGACAAGCAAAAGACAAAACAGGCCGACACCGATGTGATACAGCAATTTGGTGCGTTTAGCCTCGGCGCGTGCCCATTCCACTTTGTTTTGCATCTCGATGGCTGCAATCTTCCCGTTGATTTCATTTCCGTGTACGTTGTCAGCAAGTTTTTCCAAAGTGTACTTGTTGGTCATATACGATTTGTAATCTCCTCTTGCACTGTCTATTTTGCAGAGTACTTCACGATTGAGAAGTTCAAGCTCGGGTGATTTGTACAGGTTTGAGTATCTGATGCCCTCGTTTGCTATGCGATAAGCCTCATCGTATTCTTTCTGCAAGAAGAGCAAGGAGCTATGGACATAATGAAGCTGTGCAAGATAAAGGCGGTTTTCTGCGGGTTTGCTGTTTCGCAATTGGTTGACGATTGCCCATGCTTTTTCATAGTTTTCGCCCATGAGCAACAGTTCGCCCAGATTGGACATGTCTGAGTAAACGATAGAATTGTCGTTGGGATGGAGCTGTTTGTCCAGCTTGATTACCATCTCTGCAAACTTTGCCGATTGTTCATAGTTTTTGTCGTATTTGGCCGTGAAATAGGCCATCAGACGGAAATAATATTGTGAAGCGTAGTATTTCTTACTTTTGGTCTGTACATATTTGAGCGATTTCAGCAGGTCGTAGGCCTTCTGTTGCTGTCCGGTCATGTTGTATATGACGGCGATGTAGACTGCAGCCTCAAAATAACTCTCCTCGTCATCGCATGCTTCGGCAATGTTGAGGGCGTCTTGCAGGTTAATTAAAGCTGCAATGTTGTTGTCTTTGTCAAGTTCGTCTTGTCCCTTTTGCAGCAGTTCACGCCCTTTCTCGCAGGTATTGCGGTGTGTCTTTACCCACAGCAACACAAGCCCGATGAGAGCTGCCAACACAAGCGTAGCTATTCCGAAAATGATGTATTTCTTAGTATTCCGTGCCATGTACTTTGTCCAACAGTGGTGCGAAGGTAGCCATCTGTTGGGAGATGGCAAAATTTTTTGTTGCAATTTTTGCGCAATCGTTTCATGAATTTTGTTAAGGTAGCTTCAGAAGTATCAAGCTCAAGTGGTTAAGGTAGGTTTAGGCAGGGGATGAGTGTAGAACAGACTGTGCCAATGTCATGGTGAAATCATGTGGGAAAACAGAAATGGCAGGTCATTTTTGAAGGACATCTTTTGACATTCGATTTGGAAAACAAACTGACATAGTTTGACTCGGCATGTTGCCGCAACTCTTTATTTGAAGGATTTTCTCGTTATGTGGACAGTCTTTGTGTAAGGGTATTCTGAAGATTGTTGTCTTGTGTGTTTTCCGTTTTCTACCATGCGGTGAATGATGAGTGAATAGATGTCTCTGAAATGTGATGTGAAGTCTTTTAGTTGTTGTCACAGTACTTGCATAGGTGTTATGATATGTAAACAAATGTTTTGCATGAAAATGGTCGTTTTTTGCCCATTTTGCGAGTTGAAAATGCACTTTTTGTTTGTGGTGTCTCAAAATTTACGCTAACTTTGCGATTAAAATAAGAACAGAAAATGAAAGCGGAGAAAATGAACGGTAGCATGCTTTATCGTGAAATGCGTGACTATGTGATGATTACCATTGCCATGTTGTCTTATTGCATTGGCTGGTCGGTATTTCTGTTGCCTAACAATATTACGACAGGCGGTGTGCCGGGCATTGCGTCTATTCTCGAATGGAGTCCGCTGAAGATACCTGCCCAGGTGACGTATTTCACAATCAACATTGTATTGCTGGGTATTGCTTTCAGGGTTTTGGGATGGCGGTTTTGCGTGAAAACCGTCTATGGCGTAGCTGTGCTCACGCTCTCGCTCTCATTGATGCGCGACTTTGCCTCTTCTCTTTCTCTCTTACGTGAACAGCCATTCATGGCGAGCATCATCGGTGCCGTGTTTTGTGGCTGCGGAGTAGGACTGGGTTTGGCCTCAAACGGCAGTGCTGGTGGTACAGACGTAGTTGCGGCCGTCATCAACAAATATCGGGATATTTCTCTGGGACACGTAATCATGCTCTGCGATATTGTGATTATTACATCGAGCTATGTGGTGCTGAAAGATTGGGAGCGTGTGATATTCGGCTATGTGGTACTTTATGTTACGGCTTTCTGTATTGACCAGGTTATCAATTCAATGCGTCGTTCAGTGCAGTTTTTTATCATTTCAGACAAGTATCTTGAAATTTCTCGGTGCATCAATGCAGAAAGTCATCGTGGTTGTACGGTGCTTGAAGGACATGGAGCATTTTCGGGCAATGATACTAAAGTACTGTTTGTGCTTGCCAAACAAAGGGAGAGCAAGATGATTCTGCAAATTGTTCATGAGTCTGACCCTGAGGCATTTGTTTCTCAAGCTCCTGTTACGGGTGTTTATGGCAATGGTTTCGACCGCATGAGGGGAAAGAGAAAAAGTTCTTAGAGGTTTTCGCAAATGGAATGAATAGGTGAGCGAATGACAAAGAACTGTCTGTGAATGTGTATGAAGTGTGGTTTTGGTTCAGATTAACCAATTAGGAACAAAGCCACTTTCGTTGACGAAACTATTCGCATAAAACGATTCTTATTCTAAAAATAGGTTCTTTCATCCCAAATTGGTTATGAGAGAGCGTTCTGAATTTATCCCAAATCGGTCATTAGACCGCCAGTACTACATTTCCCACTAAGGATGATGCTTACCGACTGATTTCGGTCGATTGCCGTCATCTTCTCTGCCGTTCTTCCTCGGCGTAGCGGGCTATGCCGAGAAAAATGGCAAAAAAGAGCGGCAACTGGACAAAAGCAGGTGGGGAAGTAACCTCTTTGGCAGAAAATGTTGCCTTAGCGGTCTAATAATCGATTGTGTTCATACAAAAACGAACATGATACTAACCATGTTTCAAAGTTCAGGAGGCAACGTAGGTTTGTCTGGAGATGAAGGAAGAAACATGTCGTCTGATTCTTGACGATATCTGCCGGGGCTTTTTCCTACATATCTTATAAAGTTTTTAGTGAAATACGAACCTGAAGAAAAGCCAAGTGAGATGGCTATTTCTTCAACAGTTGTCTCAACGCTCTGCTTCAGTCGTTTTTTTGCTTCTTCTATCCGCATCCTGCAAATCCACTCGCTGAAGCTGCAAGATTCCTTTTTGTTGATGTGTTGTGATAGGTACAGGCGGTTGGTTCCTATCTCACGCGCCAATCCTTGTATCGTGATGCCGGGTTTGCAGTAGCCCTTGCGCATAATCCATAAGTTTAGCCTTCGAATAGCTTCGTTGCTGATACCGGTATCTTCTATGTCAGTATCTATTTTTTCGGGATATATCCGGTTGCGTATAGAACGTGTGTTGTATTCCCTGATGGCTGTTTCTATCCCTTTGTATTTTATGCGGAAACCGTGAAATTTGATGAAGATGTAGATGTTGATGCCGAGTTCGTAAAGAACAAGAATGGCTTGCCACAGGGTAGAAGTATATAATGTACCTATACTCGCAAGGGCGTAAATGCATAGCAGGATTGAACTATTCCGTAACCAAAGGATAAGCCAACGCACATTGTCGTTTAGGAAGTCGTTCATGTGGCGACGAAAATGTGAGTCGTAGTAAATATATTTCCCGGCAATGAAAATCATGTAGAAAAGCAAGGAAGCAGTTGCTGTCCACAAAAGATGAGGGGCGTATGGTGGCTCAATAAGAAGGGAGGTAATCACTAATGTCGTGGTAATGGCCAGCCAAATGCCATCTATCTTGATGCGATGGGGAGTTATGTAGCTGCGGTCAAGCAAAACAAGGAATATGTAGCCATATAAAATAAACTTCATTTGGAAGAATATTACAGACATGGCAACGGATAAGTCTCGTGGCATTTTGCCTATGAAGAAACAAAAATTGAAGCAAGTGTCAAAGGAAAACAACAGAAAGAGTGCCCCCATCATGCGCCTTGATAAAAGGTAAGGAGCTGAAACCATCTCGCGAAAATCTCGTTGGAAAATGGAAAACAGACCCGCAACCAAATAGGCTATGGTTGTTCCATATAATAAATATGGATAAGTCGTGGTCAGATGGTTGATAAGATCTGGTTGCATAAATCCTAATTTTTATAAATGTGGATTTTCGTTTGAGTCCTTAAATTTGTATGTTCGTTTATTCGAACGATTTTACTTGCCCTGTTGAGCTTATTTGTCTTTCCTCTACTACAAAAATAAGTATAATCTCTTTTCGAGGCAATTATTGTTGTCTCTTTTTGTTGATTTTACCGAGTTTTGCTGATTTTGCGTATTAATAAGTTGTGGTTTTGCCTGCTTCTCTTGAACAAAGTTGAACTTTAGGGTATGCATGTACTATAGTACAATGTGATATCTTTTGTCGATTTTACCTTTTTGGTTTATAGGCATTTTGTTGATATTATATAAAATGAAAGGGTAATTTTCTGAATTTTGCATTCGAAAATAAACAGATGAACTAATTAAAATAAAACTTTAAGATGAAAACACAAAAAGAATTTCGGCACATTGCCCGATTAGTGTTGTGGCTGTGCTTGCTCGCTTACTTTACACCAGTGGGGGCGCAGAATGTTACCATTAGCCCGACTACTGGTAAATTAATCGCAGCAGTTACTTATCCAAGTGAGGTTGGATTTCAGAATGGATGGAGCTCCATGTGGCGTCATGACCAATTGCCTCTGACATTTACGGTTTCCGATGACAACCTGCTTACGCAGGGTGGAGAAATCGCAAACCCGGCAGGTAACATTGTCGTTCGTGAAGGCAAGTTGGTGGTCGGTGGTGGTAAACCTCGTGAACTTTATATGGTTATTTCATTGCCTAAAGGTTATCGGATTACCGGTTATCGAATGGTTGTGCTCAATAACTTGAATGGATTGAATGTTTCTGGTCTTCAATATGGAAATATCACGAAGACACTCTATGAAACAGGAAGTGATTTCAATGAAAACCAAGCAAAGGCAACAACGGGTGCTATGGGACCAACCAATAGTAATACAGAGTATGTCATCCAGAGAACCAGTGAAATAGCAACCGATATGAGCAACCAGCTTTACTTCAAGATGAAGAGAAGTGCAGATGCTTTTTATGGTGTTACGATTAAACATCTGGAGCTGTTCTTTACTGCACAAGGAGACTTTGTTGCACCAGTTGCTCCTTTTACACAGAGCGGCACTGGTGTAAGCTATGTTGATGTGCCTTTCCTTACTTCAAGAATTGATATTGGCGACATACAGCCACATACGAAAAATGGCAGTACGTATTTTGCCTACAACTATCGTAATGTAAAAGACCTGACGGCTAACAATGTTTTGTATGAAGAAGGAGCTGTCTCTGATGGTAAAGTTGCAGAAGTGGGAAGCAAAAGTATTACGGCTGTTTACAATGGTGGCAAGATGTATTATGGCTTAGGCAATAAAACCTATTATGTTGAAACGCCAACACAGGTGACGACACAAGACGGTGCTTCTAACCCGGTTCATTACCGTATTGTTGGTGCTAAGGTGAACTATGCTTTGGGAACAGCGACCAGTAGTGGAAGTAACATAGGGTTCTATATTACAACTCAGAAAAATAGCAAAACCTATTATCTGAGTGAGGGAGGTCAGTTCCTTGAAAATATGCCTGCTGTATGGCAACTTGTTGGAAACAAAATCACAAGCAACGGAAAGTATATTAAGTATATATCTTTGAATACAGGATATTATTTATCTGTTACAACAGAAGAAAGTCAAGCT
This sequence comes from Prevotella sp., assembly GCA_034183335.1. GTDB lineage: Bacteria > Bacteroidota > Bacteroidia > Bacteroidales > Bacteroidaceae > Prevotella. The sequence continues at coordinate 170,932 of JAXFLJ010000002.1, forward strand.
GCTTCAATGGAAATTGGTTCAAGTTCAAAATCCATCCGTGCAATCATCAATGGAAATAGATATTACTTGAATGCAGATGAATCCCTTTCTCAACCTTCTTTCAAATCTTCTGTTGAAGAACGTGCTTATCAACAAGATGTTTCACAAGCTGGGTTTACGCCTGCTGAAAACTTTACATTGAAAGTGTATGGCACGGATAAGAATACTGTATTTCAGACCATCGAGGTTAATTCTACAACTCCGAATGGTTCGGTTGCAATTCCGAATCTTAACAATGACGCCGTTAAATTTGAGATTTCAGGTTTGGCGGCAGACAAGAAAGCTCTCATTACATTAGATTTGACACTTGAGGCATTGAACCCATACATCAATCGTCTTGACTTGGTATGTAAAGAAACCAGTGGACAAGGAAGGTCACTCACGCAGCAATTTACGTCTAATGACTTTGCTGTAAGTGGAGGAAAGTTCATTTTCTACGTTCCCACTGACTATAACGATAATTGCAAAATCACTTTTGAAAATCTTTTCAGTAAATACGGAGACAATACATATTATAATGGTACAACCAACGGACATGCACGTTACAGTCTTGTGAAGTCTGAATATTGGAATAATGCCTCTTCATTGTATGGAGGCAGTTATGACCCGGATGCCGATTATAAGACTAAAGTTCTTGCAACTGTAGCTGGAACTCAAAAGTTCCGCTTCAACAATGCTGATGAACTGTCAAACAATAATACGTCTGGTGGAATCAAACATTATACCGAGTATCCATTCTCTTTAAGTGCTTATCAAACTGCTGGTGGTGACTTCCAACCTGTTGTGTTTGATTTGAGTACAGCTAATCATCAGAAGACGGCTTATCTCTTCGCTTGCGACGAGACACGTTACAACATTGCACCGACAACAGCAACAGAGCATCGCTACTATGCCTACTACATCATGGATATTGAGTTGGTGAGGAAAAACTATGTACCGCAAATCGAATGGAAAGAGATTTATCCCGCAGACAAGACCCTCTTGGTAGATGCACAGGGACAGCCTGCACACAAAGCACAATGGGGTATGATACTGAAGACGACAGAAGCTGGACCCAGTCCAAGCGAGTTCGGTTACCTTACAGTACCGCAAATCGAAGCCGCCATTATGGCAAAGGGTATCTCCTCTGATCAGATATTGTATATCGACGGCAGTGCTTTGCTTAATATCGTAAACGAGAACTTGAATGTAGGACAGGCAGATGCGACCGACAGACTTGCTGAATTGCATAAGACGCTTGGTAAAAATGCTCTTGTTTATCTTCCCGAAGGAGAGACCTACAATCGCAATAACTTTGCTTACAAGACAGAGAGTGGCGCATTCCATTCTTGCAATGACATTATCCTGACTGACAAAGCGCCGTTCTACGCACCGTATGAAATTCAAGTGGATGCAGCCAACTATGCCAAGTACACTCGTGAAGTAACTATACCGAAATATGGCAATACACTCTCTGACAATTTCAATGCTACGGTAATCCTGCCGTTCACCATTGACTTGCAAGACGGTAAACACAAGAACCGTGACGATGAGTTTGAGTTCACGCTCAACACGCTTAGCCCCACAAATGCATTGGTATATAACAAGCCTGTGGATGAACTTGCGGTTGCTTTCAATGCCAACTTCCTGCCTTTGAATACCGAAAGATCAGAAGCTAACAAACCATATATGGTACATGTTTTGGCAAGACCTGCAGTGACTACGGGCAATAAGACATCGTTTGTGGTACAAGCTTACGGTTCAAACATTGCCAAGACTCCCGACAATCTTGTTGATTTCATCTTTGACGGTGAGTCTGCAACCGGAACGGCAAATAGTAATCCCATCAGTTTTGTGAACCATGGTACGTACACTGGCAGAATATTCGATCGTGACCAAAACAAGATTTTCTACTTCGCAAACGGAAACTTCCTTTGCATTAAAAACCTTGAACCAACAACCTTGAAAGTGCTTCCGTTCCGTGCCTACTTTACTTACACTGGCAACGTAGAGAGCCTTATCAAGGGAATGGGTATCGCTTTCGATGAAACTGGTGAATTGCTTGGCATCGACAATCTCAGTGACAATCGTCCCGATATGGCTGTTGTGCCTGGTAGTGGTAGAATTGATGTCACGGTAAATGCCGACAACCGCATTGTCATCAGCGGTGTTGACGGTACAAAAGTGGCACAGACAACTCTCAAGGCTGGAGAAAGTCGCACGTTTAACGTTGCTGCCGGTATCTATGTAATAAATGGAGTAAAAGTAATCGTAAGATAGAAGGAGGAATCAAATTATGAAAAACCAGTATATAAAACCTGTCGTTGATATGCGGCAATTGGAAATGCAATATGCCCTTCTTGTCGGAAGTCGAGACGATTGGGCAGATGGAAAAGAGAACTTTTTCGATGATGAATTGGAGAGCGATGCTCCATTGGAAAGAGAATCACTTTTTAATATCGACAATAATTTCTCAAAATCCAAAGGCGTTTGGGAGGACTAAGATTCTTATTAGTAATCATCGAACTTGGAGAATGTGCCAGACAGGCACATTCTCTTTTTTTATCTGATTTTTACCCAAATGGTTCATTAGACCGCTAATGCTGCATTCCTCACTGACAATGCTTCTTTCTGGGTAGTGTCCTAAAAAAGTGTGTAAGTCCATTTTTTCTTATCTTTGTAATAAGAATAATAAAAACAAAAAACAAATGGAACTTACACAGTCACAAATTTCGGAAATTCTTTCCAATTACACAAGCAGCAGCGCTGGTTTTGTCAGCCTTCAATCTTTAATTATGAACTCTTTGATGGTTCATGAGCGTGAATTGTTTGTTGATGAGCATGAGGGCGAACAATGCAATGGTTTTCGT
>JAXFLJ010000003.1:0-3997 GCA_034183335.1 Prevotella sp.
TTTCTTGCTATGCCAGATTTCCGACCGGCTCATAGTCCATTTCCGATTGCGGTGCTTACGCCCGTCTGGCTCACAAATGGACATGCGTGCAATTTCCTTATCATATTCTTGGCAAAAATCATCGATAATACAGAAAATTTCCGTAATTTTGTTCTTGGTAATCTCCATAACTATAGTATCCTTTAATTTTATAATTAATTGATTCTCAATCATAAAGGTACTAAAAATTATTGAGATTACCAACTTTTACAAAGACTTTCTTATCCCGAACTCAGGTAAATACGTAACAATTACGACAAGAATGTGTACAATGGTGACATCGGAACTGTAGAAAAAGTCAACATAGAAGACCGCACCCTATGTGTCAACTTTGACAACAATCTGGTGGAATATGAAGCAACGGAGCTTGATGAGCTAACATTGGCCTATGCTTCTACCATTCATAAATCGCAAGGCTCAGAATATCCGATCGTGGTAATCCCAGTTTTGATGACTCATTTTGTGATGCTTCAGCGCAACCTCATCTATACAGGCATTACGAGAGCTAAAAAAATCTGTGTGCTTAGCGGCCAGCCAAAAGCTCTCGCTTATGCAATACGTAATCTGACGGTAATCAACAGAAACACCAAATTGAAAGAACGACTGCGTGGAGAGATAGAAGCGAACAATGATTCTGGTCTCCACATCAGCAGTAGATACATACTTCCTGAGGAACAGCCAATGATGGCTGCGGAACCAGAGCCAAATCCAGACATTAGAAGTAATATCAAATGATCATATATATATCGTAAGAAAGATATTTTTTTCTGATATGGTAAAGGTGTTTAGTATAACAGATATAAAATAATAGGATAAAAATGAGAAAGGAATCAAGAGCAATGGATAGTGGGTGGGCATTGGAAGTAATGCACAAGGCTCCGTATATAACTGTCAGTTTTATTGACGAAGACGGCAAGCCTTATGGTTTACCCCTGTCACTCGCATCAGATGATGATGTGAACTGGTATTTTCATGGTGCTTTGGAAGGCAAGAAACTGGAGGCTATTAAGGCTCATCCTGAGGTTTGCCTTTCAGCCGTAACCCGTTGTGCACCTACGGTTGGTCTGAAGGACGGCAGTTTCACCCTGCAATTCAAATCTGCTATTGCATTCGGCAAGGCAGAAATCGTGACAGATGAAGCAGAGAAGATTCATGGTCTCCGACTAATCAGTGAACGTTTCCTTCCTCACCACATGGATGCTTTCGACCAGAGCATCGCCCGTTCCCTATCACGCACGGCTGTAGTTCGCATCACGCTCACTGAGCCACCAACCGGCAAGCGCAAGCAGTATGATAAAGAAGGCGTGGAAATAAAATATGGAAGAATGGAATAAACGAACTTTAAAACATATTGATTATGAGCAAGATAAAGTTAAACAATGGCGTGGAAATGCCACAACTGGGATATGGTGTTTATCAGGTGGAACCAGAAGAGTGTGAGCGTTGTATGGTAGATGCTCTCAGCGTGGGCTATCGGATGATAGATACTGCACAGGCTTATCTCAACGAGGAAGCCGTGGGCAACGCATGGAAGAAAAGCGGTGTGAATCGTGATGAGATTTTCCTCGTTTCCAAGGTCTGGCATTCCAACTATGGCGAGGGACAGACCATGAAGAGCATCGACGAGAGTCTGCGCAAGCTGCAGACCGACCACATCGACCTGATGCTCCTCCACCAGCCTTACTGCGTTCGCTACGGTGCTTATCGCGACTTGGAAAAAGCTTACAAAGCAGGAAAGGTTCGTGCCATCGGAGTGAGCAACTTCTTCCCTGATCACCTTATAGACCTGGCTTCAAACATGGAGATTGCACCAATGGTGAACCAGATGGAGACGCATGTGTTCAACCAGCAGCATGAGACCCGAAAATTCATGGATGAGATTGGCACCAAGCTCATGGCATGGGCTCCGTTGGCAGAAGGACAGAACGGACTGTTCACCAACCCCACCCTCACCCAGATTGGCGAGAAGTACGGAAAGACTGCTGCACAAGTAGCCTTGCGCTGGCTGTTGCAGAGCGATGTGATCATCATCCCGAAGACCGTTCATAAGGAACGAATGGAAGAGAATCATAATCTCTTCGACTTCGAACTTGATGCTGAAGACATGCAGGCGATTGCCAAGCTCGACATCGCCCATAGTCTCTTCCTCGACCATCATAGCGGAGAAACAACCAAGCAGTTTATGGAGTGGAGAGCAGTGGTGAAACCTACAGAATAAGTAACTATCGCTCTAACTAAGGTTCAATATAAAGCAAAGAAATTATGACTTCACTTCAAGAAAGACTGTTCGCCATGCAGGATAAGCATTATGCTGCTTTCCAAGCTAAACTGACACCGGGAGTGCCTGTGGAGAGCTTCATAGGCATTCGTGTTCCTGTGCTTCGCAAGTTTGCAAAAGTATTTACAAAGGAGGCTGAATGCGAGGAATTCCTTCATCAGCTTCCTCACGAATACCACGATGAGAATATACTTCATGGTCTTCTCATTTCCGAGGTGAAGGACTACGAAGAATGCATCCGTCTTACAGATAAATTCCTGCCTTTCGTGGACAACTGGGCAGTTTGCGACATCATGTCTCCGAAGGTGTTTGCCAAACACAAGAAGGAACTATTGGCGAAGATTATGACTTGGAGTAAATCATCACACGTCTATACTTGTCGCTTTGGAATAGAGACACTTATGTCTCATTATCTGGATAAAGACTTCAAGGCAGAATATCTTGAAATTCCAGCATCAGTAAGGAGCGAAGAGTATTACGTAAAGATGATGGTAGCCTGGTTCTTTGCCACCGCCCTTGCCAAGCAATGGGACCAGGCGATTCCCTACATCGAGCAACGCCGCCTTGCTCCCTGGACGCACAATAAGACCATCCAGAAGGCCATCGAGAGCTACAGAATCACACCCGAGCAGAAGGAATATCTGCGGACATTGAAGATAAAATAAAGGAAGAATTAGGAAAAGGCGAATAACCATGCATTGTCCATTTTATCACCCCGTACAAAAGTACCACACTTAGCAATATTTGTGGTACTTTTGTACTAAAATAGCTATAAAACTGTTGAAACGTATTAAAAAAGAGAGGATATTAAAAGTTTTCCGTACAAAAGTACCACAATTAAAAATATTTGTGGTACTTTTGTACCAACATTAGGAGAACAATTATGGAAACAAAGAATTCATTCATATCATCTGCAAGCGTCAAAGTACAAGGACGAACAGCTTACTACAAGATGCTGGAAGCCGTTCGCCAAGGTGAACTGATTCAGGTTTGCCGTGGCGTATATGCTAACATAGACCAATTGTCAGCATGTATGGTTGATATTGAGTCTATTGTCCCAAATGGTATTCTCTGCCTTTGGTCTGCCTGGAATATCCATCAACTTACGACATCCATGCCGCAGGCTTATCATGTCGCTATCAAAAGGGATAGAAAAGTTAAGGTACCTTCATTCCCAAAGATAGAGCTCCATCACTATACTTCCAACATTCTTGAAATCGGCGTAATTGAGAAAGTCATAGATGGATTTAAGGTAAAGGTATATGATGTAGAACGATGCGTATGCGATGCAGTAAAGTTCCGCAATAAGGTGGGCATTGATGTCTGTTCTGAAATCATCGATACCTATCTTTCCAGACCAGAAAGAAATATCAGTAAACTAATGGATTATGCCAGGCAATTGCGTGTTGGCAATATCCTGGGAAATTATCTACAAGTGAAGCTATGAGTAAAGAACAAAATAAAAACTACGGGAAGTCAATACGTACAAAATTGCTGAACGTTGCAAGAAAGGAAAACGTCTTTAATCAGACTATCCTAACTCGGTATTTTCAAGAGAGACTTCTCTACAGAATATCGCAGACTCATTATAGAGGAAATTTTTATCTGAAGGGAGGTGCACTCATGTATGCATACGAAAAATTTGCGGCTCGTCCAACATTGGATATAGATTTCCTTGGC
>JAXFLJ010000004.1:0-53701 GCA_034183335.1 Prevotella sp.
ACCGTTCGTACTGCAATACAAAGGCGAAAAAGCATCATCAAAATGCTGCCGGTTAATCTTATGACCAAGCTGGAAAAGGGGATGCTGATGATTGAGCATATCCTCCAAGGAAGAGAATAATGAGAGCTGTCTGGATGTACGTTTTAACATAAATATCTGCAAGATTTATAATGTAAAGATACGAAATCTTGCAGATATAAGCAAATAAATTACAGCATAATATATTGTAAAACAAAAACTTATTGGGTATTTAAGGGACGACTAGATAAGTTGAAGGATAAATCGTAGAAGATTATGTAAAAGTTCATAAGTCTAATGCTCAAAGCATGTAAATCACAGGAATCAGGCATAGTGTGCAAAAATGGATACTTGAAATATCTAAATACAAGAAATCAAGAAAAAGCCAATACATTATTTGGTTTATTACACGAAAACATGTACTTTTGCGAAAAAGAAAAGACGGTCGTATCGATTCAGATCGGGATACTCATCAATAAAAATCGAAAACCGGGAAACCTATGTTGTTGATGGCGGGCCACAATCTCTTCGGAGAAGCTGTAAAGCCAGTGGATTACAAAGACAGGATAATTCCTAAATCTTATGAATAATAGGAGTTTTCATCACGTCATCGGTACGACCTTTTCTTTTTCCTTTCACAAGGAAATTGTTTAAACCGTCACATTATTATTCAGGTTGAATACCTCAAAGTTAAAGACAAACAATGTTTTCTGGAATAGTAGAAGAAATGGCAACTGTTGTTGCAATTGAAAAACATGGTGGAAATATTGATTTCACCTTGAAATGCACTTTTATTGACGAATTGAAAATAGACCAGAGTATTTCTCACAATGGAGTATGTCTGACAGTCGTGCGCATAGAGAATGGATGCTACACCGTTACAGCCATGAAAGAGACGCTTGAACGCTCCAATCTCGGTTTATGGGAAATGGGTGAACGCGTAAATGTAGAGCGTTCCATGTTGATGAATGGTCGTCTGGATGGTCATATCGTTCAAGGCCATGTTGACGAAACCGCAGATTGTATAGCAATGGAAGATGCTGATGGCAGTACATATTTCACATTCAAATATACAACTACACCCGACATGGTGAAAAGAGGCTATTTTACAGTGGATAAAGGAAGTGTTACTGTCAATGGTGTTTCATTGACAGTATGCAATCCCACGGCAGATACTTTTCAAGTGGCTATCATTCCCTATACCTTTGAGAATACAAATTTCTGTGATATAAAAATCGGTTCAAAAGTAAATTTGGAATTTGATATTATTGGGAAATATATAGCAAGGATACAAAACCTTTCATCCTGAAGATGAATATTGAAAAGTGTCTCTTTTCTCAAACAGGGACAGGGAAAAGTGTTATTTTAGAACAAAAGAGAACTCTCTGGTTGAAAGATACTTGAGAGTTCTTGTTTTTGTAATACAACCCAACTATTCAATAGGCGGACAAATACAGAACGCTCTAATGGCTGATTTGAGTAAAAAAGATGCCCGAAAGTTTGGATCTTAATGATGATAACCCAAGCATCCGAGCATCTTTATAGAGATTTCGCTTCAAGTTGCTATTTTCTGCGTATGGTTGCCGGCGGCTCTTCCATTTTATGTTTGGCCAGTTGCATATACGGATTATTTAGAAACTGAACTGGAATGAAAAGCGAATGCCGTTGCGCTTGGCTGTTGGCAGCCCCGTGTAGCTCAGACGGTGCACATAGTCTATCTGGAAGAATTTGAAGATGTTGTGTACGCCAATCATAAGTTCCCAGTATGGCTCGTTCTTGTTCATCAGGTACGAACCTTGCGGAAAACTGAACAGGCTGTTGTCTGTGGCATTCTGAGGTAAATACGGATTGTTCTTGTCCGTCAGATGCCCCATCATACCCTTGACACCGATAATCTCGCGCCACTTTAGCTTTTTGAGCAGCGGTATGCGGTTCAGAATTTTTCCGTTGAAATCCCAGCTCATGTCAAGCATGGCAAATCGGTCGGTGAGAAATTCCATGTTGTTCATCAACGAGAATGTACCCGGCATGGCGACATACGAGAGGTTGGCCGGCGGCATGATGAGCAGCGGGAATGGCACTTTGTTCCATTGCGCTCCGGCCTTGATGCGTGCGTCTATCTTTCCCCAGCTTTTCATCCAGAAGCGTTTGTATACTGAAATTTCAGAATAATTATAACGGTATTGTCCGCCCAGGAATCCATTGAATGCCATGGTATGACTCAAGGTAAACTCTGGTGCGTCAAGATTGATGGGCCAACGGTGTTGCTTGGTGTTGATGTAGGTGCGCCCCGGACAAATCTGTATGGTCAGCGACGCTTCTGTGGTACGGATTTTATTGACCGCAATGCCGTCTGACAGTCGGGTAAACGCCAAATCTCCCGTAGGGCGGTTGCTTTCCGTCTTCAGTTGCATGGTGGTTCGTATTCCTCCATCGGTTTCCCAGTCAAACTTCAGTTTCTGCCGTTCATAGAAATACATGCGGTTGACCTTTGCCCATCGGAATGCCGTGAAGACATTATCCTTATCGGTTATCATGAACTTGTCGGATGGAGACATGACGTCTTTTGCCATTTCAAAGGAAAGGGTGCGGGAGGGAAACTCGCTTGGCTGATATTCTTTCTTGTTGAAAGAGTAGGTGAGCAAGGAACTGTAATAGTGATTGTGCGTCTTGCTGCCGTAAGCATAATATCCCTTCCAAAACAGCTTTGGATGGAGGGCTGCCGTGGTCTGTCCGCTCACTCGAAAACGCAGGCCGTCAACAAAGTTGTTGGAGATGATGGTGTTGACAGGCCCGATGTCAAACTTACTCTTGGAGTTCTGATTGCCTGTCTCCACAAAATTCTCCACGACAGCCTTTATTCCGAAGATAATGTATTTGAATCCCTTGGTTTGCGACATGCGGTGAATAAATTCAGACATAGACGACTCGCCCTTGGTAAGCTCTACGGTGCGGTATTGCTTCCAGAAGTCTTCATTGCGCATCTTCGCATCTGCTTCATAGCGTGTCTTGGTCTTGCCCTTGAACAACTTATTGGGCAGTTCGTCAAAGGCGTAGTCGCTTAGGTGGGTTGTACGAATGACGATGGCCTTGGAGAGAAACTTGGTCAGTGACATTTCTACAATCATGTTGTCGGTGGTCAGTACCCATTCTCCATTGCTTAGTCGTTTGTACTCCTGTTCAATCTTCATGTTGTCTACAAAGTTGACGTCACTTCTCGCAGGAAGGCTCAGGTTGCACTTCTTTACATGAAGCGAACTGTCGGCGAGGATATATAACTCGCCCCGGAATCCGAAGTCTTGCTGGTTGTTGGGGGTGAACTGAAGATGGTAACAACGGTCTTGGCCGACATAGACGGTGTCTTCGATGTAGAAGCGGTAGAAAGCAACGGCATCCTTTCCTATCGGGCTTGTGAAAGGAAATTGAAGCAGGCGAATCTGGTCATCGTATAAGTCTACGTCCGTAAAGACGTCTTTGAGCATGGTGTTGAGGATGTTGCCTGTCTCAATAAGATGGTTTACGCCATTGCTTGACTGTCCTTTGATGATTTCTTTTTCCGAGCGAGGATTCTTGCGATAAAGATATTGTGTGACGGTTTCGTCTACGGATATCGGAAGGATGAGCTTGTTGTTGTAGGGGCAGGTCTCAATCTGGTCAATCAGCCATTTCTTTTTCTGGAATGTTTCTCCTTCGAGTTCATCTGCTGTAATATCATTAATGGCCAGTGTTATCTTCTGGTATTTGTTGAACTGGTAGAAGTCATGCCGTTCCAAGTCTGTTTTCTTTTTTGCGGCAATAACTCGTTTCATCAACTCAACGGCAGGGTTATCCTTTCTGCTGTATTTCTTTTTCCTTTTAGACTTTACCACGACATCTCCCAGGCGCTTTGTCTCTTGTTTTAGCCGGAAGACTCTATGTGAAGGCGAATTGCTATTAATCTGGACAGTTATGGGACGATAGCCCACGGCACTGACAGTGAGATTCCATCCGTCGTGTCTCTCTATGGAAAAGTAACCTTCGTTGTTTCCTGATATGGCAATGCGGTTCTCTTTATAGGATATACTCGGAAATTCAATGCTGTCTCCCGTCTGTGCATCAATAACAATACCTGTAATCTGGGCATTGGCAGAAATGGCCAACACCCAGAGAACAATACATGAATATATGATCTTAATCGATTTCTTCATCGGCTTCATAACCGCCCATTTCGCGGATGGCATTCTTCAGCATGGTGTATTGCTGATATAAGTTGTTAATAGGTTCTTCTCCTGCAAGATAGTCGTGCATTGGGCTTTTCAGATAAATACTTAAGAAGTTCTGGATGCCATAGCGACCGGCACGTACAGCCAAGTCTGAAAGCAGGCACAGGTCGAGCAGGAGAGGAGCTGCAAGGATGGAGTCGCGGCAGAGGAAGTTGATTTTAATCTGCATGGGGTAGCCCATCCATCCGAAAATATCAATATTGTCCCATCCTTCCTTGTTATCATTACGGGGAGGATAGTAATTGATGCGTACCTTATGATAATAGTCCGTATATAGGTCAGGCTGGTCTTCTGCTTTGAGAATCGTTTCGAGCGTAGAGAGCTTGCTTACTTCTTTCGTGCGGAAATTCTCTGGTTCATCGAGTACAAGTCCGTCTCTATTTCCAAGGATATTCGTTGAGAACCATCCGCTCAAGCCCAGACAGCGGGTACCAATCATGGGAGCAAATCCGCTTTTGACCAAAGTTTGTCCCGTCTTGAAGTCTTTTCCGGCAATTGGAGTCTTTGTTTTTTCTGCCAGTTCCCAAATGGCAGGAATATCCACAGTCGTATTGGGTGCTCCCATAATGAATGGAGCGTTTTCTGCCAAGGCAGCATAAGCATAGCACATAGACGGGGCAATGCGTGTGCGGTCATCGTCTTGCATCGCTTTTTCCAAATCGGAAAGCTTATAGTGAACTTCTTTGTCAACAGGAACATATATTTCGGTAGAAGCAGCCCAGATAACCACAATACGCTCCAATTGTTTTTCTGTCTTGAAACGGCGAATGTCTTTGCGAAGCTGTTCTACCATTTCCCAGCGATTGTTTGCGTGCATGATGTTGTCTCCGTCAATTCGTTTGGCAAAATTCTTGTCAAAGGCTGCTGGCATTGGTATGATTTGTTCAAGTTCTTCTTTGACCGGATTGATGTCTTTCTCGTTAAGAACTTCTGCATACATTGCCGCTTGATAAGCGTTTTGCGGATATACATCCCATGTGGCAAATTCAAGGTCATTGATAGATGCCAGAGGAACTATTTCCGAATATGGAAGGTATTTCTTCTCCTTACCTTTTCCTACACGAATCTTGTCGTATTGTGTCATTGAGCCAACAGGTTTTGCCAGCCCTTTACGAGCCATTAGTACTCCTGTTATGAATGTTGTAGTTACTGCACCGCATCCTACAACCATGACACCTAATTTTCCGTTTGCCGGTTTTACATTTGTTGTTTTCATCATTTCGATTTTATATTTTGCATTTCATTGTTAATTCTTTCCGTTATGCCAATAAGTACAAACCTTCTAATCTTGTGATAATTGCATCGGGGATATTTTCGTCTGACGGGGTATCTGTCCACCCTTCACCTTTTATCCAAATATTTCTACATCCTATCTCTTTGGAAGGGATAATGTCTTTGGATATACTATCGCCCACAACTGTTGTTTCTTCCGCCCTTAATCTTAAGGCGTCCACACCGAGCTGGAATATTCGCGGGTCAGGTTTTCTGATTCCCACTACATCCGATTCTATTACATCCTTAAACAAGTGATGAATCGAGAACTCTTTCAGAATGGTTTGTAAGTTACCATAAAAGTTGCTGACTAAGACCAGCGGATATTTTTCGTACAAAGCCGTTAGAATCATCCTGCTTATATTCATGGTTTCCTTGACTTGAAGCAATAAATCGTCAAGCAAAGGTTCTGCATAATGTTCCAAAGACTGTCGGGTTGCAGATGACAGATGCTTCAGTTCTGTTTCCAATTTAATTTGCAGAGTTTGTCGGAATGTCATCTCTGGTTGAATGATTTTATGACTGCCAAGATAGCGTTCACCATAAACGTAAGCGTCCCGAAAGAGTGCCTCGCTAACCGGAACTTCTTGCCTTTGGTATGCGTGCCAAAGCATCTTTCCCCAATGACAGCCATGTGTGTCAAGCGTTCCTCCAAAGTCGAATATTAGTCCTTTTGCCATGATTGTTTATTGATGATGTTTGTACATAATTGTTCATGTTGCCTGTGCATATAGATATAAATGATAGTCATGATAGTTATTTCAATAATCAAATACACCCAAGGGCAGTTTAACAAGCAGGTGATGTATATGCAAATGGCTCTTATGTTGAAAGTGAGGATATTGGTATATTTCATCAACGGACGGCTTCCCCGCAGAAAATCATTTCTGATAGACTGAGGCACATGTTCTATTTCTCCATATCGTTCGATGATATTCTTGTGTAGCTGCTGAAATGAGGGAGTACGTTGTTCCTGCCCTTTACAATAGTTGGCATAATGATAATGGAATGCACGTCTCCAGAAATGGTCTTTTCCTTTTGGAAGAGAATCATAAATGGCTCGTTGTTGTTTGTAAGAATCCAATTCGCTTCCGTATTTCCCTTTTAGAAACCATAAGTGAATCTGCCGATAGTAGTCTGATAGTGAACTTTGGGGAGAATGACACAGAAAACCGGCTGTGGCTGCCAGAACCCATATCCATATTCCCCATGTTGTATTGGTATAAGGCATCTGTTGGGGCATTAAACGCAAAACGATGGCCAGATAGATAGAAAAGAACCATACATCTCCGGAAAAACCGTCAAGAATTCTGCCTGTTAAGGTCTTCTTACCGGTAAGCCTTGCCATCTGACCGTCGGTAGAGTCACAGAAATTGGCAAACATGAGAAAGAAGACACCGGCTATATTGTGCCACAAGTCGGTATGATAAAACATCCATCCTGCTGCCATGCCCAGAAAGATTGACAATATGGTAATAGCATTGGGATGTACGCCGAGTTTATTCCAAAACAGGGCGAAAACCAGACCAATAGGGCGGGTGAAATGTATATCAAGCCATTCTTCTGTGTCTTCAGATTTGAAGGAAGACTGAAGAAGTTGCTTGAAAGTGAGTGTACTATTTTGTTTGTTTGCTCCCATATATGTTTGTCTCTATATTAAAGACGCAGTGGCTTCTGCTGCTTCTTCACGGCATCTTGAGAAGCTCGGCCAATCGTTAAAGTCGATGATGTAAATCTCTCCTTGGGGACTGATGATGCAGTCTCCGCCATAAATCTCGACACCGGTAATTTCAGATAATTTATTTGCGATGCTTTGAAGTCTGTTGGTATCAAATGTATAAAAATGTGCTCTTCCGTTGATGCTTTCATGACCGAACTTCGTCTCTTTGTCTTCGGTAGGATAATAGTAGCGGAAGAAGGAAGTTTTCATCACACCGTAGAACTTCACCAAATCTCCCTTTACATGGGCACTGGTTACAATCTTGTCGATGCCTCTTTGTCTGAATTTATCAATAGAAATGTCGCGTTCATGTTCATCGGGAGCATATACTACATCATTCTCGCTTTGTGCGGACGAATCTGCTCGTTTAATCCAGTAGCCGTCATTTCCCTGTTCAGGTGGCGTGAGAATTCCGTTTTGCTGCATGAGGTGGCTCAATACATCTCTGTTGCAGTTTCTTATGCTATGAGAAGAGTTGATGACCCGAATGCCACGTTTTTCTTTCTCGTCTAAGAGTGCAAGCGTATGTGAGTCTCTGCCCATTGTAATGTAGCAATCGCCTTGTGGAAGACCGTTCATCGTTTGTTCGTTGATGACAAGCACTTCTTCTCCTCGGGCTGTTAGCCTCGTGATGACGGCATTCATGATAGCTTGGTCTTTCCCTGCTGAATTGGGAGAAAAACGCTTCTCTCTTGTTATGGCGACAACTTTCATTTTTCTTGACGAATCTCTTTCATGAAATTTTCGGCTTTCTCAATGTCAACAGCATGGTCTATGTCGAAAACTTTTGTAAATTCAAATACTTTCAACTTGCGTCCTTCTGAGATGAGTGATCGCTGGAAGTTCCGCATCCTGCTTTCCTTTCTTTCAATGCAATTCCGTAGAGTCACTATTACTTGTGGAGACAATCCGTAAATACCGCCACTCACCAAATGACAGCCATTCATATCGTCATAAAATCCTGTAATGTTTTCCTCTGAGTCGGTTGCGACATAAAGCGGTTTTTCATCGTCTATAAAACGAGTTACGCCCATTAGTCCGTCAAGATTGTCTTGTCCGACAAATTGCTTGAGCAAGGTGATGTAATCAGCAAATTCTCTTTCATCAAATATCGTGTCTACTGTGGTTAGGCAAAACACGTCGTCGGTAAGGTGTTGACTGATTTCGTAGAAACTGTGCATTGAACTCGGAGTGGTTTTCACTACGATACGAAGAGGAACAGACTGGCTTTTGAAATGTGCCTGTTGGATATTTTGAAGATGCTGTAGTACCATGGGGGAAAGGTCGTTGCAGATGACTACAATCTCTGAGGCTCCGTTTGCCGAAAATACACGTATCAAGCGGTCTATCAGCCTTTCACCGCACACCTTTACCAAAGGCTTCGGGTCGGCAATTCCTTCTTGAGCAAGCCTTGAACCTTCTCCGGCAGCTATAATGGCGAACTTCATGTTATATATATGTTAAGTATATCTTGCTAACAATTGCCAAAGGTATGACATTTTAATGAAAGAGGAAAACTTTTCTTGTTCTTTTTGTTTTTAGCTTATAGAATAGACAGGTTATGCCATTGCCGTACAACAAAACTATTTGCCATTATCTCAACAGCATGTTCTCTGTTTTCTTTCTTGTTCACAGTGTGTTATACCTCCCTCTAAGTATTTTTCCTTTTATCTCCCCAAGATTTCGCATGGGCGATTGGGGATAATGGGAAAAGTCACGACAGGCTCCGTGCATTAACTCAGAGAGTTTAACTTTATTCGGGCATGAGAGACCTAACAGGTTGTGTTTAGATGCCGGGCAGATGGTTTCCGGTTTTGGATTAATCCAATATTAATGCCCCTTGCCGGCAGGTTTTCAAGTTCAGGAATTCTGGATATGGGTTCTTCTCTTGTCGGACAAATACAGAGTTAACGGACAGACACAGGGTCTGTCCCTATATGTTTACAAATTGCTTACCATTATATAATAACATTGTTGTGTTGTTGTCGTAGTAGAAGGTTGTCTAACAAGTTTTAGACTATCTCTTTTTCTAAATAGCAAATTAATAAGGCTTCCCATTGATGATTAGCAGGAAATCCTTTGTAATTCAATAGATTTTAGTATATTTGAGTTGCAACAAACTTCTAATTGTCGTTAAATAACATAGCAAAGTCAGCAATATAATCCAACAAAATAAGAAACAAGGCATGCTTCTTCCACCTCCGCTGGACGAACTGATTCCCCGTATTATAATGGTAGGGGTTGTGGATAAATCATTGACCATTTTGATATAAGTGATATTCTTCCACATATAAAGGTGATGGCAACAGTGCATTCAATCCAAAGGCAATGCTGAAGATTCTGGCTTGCGCCTGCCTTTGCAACAGAGATTCTTTTCGTAAGATGGCATAGCAACTGTGCGAGAATGTCAACTTCATGTGTCTGGCGGGAATGAAAAGGTCCGATTACTGAACCAACAACTATTTTCGTGGAAAACGGTTGAAGGAGGGCTTTGACCCAGTTACACAACTGGTGGAGCTGTTACATGGATGGGGGAGGATGACATAGCATACAATCTGCTACTATAGAACCTTTCAATGAACATCGATTACAATAGACAAAAGCAGACTTATTGTATAAAACTTAAATCGAACTCACGTCGTATGGAATGAATACCAGTCGTTGGTACGCTCCGTACCAACGACTGGTACGGAGCGTACCAGTGCTTGGTAGTGTGAGTACCAAGCATTGGTACTATGACGAAACCTTTCCGTACTGTTTCTCCAAAACACTTCATGGGGGTGGAATCAATGTTATTTGTAATCTCAAATCGTTCATCATAGACCGTGCTTCTACCATTTCGGCGTAAATTCCAATCAGTCATTAAACCACTAAGTTTACATTCTCTGCTAATGGTGTTGCCTCTTCTCTTGTTTTCGTTCTCTTGTCGGTATCTTGTCTACCTGTATTCTCGGCGTAGTCTGCTGTACTTTCAGCGAAAGATGATAGCCTGTCAGCATAGCATCCGAACAAAATCTGTACGATTTTTAATGACCGATTTGGGGTAAATATTCTTCAACCCTTTGAAGAGAAGAGAGTATAAGAAGTCTCTTTCAGTTTCAGTGACGTGAAACCTGTCTGTGCGTTGACTTGGTGAATTTGTTTCGTGGTTTTCTCATTTTGAAGTATTCATGTTCTAAAGTGGTATACTTATGACTTGTGCTTAATATATCCTCTTGTGTTGTCGATTCCTCGTGGCAAGACAATATAATAAAAGAGAGAATATCAATTAGATATCCTCTCTTGTCACTAATCTTGAAATTTCTTTCTGTGATTCGCTTGGGGCTCGAACCCAAGACCCCAACATTAAAAGTGTTGTGCTCTACCAACTGAGCTAGCGAATCAATTTGCTTTTCCTTTCAAAGGCGGGTGCAAAGGTAGATTATTTTTTTGAATCATCCAAATAATCCATGTCTTTTTTGTTTGTCTTTGTTGATTTTCCTGAAAACGAAGTATAATTTGCTGCAATTTCTTGCCTAATCTTTCATTTTGCCTTACCTTTGCCGTTAAATTTATTGTATATAAAAAAGCTATTACATATTATCAGAGGGATGATATGGGCGATGGTAATAGTCTATTTCTCCCTCTTTATACTGCTATATATTCCAGTAGTACAATCATTCATAGGCAAACAGGTGGCGCAGGCTATTGCTACCAAACTGGGAACAAAGGTTGAGATTGGGAGAGTTGATGTCGGTTTGTTTAACAGGGTCATCATCAATAATGCCCTTATCTACGACCAATCTCATAAGAAAATGCTGGAAGTGTCTCGTCTGTCTGTCAAGATTGATTTGTCGCCGTTGGCAAAAGGGCGTATTTCTATCTCTTCTGCTCAACTCTTTGGCATGAAGGCAGATTTATACAAGAAGTCCAAAAACACCTCACCCAATTTCCAATTTGTACTTGATTCGCTCAAATCGAAAGACGGTGCACCCCAAACACCACTTGATCTTAACATCAATTCGCTTATATTGCGGCATGGACAGATTGTGTACAACCAGTTGGATGCTCCCCGAAAAAAAAGACAATTCACCCCTAAGCACCTTTTTGTCAGTGGTTTGAGTAGTCATATCGTCATCCATAAGCTGACAAACGACTCTTTGTCTCTTCATGTGAAGCGTTTGTCTTTTGAAGAACAGTCGGGTTTACATGTGGCAAACGTGAAGTTTAAGCTGCAGGGCTCTACAAAAAGAACTGTTGTTAAAGACTTTAATCTGTTTATGGATGAGAGCCGAGTTTTGCTTCCTGAAGTCGAGGTGAATTATCCGGAACTCCATGGGCAAAAATTTTTGCAGACTCTTCACGGAAAAATTGAATTTGCGCCGTCTGTTGTTACACCTTGCGATTTTGCTGCGTTCAGTTCTGTACTCCGACAATTGAAGACTCCGATTTATATTTCTGGCAAGGTAAAAGGAAACACAAGATTGCTGAATATTCGCAATCTTTTCATGCAATCATATGATGATGGTTTTCTGATAAAGGCAGATGGTTATTTGAAAAACCTCATGGACAATCTTTCGTGGTATGTGAGTCTTCATCGATTTTCTGTTAGAAGAGAGATTATGCATACTTTCATTCATGGAATAGGAAAGGGAAATACAGATCTTTCTCAATGGCTTCTGAGATTGGGAGACATCTCTTATCAAGGAAAAATCATGAGCGGATGGCATCGATTTTTGGTAGATGGAGTCTTGAATACCGATGCCGGAAATATTCACATGAAGTTGGATAAGAAGCAAAATGATATCATTGCGGACATAAAAACCCGTGGAATTGACCTGCAACGCATCCTTGCCAATTCTCAGTTTGGCGACTTTGCAGCAGATATTTCGGTAAAGGGAAAAATGCAGGCAGGCCATGATGTGTGGGATTCTGACTATTTGAAAATAAGGGGAAATGTTGCACAGTTGGCTTATAAGGGCTATACATATAAAAATATAGACATTGACGGCCTTTATCAAAAGAAAGCCTTTTCGGGCAAGCTTTCGATTGACGACCCCAACGGGCGTTTGACCGTGGATGGCAGTTTTGATTTTTCCTCTCACATTCCTTCGGCAGACTTTATCGCAGATGTACACCACCTGAATCCGTCTGGGTTGCGCTTGTCTAACCAATGGCCTTCTGCTACTTTCGATTTTCAGTTGAAGGCAAACATGAGAGGCAAGTTACTCAATCAAATTCAGGGTACAATGGTCTTGCAAGACTTTACGATGCAGTCTCCTAAAGGTCGTTTTCAACTTCAGCAATTGCAGCTACAGGCGGGTAGGAGCAAGGTAGAAGACTTCCTTTCGCTTGATGCCGACTTTGGCCACGTTGATATTAAAGGAAAGTATAACTATTCGGATTTGTTGAGAAGTGTTTCGGGTATTATCAGAGACAGACTTCCTACACTTTCTGCTTTGCCAAGAGCCATGTTTGCCAAAAGCAATAAATATGTAGTTCATGCATCTGTGAGCCAAACTGATTGGCTGAAGCATCTGATGGGAGTAGACTTCCAAATCCATGCTCCTGTTGTCATCAAGGGAGATGTGGATGACGCGAACAGTTCGGTTACATTAGACTGTGTGATGCCTACATTTGAATATCAAGGCAGTCGTTATCAGGATTTCAGGTTGGCGATAAACACGAAGAATGATACGCTTGAAGCCAGTGCTGCCATCAAAAAGATGACGAAAAACGGAAAGACATTTGACTTAAATCTTTTTTCTTCTATCGTTAATAACAAGATTTCTTCCCATCTTGCTTTTGACAATAATCAAAACAAGCAACACCTTAGCGGAAATCTCTCGGCCGTTACCCAGTTTTTTGAAGATGAGAAAGGAAGGTCTGCGGCGCATATGATTTTTTATCCGTCGAAAATCCATATCAACGATACCATATGGGATGTTGAACCATCAGACATCGTATATAATAAGGACGGCTTGATTATCGACCATTTTTCTATTGGCAACCGTCAGCAGCATGTTATTATTGCTGGACGGGCTACTAAAAGTCCACACGATACTGTGCATATAGACTTGAAGGAGGTTGATGTCGACTATATTTCTCGCCTTCTCAATATCAAAGGAATTGACTTTGGAGGAAAGGTTTCAGGAGAAATTGCCGCCTCGTCGATATTTGGATATGCTTCTGCTATGGCTGATATTTCCGTCAATGACTTTACTTTCTCACATGGCAGGATGGGACGTTTGGCGGCGTATGCCGAATGGAATAAGCACAACGGCAGAATCGACATTAATGCCATTGCCGACGAGGGCCCCTTATCGAAAGTATTTATCAATGGTTATCTTGACCTGTCTCCCGGCTATCTGAATCTCCTTTGTGATGCACATAATTCTCGTGTGGAATTTCTTGAAACCTATTTGTCGGGTGTCTTGACAGATGTAGAGGCAAGAACAACGGGGAAAGTACGTGTGTTCGGGCCATTGAATGATGTTAATCTATCGGGAGACGCTTTCGTAAGTGGTGGTGTGAAGTTGCAAAGCACTAATGTGAACTATATGCTTCGTAATGCAAGGGTGCTTCTTGAACCCGACCTCATTTCCATTAAGGAAGGTAATTTTGTCGACATGGGAGGCAATGAAGGTATTATTGATGGCAAAATCTACCATCATGGTCTTAAAAACTGGCGTTATGACATAGGTATTACGGCAGATAATATCTTGGCTTATGATGTAAAGGATTTCGGAGAGAACACTTTTTGTGGTACGATATATGCTTCGGGAGATTGCCGCATCAAGGGCGGAGACGGCGAGACGACCATTGATATAGATGTAACGCCCGAAGCGAAGTCTGTCTTGAAGTACAATGTGAGCAGTCCGGATGCCATCAAAAACCAATCGTTCATCACTTGGCACGACCGCAGCAAGCGTCTTTCGTTTGAAGAGATTGGCCAGAAAGGAATTGCAGAAACGCAAGAATATAAGCAGAAGAACGGCCGGGTTACCTCGATGCCTTCCAATCTTTTTCTGAACTTCTTGATTAATACCACCCCCGACCTGACATTGCGCTTGATCATGAATGAAGAAAGTGGCGATTATATTGATTTGAACGGCAATGGTGTGTTGCGTGCCTCATATTTCAACAAGGGAGCATTCAATATATTTGGTAACTATGTGGTAGACCACGGTATCTATAAGATGACAATACAAAACGTTATTAGGAAAGACTTTCAGTTCCTTGAGGGAGGCTCAATCTCTTTTGGGGGAGACCCTTATCTTGCAGCCATCAATCTCAAGGCGAAATATCCGGTCAACGGAGTTAGCTTGTCGAGCCTCAACATTGGCCGTTCTTTTTCGTCCAACAACATACGTGTTAATTGTCTCATGAACATTACTGGCACGGCCAGACAACCCCAAGTCGATTTCGATTTGGAAATGCCTACGGTCAGCAACGATGTCCAGCAGATGATTCGTTCGTACATTAACAGCGAGGAGGAACTCAACCAGCAGGTTATTTATTTGCTGACCATTGGCCGCTTCTATGCGCAGGAAACCAATAACTCCGCACAAAGCACCAGCCAGACGCAGACAAGCCTTGCCATGCAGAGCCTGCTCAGTGGAACGCTCAGCCAACAACTCAACAACATTCTCTCCAGTGTGGTGAACACAGACAACTGGAACTTTGGAACCAATATTTCCACGGGTGACGAGGGATGGAACAATGCCGAATACGAAGGCATACTTTCCGGCCGCTTGTTCAACAATCGTCTGCTCATCAATGGTCAGTTCGGCTATCGTGACAATGCCAATGCCACTACTTCTTTTATTGGCGACTTTGATATCAGGTATCTGCTTTTCCCCAGTGGCAATGTTGCCATTAAAGTGTATAACCAGACCAATGACCGTTATTTCACCCGCAGTTCACTTAATACACAAGGACTGGGTATCATAATGAAGAAAGATTTCAATAAGTTCAAAGAGATTTTCTCTCGACAGAAGCAACAAAAGAAGAGCAAGAAGAGAAGTCTCTCGGCCGATACCGTTTCACTTGCTCCTATTGCTCCTTAAACTACGATGTTTTGTACACCTTATGTTTTGCTCATGAGTTGCTTTCGGGTTTCAGGGGCAAACTTTTCGATGGCGTAACGCAACATTGTCCGCGGCATTTCTTTCCTGTAGCTGTCTACAAACACAAACAGCCGTTCCATGTCACGCTTTCCCGCTTCTCGCAGCATCCATCCCGTGGCTTTTTGCATCAGGTCGTGAGGATGGTGCATCATTTTGACGGCGAGCCGGTAGGTATCTTCTAAATCTCCGTCTTTGATGAAGGCATACGTGGCTACCATGGCAATGCGGTTTTCCCACAGCATGTGGCTTTCTGCCAATTGGTAAAGAATGTCGCGCGGTTTGTCTTTCAGGTATGTTCCGATGATTTGTGGGGCGGAAAGGTCTACCAAGTCCCAGTTGTTGATATGTTCTGTGTGCGACAGATAGAAGTCGAACACTTCCTTGCTGACTTCTTTCGCCGATTGTTTTACGAGGATGAACAAGCCGCAGGCACGCATTTCGTGAAACGGACTTCTCATCAGTTCGTCAATGGTTTCTGCTGTAGCATTTTTGTGTTTCACGGCTACGCTGCGTATGTTGGGAACGGTGATGCCCAAAAAGCGGTCTCCTTCGCCATATTCTCCCTTGCCTGTCTTGAAAAACCGCTGCAAAATTTCTCGCTTTTCTTCGTCTGACAAGGCCACCAGCTCGTCGAAGATTTTCTTTGTCCTTTGCTTCATTTTGTTATTGATGTGAGTTGATGCCCTGTTTACAGCAGTTCCAGCAGTGCTTTGTCGGCTTCTGTCCAGTTCAGTGCAGCCATCTCTTTTTTGTCAAGCCATTTGCTGTCGAGATGTTCGAGCAATTTGGGTTCTCCATCTCCGCCTTTGCATAGGTAGGCCGTGAGAGTAATCTCGAAGTCAGGATATTCGTGATGCACCGTGCCGAGCTTTCGCCCTACATACACATCCCAGTCCATTTCTTCTTTGATTTCCCTGAGCAACGTTTCGTGATGACATTCTCCTTCTTCTACCTTTCCTCCTGGAAATTCCCAGTGTTCGCTGATGTAAGGATAATGTGAGCGTGTGCGTTGCATGCACAGATACTTGCCGTTTTCAATGATAACGGCTGCTGCTACGTTGATTTGCTTTTTCATGTCTATGATGTTGGTTGTTCTTGTTTCTTATGATTGGGTATTATCCCAGCCCTTCTTGGGTTTTGTCTTCACTTTCATCCTTCTCCATACCCACCTCGGAATGCTGCGCCATACGGCCACTACCATGCGCCATCTCCAGTCGATGATGCACACGTGTTTCTGTTGTCTGATGGCTCTCACGATACTACGTGCCACATCCTCGGTCTTCATCAGCATGGCGTGTCGCTGCGTCTTGTCAAGAATGTCGGTGTCTACAAATCCCGGCCTGATGTCGGTGAACGAAATGTTCAGCCCTCTGCTTATCGATAGTTGTTCGAGAGCCTGTATATATGTGCTTTGAAAAGCCTTTGTGGCAGAGTAGGAGGGAGTGATGCCTATGCCTTTCGTTCCGGCTACCGAGCTGATGACAGCGATGTGTCCTCCGCCTTGTTCGGCCATATATCTGAACGCCTCGCCCACCATCCTTGTAAAGCCCATGCCGTTTGTTTCTACGGTCTGCATTTCGGTTTCCTCTTTCAGTTCGGCGTTTTGTCGTCCTATGCCCGAGGCATGCATATACAGGTTCATGCCTCCCATTCGTTCGATGAGACGATTTAGATGTGCGGTTGCTTCCTTGCTGTTCACATTGATGGTCTCAAGCATGACTCTTTCTGGTGCCATCTGCCTTATTTCTTCCAGCTTCTCCGTGCGTCTTGCCGCTACGCCTACGCTCCATCCCTCCGCCAACAGCTGTTTGCTGATCTCTCTTCCTAAGCCCGACGAGGCACCTATGATAATTGCTTTCTTCATTTCTTTTTTCCGATGAATGTATGCGGATAGCCTTTGCAGGCTTGCAAACCTGCCCTCATCCTCCCTTGCAAAGATAGATAATTATTCTGTTAACTCATCCTTTTATCCCTGTAAATACACCTCATATACAAGACGGAACATGCCCCCGTTGAATGTATCTCATGAACCTCGGCATTCAAGGGTATAACATACCGCGTCAGTCAAGAGGATTATATAGCTGCTTGGACAGATATGTTTTGATAGATATCACCATTTCGGTAGGGAGATATCATCATTATACCATATCAATGGCGGCCTATAGTTTCTTCGACAAGAAGCCCTCAGTCAATATAGACTTCTGCATTGAAGACAAAGGCGGCCTGCTGACCATTTTATAACATAGCCGAAGCAGAGTTGCATGGACAAGAAAGTCATCCCTGCCAATTGGCAGGGATAAGGGACTTGTATCCTTACGTCAAGAACAGAAGATAAGGGGAACTTATCCCGAACTCAGGTTAATAGACCCCACCTTTAGACAATCAAGGGTGTTTAACACCTATGGGCAAGAGTGTTTAACCCAATTCGGTCATTAGAGACCGTACTGATTATGTTCGTATGTCAAGCAGATTGTCTGTCGCTTTTGCCAAAGGCGTAGCGGGCTACGCCGAGGAAGAACGGCAGAAAAGATGCCGGCAATCGACCGAAATCAGTCGGTAAGCATCATCTTCAGTGAGGAATGTAGTGTTGGCGGTCTAATGACCGATTTGGGATAAACTTACAAACACTTATAATTCGCCGAACTCAGGCTATATTACAGCCCATTTATTTATCTGTCGAAGTATCATTGCAACGATAAATTGATAGGTGTATAGGGCAAATGCCGACAAGGAGATACAGTATGGTCTCTATTGAACGGTTCGGGATAAAAAAAGACGACAAAGCCTTTGTGTTTGAAAATAAATATCTAATTTTGCAGGCGCAATAGGTTCGCCTCATGGCGATCAAAAGGGAATCAGGTGAGAATCCTGAACAGTCCCGCTGCTGTAAACGGTTTTTGAGCGAACATTTAGTCACTGATGTTATTGGGAAGACGTTCGCTCCTTTGACCGTAAGTCAGAAGACCTGCCATTGCGTTTTTTTTGAAGCCTCCGGGGTTAGGCAGAGAAGAAAAGTGGTATCATCCATATCTAATTTTGCTGGTAACAAATACACAGGCCGCATGGTGCGGTTGGGTGTAGGCATATGGTTTACAATTCATCAAGTTAAAATGAGAAAAGTATCTTTATTGCCCATTTGCACAGTGTTTTGCTGTTTGCCCTTCGGTGCGACGGAAACGGTGGCGCAATCGCTGACAGACAGTGTCCACAACATCGGCGAAGTGGTGATTGAGGCAAAGACATTCAAGGAAATCATCCCCTCGCAAAAACTTAAGGGCGAAGAACTGCAAAGGCTCAACAGCCATTCGGTGGCTGATGCGCTGAGATTCTTTGCTGGCGTTCAACTCAAGGACTACGGTGGAGTAGGCGGCATCAAGACCGTCAATATCCGCTCGATGGGCACGCACCACGTGGGTGTGTATTACGATGGCGTGCAGCTTTCAAACGCTCAGAACGGACAAGTGGACCTGGGTATGTATTCACTCGACAACATCGAGTCTATATCGCTCTTCAATGGTCAGAAAAGTGAGATATTCCAAGCTGCCAAAGACTTCAATAGTGCAGGTTCTATCTATCTGTGGACACGCAGACCGCAGTTCAGGCAAGGGCAGAACTACCGCCTGAAGGCAAATTACCGTACCGGCTCTTTTGACCTGGTGAATCCTTCTGCCATGATAGACCTGAAGCTGAGTAACAATATTTCGGCTACGTTCAATGCTGAATGGCTGAGCAGCAGTGGAAAGTATAAGTTCAGGTACCAGCGGCGTGCCGTGAAGACAGGAGAAATTGTGTACGACACCACGGCTGTGAGGCAGAATGGCGACATCAGGGCTACCCGGCTGGAAGCAGCCCTGAATGGTATGGCCGACAATATACGATGGTCGCTCAAGGCTTACAACTATACTTCGGGACGTGGTGTGCCGGGGGCGATTGTCAACAATGTGTGGCGCAGGGGAGAACGCATTGACGACAATAACTCGTTCGTGCAGGGAATGTTTACCAAAGAGTTTTCCAAGAACTATCGCATGAGGGCTTTGGGCAAGTATTCGTATTACCTCACGAAGTATGTCAACAAAGACACTACTGTGCTGATGATAGACAATGTGTACCGTCAGCAGGAACTCTACCTCTCTACTTCAAACCTTTACAGTATCCGCCGCAACTGGGATGTGAGCATGGCCTACGATTTTCAGTGGAACAAGATGGATGCAGAGATGTACGGATTCGTCTATCCCCGCCGCTATTCGCACATGCTTTCGCTGGCCACCGACTATGCTCTCGGTCCGTTGAAGATGCAGGCAAGCGTGGTACTTACCCATATCGACGATGAAACCAAGAAAGCAGAGTCGCCTGCCAACAAAACCGAATGGACGCCGGCCGTCTACCTCTCGTATCGTCCGTTCAGAAAAGCAGACCTTTCATTCAGGGCATTCTACAAAAAGAGTTTTCGCATGCCCACTTTCAACGATTTGTATTATGCCGACATGGGCAACTCCAAACTCAATCCTGAATATACTACACAATATAATATAGGTATGGCATACGACCATAAAGGCAAGGGACGGAGCGCATGGGACATAGGCTTTCAGCTGGATGCTTACATCAACAAGGTGACCGACAAAATAGTGGCCTATCCTAAAGGGGCACAATTCAGATGGACGATGCTCAACCTCGGCAAGGTAGAAATCAAGGGCTTGGAAGGTATCGTGCACTCCACGTTCAGACCCAATCGCAACCTCGCCGTTACGGGGAAGTTGCAATATACCTACCAAGAGGCTATCGACGTAACAAGTCCTGCGGACAACTATTACCGCCATCAGATACCTTATATTCCATGGCATAGCGGTTCGGCCATCGTGCAGGTACAGTACAAGCAATGGGGAATGGACTATAGCTTCATCTATACGGGCGAAAGATACAACCAGCAGGAAAACATTGTTTATAACCACGTGCAGCCATGGTACACAAGCGATATCTCACTGCTCTACGACTTTGCTATCCGTGACATCAATTGCAGGGCAATGATGGAAGTCAACAATCTGTTCAGTCAAGACTATGACGTGATACTCAATTATCCGATGCCCAAGCGCAACTATCGTTTTACTTTAAGAATTGAATTATGAAGAAACATATCTTCTTGTTCTTGTCCATTCTTGTGCTCTTTGGTGGTTGTCGGGAGATAGAGATAGTCGTACCCACTGAATATGAACTCGTGGATGAACCCTACCGACCAGAGTCTGATATCAGAGGAATGTATCTGGTCAATGAAGGTAACATGGGGTCTAACAAGTGTACACTCGACTATCTCGACTTCGAGAACGGATGGTATGCTCGTAATCTCTATGCCGAGAAAAATCCCCATGTGGTAAAAGAACTGGGCGACGTGGGAAATGATATTCAGATATACGGCTCGCGATTGTATGTGGTGGTCAACTGCTCCAACAAGGTTGAGGTGCTTGATGCCCGGAACGGCGTGCGTATTGGACAGATAGAGATACCCAACTGCCGCTACATCCGTTTCTATCGTGGCAAGGCCTATGTGTCGGCCTATGTAGGACCGGTGCAGCTCTATAATCCCGATGCCGTTAAGGGTGCGGTTTACAAGGTCGATACGCTTTCGCTGCAAGTGGAAGGCAAGGTAACGGTGGGTTATCAGCCCGACGAACTTGAAGTACTGGGCGAATATCTTTTCGTTGCCAATTCGGGCGGATACATGGCACCCAACTACGACAACACGGTATCAATGATTGAGCTTGAGGGCTTCAAGCAGGTACGAAAGATACCTGTGGGCATCAATCTCCATCGTATAAGGGCAGACAGATACGGTCGTCTTTGGGTGACATCGCGTGGCAATTATGAGAATATTTCCTCTAATCTATACGTACTGGAGAAGAAGAAAAACTCGGTGGATATGGTTGTGACCGACACGCTCGGCATTCCCTGTTCCAACCTCTTCATTCAGGGTGACTCGCTCTATTACTACAGCACAGAGTGGAACAACTATACACAACGCAATACCATCACTTACGGCATCATTGATGTGAAAGAGAAGCGCAGGGTAAGTGACTCATTTATCAAGGACGGAACAGAGGGTGACATCACCATCCCATACGGCATTGCCATCCATCCCGAAACGGGCGACATCTTCGTGACCGATGCCAAGAACTATGTGTCGAGCGGCACACTGTATTGCTATAACCGAGACGGTGTGAGAAAATGGAAGGTACGTACGGGTGACATTCCGGCTCACATGTGTTTCCTGCCTAAAAGATATAAGAAGAAATGAAAAAATATATTTTGTCAGCCATTCTGCTCGTCATTCTCTTCTCTTGCAGCCGAGAAGTAGATATTGTGAGTTCGGGTATCAACGACTATTACTACCTGCCCCGCATGAAAAAGTTAAAGCTGTCTACGGCCTATACCGGTGAGAACTATCGCTGGTACATGACCCGTGAAGATGGCACAGATACACTTCTTTCTACCAGCCGAGACTATATTTTTTTATCGGCTGAAGAAAAGACTTACCAAT
Organism: Prevotella sp.; assembly: GCA_034183335.1. Lineage (GTDB taxonomy): Bacteria > Bacteroidota > Bacteroidia > Bacteroidales > Bacteroidaceae > Prevotella. Next base: position 21,910 of record JAXFLJ010000004.1, read on the forward strand.
TGCGATTTGAAATGGACGACGAGGGTACGACTTTTATCCATCGGTTTCCTGTCATCGTGGTGCATGAGGAAGTGGAGTACAGTCCCTATACAGCCAAAGTCTATGAATACCGACCCGCTCCCGGCCAGTTTATTAACGACTTGCCCGTGTATGAGGAAGGCGACACAGAGGCAGATATGATCAAGAAGGTGGAGGAGTCTCTTACTAATGACGTGATGGTAAGTCTGGGAGGATACGGCGGATATGTTACTTTTGGCTTTGACCATACGGTGATGAATATTCCAGGTAGCAAGGAACTGTATATCAAGGGAAACAGTTTCTATTCAGACATTCCAGCCTATAAGGAGAAGAAAGGCGGAAGTGCTGAGCCGGGTATTGTCATGGTGTCACTCGATGTCAACATGAATGGTCGTCCTGATGACCCCTGGTATGAATTAGCCGGAAGCGAATATCGCAAGCCACAGGTGCTCAAGGGATATACCATCACCTACCATCGCCCTGATGCTAATCATCAACCTGTTTCGGGGGCAACACCAATGATTACAGACAAGGAATACATACGATGGACGGATAGCCAGGGCAAAAGCGGATATATGGCAAAGAATATGTATCATGTGCAAGATTATTATCCCAAGTGGATTAAGGAAGACCAGATGACTTTCACTGGTACGTTGCTGCCCCCAAATGCTGTTGATGAGAGCGGCATAGGTAGCTACTTCGTACTCTATGCTTATGAATGGGGTTATGTAGACAATCATCCCAACCGCTTCATCGACCTCAACAGTTTTGATATAGACTGGGCGGTAGATGTTGATGGCAATAGAGTACATCTACCTGGAGTCGATTTCATCCGTGTCTATACTGGTGTAAACCAAGATTGCGGATGGATAGGTGAAACCTCAACCGAGGTACTCCGTGCTACAGACCTCAACCTAAAAAAGGAAGAATAGAGGTATGGGAAGGATATTGGTAGTATTTCTTAATATAATAATAACTTAAATTCAATCCTTATGAAGAAAACAATTCTTTTTGTGTTTGCGCTGGTATACAGCTTGCTGTCTACAGCGCAGGGCTTTACGGTTCAGGGAGTGCCGCGACAGGCACCCAAAGGTGTGAAGCAGGCATTGCGACAACGCTCCAATGGTAATGTGACGGTGGATTTTGATGCCATCCGCTATTGGGTGGGCAACGACACCTGCAGCAACAAGGCAGCTCTCGTTATCAAATTCAACGATGGTAAGGGAGCCGATGCCCTCGTATGGGGCTACCGTTGGGCTAAGGGAACAAAGGTTACGGGCGAAGATATGTTCAGAGCCGTGGCAGCAGCCGACCCGAGGTTACTGCTCTTCACGCAGAGCACCAACTTCGGTGGCACAGTGGCTGGCGTGGGTTTTGATATGGGTGTGCCAGTGGCAGGAAACCTCGCTTTCAATTTTGGAATGGCTCAGTCGGACAATCGTATTTCGTTTGGTTATTATACGCCAAACACTTCTCTTGGCCAAACCTCTAGCCCAGGCGATGCTACAATGTTGTTGGCTATGGCTTCCATTAACGCATCTGTCACGAACGGTATTCTACAACATCCCCTCGATCATCCTCATTACGGCTATTCGGCCTACGACTACGACTATTGGAAAGTAGTTGGCGTTGAAGATGATGAAACTTACCGTTGGCAGGCAGGATGGTATGAAGGGTATTGGAGTTATTGGACGGCTTCCGACCATTCGGGAACTTATACTTACTCGTCTGTGGGTATGAGTTCTCGCTTGCTTAACAATGGCTGTGTGGACGGCTGGAGTTATTGTTCGGACATGACTGTGTGGTACAGTGCAACGATGGAAGGTGAACCTACCTATGTAGAGGCTCCGTCGAGCAATGGCAAGCCTGTGCAGGCAGTTGATCCGCGTCTTAATCCCGAAGAGATGGAGAAGAACTACATCACTGTCACAACCACCGAATATAATGGCGAAGGCGGAATTGCCAAGGCTATTCGTGCACTCGATCCTACCAAGTACAACATCATCACCGTAGATGAGACTTTGCGTGGAAAAACCATCCGCATGCTTACAGGAATGGCCTTGAACATCGGCAAGAAGAACACATGGGTGGAATTTAATGGAAACGGCATTGTTGTCGAAACTGCCAGCGAGACAAATCCTCCCGCCTTTGGCGGATTGGGAGAACAAACCACCATTGTTCGCGATGTGGTGTTCAATTTGCTAAAGCCCGTCTCAACTGGTACAGGCAATGTAGTGTTTGAAAACTGTCTGTTTACCAACTTGAAGGATGGTTACCTCGATAATAATTCACTCCATAGTATCACTTCATCATCTGGCAGTGCCAACATAACGTACAAGGCCTGTCGCTTTGATAAGTTTGGTACACAAACCAATACAAAAAACTCGTCGTTAGATCATCCATGTATCATGCTGAAGTCTTATAAAGAAAAGAAGAGCAGTTTCAACTTCGTTTCGTGTACTTTTACGGGCATCTCTCGCATGCATGCCGACAGCAAAGAACGTCATGGCCGAATTTTTGGCTTGGGTGATGAGGCTGAGAATGAACAGACAAAGGTATCTTTTTACAACTGCGTGATAGATGCCAATATGCCCGATGTATTCAACAGTACTGAATTGCCTGCTATGCTTATTAAAGGAAGTTGCACGGTAGATTTGAAAAATACCGTATTCAGAGGATTTGCCTCGAAGAAGGAGAGCGAGACGATTACTGCTGTGACCTTTGATGAAACCAATCCACAGGGTAATGAACTGGCAGTGCCGATTTCTGTCGATGAGAAGACAGGCGAATATTTCGTGCTGAAAGAGGGTAAGGCCTATGAGTTGGTTCCTGCCAATATTGCCTATGAGAATGTCACGTTGCCGGTGAAAGACATTCTTGGCAATGCAATCGACTATACGAAGCCAACTCATGCTGGTGCCTGCCAGAGCATTGTCGGAGGTAGCGAGCCAGAACCAGAGGTGGACTATACGAAAGGTACGTTTATCGTCAACGAAGACTGGTACGGGCATCAGAACAGTACCATCAACTTTCTCACCGATAAAGGCGAGTGGATTTACCGGGTGGTGCAGAAGGAGAATCCTGGCAAACAGCTGGGTTGCACGGCACAGTATGGTACAATTTATGGTGGCAAGTTTTATGTGATGAGCAAGCAGGAGAAAGATCCTGGAGCTTCTGTTGAAGGCGCACGTCTGACAGTGCTCGATGCCAAGACTATGAAGGTGCTCAAGCAGATTCCTACTATTGCCGTCAATGAGCAGGGCCAGTCGATTGCCGATGGCCGTGGCTTCCTCGGCGTGGATGAACACAAAGCCTACATCGGTACATCTAACGGAATCTTTATTTACGATATTGACAAGATGGAAGTGGGCAAGCGAGTAGAAGGTACGGCACACGGTGAGGATTCGCCTTACGGACAACTCTACATGGGACAGATAGGCAACATGGTGCGTGTCAATGACCGTGTATTTGCCGTACATCAGAAGACGGGCCTGTTGGTCATCGACCCTGTGACCGATATGGTGACTGATACCGTCAAGCTGGCAGACGAATGGGCTACGGGAACGCTTCCTGGTGTCAGTCAGACATTTAATTGGGGATTTGGTTCGGTAGTACTTTCGAAAGACGGTAACCTGTGGTGCAGTGTCAGCGAGAAAAGCGGCAATGGTGTGGCTGCCCGTTTCATGCTGAAAGTGAATCCGGCTACGCTCGATACTGCTATCGTGCATATTCCCGATGGTCTCTACGGCCCAGCCAACAGCTGGTATGCGTGGACACCCGACGGCTTCTGTGCCAGCAAGCAGCACAACGTGCTCTATTGGAATGGTGGCGTGGGAAGCTGGTTCAGCAATAAGGCCATCTTCAAATATGACATAGACAAGAATGAGTTCAGCAAGTTTCTCGACTTCGACAGTGAAGAGTGGAAGATATATGGTTGCAGTTTCCGTGTTGACCCTGTGACTGACGAGTCGCTTATCAGTCTCTACAAGGAGTTCGGCATTCCAACTTACATTGTTCGTCGCTACGATAACACGGGTAAAATGCTCAACGAGTACTCGATGATAGAGAACTATTGGTTCCCATCTCTGCCTGTTTATCCTGACAATGAGGCTCCTGTAGTGACCAATCCCGCTGCTGTTACACGTGAGAATTTCGATGCCTTTGAGATTTCGCTTGCCGCTCTTGCCACCGATGCCGATAACATGGAGGCTGCCATTGTGAAGACAATCGAATCGGTTTCAGACGAGACAGTTCTTGGTGCAGTGATGAAAGATGGAAATCTGATGATTACACCCAAGCAGAACGGCTCTTCGGAGATTGCTCTCAAGGTCAACTCTAATGGCAAGTTGGCCGATGCGCTGGTGTCGGTTGTCATCTCTATCGTCAATGGAATTGATGTTACTGATGCCGTGGTGCGTAGTTCCTATGCGGTGGGACAAGACCTGTACGTAACTCATTGCGAAGATTATCACTTTGCCGTCTACTCACTCTCGGGCGTGAAGGTTGACGAGTTTGTGGCCGATGCTCCATCGATTGTTCGCCGCTTGAATGTACCCCCGGGCATCTACCTGTTGCAAGGCAGCTGCAAGGGTGACAAGATTTCGTTTAAGGTTATCGTGAAGTAAAGCTCTTGTGGAGGCAGTTTTTCGATGCTATATAATATATGGTATTATTGCAATATTGCTTTCTGGCAATTGCAATATTGCTTTTTGATAATTGCAATATTGCTTTCTGACAAATTGCAATATTGCAATGAAATCATGGCAATATAACGGCTCGGAATACTGCCTCCTATCTATTTGTGTAACAATGTCTTATGAGTTTTTTGTATAATATAAATTGTCATGAGAAAGAAACTACTTCTTTCCGTCCTGGCTATAGTTGCAACGACAACCTTTGCGCAGCAAATGAAGGACTCTGATACGCATAGTCCTTACATTGCCGGGGTCGATGAGTATATGCCTGCACCCGGGCAGTTTGTCAACCTTTCTCCTCGGTATGAAGAAGGAGACGATGCTGCGGCTATGGCTGCCAAGTGTAGTGCAAAGATTGCCGACAATAGGCAAGGCATCGTCACGCTTGGAGCTTTCGGGGGATACATTACCTTCCATTTCGATCACAGCATTGCCAATATAGCAGGACAACCAGACCTCTATATCATGGGCAACGCATTTCAAGCCGTAGGTACAGACATTGCAGGTGGAAGCAGCGAACCTGGTGTGGTGATGATATCAAAAGACGTGAACCGCAACGGAATGCCCGATGATGCCTGGTACGAGATAGCAGGAAGTATTGACCGAGACAGTGTGGGCAGGTCTATCTTTGGATATGAGGTGACTTACATCAAATCACCCATGCAAGATATACCGTGGACAGATAATCAAGGAGAGTCGGGTGTGGTCGGCCGCAATGTATTTCATGAACAGGAGTATTTTCCGCTTTGGCTCGGTTCTTCTCTCACGTTAAAGGGAACTTTGCTTCCTAAAAATGCAATCTACGAGAACGGAGAGGGAAAAAGATGGATACAACTGTTCTTCGACTATGGATACGTGGATAACAAACCAAACCAAGACACACTGGCGTGCAGCATCGACATAGACTGGGCTGTAGATCCTGTTAGCCGCGATACAGTACACATTGACTTCGTAGACTTTGTGCGTGTGTATAGCGGCCAACAACAAATGTGTGGCATGTTGGGCGAAACCTCCACGGAAATATGTGGGGCGGAAGACCTGCACCTCGAAGCATCTATCCAAGCTATCAAAGATGCACTTGTACAACTTTCCGTTACCGAAAAGGAAACAAGGAATATCGTGGAAACAGCGCGTTTCACACTTGACGGACAACGAATAACAACACCGCAGAAGGGAATTAATGTAGTGAAGATGTGTGACGGGCGAGTAAGAAAAGTAATCGTCAGATAACAATATTAAATCAATAAATATCACAAATCAAAACAATCAAGTAACAATCAAAAACATGAGTAAACAAATTCTTTTTTCAATGCTTGTGCTCATTGCTTTGTTGGCTGGTGTGCCATTGCGACTCACGGCCTCAGACAATAAAATGATGCAAAAGCAACAGGGCAATCAAATCATGGCGTTTGCACCTGGAGAGAACAATACTTCCGTAGTTCTCTTCTCATCTACTCCACAGACCGTCACGGTGGGAGATGATTCCATTGCATTTTATGATGACGGTGGAATAGACGGAAAAGTATCGGAGGAGTTTAACGGCATCATTACGTTTGTTCCGAAAGATGCGGGCAAAAAGATACTGATTGACTTCTCAAAGGTGAAGATATTCGAGGGAAGTCTATATTCGCAGTTCATCAAGGTATATAATGGAACAACTGCGGACGAGGCTAACCTCATACAACTGGTAAAGAAAGGAACTACGCCAACGATTAAATCTACTTCGGCAGATGGTGCCTTGACCGTGAGGTTTGAGAGTACGACCAAATTGACCGATGATGGATTTGAGGCTGTGGTACGTCAGTTTGTACCCCAGGCGATGACAACAGAAAGTATCGAGACAATACAGTTCACAAAAGGAACGGTTTGTGCCGGTGATGCAGATCAGCCAATTCTATCATTGAATATCAAGACTAAAGAGACCGAGCCGGCATTGAAGGCAGAGAAGTTTGTTTTCAATACCAATGGTACACACGCACAAGTCAGCAAGGCTGTGCTCTATTTCAGCAAAACATCAAAAGATTTCTCCACGACCACAAAGGTTGGAGAGACAATGGTGACGGCGGACGAATTTGAAATCATTCCGGTATCGCCCATATCGTTGATGGAGGGTGAAAATTACTTTTGGCTTGCCTACACCATCGGCGATGATGCTATGAATGGACAAAAGATAGATGCTTCTGTTGTCTCTATTACACTTAATGGCAATGTTCAATCAGTAGAAAATGGGAATCCGGATGGTGATAGAACCGTGAATAATATCGTTTATTCGCAGGTCAATATAGGGACTGTTACGAAAGTTGTCAACGGTTCGATGATTTTCAAGACCCAAACGCAAAGCCAATATTCAACAAAATACCAACCCGGGACAGATGACCGCATCAATACATTTATTCCGAAGCATGAAGGAATGCTTTGCCAAATTGATTTCTCAAAGTTTGACTTGACCTATGCTTCAAGTTCTTATGGCGTCAAGGCAAAATTTAAGGTATATAGCGGACAAGGTACCAATGGCGAATTGTTATGGGAACTTACTTCTGCCAATGATAAGAAAATAGGTCCGGGCAGAGTGCTCCGCTCGAAGGCTGTTGATGGAGCACTGACGGTAGTCTTCTGTCCAAATGACAATAATTCCTATAATACAGCCGAAGGTTTTGTTGCAACGGTAAGTGAATATCTCTCCAAACCTATGAGTGTTGATACGGTCATGGTGTCACAGACTTCTGATGATATTGTTACGCCAGGTGCCAAGTCGCAAGCTATTGTTGGCTTTAATGTCAAGACCGAAGGAGAACAAAATGTTATGAAGATGAATCAAGTGGTCTTTGACCTGAAAGGTTCACAAAAGAGTATTGAAAAGGTTTATGTTTATTCTCTTGGTGCTAAAGATGCAGAACAAGACGCTAATGCAACGCCTGTTGGAACTGCTGTTGTTGATGTGAATAATCGCAATTTGACAGTGACATTAACAGAAGCATTACCACTTCTCGAAGGCAATAACTTCTTCCGTGTTTGTTTTGACTTAAAGGAGAATGCTGGTGTGGGCGAAGAGATTGATGTGGCTGTCCAATCGCTCAAAATCGGTGAAAATGACATACAGGTTTCTCAGGGAGACCCTGAAGGAACAAGAGTTGTACGCAATGTCTTTTTCATTCAGAATGGAAATAATAATGAAATCCTAATTGCTGAGGATGCACCGTTGAACTTTTATGATGACGGAGGACCTACGGGAAAGCAAGCCAAGAACTTTAACGGAACTGTGACTTTTGCGCCGAAAGAAGAAGGTAATGTAATTAAACTGATATTTAAAGAATGGAAAGTCAGCGGTAACGATAAGATGTATATTTATTATGGTGGTGAACTGAAAGACAAGGAAGATGCTGTCTTCGGAATGTATGGAGAAAAACCCAATGTGTTTGTATCAAAGTCAGATGATGGAAAATTGACCATTAAGTATACAACGAAAAGCTATCAGGCTGAAGGATTTGCCATAGAGGTTGTGTCTTATAAGAAACTTCCACTCTCTGTCTCGTCTGTCACAACTTCTTCTTTAGCTCCTCAGGCTATATTGAAGGGAGAAACCGATGTGAAGATGGTGCGTGTAGATGTAGACGTGAAAGGCGATTACACCCCGATAGTCTTGAAGAAATTTGTAATGGATGCCACAACCAATACCATTATTAGTCAAACCAAAGTATATGCTACCGATACTATCGGAACATTTGCCACGACTCATCTTTTTGGCAAGACAAGTTCTGGTTCTGAAATAGAGGGAGAGTATATTATTAATGAAGCAGGTACCTATAAATTTTGGATAGCGTATGACATTAAGACAAATGCAGTAGAAGGAAATTCTGTAACAGCATCGCTTGCTTCTGTCGTGGTAGGTGGTGAATCTATTCATGTTTCTGTACCTGTAATTGCCACTACAACGGTGAAGAAAGGAATGAGTGGTACTTATTCAGTTGGCCCTGGTACGACATATCCTACGATTCAATCAGCCATTGATGCCATCTCATCGGGTGTTGAAGGTCCTGTTATACTGAACGTCAAGAAGGGCATATACAATGAGAAGGTAATAGTGCCGCATATTCCGGGTACATCAGAGAACAATACGATTACATTGCAGTCTGAAACAGGCAATTATGCCGATGTACGCATTTATGACAACAGTTACACCACCTCAGGATACTCTGATGATCAAATGGCAAAGGAATATGGTGTGTTTACATTAAATGGCGCAGACTGGTTTACATTGAAAGGCATAGAAATAACAACTACCGACAAAAGTTATCCGAGTGTTGTACATGTGAAGAACGAGAGCCGGCATGTTACGATTGATGATTGCTATTTGCATGCTGCAATGACAACGAATGTTCGGCAAGATATCAATATCATTGGTCATTATGCCATTAACGAAGCAAATCGGAATAACGATTATCTTACGATAAAAAATAATCTCATCGAGGGTGGATACATTGGTGTGAATATGGGTGGAACTAATTATGTGAGATTGCCGAAGGAAGTAGGTGGTATTATCGAACATAACACATTCAGGAATCAAGGTAGCAAGAGCATCTATGTCATGGATGAACTGGGTGCGAAGGTTCGATATAATGTCATTGAGAATACTGCGACGGAAAAGAATGGTTTTCAAGGAATTGATGCCCAGTTGAGGGATGTTCACCATGAGAGTTTTGTCATCGAGGGCAATAGTATTCGTTTGGCAACCAACTTGGCATCTACTGCTATTGATTTGCGTCAGATGCTTGGAACGGAAGCAGCTCCTGTCATCATTTCAAACAATGAGATAATTGTGAGTGGTAAGAATATTTCATATGCCGGTCTCAAGATTTCTTCAGGCGAGCATGTCAAGGTAGCACACAACACGATACTCATGAAAGGTACAGCAGGGCCTAACCTGTGGTTCTCTTCAGTCATGGGAGGTTCTGTAAATGTGGTAAATAACATTTTGCAGAATGAGGGAAGAGGTTATGTCTACAATACAAACAAAACTGATAACTTCCAAAAGGTTGCGTTCTCTAACAATGTTGTTTACACCAACGGAGACTTCTTTGCTTTCGGATCTTCTTCTGACAAGTATGCAACCTTTGACGACTGGAAGACTGCTTCAGGCGAATCGGACAGTTATAACAAGCAGACTGTGTTCCTTCATGAGGAGATACTTGAACCTTCGAACGATCTTGACGGTGATTTGTTGAAAGCGAGCGTGCTTGCATATGTTACCAAAGACATCAACGAAACTGTGCGTGCCACGCAGCCTACCATTGGAGCCTATGAGTATAATGCATTGAATGAAGCTCCGAAGATGCACGATGGATTTATGTTGGTAAAGAATATTACAGACAGTACGGCTTGTGTCGTGTTGAAGGCAGACATGAACTGTAAGGCGTTTGTTCTGGTGAAGAAGAAAGGTGAGGCTGCACCGATGGCAGAAGATATAATGACTTCTGGCAAGGTAGTTCTGTTACACAAAAACAAAGAGGGTGAAGTCTGTGTAGACGGTCTTGTTACCGACAGTACTTATGTGGCCTATGCTGTGTTGAAGAGCCTGCGTGAAGTTGTCAGCATTGTTAATGAAAGCAAGCCTTTCATTGCTTCCGGAACTCCCATCGTTGAAGTGCCGACTCCTAAAGTTATTGCTGAAGACGGTACAACTACTTTGGGCAAAGCTGTGATGCTTACGGCAACGGTTACAGACGGAACCGCTCCGTTTACGCTCAAATGGTACAACGGCAAAAATACCGAGATAAGCACGACTGTACTGGAGACTGCAGGCGTGATAAGCGTGGAGTACACACCGAGCGAATGCGACGACTATGTCATTGTCGTGAGTGATGCCAACGGCAAGGCAACTGCTGATACCTGCCGAATCATTGTCACCGGCGATGCCGTAACTGCCACTTTCGAGAATCTTTATTTGCAACAGGATAGTTACTGGAACGGTTTTTCAGGCAAATCCTCGTTTGTAAGTGGTAGCTATAAGTTCGACAATGGAAATATGCCAGAGTATAAGTTCTGGTACGATTTCGGCTATTCCAACCAGACTTCGACATCGTTTAGCGGCCTTGCCGATCAGTTCCATTCGGCTGTTGGCTGTGGGTTTAGTGGTTCGGAAAACTATGTGGTGGCCTATCCGCAAGGCGGCTATATCACCGTGTTGAACAAAGAAGAGGGCGATAGTATCAGAGGCTTCTATATTTCCAATAATGCGTATGCAGTCAACTCCATTACCAAGGGAGACGGTTTCTCGAAAGCCTTTGTCAAGGGAGACTGGTTCAAAGTAACGATTACAGGTTTTGATGCTGCAAATAATGCCATCGGAAGTATAGACTACTATCTTGCCGACTATCGCAGCGATTTGGAAGCTGACCACTATTATCTTGACACATGGCAGTGGGTAGATCTCCGGAGCCTTGGAACAGTCAAGAAACTGCGCTTTAAGATGAGTGGATCTGATTCGGGCGAACACGGACTGAATACGCCGGCATATTTCTGTCTTGACAATTTCAATGGAAATAGGGTTATCAAAGATGCTCCTTTGCAGACCACGAATGGTGTGCTTGACATCAAGCAGTTCTTTACTTTCGACAATGCTCAGGCAACAGTCACTTATGCTATTGCCGACCCGATACCGACAGAATTGGCTACGAACGTTCAGCTCTCTGCCGACGGAAGTCTTAAAATAGATGGTGCAGAATGTCGCTTTGAGGTGGTGATTAGTGCCATGCAGAAAGGAAAGATAGAGTATGTGCGTGTTCCCATAGACTTCGTTACAAGTATGGGCAGCGAACTGACGGAAGAAGGCCTTCGTCTCTCCGAACGCTATTCAATAGACGGTAAGCGAGTGAGTGATTCACACCGTGGGGTGGTTATCCTGCGAATGGAAGATGGAACAACTCGTAAGGTGACTGTAAAATAAGTACTTCCCGATAGGGATTCAATAAGAGACTGGGTTAGGACTTTCGTCTGGCTCAGTCTCTTTCTTTTGAATCCCAATCAACATTAGAGGTCATCCGAACATATGCCGCCGGAAAGCAATGTCATCAGTGCGGAATGTCTCATTGGAGGTCTAATGACCGATTTGGGATAATATGGTAATGCTTTTTTAGTGTTTATTTTCAATATGCTTAATATTATTACTTTTTGTGTATTATAAATGTATGTCAATGACTTTGCCTGTGTCGTTAAATTATTGAATTAGTGATGTTAGACGATTTTTTTGGAAACAATTAAATTATTTATCCGTAAAATTTGGAAATTAAAAGAATAATACCTATATTTGCATCGAAATAAAGCACAATTTAATGGTAATATGACAATTTAATCTATAATATATTTTTGATTTGTTTTAGTAGATTAGTTTTTAAGTAGTTTGTTTTTAGAAAATCAGAGGCCGTGAGGTCTCTGGTTTTTTGTTTTTTATGAAGTGATGTGTTGCGTTATCTTTTTGTTTGCCAAGTAGATGTGTGTAAATATGAAAAAATAGAGCGTGTTTTTTATGTCTTATTGTTGTTTTGTGATAAATAATGAAACATCTTTTGACGGTTTGTTTTGTCTCTTTAGCTATAATCTTTATGAATTATCCCAAATCGGTTATTAAACCCAATCTGGTCATTAGAGTCCAAACTGTTTTGTTCAGAAGCATCAGCAGTCTTGTCTGCTGGGTTCGGATTAATCCCACATAATGCCCTTTGCTGGCAAGTTCCCAAGTTCAGTGACTCTGGCGAGGATTTTTTCTTGGCGGACGTTGCCAGACGTTTTCGGACAGACGCAGGGGCTGTTCATTGTTTCCTGTCCGCAATTGTTCTTTTTGTTTTCGGACAGACACGGGGTCTGTCCCTACATCTTCACGAATTTCTTACCATTATATAATAACATTGTTGTAGTGTTTTTTCGTCGTTGTAGGGACAGACCCTGTGTCTGTCCGTTGACCTGTGTCTGTTCGCAACCCCCATGTCTGTTCGTACCCATATCTATCCGTTTCCCTAAGGCATTGCGGGCTATGCCGAGAAAAAAACGACAGACAATCTGCTTGACATCCGAACAAAATCAGAACGGTCTCTAATGACCGAATTGGGTTTAATGCCCGATTGGGGATTATTTTTTTGATGGCAAAAGGATAAGCAAAAGCAAAAGGCTACGTTTCCTGTTATGATTCTTGGAAAACGTAGCCTTACTTATAATAGATATGCAATAATGCTCTATAATATAAGATTATACACTAATCTTTTGTTATATATTATTGTCATGTTGTGTTGATAATCTTTTGTTCCTGTTGTAACTAGTCTTCTCTGAGGCTTCCTAAAGAAAAAAGTTACCGATAGAACATTGACTACTGCATGCGAAAAAATGAAGTGATACTTAATCGTTGTATTCTGCTGTCAGCTCGCATATCTTGACGATAACTTGCATGGCTTTCTCCATTACCTGTACAGAGACAAATTCGTATGGGCCGTGGAAGTTAACCCCTCCTGCGAAGATGTTAGGGCAGGGGAGACCTTTGAAAGAGAGTTGCGCACCATCGGTTCCACCGCGGATTGGTTTTACACGAGGAGGGACGCCCGACTCCTGCATGGCTTTCAATACGAGGTCTATGACATGCATATTGGGGTCTATTTTCTCTTTCATGTTGTAGTATTGGTCGTTGATTTCCACCTCGCATGTTCCTTCTCCGTAGCGTTGGTTGATGGTCGTGGCACATTTCTTGATGAAAATCTTCCTGTCTTCAAATTTGTCTCTGTCGTGGTCTCGGATGATATATGAAAGTGTGGCCCCTTCGGTATTTGCCTTGATGCCCACCAGATGGTAGAAGCCCTGATACCCCTCTGTTGTTTCGGGAGTTTCATTTGTCGGAAGCAATCCGATGAATTCGGCCGAGAGCATGTTGGCATTGATCATTTTGCCTTTGGCGTAGCCTGGATGTACGCTTACGCCCTTGAGGTGTACCTTGGCAGAGGCAGCATTGAAGTTTTCAAATTCCAGTTCTCCGAGGTCTCCTCCGTCGATGGTGTATGCCCACTGACAGCCGAACTTCTCGACATTGAAGTTATGTGCTCCCTTGCCGATTTCCTCATCGGGATTGAAGGCTACCCTGATATCGCCGTGTTTGATTTCGTCATGGTCTCTCAGATAGCACATTGCCTGCATGATTTCTGCTATGCCTGCCTTGTCGTCTGCTCCCAATAGAGTGTGCCCGTCTGTCACAATGAGATCTTCACCAACGTGACTGAGTAGTTCGGGAAATTTCTCCGGAGAAGATATGATTCCTGGTGAGAGTTCTATGTCTTTTCCATCGTAGTTCTTCACGATGCGAGCCTTGACGTCTTTGCCGCTACAGTCAGGAGACGTGTCGTAGTGTGAGATAAATCCGATGGTGGGGATTTCTTTCTTGGCATTGGCTTTCAGTGTGGCGTAGATATATCCTTTCTCGTCCATTTCTACGTCTTCGAGTCCTTCTTTAATGAGTTCTTTCTTGAGGTATTCGGCAAAGACAAGCTGTTTTGGGGTGCTGGGAACGCTTTGCGACTCCTCGTCGGATTGTGTGTCAAACTTGGTGTAGTTGATAAACCTTTCAGTTATTTCCATTTTTGTATGTTTTGATTGTTTTTCTCTGTTTTGCAAAGATACTTGTTTTTCTCAAATTACAAAAAGATGTGACCGCCAATCTGAGAAATGTCATGATACCTAATATACGGGTTTGTCTATATTAAATGGTATATTGACAATAGATGAGGAGGGCCTGTGCCTTAGTCTATAAATCTTCGGGTGATGTTCCCGTATTCGTCAATGCGACGGTCTCTGAGGAAAGGCCACCAACGTCTTACTTCCTCGCAATGGTCTAAGTCGATGGTTATGACGGCAGTTTCTTCCTTTTCCTTGTCAGCTTGGAAGAGAATCTCTCCCTGAGAGCCTGCAACAAACGACGTCCCCCAGAACTGTATGCCAGAGAATGCCCTGATGTCTTCTTGGTTCGTATGCTCTTTCGTCTGGCATGGTTGGCTTTGCGGCAAGGTCAATTCTTCGTATCCCACGCGGTTCACGGTCACTACGGGCAGGCCGTTTGCCACTGCATGTCCCCTCTGCACAGTCATCCATGCTTCTCTTTGACGGTTTTGTTCTTCGGTGCTGTCAGTTCTTTCAAGTCCTATGGCCGTGGGGTAGATAAGTATTTCTGCCCCTTGCAGTGCCATCAGCCGGGCAGCTTCGGGATACCACTGATCCCAGCATACGAGTACGCCCAGTTTGCCGACAGAGGTTTGAATGGGTTGGAAGCCGAGGTCGCCGGGCGTGAAATAGAACTTTTCGTAATAGGTGGGATCGTCGGGAATGTGCATCTTGCGGTATTTTCCGGCGATGGTTCCATCTCGCTCGATCACAACGGAGGTGTTGTGATATAAGCCTGCGGCACGTTTCTCAAAGAGCGAGGTAACGATTACCACGCTGTTTTCTTTCGCAATCCTGCCGAAGTATTCGGTTGAGGGGCCGGGAATTGGCTCTGCGAGGTCGAAGAGGTTTACGTCTTCTCGCTGGCAGAAGTATAGAGAATTGTGCAATTCTTGCAGTACGATGAGTTGCGCCCCCTGTTGTGATAATTGTATGATGCTGTGTTCGAGGCGGAGCAGGTTGTCTTTCCTGTCTGCCGTGTTGTGCTGTTGGATGATGCCAATGTGTAGCTTTCTCATATCTGAATAATGGTTGTGGAATGAATATGGTATCGGAAATTTTATGTCTCTGCCAAACAAACGATGCCTTCAATGCTGCTTTCTTGGGGGGTGGCTTCTACGGGAAACTGCATGGTGAGACAGTGTATGGAGCCGTGCTGACGGATGATGGTGCGGGAGTCCAGTCCGATGACTTTGCGTCCGGCAAACGCAGACCGAAGCGTAGCCATGGCCATGTTGTCCTTTTCTTCTTGGTCGTAGGTAGGACATATCACGGCATCGTTGATGATGAGGAAATTGGCATAGGTAGCCGGCAGGCGTTCACCCTCGTGTAAAATAGCATCGGGCATGGGCAGTGCAAGCAATTTATACGGTTTGCCCTCACATGTCTTCAGTTGCTCCAGTTGTTTTTCGAGTGCAGTGAAGTCCTCGTATTGTTCGTCATCGGGGTTGTCACACCTTATATATATAAGGGTATCATCAGGTGCTGTGCGCACGATGGTGTCGATGTGCCCGTCAGTATCGTCTCCCACAAGGTTGCCGTGGTCGAGCCACACGATGCGCTGTGCATGCAGTCGGCGTTTCAGTTCCTGTTCAATGTCCTCCCTGCCAAGCGGCTGGTTGCGGTGTGGGGCAAGCAAGCACTGGCTGGTGGTGAATACAGTTCCTTTGCCGTCGCTCTCTATGCTGCCTCCCTCCAATACAAAGTCGTTGTGGTCTTCGTATGTGGCGGCCAGCCATTTTGTGGAGTATAATTGCCTGTTGATGGCGTTATCGTGTGCCGCAGTAAACTTTTCTCCCCAGCCGTTGAATTTGAAGTCAAGGAAGCGACATGATGCTTTCTGTGTGCCGCCGTCTCTGTTTCCTGTCAGTACGATTCCACCGTGGTCTCGGTTCCAGGTGTCATTGGTCGGGCATTGGAAGAGGTATATATTCTTTTGCATTTCTGCCTTCGTAATACGTGTCTTCAGCAGTTTACCCGTTCCTGTGATATCGGGAGTAACGATGACGGCTTTTTCGTATGTAGCGATGATGCTGATGAGCTGTATGAATGTCTCCGTAATCTCGTCGAGACACTCTCGCCAGTCAGTACCTTCATGAGGCCATGTGAGTTGTATGCAGTATTGTGGATGCCATTCAGCCGGCCAGATGTATGTACTTGTCTTGCTGTTTTCCATGAACAGAATCGTTTAATGTCGGGCAAAAATAACTATTTTTCTCAAGATTGGTGGTGTAATGAACGTAAAAAGTGCGGTGTATGTGGAAGATGTTGTTTATTTTGTCTTTCACAGCTGTTGTGTCAGAAATAATCGTTATCCTTTCACGGCCATAGTGCGAGATTTTCTTTTGTTAGCAATCAGGTGATGATGAGGAATGTGTTATCTCATTGTGTGCCCAGCTGCAACGGAAAGGCAATAGACGTAGAAGACACTGAGCGATGTACCATTTATATGGAATTTCTCTCATCTTGTTTCTGTGTCAAAGCAAACGCTACCAGTCGTTGGTACGATGAGTACCAAAGGCTGGTACGAGTCGTGCCGATGTTTGGTACTCTTGCTACCAGACAATGGTACGATTGTATAAGGAACTTTTGGAGTATCGGGATGTATGTTGTCTGTCTGAAAATAAGCAGTTATGATCTTTCGACAGCATGAATAAGGCCAAAGAATCTGTTGTATAAGACAAAGGTGAAGCAGGTTTTTGTAAGTTGCTGTTTTACGGTTCTTGCACTTTCACGCAACTGCACACAAGTCGCTCGACTCACCTGTAGATGAAAAAATACATTACGGCGGCTTTAACCCCAATCAGCCATTAAATCGGCCATGCCACGTTTTACGCTGATGATGTTGCTTCTCATCTGCTTTCGTCCGCTTGTAGGCATTTTCCCCGCCGTTTTTCCTCGGCGTAGCCTGCTACACCTTCGGCAAAATCGACAAACACGGAGTTATGGACAAACACAGGGTTTACGGACAGGCAAGGGTTTACGGACAGACATAGATTACGGACAGACACAGGGTCTGTCCCTACAACACCACCGCAACACAATGCTATTATATAATAATGGTAAGCAATTCGTGAAGATGTAGGGACAGACCCTGTGTCTGTCCGAAAACGTCCAACAGCATCTAACAGCATCCGACAGCATCCAACAACGTCCGCCAAGAGAAAAGTCCCTTACCAAATTCCCTGACCTTGGGAACTTGCATACGAGGGGATTATGTTGGGTTAACCCCAAACCGACTGGCAACCTGTTCGGCATCCGAACAAAATCACGACGACATCAATTGACCGATTCGGGTTAAAGTACACGTTTGTTGCTGCTGTTTGAAAAAATATGCTTAACTTCGCAACCGAAACAATGAAAACGCAAATGAGTAAGATGGAGAAACGCAATTTCGTGACAATAGCCGACCTGTCCAAAGAGAAAATACTCTATATGATAGAAATGGCACGGGAGTTTGAAGAGAAACCCAATCGCGAAATACTCAAGGGAAAGGTTGTGGCTACACTGTTCTACGAGCCATCTACACGCACCCGTCTCAGTTTTGAAACGGCAGCTTGTCGGTTGGGAGCAAAGGTTATCGGATTCTCAGATGCAAAAGCTTCAAGCGTTTCTAAGGGAGAAACCCTGAAAGATACCATACTCATGGTTGCTAACTACGCCGACGTCATAGTTATGAGGCACCACATCGAGGGTGCTGCGCAGTATGCCGGCGAGGTGGCTCCCGTGCCTGTGGTCAATGCCGGAGACGGAGCACATCAGCATCCGTCGCAGTGTATGCTCGATTTGTATAGCATCTGGCAGACGCAGGGTACACTTGAAAACCTGAATATTTGTCTTGTGGGCGATTTGAAATACGGCCGTACGGTACACTCTCTCCTCATGGCCATGCGACACTTCAATCCTACCTTTCATTTCGTTGCACCCCAAGAGTTGTCCATGCCTGCCGAGTATAAGGCATATTGCGACAAGCACGGCATGCGATACCATGAACATACGGCCTTTAGCGAGGATGTCATCGCCGATGCAGACATCATTTATATGACACGTGTACAGAAAGAACGTTTCTCAGACCTGATGGAATACGAGAAAGTGAAAAATACCTACGTGCTTCGCAGTGATATGCTTGGGACGGCACGCTCGAATATGAAGATACTGCATCCGCTGCCAAGGGTCAATGAAATAGCATACGATGTAGACGAGAATCCGCATGCATACTACATCCAGCAGGCACGTAACGGACTCTATGCACGTGAGGCAATCATCTGCGATGTGCTTGGCATTACACTTGACGACGTGAGAAACGACCAAAACGTTCTTGACTGAACGTTGCGAAAATATATCCGAGACTATGAACAAAAGAGAAAGACTCGTCGCTGCCATCGAGAACGGAACGGTTATTGACCATATTCCGGCAGCAAAGACATTTCAGGTAGTGAGCCTGTTGCAGCTCAATGGCCTCCCGACACCCGTGACCATAGGATATAACTATCCTTCTCAGAAGGTGGGAAGAAAAGGTATCATCAAGGTTACGGACAGGTTTTTTTCCGACGACGAAATATCACGACTGTCGGTCGTTGCACCTAAAGTTGTGCTCAGCATCATAAGAGACTATGAGGTGGTAGAGAAGAAAACAGTCGAAACACCCGATGAACTGCGTAGAATAGTCAAGTGCAACAATCCCAACTGCGTGACCAATCATGAGCCGATGGACACCGTCTTTACCGTTGTCGACAAGGAAAACGGCATACTTAAATGCCGCTATTGTGACACCGAACAGCATATAGATCAGGCAGAAATAATATGAAACTTCATTTTATTAATAATAAAGCACAATGAAAAGAGATCAAGAAATCTTTGATTTAATCGAAAAAGAACACCAGAGACAGTTAAAAGGAATGGAACTCATCGCTTCCGAGAACTTTGTGAGCGATGAAGTAATGGAAGCAATGGGCTCGTACCTCACCAACAAGTATGCAGAGGGCTATCCCGGCAAACGCTATTATGGCGGCTGTCAGGTGGTGGATCAGGTGGAAAACATCGCCATCGACCGCATCTGCAAATTGTTTGGTGCAGAATATGCCAACGTGCAGCCACACTCAGGAGCACAAGCCAATGCCGCCGTACTCTTGGCAGTACTGAAGGCTGGCGATACTTTCATGGGTTTGAACCTCGACCACGGTGGGCACCTCTCGCATGGTTCGCATGTCAACACCAGCGGCATTCTCTACAAGCCTGTCGGCTATAACCTCAACAGAGAGACCGGTCAGGTAGATTATGACGAGATGGAAAAACTGGCCGTAGAGCATAAGCCGAAACTTATCATCGGCGGTGGTTCTGCCTACAGCCGTGAGTGGAACTACAAGCGCATGCGTGAAATCGCCGACAAGGTTGGCGCATTGCTCCTCGTAGACATGGCTCATCCCGCAGGACTGATAGCGGCCGGGCTGCTTGAAAATCCTGTGAAATATGCACACATCGTTACTTCTACCACGCACAAGACACTCCGTGGCCCGCGCGGTGGTATCATCTTGATGGGCAAAGACTTTGAAAATCCATGGGGACTTACCACTCCGAAGGGTCAAATCAAAATGATGAGCACTATCCTCAACTCTGCTGTGTTCCCCGGACAGCAGGGCGGACCGCTCGAGCATGTTATTGCAGCTAAGGCCGTGGCTTTCGGAGAGGCATTGAAACCGGAGTTCAAAGAATATGCCACACAGGTGAAGAAGAATGCGGCAGTTTTGGCCGACGAACTTGTAAAGCGTGGCTTTGGAATCGTGAGCGGTGGAACAGACAACCACTCTATGCTTGTTGACCTTCGTTCAAAATACCCAGACCTGACCGGAAAGGTGGCTGAAAACGCACTTGTTGCAGCCGACATCACGGTTAATAAAAACATGGTTCCGTTTGATACCCGTAGTGCGTTCCAGACTTCAGGAATCCGTCTTGGAACACCAGCCATCACGACACGTGGTGTGAAGGAAGACATGATGCCGCTGATTGCTGACTTGATAGAGGAAGTTCTCAATGACCCTGAAAATGAGGAAGTAATCGCCAAGGTTCGTGCCAAGGTGAATGAAACCATGAAGGATTACCCGCTTTTTGCATACTAAATCTTTTATGGCAGGCATCTTGTGAGAACATAAGATTTTTTCTCTCGTACAAGAATAACCTGACGGTTATACCGAGATGCTATAATAAGAAGGGAAATGTGTCGAAGATAGTTTGACGCATTTCCTTTCTATTTAATGGAGCAAGCCCGGTATATTGTTTTTTAATGCAATATTGCAATTGCCAGAAAGCAATATTGCAATTGTCGGAAAGCAATATTGCTTTATTTTGATGCTGTAGAATAATTCTTATAGAAAAGAAAAGCGTGGATTTGACAAAGATATTATGTCAAATCCACGTGATTGATGGTTTGTTGCTTATATATAAAGGTATATGTGGTATGAGCAGAGAAAAAATGGTTAGGTTGTCGAGATGGTTTCAATAGCTTTGCTTAGTTGGTCAGGACAACTTGTAGCTTTGCTTCCACACCGTATGCCTTTCAGCCGTTTGGTAACTTCTTTGGCATCCATTCCCTTGACAAGTGAGCAAATGCCCTGAAGGTTTCCGTCGCATCCACCGATGAATTTCACTTCCCTGAGTAAGCCCCTCTCATCTATCTCTACCTCAATGGTCTTGCAACATGTCCCTTGCGTTTTGTATGCAATGCGTCTTGCCATTTACATGGGTTTCATGTTGGTATAAACCGTCTGAACGTCGTCAAACTCTTCCAGTTTCTCTATCATCTTCTCCAGCACCTCACGCTCTTCAGATGTCACGTCTTTCTGGTCGTTTGGAATGCGTGTAAACTCTGCTCCCGTCACTTCAAAACCTTCGCTTTCCAGATGTTTTTGTATCTCTCCAAAGCTGGTAGGTTCTCCGTAAATTGTGATTTCACCCGTTTCTTCATCTATGTCATATTCGTCTTCCACGCCGTAGTCGATGAGGTCAAGGATGAGTTCGTCTATTTCAATTCCGTCTTTTAACTTGAACGTGAAGACCGACTTGTGGTCGAAGAGGAATGACAATGAACCTTGCGTGCCGAGGTTTCCGTTGAACTTATTGAATACAGAACGGACATCGCCCACTGTTCGGGTGGTGTTGTCTGTCAGTGTCTCCACAAAAACAGCCACACCGTGAGGGCCATATCCCTCGTAGGTCACTTCTTTGTATTCGCTTTGGTCTTTGCCCATGGCGTTTTTGATGGCTCGCTCGATGTTGTCCTTCGGCATGTTTTCGCGCTTTGCATTGGCAATGATAGCACGCAGCGAAGGATTGTTTTCGGGTTCGGGGCCTCCGGCTTTCACGGCGATGGCAATTTGCTTGCCTATTTTGGTAAATGTCTTGGCCATGTGTCCCCACCGTTTCATCTTGGCAGCTTTACGATATTCAAATGCTCTTCCCATTGGAGTAATTGTTTTATGATTTTATGTTGTCTATGTTGTTTATCTTAATTCGGCATTGAGTTTTGCTTTCAGGTTGGCAATGAGTTTGTTCATTACAGCTTCGATTTGTGCGTCGTTGAGCGTCTTTTGTTCATCTTGCAAGATGAAGTTAACGGCATAGCTCTTCTTGCCTTCGGGCAGGTTCTTGCCTTCGTACACATCGAAAAGCTCCACGCTTTTCAATATTCTCTTTTCGGTTTGGTAGGCAATCTCTTCTATTTTGACGAAGTCGACATCGTTGTCAAGCAATAGGGCGAGGTCGCGACTTACGGCTGGATACTTGCTGATTTCCTTGTAAAGAACCTTTGACTTGCGTGTTGCTTTCATCAGGGCAGTCCAGTTGAGGTCTGCATAGTAAACCGGATTGTCTATTCCTGCGGCCTTTTGCTGTTTGGCAGCAACGATTCCCATTTCTGCGAGCGGTTTTCCGTTTCTGTCCTCAATGAGAGTAGCATGTGAGAAGATGTCGTTTTCGCTCTTCTTGAACACGGTTGCCGCAATGGGCAGGCCGATTCTGCGGAGAATGTTCATGACATAAGCCTTCAGTTCGTAGAACGAAGCCTCTTCATCTTTGTGAATCCACGAGCCGCTGACATGCTTTCCTGTCACCCACAATCCCAGATGATATTCCTCTTTGTATGCTCTCATCGGGTTGTCGAGGTCTTTCTTGTCGGGTGCATAAGAATAGCAGTTGCCGAACTCGAAGAAACGCAAGTCAGGATTCTTGCGGTTGGCATTGTGCGCAATACTTTCCAAACCACCGAAGAGAAGCGTTTGCCTCATGACGTTGAGATCGCTGCTTAACGGATTCATGATGTACACAAGTGTCTCGGCAGGATAATGATTCAGTCCGGCCTCGTAATAGCTGGCTTTGGTGAGCGAGTTGTTGAGTATCTCGTTGAAGCCGCAGCCTACGAGTTGCTCTCCCACAAGGTTCTCGAGTTTGTGCTTGTGGTCTTCCGCTCCCTTGATGACCAATGAACCTTTCAGTTGCGTGGGAATCTCGACATTGTTGTAGCCGTAGATGCGAAGAATGTCTTCCACTACATCACATGGCCGTTGTACATCCACACGATAGGGGGGCACGGTGATGTCCCAGCCTTGTGTTGTCTCTTTCTTTATTTTCATGTCGAGACTTTCCATGATGGTTCTGATGGTCTCTCTTGGTATTTCTTTTCCTATCAAACCGGTTACGTAGTCGTAGTTGAGAGTTACGCTGACAGCTTCTATCGGATTAGGATATACGTCGCAGATGTCCATGGAAATTTTTGCTCCGGCAAGCTCTTTGCAAAGCAGGGCAGCTTGTTGGAGTGCATAAATAGTGCCGTCGGGGTCTACGCCACGTTCGAAACGGAAGGACGAGTCGGTGCTCAAGCCGTGGTAGCGTGCACTCTTTCTTACCCATGTGGGATGAAAGTAGGCACTTTCCAGCACTACGTTGCGGGTGGATTCGTATGTGCCGCTTCCCTTTCCGCCGAACACGCCGGCAATGCACATGGGCTCTTCAGCGTTGCATACGGCAAGGTCGTGGCTTCCGAGTTTATGCTCTGCTCCGTCGAGTGTTACGAAGATTTTCCCTTCGTTCTCGTCTTTCACGATGATTTGCCGTCCTTTTACCATGTCTGCGTCAAAGCAGTGCAGGGGTTGTCCGTAAGCCATCATGATGTAGTTGGTAATGTCTACGATGTTGTTGATGGGGCGAAGGCCGATGGTGGTAAGTTTGTTTTTCAGCCAGTCAGGCGACTCTTTCACTTCACAGTCGGTTAGACTTATGCAGGCATAGCGTCGGCAGGCTTCCTTGTTAGCGATAGACACTGTGACAGGCAAGTCATTGTTGTCGGGCTTGAATCCGTCGCACGAAGGACGGTGCAGGCTTGTGTCATACCCGTTTTGCTTCAGCCATGCGTGCAGGTCGCGTGCTACTCCCCAGTGTGAGAGTGCATCGGCTCGGTTGGCCGTTATGTCAATCTCGATGAGCCAGTCGCTTTCGAGTTGGTAATATGCTGATGCCGGCTGTCCTACTGTAGCGTCTTCGGGCAATACAATGATGCCGTCGTGACTGTTGCCCAGGCCAATCTCATCTTCTGCGCATATCATACCGTGAGACTCTACGCCTCGCAGTTTCGACTTTTTGATGACAAATTCCTTGTCGCCGTCGTAGAGGATGCAGCCCAAGTCGGCCACGATGACTTTTTGTCCGGCTGCTACGTTGGATGCGCCACAGACAATCTGGCTTGGTGTTTCACGTCCTATGTCTACGGTGGTAACGTGCAGATGGTCTGAATCGGGATGAGGCTCACAGGTTAGCACCTTGCCTACATACAGCCCTTTCAGTCCGCCTCTGATGCTCTGTACTTCTTCGAGAGAACCCACTTCCAGTCCGATGGAGGTTAGGGCGACACTGATTTCTTCGGGTGGAAGTGTGAAGTCAACGTATTCTTTCAGCCACTTGTAGGATATTTTCATGCCAGATAATAGTTTTGTGTACAATATAAAAGTCGTGCAAAAGTACAAAACTTCCACCACCCGACAAAGCAATTGTATAAAATATTGTTCCTTGCCCGTTTTCCCTCAGTGTAGCCCGCTACGCCTTCGTCAAAACGACAGTCCATCTGCTTGACATCCGAACCATCAGCCAGGTCTCCCATGGCCGCATTGGGCTCAACGGTCACAATGTTCCTTGATTATCGCAACGGAATTACTGCAACGGAAACAATGGAAATTCTGTCTTTGTCGGTATATAAACACCATTGGCTGTAGGTATATGTTACCCTTGGATGAATGGTAAATAAAGTCCTTGCTCCGCAGAGTGTCGTATTCTATGGTCGTGGCAATGTAAACGATGATGAATTGAGATGATAGAGTTTGCCGTGCGCAGCCTATCGGTTGATGGCACTGCAATACGGACACCGCCCCTTGCGCTTGATGCGTTCACCACAATGACCGCAGATGTAGTGTGTGCGGTTGTGGAGGAAATATCGCCAGAGAGCAAAGACAAAGTAGGCCGCAAGCAGCAAGTAGCCTACATAATAAAGTGTGGATATGCTGAAAATAATGTAGTTGACGGCACATACACCCATCAGTCCGCAGAGGTAGAGAATGGAATCGAAGAGAGGCAGGTGACGGAAAGTATCGTCGATAGCAGCGATGGCAATGATGAGCATGCTCCATACAGACGAGAGAAAGACCATCAGCAAGAGCGGCTGGGTAAAGGGGTTGAGTGTGGGGTGAAAGTAGAAGTGTCGCCAAGCGTCAGGTGTAAAGAGCTGAATGGTGGAGTACAGTGTGGCCGATGATGCTACCGTAAGTGCCAACAGGGTGGGGTAGAATGAATTGATGTCCTTGAAATGTACGATATAGGCGTTACGCTTTACGAGTCTCCTGATGAGATAGCCCACACCGATAAGGCAGATGACAATCAGAAAATAGAGAAGGTGTTTGTTAGAGAATACCGTGATGAACTGAGAGATGGGATCATCTGGGTCAACAGACGGCAACAACTCGCTTTCGTGTATCCAGCCGATGTTGGTCTGGTCGCTTGCCAGTTGCACCCAAACGGAATCTACTGTGTCTGTGGACAATATGTTGATGTCGGCCACAACCAATCGTGTGCCTTGCCTGATAACAAACGAGTCTGTGGGAAAATTACCGACCTTTTCTTCGGGCAGTTGCCTGATGAGCGTCAATGAGTCGGCACGTACCACGAAGTTGTAGTTATGGCCGTAATAGTGGTTATGCCGAAATGAGAGCGAGTCTTGCTGCTCCTTCGAATATTCCCCTGCCATTGTCTTGCTGCTGCGCGGATTATGGTAGCAAGAGGCCATCAGCATGGGCACGAAGAATAATATCAGAAACTTAGTCTTCGGCATATACGTTCATTTGACATTTAGCACAATCAAATTGCAGACGGAAAGAAAGTCCGTTGTCTGTTTTCAGGTAGAGTGGCTCATGCCATTGCGGTTGCTTGCCTCCATGCTTCATGCAGTAACCAAGCGAATAACGTATGCAATGGCGGCATTGCATCAGGGGAGTTTGGCTGAGGTTCGAATGTCCGGCTTGCAAGCCTTGACTGGCATAAAACTCATGAGCGAGCCGGTTGGTAATGTTGTAGAGGGATGGATATTTGTCATACTCTCTTGGCAAAGGCGGCAGACTTGCAGTTTGTACAGGGTG
The DNA here is from genome assembly GCA_034183335.1 of Prevotella sp. Classification (GTDB taxonomy): domain Bacteria; phylum Bacteroidota; class Bacteroidia; order Bacteroidales; family Bacteroidaceae; genus Prevotella. The sequence continues at coordinate 47,978 of JAXFLJ010000004.1, forward strand.
AAGCTGTGGAACTTCCGGTCGCACGGCAATCTTCTCCGTGAGCCGTTTTACTGCCTGTCTGCGCATCTTTGCCAGCAGGCTTGACGGAATGAAGCAGTCCGACAGAGATGTTTCTATCCTAACTTCCACACACTCAAAGATGGTATCGCCCAGCTTGCCCAGTTGCAGTCGTATGTTCTCTTCTTGCGGTTTCTGTGCCTTTTGTCTTTCAAACGGTTCACAAACCTGTACTTGCAGCTTGTCTTCTGCCGTTGAAACAGAGAAGGTCAAGCTCAGGCTGTCATTTCCAGCTGTTATCATCATGGCCACGGGTATCTTCCTTTCTGCCGTCCGTCCCGCCATCAGGCGATCGAAGGCCATGTCTTGGTTACGATAAAGCTGTGTGCCCTCTTTCAGTTGTGCAGGAAGTGAGGCCGGAAACAATCGGTTGTTCTCCACCTTGTTTACCCTGAAGCCTTCCAGTTCGTGTTTGTCGTTGAAATAGCACAGACCGTCCCCATTGGCAAACACCGCAGTGCCGGCAACATTAAACGAACGGCCACGAATTTCCTTTACTTTGCCAACATACGCTCCGATGGCTTTCGGCGTGTCGAAAGACTCGATGCCGCTTGTCCGCTTATGAAGGAAATAAGGCGTATAGCCACGGTGAAATGTTTTCTTCAGGTCGGGAGAAAACGAATAGTGACAGTTTCCCAGTGACGCCCTGCAATACGAATCAGGATGTTTGTCAATCCATTGGTTCAGGCGGTTACTGTATGCCGCTACAACATTCTTTACATAGGAAATGTCTTTCAGCCGGCCTTCAATCTTGAAAGAGGTTGCCCCCGCAAGTATCAGCTCTTCGAGGTGTTCAAGCCGGTTCATGTCTTTGAGCGAAAGCAAATGACGGCGGTTTACAATCGTTTTACCATCCGCATCAACCAAATCAAACCTGAAACGGCAAAACTGTGCGCACTCTCCTCGGTTGGCACTGCGCTTGAAGCAATGTTCGGACACGTAGCATAAGCCTGAATAGTTCACGCATAGCGCACCGTGTACAAACACTTCAAGTTCTACATCGGGAATGCTTTCGTGTATTTCCCTTATTGTCTCAAGAGATAATTCCCTTGCCAGTACTACACGTCGGAATCCCAGTCCAGCTAACCATTTCACCTTGTCAGTCGTCCGGTTGTCTGTTTGTGTTGAAGCATGAAGTTCAATAGGAGGCAGGCTCATTTGCAGGAGAGCCATGTCTTGTGTCAAAATAGCGTCTGCCCCGGCTTCATGGAGTTCCCATATCAGTTGTTCCGTCTCTTTCAGTTCATCGTCATTGAGCAATGTGTTGACGGTTACATATACTCGTGCACGGTAGGCATGGGCAAAGTCGCATAGCTGTCGGATGTCGGATACGGAGTTGCCCGCAGCGCTTCTTGCCCCAAAACGTTGTGCGCCTATGTATACGGCATCGGCTCCATGTTCTATGGCTGCAATGCCTGAAACAAGGTTCTTGGCTGGTGCGAGTAGTTCAAGTTTTTTCATGGAGAGTCGTTGTGATAAGCTGTTATATCTTCAGCGACTCCGAGAGCATCAGGTAATCAAGGATGGTCATGGCAGCCATGGCCTCAACAATGGGGATGGCTCTTGGTACGACACAGGTGTCGTGGCGTCCGTTTACTTCATATTTGACTGGGTTGCCCTGAATGTCTACGGTCTCTTGCTGGCGTATGATGGTGGGAACTGGCTTGAGAGCCACCCTGAAGTAAATATCCTCTCCGTTACTGATACCACCTTGTATGCCTCCGCTGTGATTGGTTGCCGTGGCAATGTTGCCATTCTTGTTTACAAAAATGTCGTTCAGTTCGCTGCCGTACATCCTGCTGCTGTTAAATCCTTCGCCATACTCAAAGCCCTTGACGGCATTGATACTCAGCATGGCTGCACCCAAGCCGGCGTGTAGCTTTCCAAATTCAGGTTCGCCCAAACCTGCCGGACAGCCTTTGATTACACAGGTAATAACGCCTCCTACGGTATCGCCCTGTTCTTTCAACTGCCTGATGAGTTGCTCCATTTGTTTGGACTTTTCTTCGTCTGGACATCTCAGAATGTTTTGGTTGGCAACTTGCAAGTCATACTTGTCATAGTCTTTGTCCAAGGCTATTTTTCCTATCTCTGAGGTGTAGGCACTGATTTCTATGCCTCTTTTCTTCAAGACCATCTTTGCCAAGGCTCCTCCTACACATCGGCTTAGTGTAATGCGGGCTGAAGAGCGGCCGCCTCCCCGATGGTCTCTGTTTCCGTACTTATAATAATAGGTATAGTCTGCATGAGACGGCCGAAACAAACTTCTGAGATTTTCGTAGTCTTTTCCTCTTGCGTTAGTGTTGCGGACGATAAAGCAAATCGGCGCACCTGTAGATTTCCCTTCAAATACGCCACTCACCAATTCCACCCTGTCTTCTTCATGCCTGCCTGTCACCAACGCATGTTGGCCGGGACGCCGGCGGTTGAGTTCGTCCTGAATATAATTCAGGTCAATCTCTATTCCTGCCGGCATGCCGTCCACTATTCCGCCGATGGCTTCCCCGTGGCTTTCACCAAAGGTTGTCAGGGTAAATATGTTTCCAAAAGTATTTCGCATGAAAATGAATGGAATGTCATGAGTGACTACTTGATGATAGAAGAATTGATGGGGTGGCGGATACCATTATTAATGACAGCCACCGCATCCGCAGCTTTCGCCACATCCGTTGCCGCCTTCTTCATTGTCTTCTCCGCAGCTGCAACCACATCCGCCGCTCATTTGGGCTATAAGGGCTTGCAATTCTTCATTGGTCGCCTCTCTCTTTTCCACCACCTGACCTACAAAGTTTAATACTTTTCCTGCAAGAGGATGGTTTAAGTCTATTTTTACCTGTTCTTCTCCGATGGAAAGTACGCGTCCGTAGAATCGGTTTCCGTCTTCATTTTGTAGGGGGATGACTGCGTCAACGTACACATTGTCGTGATCGAAATGTCCGTTGAGAGTGAAGATTTCTTTGTTAACATCCACCACGCGTTCTGTTTCGTAATCGCCATAGGCATCGTCTTGTGAAAGCGTAAAGTCAAAAGCCTGTTCTTTGTCCAGTCCTGCCACTTCCTTCTCGAATGCTTCGAGTGTTGTGCCCATTCCGCTGATAAACTGGAAAGGCTGTTCTGCGGTAGCTTCTTCTACCAGTTCTTTCTCTCCATTTTCTATAGTATATAACTTGTAGCTTACTTCAATAAAATTGTTTGTCTTTGTTTCCATTTCTTTTGTTGTTTGTTGATAATGATATGTATTCCTTGCGTCCCCAAGGCAATTTCAGTTAGTCATGAATGTTTGAATGCGGCTTGTCATCTGAAACGATAACGCAAACCGAACAATCACAATACTTGTCCTGAATTGCCAGGGTGCAGTTTATCTTTTGCAAAGATACAACAAAGAAACGAAAGGAGATGTAGATTGTGATAATTAAATTGTCTGGAAACCATCTAATATTGACTACCAGAGGATTATAGATTTGATTGATTTTTGTCGGAAGCATGCCCTACGTGATTACTCCTCTATTATTTTCTTGCTCTCCTGATGTTTGTCCTCCTATCTGATGGTTCGTTTCAAATTTAATGTGTACCTTTGTATGTATCAAGGAAAGAATCACCCTTTTCAAGAACAAACGAATAGCTTTACGAAGAAAAAAGGCTTTTGCGGGTTCAAAAGAAGATAAAATGAGATGAATGCAATTGCAACAACAATGACGGCTGTATGATGTTCAACCCTGTATTATCAAAATTATGGATATATCAAGTGGCTCATATATAAGTCAAAAGAATTTGATAGAAAACATACCATATATTTTGTGGGATTGTTTTTCAAGTCTTGAGTGATGTATGTATCCTATTGTAATCGCAAATAAATTCAATATGTATGGAAAAATGGAGCCGTGAAGAAACAATTGTCGCCTTTAATGTATATTGTAAGATACCATTTAAGGATTGTAGAAAAACGCACCCAACAATAATTAATTATGCTAAAATACTTGGAAGAACACCAAGTGCGTTGACAATGAAAGTGGGCAATATTGGCCGTTTAGACCCTGAATTGAAAGAAAAAGGAATTACGGGGTTAATACATGGTGCTAAGTTGGAAGAGGAGGTTTGGGCAGAATTTTCAGAAAATCCAGAACGTCTTGTTTTTGAAAGTGAAGAGTTGGTTGCTCGGTTTGCTAAACAAAGAATTGAAGATTCTGCAGGAATTAAAATAGAGGATTTACCAGAAGGAAAGGAACGGGAAGTTGTCATCAAGCAGCGAGTTAACCAAGCATTCTTCAGAAGTACTGTAATGAGTTCATATAATTTTCGTTGTTGCATTTCCGGAATAGGCAATCCTGAGCTATTAGAGGCTTGTCATATTATAGACTGGTCGCAAGATGTTTCTAATAGAATAAACCCCAAGAACGGACTCTGCCTTAATCCGTTTTTTCATAAGGCTTATGACAAACATTTTTTGACAATCGCGCCAGATTTGTCTGTCGTCGTTTCAGAGGAGTTACTTCAGAATACAATTGAACTTTCATTTAGAGAATACTTGCAAAATCTTAATGGTCAAAGAATTATTTTGCCCCATAAGTTTCTTCCTCAAAGAGAGTTTTTGGAAATACATTACCATGAGTTTCAACAACGAAGGTCATAAATAGAGAGTATCAACAGCAATAACCTCAATCGGTCATAAGACCATTAATACTACATTCTTCGCTAAGGATGTTGTTTCCCGCCTGCTTTTGTTCGTTTGTCCGTCTGTTTGTTGGCACCTTGCCTGCTGTTCTTCTTTGGCGTAGTTGAAAGACGAAGGATTTTCGGACAGGCGCAGGATATTGCAGGAATTACGAATTGCAGATACGGGGAATTGCGGACAGATCAGGGTCTGTCCCTACGACACCACCACAAATGCTGTTATATAATGGTAAGCAACTCGTGAAGATGTAGGGACAGACCCTGTGTCTGTCCGAAACATCCGAAAACACCCGACAACATCCGAAAAGAGAATAGTCCCTCACCAAAGTTCCTGCTCTTGGGAACTTGCATGTAAGGGGGCATTATATTGGGTTCGCTCAAAACCGACTGACAACCTGCCCGCCATCCGAACAAAATCGGCTCGGCCTCTAATGCCCGAATTCAGGTTCATAGGTTTTTAAATGGCACAAAGGTAATAAATAAAGGACATCTGGAGCTTTTCAGCCTACCAAATGTCCATTAAGCCTATTTTTCTGATATGCAAAAATCATGCCGATTAACAGTTCGGCAGTTAACCAAAGAGCAAAAAACGGTCGGGAAAAATTGGCGAAATAGAAATAAAAAAACGGTTTTCGAGGGGTAAAAAGCCCATTTTTCACCCCCAATTTTGCAAATGAACATCAATTGAGAGGCAAATAAGCACCAATTGGAGGGCAATTGATGAACTTTTGCAAGGTAAATATTCATCAATTGCAAGCCGTTTTTTGCCCTTTTCGACCCCATTTTTCGACCTTCTGAAAAATGGGTGTTGATTATCAGTGAGTTATAATCTCGATTTTTGGCGTTATTTTCGGCCACGGACACGGCCGGCCGAAAATTCTTCACGTATGAGGGGGAATATTGGTCAACTTCCTGCTGACGAAAAGCCGGAATGTTAACGATGAAAGGATATTTAACCCAATTCGGTCATTAGAGACCGTACTGATTTTGTTCGTA
>JAXFLJ010000005.1:0-5466 GCA_034183335.1 Prevotella sp.
ACCCCAAATGGCCATTAAACCGCCGATGTTACATTTCTGTTCCTCGCTGATGACGTTGCTTCCCGCCCGCTTTCATCCGAATCGAAATCAGCCTTGGTCACTCACGACCGAACTGGGTTAACGTGGCATCATTATTCGCTGCGCAAAGATACGGGTTTAGTTTTTAAATGCTAAATAATTGGCTGCAAAAGTTAACAAAACGGCGTGAAAAAAGTGAGAACCGCACACCGACTGACAGGCCGCAACGGCACAGAACGTGAGCACAAGGTATCGTACCAACGGTTGGTAGCATGCGTACCAACGAATGGTACGGCTCGTACCAACGAATGGTAGCCCTCATACCAACGAACGGTACACAGACGGACGGCCATCGGCATGGCGACGGCTGTTAATTCGTGCAAAGATTAACAATAAAGAAAGAAATATCAAAAGTGCACTTTCAAGTTGTCAATATAATGTACTATCTTTGCAGACAATTAGGCGTGTTCAATGAGAAGATTAACAGTTTTATTGCTTTCTATATTCTTAGGGTTGGGCGTTTATGCCCAAAATGACATAATACAGTGTGAAGACACCTGCGCACACATTCACGGACTGGATATGAGCCATTATCAAGGCGACGTGTTTTGGGAAACGGTTGGCAACAACAGCAAGATGATGTACGTGTATCTCAAGGCAACGGAAGGCAGCAGCAGGATAGACCCCAAATATGAAAGAAACATCAAACTGGCACAACAATACGGACTGAAAGTAGGCTCATATCATTTCTACCGCGCACTCGTTCCGCAGGAAGAACAACTGAGAAACTTTACGGCGCAATGCCTGCCAAAAGACCAAGACCTCATTCCGATGATAGATGTGGAGGTGGTGCCGAAAGGCATGTCTACGCAAGACTTCTGCGACTCACTGCTCGTCTTCATCGACTTGGTGGAAAAAACATACCGGCAAAAACCCCTCATCTACACATACACCAACTTCTACAACCGACACTTGGCAGGGAAGATAGACCGATACCCCCTGATGATAGCACAGTATACCAAGAACGAACCCGTGCTGGCCGACGGAAGGGATATTGTAATGTGGCAATACACAGGAAAGGGACGCATCAACGGCGTAAACACCTACGTAGACAAAAGCCGCTTCATGGGCAAGCACGGCATGAGGGAAATAAGATTCAGACATCATTAGCAACAGAGACAATACAAAATATTATGGCAATTATCAAATGTCCGGAGTGCGGACGACAAGTCAGCGAGAAAGCACCATCTTGCCCCAACTGCGGCGTAGAAATAGCAGGAAAGATAGAACAATGCGGCAACTGCGGCAACCTCTACTTCAAGGAAGACAAGGTTTGTCCGGTGTGTCATCACTCCAACGAGGCACACAGGAGCATCCAGACTCCGCCTGCCAACCAGACGGTAGAGGCAAACGAGACGGCAAGACCTTCTTCCGACAAGACAGCAGAGACGGCAAGGCACACCGAGCCTGAAAGTCCGCAGAAGAAGAAAAACCGCACGACCCTCATCGTCTCGCTGGTATTGGTCGCCCTCGTCGCTGCCGTGTCGTTATACATCTATAAAGACAGCAACAGCAGGAAAGAAGAAAAAGCCTATACCCTTGCCATGCAAAGCAACGACCCGACTTTGCTGGAGAACTTCCTCGTTAATTTTCCCGATGCCTCGCAAGAGCGTCTGGACTCGATACAAGCAAGGCTCAAGAGCCTTCAGCTCGTCACAGACGAATGGAACAATGTATTGGTGTCGAAGTCGAAGACCGCATTGCTGGACTTCCTCTCCAAATATCCCGACACGCCCCATAAAGGCACCATACAAAACATGATAGACTCCATTGACTGGGAACTGGCCGTGGCAGCAGACAACACCGACCTGTTTCAGCAGTATCTCAACGACCATCCCTATGGAGTACATGCCGAAGAAGCAAGGCTAAAAATAGGACAGATAAGAGCCAAGACCGTGAGCCAGGACGAACGGCAGATGATAGACGCCCTCCTGACCAAATTCTTCCGCAGCATCAACTCACGAAGCGAGGAAAGCCTTGTGGAAACACTCAGCATGCCCATGACTTCATTCCTGAACCTCAGCAACCCAACCGACGCAGATGTCGTGGGATGGATGAGAAGACAATACAAAGACAGCGTGAAAGACATTGTATGGAGGGTTGGCCATAGCTATGAGGTGTCCAAAAGAGAAGTCGGCGATGATGTGTATGAATACACCGTCAAATTCTCAGGCAAAGAAGAGGTCAACTATACAGACAGCGACAGGCCTTCTGACTCGAACAACTATCGTATTACGGCCGTTGTTTCGCCCGATGGCAAGATTTCTGCCATGACCATGAACAAAATCATCAATAAACCCACCGAATAATACCCACCATGAAAGCCAACGAACAGAGCATACGGCAGATTGAGAGAGCCATCAAGAAGATTGCACAGAAATTCTCCGGTGAAGACAATCAGGACATGATAACCGACATTCACTTGCGGGTTTTCCAAGAGAGCGGCGAACTGATGGCTTTCGATGACGACGACAACGAAATAACACGCTGCGTAATTGAAGAATGGATTGACAACAAAGAAGACTCCTTCTATGACGATGTCGTACGCATCTTGCGTCAAACACTGGAAAACATGCGTCAGGTTACAGACAACTTCAACATTCTCAAGCCTTACAGCTTCGTGTTGGAAGATGAAGACAAGGGAACGATTGCCGAACTCTATGTGGCCGACGACGACACCATTATCATAGGAGGCGACCTCATGCCGGGACTGGAGAAAGACCTGAACGACTTCTTCAACAGCCTGCTGAAGCCTTAATATTGCTCCGTCGGCAAACAGACAGACTCCTTGCGACAATCTCCATGCTTCATACAACGACTTGACATGGCAGATGGTCTCCTGACGTCATATCATCATACGAAACCTTCTCCGCACGAGATACAACCATAGCTCCGAAACCAAACCCGCCTTTTCCCTAACCGACATGAAAACCGTATCATCTCTTCTAATACTCTTCCTTGCATTTGTTGCTTCAATAAGCATCAATGCCCAGCGTGCGCTCATTCCCATGCCAGAGAAAGCCGTATGGCACAACGGCAACCATGTAATCAGGAAATCTTCTACAATCAGCTACGACAACCTTCCAAACGGAAAGCGGGCTGCCGAGTATTTGCAGGCTGCCATTCAACAACAAACGGGCATTCGACTTGACATCAGGCAAGGCAAGGGAGGAGACTTTCATCTTAGCGGTACATATCCGGTAAGCAAGGGTTACGAGCTGACCGTGAAGAAAAACCATGTCAGCATATCAGGAAATGACGAGGAAAGCATCGCAAGCGGAATTGCTACATTACGCCAACTTATCAGCGGAAGGAAGATTGCCTGCGTGAAGATTACCGACAAGCCGCGCTTCGGGTGGAGAGGCTTTCATCTTGATTGTTCCCGCCACTTCTTTTCCGTGGCAGAAGTGAAAGAAGTCATAGACCTTATGGCTCTTTACAAGCTCAATCGCTTTCATTGGCATCTGACCGATGATCAAGGATGGCGCATAGAAATCAAACGCTATCCACAGCTCACGCAAGGAGGTGCGTGGCGAACTTACAACAATCAGGACAGCATCTGCATGCGCAGGGCTGCCAAAGAGGGGAACCCAGACTTGCTGCTTCCTGACAAACACCTGAAAGTTAACGCAAAAGATACGCTCTACGGCGGCTTCTATACCCAAGAAGACATCCGTGAGATAGTGGCATTCGCTCATCAGCGCGGCATAGAAGTCATTCCCGAAATCGACATGCCCGGCCACATGCTTGCAGCCATTCATCAACTGAAAGGGCTTTCATGCAGCGAAAAAGCTGGCTGGGGAAAGGTCTTCACCTCCCCGCTCTGCCCCGGAAAAGATACCGTCATGGAATTTTGCCGCCATGTATGGGAAGAGGTCATCGGCCTGTTTCCATACGAATACGTGCACATTGGAGGCGACGAAGTAGAAAAAGACAACTGGAAGGCATGCCCGGACTGCCAGAAAAGAATGGCCGACCATCAGCTGAAAAATGAAGAGGAGCTGCAAGCATGGTTCATACACGACATGGAAAGATTCATCAACGGCAAGGGAAAGAAGATGATTGGATGGGATGAAATCCTTGAGGGAGGACTGTCTAAGACGGCAACTGTCATGTGGTGGCGCACATGGGCACCACGTGTCATACAGGAGGCTACGGCACATGGCAACAACGTCATCGTCACGCCAATCTCTCCCTTTTATTTCTCAGAACCCGAAAAGCCGTCGAGCTTGCAAGATATTTACAATTATCAGGTTGTCTCCTCATCGCTTTCTACAGAGCAGCAGGAGCGTGTTCTCGGCGTACAGGGCAACTTGTGGACGGAATGGATTCCGTCGCGCAACCGCCTCATGTATCTTTACTTTCCCCGGATACTTGCCCTGTCAGAACTGGCTTGGTGTCAAGAAGATGTCAAAGATTTCAATTCTTTCTCTGAACGCCTCACAGTTCACTACCGCTTGTTAGAACAGCTGGGCGTCCCCTATCGCCTGCCTTTCCTCGAAGGTGTACGCCACCTGAATGCCTTCGTGGATTCTGCTCAAGTGAACGTGACATGCAGTATCCCCGACATTGCCGTCAGATATACCCTCGACGGCACACTGCCTACCCCCGAATCACCGCTATTGACCAACTCTTTGCTTGTAGACCAGACTACGCACTTTACTTTCCGGCCTTTCACCAAAGACAATAGAGCCGGCGAACTTTACCGTTCTTCTTATGTCAAACAAGGCTTCTTGGCTTCTGTCAATCCTCCGCAGACTCTCTCTCAGGGACTGACGGCATTCCGATATGAATTCAAAGGCAACACCTGCAAGCGCATACACGAGGCTGTCTTTACTTCCTCGCATCATATAGAAGATGTGTGTATTCCCCCCGGAGTGAAAGGAAACATCGGACTCATCATCAAAGGATACATTCGCATTCCCGAAGACGGAATCTATACTTTTGCACTCACAAGCGACGACGGAAGCACACTGAAGATTGACGGAAACATGGTTGTGGATAACGACCGTGAGCAATCGCCCCATGAAGAAATTGGCCAGATTGCCCTGAAAAGCGGACTGCACCACATCGAAATACGCTATTTCGATCACAACGGCGGCATGCTTCGCCTAAACGTTTTCGACAAACACCAAAAGAAACTTACACCCAAAGAGCTTTTCTTTTACGGCAAGGGTTTAACCCAAATCGGTCATTAGACCGCCAACATTACATTCCCCACCTATTTCGTTTGAGTGTATGTGCCGAACGGTCGGGAAAGACCGTGCGGCACATCTCTTTTATGCCACGAAAAGAAAGAAACGAGCTGTTGGTGTATAGCATCTTCGATTGGCGGTATTGCCAGTATACAATACCCTTAGTTGCCGTTATCTAAAGCGGTCGATTGCC
>JAXFLJ010000006.1:0-146263 GCA_034183335.1 Prevotella sp.
ACCCAAATCGGTCATTAGACCGCCAAGGTTGCATTCCTCGCAGAAGATATTGCTTACCGACCGCTTTCGTCCGTTTGTCGGCAGCTTCTCTGTCGGTTTTCCTCGGCGTAGCCCGCCACGCCTTCGGCAAAGCCGACAGACAATCTGCTTGACATCCGAACAAAATCAGAACGGTCTCTAATGATCGAATTGGGATAATTCTACCCTATGCACATCGTCAATGAAAAATACTTTACGCATGCAATGGAGTATCAGTTAATTCCCAGTCTGCTATTGAAGGCTGAGTCGATTTCGTTCGTCTTTCGGCATCTTGTCCGTTGTTTTTCCTCGGCGTAGCCCTCTACGTTTTCGGCAAAGCTGACAGACAATCTGCTCAACATCCGAACAAAATCCGCCCGGTTTCCAATGGTCGAATTGGATTTATCTGGTTATTGATATATCGTTTGTCATTTCTTACCTTGTCATGATATTGTGGTGCTCTGTGCCTTCAGTCCATCTCATTGCCCATCCCTGCCATTCGTTTTTCTCGTTTTTTTCTTGTATCTTTGCACTTCATTCGCTGCGCGTCTCGCAGTTGATTGTAAACTCCGTCATCATTGGCTTGCCCCTGGTCTTGCAAGGTGCAATCAGTGTCCTCTCATGCTACCCTTGTTGCAGTTGGCATGGATAGTATTTGGTTCGATCGGTGATGTCTGATACATCGGGCTTTTCCTGTTGTCTGAATGTCAGATAGTTCTCGCATGGTTCCCTTTTTGTAGGCGGTGCGTTGCCAGCGAGCCTTTCTGTTGGCAAGAGAAAGCATCATGAAAATAAAAAAAATATAAAGATGAATTACCAAAAAACGATAGAAAACAGAGTAATTATGCCTGCCATGCAGTTTATGCAGCGTGAGAAGTCGAGTGGTATTGTGCTGGCCATATCGGTTGTGGTTGCTTTGATCATGGCCAACTCTCCACTCCGTGAACAGTATGCGTCATTTTTTGAGCAATATTTCGGGTTTGTCTTCAATGGCAGACCTTTTTTGAACTTCAATCTCGAACACTGGATTAACGATGGATTGATGTCAATGTTCTTCTTCGTTGTTGGTTTGGAACTCAAACGAGAGTTCATCGGCGGCGAACTGCGTAATCTGCGAAAGGTTACCCTGCCGGTGTCGGCCGCTGTTTTCGGCATGTTGGTTCCGGCTGCAATTTACGCCTTGTTGAATCTCGGCACACCAGTCTTTCAGGGCTGGGGCATCCCGATGGCTACCGACATTGCCTTTGCTCTTGCCGTGCTTTATATGCTCGGCGACCGTGTTCCCATTTCAGCCAAAGTGTTTCTCACGACTCTTGCCATCGTCGACGACCTTGGAGCGGTGTTGGTGATAGCCCTGTTTTATACTTCCGAGATATCCCTGTTCAATATAGGTTTGGGCATGGTCATCCTTTTAGTGATGTTTGCAGGCAACCGTTTGGGTGTAAAAAGCATCTGGTTTTACGGCATTCTGGGCATCGGCGGTTTGTGGACGGCTTTCCTTTTATCGGGCATTCACGCCACCATCTCTGCAGTTTTGGCGGCAATGGTTATTCCCGCTGACTCCCGTATACCGGAAAATGCGTTCATGGCGCGCATCAGGCGTTTGCTCAGACAGCTCGAAACGGCAGAAACCAATGATGTAAGGACGCTTACCTCTGCCCAAGTCGACATCTTGTCGAAGGTGAAAGACGATGCCAACAAGGCCATTCCTCCCCTGCAACGGCTGGAACATGGACTCCATCCGTTGGTTTCCTTTGTCATCATGCCTGTCTTTGCGCTGGCCAATGCTGGAGTATCGTTTGTGGATATGGACTTGACCTCGCTCTTTGAAAACCACGTGGCTGTCGGTGTCTTATTGGGTTTGCTGCTCGGAAAGCCGATAGGTATCGTTGCTGGTGTATGGATTATGGAGAAGATGGGTTGGGGTAAACGCTCCCGTTCGATGACATGGCAGCGCATTGCAGGGCTTGGCTTCCTTGCCTCCATCGGGTTTACGATGTCGATGTTTGTTGCCATGCTTGCTTTTGATGAACCTCAATTCCACGTTCAGGCCAAGGTAGGTATCTTCGCTGCGTCGATTGTCGGCGGAATCATCGGCTATCGTCTGTTGCGGAAATAGTCTGTTCTTTCCTTCGGTCTGTCTGCGGATGCGGTAGCATGCGTCACTGCACGTAAAATGTTATATATGTCAATCATTCCCAATAAATCATGCTCAAATGAAACAATCCTTTATAAATTTGCTCCGTTCAACCAATCGTCCGGGCATTGAAAACGTAATAGAGTACCTCGACAAATCAGGTTTCTTCACCGCTCCGGCATCAGTCAGCCGACACCTGAGCTACGACGGCGGTCTCGTAGAACATTCGTTGAATGTCTACCGCATGGCTCGCATGCTGGCGCAGCAAACGGCTGAAATGAAACCGGAACTTTCCGAACGACTGCCCGAAGACAGTATTGTCATCGCCTCATTGCTTCACGATGTGTGCAAGTCCAACATCTATCGAAAGGCGCAGAAGTGGAAAAAAGACGAACAAGGCCGATGGGAAACCTACGATGCCTTCGATTGCGACTACACGCGTTTTCCCGTCGGGCACGGCGAAAAGTCGGTCATCATGCTGTTAAGGCTGGGTTTGGAGCTGACCAATGATGAGGTGTTGGCCATTCGCTGGCACATGGGAGCGTGGAACCTTGCCATGCATAGTTATGAAGACAAGACAAACCTCGCCGCTGCCTGTGCACAGTCGCCGCTTACAAGCATTATTCAGGCAGCCGATGGGCTGGCTACGCACCTTCTGGAGGCAGATAAAATCTGAAAAAAAACAAATTTCTCGCAAAGTAAAAATAATTACTTGCAAAGTAAGGAATAAAAGATTATATTTGTGCCTCAGATAAAATGAGGAAACTAATCTCAATTAATATATAATATAAAATGATGAAAAAAGGATTATTACTTTTCTCGCTGTTTATGGTAACATCGTTACTCTATGCAGTGCCTGCCAAACGGGGCGTTTGGAAAACTATTAAGTTGAGCGACGGAACAGAAGTTCGCGTAGAGCTCAAAGGTGACGAACATCTTCGCTGGTATCAAGCAGAAGATGGCAAGTGTTATGTGCAAACAGCAGAGCTGAACGGCTATACTGCAATGGCCGAAGCCGATTTGCAGGCTCAGTCGGTGGCCAGAAGAAGTTTGCATGAGGCTCGCCGTGTCAAGAATATCCACAGAGTAGGAGAACAACCGGCACAACCCATCACTGGTCATAAAAAAGGTCTTGTGATTTTGGTTGAATACCAAGACACCAAGTTTGCTAATGGGCACAACAAGGCACAGTTCAACCGCATCCTCAACGAAGAAGGATACAAGGAAGGTAATTTCAAAGGTAGTGTGAAAGATTACTTCAAAGCACAGAGCGATGGTAGTTTTATCCTCGACTTTGATGTAGTAGGTCCTGTCACGCTGAAGAACAAACAGGCTTATTATGGTGGTAACAACGCTTATGGAAGAGGTGACCTTCGTCCGGGAGAAATGACCGCCGAGGCTTGTCTTGCTGTTGTTGACTCAGTTAATTTTGCAGACTATGACTGGGGCGGAGACGGCGAAGTAGACCAGGTTTACATTCTCTACGCCGGTAAGGGCGAAGCCGATGGCGGCGATGCCAGCACCATTTGGCCTCACGAGTGGCAGCTCAAGTGGAGCGATTACGCTCAGACACTTACGCTCGACAATGTTACGGTAAACACATACGCTTGTGGTTCTGAGCTTAACGGTTCTGGCAATATCAGCGGTATCGGTACTTTCTGCCACGAGTTTTCACACTGCTTGGGTTATCCCGACTTCTACGATACACAGAGCGGTGGCAACTATGGTATGGGTAGTTGGGACTTGATGGACAACGGTAGCTATAATGCTGACGGTTATCAACCTGCCGGCTATACCTCTTATGAGCGTATTTTTGCCGGCTGGCTCAACCCGATTGAGTTGAAGGATGACATGTCTGTTACCGGCATGAAGGCCATCAATAATAAAGGAGATGCCTATATTATCTACAACAAAGGCAATAACAACGAGTATTATCTGCTTGAAAACAGACAGAAAACAAACTGGGACGCATCACTTCCCAACTCTGGTTTGCTCATCCTCCACGTAGATTATGATGCGGGCGCATGGAGAAGCAACACCGTAAACGCTACTTCTACGACAAGCGGCGCACACCAGCGTCTCACCATTTTCCACGCTGACAACAAGGCTACCATGTATGATCAGGCTTCTGATACCTACCCGTATTTTGCCAAGAACGAGCTGAGCAACACTTCTATTCCTGCTGCCCGGGTTTACAATACCAACTCAAACGGCCGTCAGTTCATGAACATCTCGATTACAAACATCAAGAAGAATAGTGACGGAACGGTTTCGTTCGACTTCAAGAACATCAAGCCGTTGAGCGAACAGGGTGAAACTGTCTTCTATGAAACGTTCGACAATTGCAAAGGTTCTGGTGGTAACGACTTCGTTTGGAACAAGGGTGCCAACTCTGTGTTCAGACCTGACAGCACAGGATGGGAAAGTGTGAAGTCTTACGGAGCAAAGAGCTGCGCTCGTTTCGGTTCTGGTACAGAGCCTGGTGTAGTTACAACGCCTGAGTTCACTATCGACGGAGAGACTGTGTTCTCGTTTGTTGCAGCTCCTTGGGGTACTGATGCAACCGGCCTGACCCTTTCAATAGAAAGTGGCGATGCAACTCTCAGCCAGGAAACATTCACCATGGTGGCTAACGGATGGACGGAATGCACGACCAAGATTACCGGTAATGGCAAAGTCAAGGTGAAGTTTACACCTGTTGGCCGTTTGTTCTTGGATGACGTTATTGCAGTGTCTGGTGTGGTTGACGGTATCAGTGAGGTTGTAATTCCTTCTACTCAGAAGGTTGTTGACAACAGAATTTACAGCATCGACGGCCGCTATGTAGGTACAGACTTCAACTCTTTGAAGCGTGGCATCTACATCATCAACGGCAAGAAGGTGATTAAGTAATCTTTTATAAAAGCCGAAAGGCTTTTCATGGTGGGAATGCTTGCTGTCCGTTTGTGACGCAAAGACAGGCATTCCCACCGTTTCTTTTTGCCTGTTTCATACCTTTTTGTATGGGGGGCGTGCTGACTTTGTTCGATTGTTGGACTGGTTGAATTTTCGTGATGAACAAGTAACCCCAATCGGCATGAGACCGTCAGTGCTACATTCTTCGCTGGATGATGTTGGTTCCCTACTGTTTTTGTCCGCTTGCGGGCATCTTCTTCTCCGCTTTTTCTCTGCGTAGCCCGCTACACCTTCGTAAAACGGAAAGACAATCTGTTTAATATCCGAACAAAATCAGTGCGGTCTTTATGATCGATTATGGAAAAAGACAGGCTGTCGGGCGAACTTTTGTGGCGGCGTATATGTGCAACGGAAATGCTACCAATGATTGGTATGGCGTGTACCAGTCGTTGGTACGGTCTGTACCAATGCTTGGTAGTCATCGTACCAGCCATTGGTACGATGTCAAACCCAATTCACCCATGAGACCGCTAATGCTACATTCTTCGCTGAAAATATTGCTTCCCGTCTGTTTTCATTCGTCTGTCGGCATCTTCTCCGCCGTTTTTCCTCTGCGTAGCCCGCTACGCCTTCGGCAAAACGACAGACAATCTGCTCGACATCCGAACATAACCAGTACGGTCTCTCATGAGCGAATTGGGTTTACCCTCAATTCACCCATAAGACCGCCAATGTTACATTTTTCGCTGAAAATATTGCTTCCCGTCTGTTTTCATTCGTCTGTCGGCATCTTCTCCGCCGTTTTTCCCCATCGTAGCCCGCTACGCCTTCGGCAAAACGGCAACCAACTTGCTTAACGACCGAACAAAGTTGGCACGGCCTCTCATGATTGATTGAAGTTCAAAGAAACATTTCCTTTTCACTCGTTGCATACTGATGTGCAATGCCTTTGTATCGTTCTCCGGTGTGAGTTGTGGTGTTGTCTATCAAAAAGAGACACCATTGATATGGTGTCTCTTGGTTTTTGTTTGTTCCCTTGCTGCTTGGGGCAGAGGCTTCGGGCTGCTCTGTTATATCCGTTTAGCCCTCTGCGAGGCTTTCACCTGTGTTTCTCCGCTATGCAGGCAGGGTTGTCGTATTGTTTGTATGCTATTGTTTTATTGTGCAGACATAGCGTAGCTGCTGCCGTCAATAAACATTTTGGCTTGCCACAATCCGCTGGCGTCAAGCGTCAAGTCCATCTCCTGACCTGCCGTTGTACGTGTGCGGATGGTTCCGTCGGGATTGAAGCGGAAGATTTCGCGTTCCATTCCCTCTGCATCCATTGTCCACGCATCAGTCTTTTGGTCATAGATAAACTGGTAAACCTTGCCGTCGGGGTTGGTAATTTTGTATCCGTCTTTCAGTGTTTCAACAGCATACATCAGTCCGTCTTGTCCTTTCACGTTGATGGTTTTGCCCACCTGATGTGCCAAAGGATTCTTTCCTGTCCAGAATTCGATAGAGTTGAGTACGAGTGCGTCGGCTGTCAGACAGAAGCCGTATGCCGGGGAAATAATCAAGAAGATGATTTCATTGAGGAACTTGCTGTTGGTTGCTCTCTTGTTCCATGATGCCAGCTTGTTGAAAAGCGGGAAAGAACCCACGCAAGAAGTTGTCAATACGCCTGCTATAGCAAGCAGAACGATAACCTTAAAACTGTTTTTTTTCATTTTTTTTTCTCCTAATCAAATATTAATACGTTTGCAAATATAGCGGAAAGCATATATATGGCAAAGAAATAATTCATAAAATGTTATCAAAATGTGCAATTCAGACCGAGCCGAAGTTCAAAGGTTCGGGTGCGAACGGTGTCGTGAAAGGCATAGCGTGTATTGCGGATGAAGTATGATGCGCCCAGTTCTGCGTTCAGCCCCTTGCCCACTTGCAGAGTCATGACCGGGCTGATGACGAGCAGTTCGGCATTGCCTTTGTCGCCTTGGGAGTTGAGATAGAGCGGGTCAACGGTTGTAAGGTCTTTGTTTTCATATCCTTTCCATGTGAAGATGCGGTAATAGTCGGTTTTGAAGAGGAAAGTTGCCGCCTTGTTGAAGGCAAGTATGGTAAACGATTTTACGCTGTATCCGCTGCCCATGTTGTAGTCTCGGCTGATGATGTTGTAGTAGTCGCTCTTCGTTCCGCCCAGAAGAATGCCGTTGATGAAGATGCGCTGCTCCAGTTTTCTCAGGTTCCCGAGGTTTGTAAATTCATAAATCACACCCGGTCCGAATGATGCCGCCTCCGAGATACGGTAGGGTGTCTGTTTGCTTCCGTCCTTGACGGGTTCTGAGTCGTAATAGTTGAAATGCTGGTAAATGCCGAACATCACGTTCATATCTGGCGTTTCGATGGGCGGTGCGCCCCAAATTCGCCCCATGAGGTGCACGGCGTTGATGAACGGTTGGTTCTTGCTCAGGCCGAAAGTGGTTGCTGCGGTGAAATAATCGTAGGGCTGGTTGTGCCTGTTGTTCAGTGAGCTGCCGTATTCTAACAGAATACTAATATAGGGATTGTACTCTCCCCGGAAGAAAGAAGCATCATCGGCGAGGTATCTGCTGCCAGCGGTAATCCACAGTTTGACGGGTATTTCGTTGAAGTTATGGTGCAGGTTGTGCTGCGTGTCTACATGCCATGCCTCGCCGCTGATGATGCGGTTCAGTCCCTTCATCGGACAGACAAGGGCGGCCACGGTCTCTCTCAGGAGCCGGCGGAAGCCTCTTTCGCCCGAATGGAGTATCAGGTCGGAAACCCTGTGCGTTATTTCACCGAGGCATATACCTCCCACCGTGGTGGCGATGAGGTCGTTGAGGGCTGGAGGTTCGGTCTCGGCAAACTCTTCCCATATCAAACTGCCGCCCAGTGCGTAAGGGATGGAAGCGAAGAAGTTCATGCCGTTGACTCGTGCCGAGGTGAAATACAGGCTTCCGTGGTAAGGGTGTGCAAAGAGGTTGGTCGAAAACTTGTCGTTGTCCCACACAAAGCCATGCCGCAGGTTGTCTCTCATGTGATGCAGATAGACCTTTGCAAAGTCTTCTTTGAGTACAAAGCGGTCGAAGCAGTGTACGGCAAGGTTGATGCCAATGACCTCTGCCGCCGCTTTCCATGGATGTCTTTGGGTCTTTGCGCGGCACATGGAGTCGATGGGGTTGGTCAGTGTCAGTTCTTGCATGGGCGGCCGTTGGAAGGCTGTTGGCAACGCAACCGTGTCGGCTATGGCCAGTGAGTCGGTTACCGATTGGCTGTCGTGAGCCATCGCAGAGACTACGGACAAGAGGCAGGCCATTGCGTGCAATAGTTTCTTTCTCATGTATCTGAATTATAAAAAGGTATTCGACATTTTTTTCCGTTGCCTATCTGTAGCGTATGAACAGGCCGCCTTCAACCAAGGCACGGTTTCGGTATGCCTCCGCATGCCTGTAATAGCGGGTGTCTCCATATCCTGTTGAGACGTAAAGGCCGAACAGCCGGTTGATGCGATAGTCTACATTGACATGCAGTTGGAGCGAATAGAGACGACTGGGGTTAGACTCTTCATTCTTCTTGAATGTCTCTACGTGGTAGAATCCCACATCCGCGCTGACGCTCCAGCGTGGCGACAGGTCGAAGTATTGCCCCAAACGGTAATACAAAGCACCCGAAAACTGACCGTCAAAACCCATGTAGTGTGTTCCGAATCCTATCATGCTGTACGTGCTTCGGTTGCGAAAGCGGAAGGCAAGGTTGAGCTTCGAGCTTGTGCCTCCAAAGGCCATGAGGTCTATTTGGGTGGTGGGATTGATGTTGACGAGGCCGAATTTACGCCCGACATTGTCCCGGCTGAAGTTGACAAGTCCTATCTGTGTGCCTTTGGGATGCTCTCCTGCCACGTTGACAACACCTATCTGTACGCCGTTCATGGTCTCTGCGTAGTTGAAAGCAGCCCATTGCAGGCCTCTTATGGTGTCGGGACAGATGTTGGCAAGGCCTGCCACCATCGCACCCCGTTGCAATCCCATCGCTATGTTGGTAGCCCCTGCTATCTGTACGCCTCGCAACGGAGAGACGGTTACGCAACTGATGGGAGCCATCTGCAATCCTCTGACACGGCCGGAGAATGAAGCCACGCCCGAGATCTGCGCTCCTCGCATCTCCATCCCGGCTCCGCTGCTGATGAGATTGAGCTGCAATCCCCTGATGGAGTCTACATGCCCGAAGAGGCCGACCGAAACATTGGCTACGCGAGTGCTGTCATGCGGATTGGTTCTTGTGCCAATCCCGATGTTGGGGAAACGCCTGTGAGGTGTCTGTCCATTGCCTGCTACGGCGCAAGACAATAACAATGCCACTGCCGACAACTGCTTGACAAATGGCAATAACAGAGTAATTGGTCGGTTCATACGGCAACAAAGGTACGAAAAAGAACAATAATTAAATATATTTTTATAAAGTATTTATCACATAGGATTGGCCTTGCATCTGCTTGTTTTGTGTTCCACCTGTGGTCATTTGGCGTCTCCTTTTCGGCATTCGGTGTAAAAATGAGGACGAAAATGCGTGAAAAGCAAAGGAGATGGTACGAAAACTGAAGAAAAATAGTATCTTTGTATGCTTATCAAACCCAAACATTACCGATGGAGCAGTTGCTGCATTATTGCTGGAAACATAAACTCTTGCCGCTCAAGGAACTGAAAACCGCAGACGGACGGCCTGTGGAAATCGTGCATCCGGGACTTGGCAATCCTCACGCAGGGCCTGATTTCTTCAATGCCAAGATAAGGATTGACGGCACATTGTGGGTCGGCAATGTCGAGATACATGACCGTTCGAGCGACTGGCAGGCTCATGGCCACCATCAGAATGAAGCCTATGACAGCGTGATATTGCACGTTTGCACCACCATCGACCGTGATGTGTACCGTACCAACGGACAAGTCATACCCCAGCTTTGCATTCGTGTGCCGCAGC
Source organism: Prevotella sp. (assembly GCA_034183335.1). Lineage (GTDB taxonomy): Bacteria > Bacteroidota > Bacteroidia > Bacteroidales > Bacteroidaceae > Prevotella. The sequence continues at coordinate 10,034 of JAXFLJ010000006.1, forward strand.
AGGTGACCGACAACTATCAGCGTTTGCGTCAGGCAGAACATGAACCGTCATGCCATGCCGTCATTCCAAAGGTCAACCAGCTTGTCATCCGTTCATGGATGGCCGCCCTTCAGACAGAAAGGTTAGAGCAAAAAACGGCCGCCATCAGCCAGCGATTGAACTCTTGCAACGGCTCTTGGGAAGAAGCACACTTCATCACCTTGTCACGCAACTACGGTTTTGGGGTCAATGGCGATGCCTTTGAGGAATGGGCACGCTGCATGCCGCTCTCTTGTGCCGCCCATCATAGGGACAATCTCCTCCAGATAGAGGCTCTCTTCATGGGGCAGGCAGGCTTGCTCGACCTGCATTCGCTGCCCGAACGCCATCGGGCGGCCGCCGAACAAGATGAATACTATCAACGGTTGTGCAGCGAATACCGCTTTCTTGCACACAAGTTTTCGCTCACCCCGATGGACGGAAGCCGCTGGCGGTTTCTCAGGATGCGTCCGCAAAACTTCCCCCATGTGCGAATTGCACGGCTGGCACTGCTGTTTCATGAGGGAAAAGCTGGCTTGAGCCACCTCGTCGATTGCACTTCGGTTGGTCAAGTGGCTGGTATTTACGATTCGGAAGCGACCTCTTATTGGCAGACACACTATCTCTTCGGTTGCGAAAGCGGGCAAACGGTCAAGCGGTTGTCACCTGCCTCGCTCCGGCTGTTGCTTATCAATACGGCCATCCCCATGCTCTTTGCCTACGGCCGGCATACTTCGAGAGAACAATTGTGCCGCCGTGCCGGCGAATGGCTTGAAGAGTTGAAGGCCGAAAACAACCATGTGACACGCCAATGGAAGGCTTGTGGCATGGAAGTGACCAATGCCGGCGAATCACAAGCCCTCTTGCAACTCAAGCAAAACTACTGCGACAAAGGCGAATGCCTGCGCTGTCGCATCGGATACGAATATCTTAAAAGCAACATAAACGGCTCTGTCTGCATGGGCTGAACCGTTTATCAAAACCTAAAACAATAGTCATTAATATGGATTACATCTTTGAAACAAGAATGGAAGTTCGCGACTACGAGTGCGACATAGAAGGAATTGTCAATAATGCAAACTATCTTCACTACACCGAACATACCCGCCACCTGTTTTTGAAAAGCCTTGGCGTGAGTTTTGCGGACATGCATCGCAAGGGAGTTGACGCTGTGGTGGCACGCATGCAATTGCAATATAAAGTCCCATTGCGGTGCGACGACGAGTTCATTTCTCGTCTTGCCATGCGAAAGGAAGGTATACGCTATGTCTTTGACCAGGCCCTTTTCCGTGCGAGCGACGAAAAGCTATGCTTCAAATGTACAGCCGAACTCGTGTGTCTGGTCAACGGACGCTTGGCCGACAGTGAAGACTACAACCGTGCCTTTGCGCAATATATAGGATAAGAAACACGCCATTGGCAGCCAGCTGGCTTGTACACGACTTCCGTCAGGCCAGTTTGGGCAGGCCGATAGGCAACTGGTTAGGATTGAAAACAGCTCATAGGACATCTCTTACTATAACCGTATGAACGACCAAGAAAGACTCTATGCCATGGCATTGGCGCAAGTTTTCCGCTTTACCCCTGCCGAATTGCTCCGTCTTTACCGAACGGTAGGGTCGGCTTCGGCCATCATGCAGCTGGCGGAAGACAACACCGGTCATGACATTCAGCTTGCCCCGAAGACGAAAGAGACGCTCCGCAACATGGAGAAGCACATCGCCCGGGCGGCAGAAGAGCTGGAGTATGCCCGTGAACAGGGAATAAAGGTGCTTGTCTGGTCAGATGACGACTACCCGAAAAGGCTCTGCGAGTGCGACGATGCTCCTCTTGTACTCTACTATCGGGGAACTGCCGACCTCAACGGAAGGCGTATCATTTCTGTGGTGGGAACCCGCCATGCTACGGTTTATGGCCAAGACCTCATCCGAAGGTTTATGCTTGACCTCAAGCAGAGCTGCCCCGATGCGCTCATTGTCAGCGGACTGGCTTACGGAGTGGATATATGTGCCCACCGAAATGCCCTCGAACAGGGTATGGAAACCGTCGGAGTGCTGGCTCATGGGTCAGATGAACTGTATCCTTCTGCCCACCGCGACACAGCCAACAGAATGGTTTCGCAGGGAGGTTTGTTAACGGAGTACATGCGGAAGACGCGTGCCGACAAGGTAAATTTCGTGAAACGCAACCGCATTGTGGCCGGACTGGCCGATGCTTGTGTAATTATTGAGTCGGCTTCTAAGGGCGGTGGCCTCATCACTGCTCACATCGCAAGGGCGTACAACCGTGAAGTGTTTGCCTTTCCGGGGCGAACTGGCGATCAGCATTCGCAGGGTTGCAACCTGCTTATCCGTGATCAGGTGGCTGCTCTCATCACTTCGGCCGACGACTTCATCACGGCTATGGGCTGGGAAGACGACGCTGCGCTGCTAAAAGCGAAGCGGACAGGCATCGAGAGAGAATTGTTCCCGCAGTTGTCTGCCGACGAACAGATTGTGGTCGATGTCCTTTCCAAAACCAACGACTTGCAAATCAACGTCTTGACGGTGAAAACAAACATTCCGGTGGGCAAACTCTCGGCATTGCTTTTCGGACTGGAAATGAAGGGAGTGGTGCGCACCATGGCCGGAGGAACTTATCATTTATTTCATTCATAACAGACCATGACTTGACAAACGACGGAGAACCAGAGACTATCAAAGCTCTTCCCGACCTGCCGGCATTCATCGTGAAACCATGTGCCAGGCAGTTGTTGCACACAGGTATTTCGCAGTCCGTACATCCATCATTCATTGCATACGTTCATGAAAATAGGCAATATTGACTTCAAACAACATCCGCTCTTCCTCGCTCCGATGGAAGATGTGACGGACATAGGCTTCCGTCTGCTCTGCAAACGCTACGGAGCAGCTATGGTCTATACAGAGTTTGTATCGGCCGAAGCCCTCGTTCGCTCCGTGAAATCTACCCTTGACAAGCTAACGATATGTGAAGACGAGCGTCCGGTGGGAATACAAATCTACGGAAGAGACGCCGATGCCATGGTAGAAGCTGCCCGAATAGTGGAAGAAGCACGCCCCGATGTCATCGACATCAATTTCGGTTGCCCCGTAAAGAAGGTTGCCGGAAAGGGTGCCGGGGCAGGAATGTTGCGCAATATACCGCTCATGCTCGACATCACCCGCCGCATTGTGCAGGCCGTCCGTTCTACGCCCGTGACGGTAAAGACCCGCCTCGGTTGGGACAACGATTCTATTGTGATAGACAATTTGGCAGAACAATTGCAAGATTGCGGCATTCAGGCACTGACCATTCACGGCCGCACGAGGGCACAGATGTACACCGGTACGGCCAACTGGGAGCCTATCGGGCGTGTAAAAGCCAATCCCCGCATCCGCATTCCCATCATAGGCAATGGCGACATAGCTACCCCGGAGGGTGCGGCAGAGGCTTTCGGGCGGTTCGGAGTAGATGCCGTGATGGTGGGAAGGGCTACTTTCGGACGGCCGTGGGTGTTCAAGGAGATGGCAGACCACCTTGCCTCGCTCTCTCAGGAGGGCGGAATGGAGAGAGAAAAGCCTGTACCGCTGTCGCTGGACGACAAGATAGACATCCTCAAAGAGCAACTGCGCATCAACGTAGAGCGAACCGATGAACGGAGAGGCATACTCCACACACGGCGACATTTGGCCGCAACGCCTCTTTTCAAAGGAATTCCCGACTTCCGTTCCACACGCATTGCCATGCTGAGAGCAGAGAAAACAGACGAACTGACAGCCATTATCGAACAGTGTCGGGAACTTCTGCACAAATTGGTCGGGAAACAACGCCATTAGTTGGAAATATAAACGGCAGGATATTTCGGCAAGACCGACTGCAAAAAAACATCATATCCGTTGGTGAACTGTTCTATTTTACTTACCTTTGCACAGTCGGGTCATGATGGCAGGGTCATGCGCAAAGACATTCTTCCGCATGGTTTTACACCACTCTCAGACCCCATTCGGATTTTATTCGTTAATAGGTTATTCATTTATTCACTATAATAAAAAGGTTATGAAAATTTTTGATAAGAAAGAACTGGAAAAGTATGGCATCACCGGTACTACCGAGGTGATCTACAATCCGACCTACGAGGTGTTGTTTGAAGAGGAGACCCGAGAGGGACTCACCGGCTTTGACCGGGGACAGGAGACCGAACTGGGAGCCATCAACGTGATGACGGGCGTGTACACCGGCCGTTCTCCTAAAGACAAATTCATCGTAGACGACGAGAACTCGCACGATACCGTGTGGTGGACGACGGAAGAATACAAAAACGACAACCATCCGGCCAGCCCGGAGGCATGGAAGGCCGTAAAGGAACTGGCACGGAAAGAGCTGTCTAACAAGAAACTCTATGTGGTCGACGGCTTCTGCGGTGCCAACAAAGATACGCGCATGAAGGTGCGCTTCATTATGGAAGTGGCATGGCAGGCACACTTTGTGACCAACATGTTCATCCGCCCCAAGAATGAGGAAGAGTTTGCACAAGAACCCGATTTCATTGTCTACAACGCCTCGAAGGCCAAGGTAGAGAACTACAAGGAACTGGGACTGAACTCTGAAACGGCGGTGGTGTTTAACGTGACAACCCGCGAACAGGTCATCCTCAACACATGGTATGGCGGAGAAATGAAGAAGGGTATGTTCTCGATGATGAACTACTATCTGCCACTGAAGGGCATCGCCTCGATGCACTGTTCGGCCAACTGCGACATGAACGGCGAAAACACGGCCATCTTCTTCGGTCTGTCGGGCACAGGCAAGACAACGCTTTCTACCGACCCGAAGCGCAAGCTCATCGGCGACGACGAACACGGATGGGACGACAACGGCGTGTTCAACTTCGAGGGCGGCTGCTATGCCAAGGTCATCAACTTGGACAAGGAGTCTGAACCCGACATCTACAACGCCATCCGCCGAGATGCGCTGCTCGAAAACGTGACCGTAGACGAGAACGGCAAGATAGATTTCGCCGACAAGAGCGTGACGGAGAACACTCGTGTATCATATCCCATCTACCATATCAAGAACATTCAGCGTCCGATTTCGCACGCTCCGGCAGCCAAACAGGTGATTTTCCTCTCGGCCGACGCTTTCGGCGTATTGCCTCCGGTGTCTATCCTTGACCCAGAACAGACGAAATATTACTTCCTCTCAGGCTTCACGGCGAAGCTGGCCGGTACCGAACGAGGCATCACCGAGCCTACGCCGACATTCTCGGCATGCTTCGGACAGGCTTTCCTTGAGCTTCCGCCAACCAAATATGCCGACGAACTGGTTAAGAGGATGCAGCAAAGCGGGGCGAAGGCGTATCTCGTAAACACGGGATGGAACGGCACGGGCAAGCGCATCTCCATCAAAGATACGCGCGGAATCATAGATGCCATCCTCAACCATAGCATCGACAAGGCTCCAACCAAGCAGATTCCGTACTTCAACTTTACTGTTCCGACACAACTGGAAGGCGTAGACACGGGCATACTCGACCCCAGAGACACCTATGCCGACGCAGCGCAGTGGGAAGAAAAGGCCAAAGACCTTGCAGCACGGTTTATCAAGAACTTTGCGAAATATGAAGGTACCGAAGCCGGAAAAGCACTCGTGGCAGCCGGCCCGAAACTCTAATCCATAGCCAATGGCTTGAACAGGCAGGGCAGTTTCCGAAAGGGAATTGCCCTGTTTGCACGACATGGGAAAAGAGACCGGGTATTTTTTATCGAAGATGTAAAGGCAATGAAACCGTTTTGTAACATACATGATTTACTTTTGCACCAGAATTGAAGACCTGCGGCGGAGTACTTGACTGTACGGAAAGGGATAACGCCGCCCGAAAGGCCAAGTAATCAACGGCGTGGAAACATAAACGCACGCCACACACTTATATAATCATTATTTATGAATAATTCTTTTTTGAATCGTTTTACACCCAAAGAACCGAAATTCTTTGATTTCTTGAAACAAGTATCAGTGATATTTGTAGACGTAGCCAACTATCTGCAACAGGCATTGCAGGCTGAAACGGTGGAACAGCGCAAGGATTTCTTCCGCAAAATCAAGGACAAGGAGCATGAGGCCGACGCCCTTGCACGCCAAATCTTCGATGCTCTCGGCACTTCGTTCATCACGCCGTTTGACCGTGAAGACATACACGTATTGGCCGATTGCATGGACGATGTCATCGACCTCGCCAACAGCTGTGCCAAAAGACTGGTCATCTACAACCCCAAAGAACTGAACAACGCCGCCTTCGAACTGGGCAAAATCGTTGCGGAAGACGCCAAATGCGTAGACCAAGCCATAGACTATCTGGCCACGATGAAGAAAAATACGCCTGCGCTGAAAGAGTGCATCGAACGTCTGCACACACTGGAGAACAAGGCGGACGAAATCTACGAGAAGGCCATCACACAACTCTTTGCCGAGGAAAAGGATGCCGTGGAACTGATCAAGACCAAAGAAATACTCTCGATACTGGAGACTACGACCGACTCTTCCGAACGGATAGGAAAGGCGTTGAAAACCATCGTCGTTAAATACGCTTGATGCCATTATGCTGTTGCTCATCTCTATCATCGTACTGGCATTGATATTCGACTATATCAATGGGTTTCACGATGCGGCCAACTCTATTTCCACGATTGTCACCACTCGTGTGCTGTCGCCGTTTCTTGCCGTTTTGTGGGCTGCTTTCTTTAATTTCGTAGCCTTCTTCATCTCCAAATACCTCATAGGAGAGTTTGGAATAGCCAACACCGTTTCTAAAACGGTGCACGAAGATTACATAACACTGCCCATCATCCTTGCCGGCGTCATCGGAGCCATTATCTGGAACTTGCTCACTTGGTGGAAAGGCATTCCCTCTTCATCATCGCACACGCTCATCGGAGGCTTCGCCGGCTCGGCCATCATGGCCAACGGCTTTTCAGCCATTCAGGCTCCGGTTATCCTGAAAATAGCCGCCTTTATTTTTATAGCACCTCTCGTGGGCATGATCATCGCCTTTCTGCTTTCACTCGTTGTCATGTATGCCTTCAAACGTGTGTCAAACGCCAAGGCAACATACTGGTTCAGGCACTTGCAGCTACTCTCTTCGGCTCTGTTCAGCATCGGACACGGCCTCAACGACTCACAAAAGGTAATGGGTATCATTGCCGCTGCCATGATTGCCGCCCATCCGCTGCAAATCGGCCTGGGCATAGAGTCGGTGGCAGACTTGCCCGACTGGGTGGCGTTCTCGTGCTTTGCTGCCATATCTCTTGGTACGATGTCGGGCGGCTGGCGCATCGTCAAGACCATGGGAACGAAGATTACAAAGGTAACACCCTTTGAAGGAGTGGTGGCAGAAACTGCGGGAGCGGCTACGTTATACCTGACCGAGTTCTTGAAGATACCTGTCAGCACGACACACACCATTGTCGGCTCGATTATGGGCGTAGGAGCCACGAAGCGACTCTCGGCCGTTCGCTGGGGCGTGACCAAAAACTTGGTGTACGCATGGATATTGACCATACCCGTAAGCGCATTGCTCGGTGCGGCCATTTACCTGCTGGTATCTCTCTTCGCATAACCAATTCATCATTTTATCATACTCAATCAGCAAGCGGATTGCCCTCTGTGGCAGTTCGCTTGCTGGCTTTCTGTCCCCTCTGCTGCCTCGTTTCCGCAACGGCACGCACAACCTGCGAAAGGGCGAAAAAGGATTATCGGCCTCATGCCACATTTCCCCTGCCCTTTCATCGCCCGCTGAAACCTATTGCGATGACAAACAGACAGGCTGACAAAGGCAAAAACCTTCGGCATGAGGGCACAAGCATGAGACAAACGGGGCATATCTTTCGCAGCAGACTTTTCTGTCTACTTCAGGGTAAAAAGGAAAAAACAGGGCAGAAAAAAGAAATCTTTCGCAGCGGAAAAACAGGCTGGCCTTCCCGTGGAAAGGAAAGACAGAAAAGGCAGAAAGCAACATCAACAACAAGGAATGCAGTATGACGGTCTCATGGCAGAATGGAGTTGAACCCTATTCTGCCATGAGAGACCGAGCTGATTTTGTTCGGATGTCGGGCAGATTGTCTGTCGCTTTTAACGAAGGCGTAGCGGGCTACGCCGAGGGAAAATGGCGGAGAAGATGACGACAAACGGACGAAAGAAGACGGGAAGCAACATTATCGGCGAGGAATGCAGTATGGCGGTCTCATGGCAGAATAGGGTTCAACCGACCGCTGGCAAAGAAAAGCTGTGCCAGCAGTCGGTTGAAGGCTATGAGTTTTGTACTCTTCGAAAGAAAGGACAACCCTTTACGGCTTTCATTCCCTGCCCAAGGGCAAGACGTCAGATGATGCCGAAGAAGCGAAGAACATCGTTGAGGTTGGCCACAATCATAAGTGTCAGCAAGATACCGATGCCGATATACTCTGCCCAAATCATGAATTTCTCGCTCGGTTTGCGGCGGGCAATGATTTCATAAAGCAGGAACAAGACATGGCCACCGTCTAAAGCAGGAATCGGAAGGATATTCATGAAAGCGAGGATAATGCTGAGGAACGCCGTCATCTTCCAGAAAAGCATCCAGTCCCAAGTAGCAGGAAAGAGGCTTCCGATGCTTCCGAAACCGCCGATAGATTTGGCACCCTCGGCCGTAAACACATATTTCATGTCGTCTACATACCCCTTCAATACGCCCACTCCATAGCCGATACCCGCCGGGAAACTCTCGAAGAAGCCATAAGAGAGGTGCGTCTCCTTGTAATATGAGAAGATACTGGTTTGTCCAACGCCCATTTTCAGGTCGGGACTCATGACCATCTTCACCGTGTCGGGGCTTTGCGTGGCCTTCGACAAGTAGACAATAGAGACGGTGCGAGCCTTCAGGCTGTCGGCAGGCGACTTGGCCGCAGCCAGCACATCGTCTAAGATAGCTACCTGATCGGCAAATTCATTCCACGAATCTACCGCCTTTCCGTTGATAGAAAGTATTTTGTCTCCTTTCTTCATGCCGGCCTTCTGGGCAGGCGTGGCAGGCATCACGCTGTCTATCTCGGCAGGAATGAGCGGACGGACAAACGAGGGTTGCGACTTAATCATATCCAAGAGGTTAAGTTCTCCGGGAAGATTCACCGACATGGGCTTGCCGTCTCGCACAATATCCACGCACTTGGCCGTAGACAACTGGCGGTAAAGGTCGACGTCGAACTTGGTAAAGGGCTTCTCGTTAGTGCCCAGCAAGATGTCGCCATCTTGAAAACCGAGCCGCTTCGCCTCACTGTTGAACTTCATTCCGTAGGTCATATCCTTAGTGGCAATGTAATTATCGCCCCAATGGAAAAGTACCATCGAGTAGATAAAGAGTGCCAGCAGGAAGTTGACGAGCACTCCGCCAATCATAATCAGCAATCTTTGCCAGGCCGGTTTGCTGCGGAACTCGTATGGCTGGGGAGGTTTCTTCATCTGTTCGGTGTCCATCGACTCGTCAATCATTCCCGAAATCTTGCAGTAACCGCCCAAAGGCAGCCATCCTATGCCGTAGGTTGTGTCGCTCTTCTTGGGTTTCCACTGAAAGAGATGGAACCACGGGTCGAAGAAAAGGTAGAACTTTTCGACACGAACTCCGAAGAGCTTGGAGAAAAAGAAGTGTCCGCCCTCGTGCAAAAGAATGAGCAACGAAATGGACAAGATGAATTGTAACAATCTGATGAGAAATTCTTCCATATTGACTTATTAATGTTTGTGTGAGCGTATGGTCTTGTTGCGGGTTCAGGCTGTGCTATTCTCCCAAGACCTTTTCTGCTCCGTGAATCTTATTGGTTTGACTAATCCCTTTATATTTATCTGTATAATTCCTTATGATGATATGTATAACCCTTTGCCGTTATCCGACCAATTCAGCGGCCACACGCCTCGCCTCGGCATCGGTTTGCAGATAGGTGTCGTATGTGGGGCCATCGTCGAAGGGCACACGCTGCATCGTATGCTCGATGATTTCGCCCATGCGAAGGAACGGACAACGGTCTTCGAGGAAGGCACGGTTGACAATTTCGTTGGCAGCATTGAGTATACAGGGCATGTTTCCGCCTTTCTCCATCGCCTCGAAAGCCAAAGACAGGCAGCGGAACTTGTCCGTATCAGGCTCGAAAAACTCCAAAGGCTGGGCGAAAAGGTCAAGGCGGGGCTGCGAGAGCGGAAGTCTGTGAGGGAAAGAGAAAGCATACTGAATGGGCAACTTCATGTCGGGGATGCCCAGTTGTGCCTTGACACCGCCGTCGACAAACTGCACTGCGCTGTGAACAATGCTCTGCGGATGTATCAATACTTGTATCTTCGACACCGGAACATCAAAAAGCCACTTCGCTTCTATGACCTCAAAGCCTTTGTTCATGAGTGTTGCCGAGTCTATGGTAATCTTGTTTCCCATGTCCCACGTGGGATGTCTGAGCGCATCGGCAGCCTTGACGGTCTGCAACTGTTCGGCGGTGAACTTGCGGAAAGGGCCTCCCGAACAAGTGAGCAATATCTTTTCTATTTCGTTGTCGCCCTCTCCCATCAGGCTTTGGAAGATAGCCGAGTGTTCACTGTCTACCGGAAGGATGGGCACTTGATACTCGTCTGCCAGTTGGCAGATGAGTTCGCCGGCCACCACGAGTGTCTCCTTGTTGGCCAGACATATCTTCTTGCGTGCCTTGATGGCACGGATGGTGGGCGGAAGGCCTGCAAATCCCACGGTAGCGGTGAGCACCATGTCGATGGGTTCTGCCTCCACGATTTGCTCAAGAGCCTCCTTTCCGGCGTAAACCTTGATTTCGGGCAGGTCGGCAAGGAGGTTTTTCAGTTCGCCGTAATGCTCTTCATTGGCTATTACTACAGCGGCAGGCTTGAAGATGCGTGCCTGTTGGGCAAGCTCTTTCACCCTGTTGTTGGCCGTGAGGCAATAAACCTCGTATCGGTCTTGGTATTGACTGATGACTTCTAAGGCCTGCGTGCCTATCGAGCCTGTACTTCCGAGAATGCAAATTTGCTGTTTCATCGCATTAATCCAAGTCTAATATGCCTTGCGGCAGGTTGATTTGAATGAGACGTTGCTGCTTATCCACCTCTGTTATCAACTCTTCCGAAGCCGGGATAAGCACTGTTCTCCCCGCAGGGGTTTCCACTTCAAAGAGTATATTGGCTGTCGTGTCGTCGACAGAGCATATATTTCCCACGACATTTGCCGAACCGGCATCGACCAACCGATAGCCCACAATCTCCGACCAGCCGCCAATGCCTTCTTCATTGTCGGACAAACAGCGCGGGAAGAATACTTCGCAGCCTGTAAGCCGGCGTGCCTTTTCTTGCGAATCGACATCGCAGAACTTCACCAAAGCAATGGTCTGGGAACGGAAACGGTATGCCTCCATGTAAAAGGGAACGAGTATCTCGTCAACATTGAGTATCAGATAGTCGGCCTCCACACGGTCGAACACATCGTCGTCAAACTGCAACGACACCTCGCCCTGAACTCCGTGGGGTTTGCCGATACGCCCGATGCGGTAGACCTCTTCTGCTTTTATCATCCCGGTGGTTTCTTTTTCAACTGTCCTTGCTGCGGAATATCCGTGAGAAAGACTAAACGTTGCACACTTTTTGACGGTAAATTTTGGCACCGAGCGCATTGAGTCGCTCCTCGATACATTCATATCCCCGGTCTATCTGGGCTATGTTGTCTATCCGGCTGGTACCCTTTGCGCTCAAGGCGGCGATGAGCAGGGCGATGCCTGCACGTATATCGGGACTCGTCATGCGACCTGCACGGAGCTTTTTCTTCTTGTCGTGCCCCACGACCACAGCCCGATGGGGGTCGCATAGAATAATTTGCGCTCCCATGTCGATGAGCTTGTCAGTAAAGAAAAGGCGGCTTTCAAACATCTTTTGATGAAAGAGCACGCTGCCTTTGGCCTGCGTGGCCACCACGATAAGCACGGAGATGAGGTCGGGTGTCAGCCCCGGCCACGGCGCATCGGCAATAGTCATGGTCGAACCGTCGATAAACGAGTCGATGACATAATGTCTTTGCGACGGCACAATCAGGTCGTCACCATCTGTCTCGATGCAAATGCCGAGCCGGCGGAACGTGTCCGGGATGATGCCGAGGTCTTTCAACGATACGTCTTTGATACGAATTCCGTCTCCGACCATGGCTGCCATGCCGATAAACGAGCCTACTTCTATCATGTCGGGCAACACCCTGTGGGTCGTTCCGTGCAGTTTGGTCACGCCGTTAATGGTCAGCAGGTTCGAGCCAATGCCCCTGATGTCTGCTCCCATGCCGTTAAGGCAACGGCAAAGTTGCTGAATATAGGGTTCACAGGCCGCATTATAGATGGTGGTTGTTCCTTGTGCAAGCACCGAAGCCATGATGATGTTAGCCGTTCCGGTGACAGAAGCCTCGTCGAGAAGCATGTAGCAACCCTTCAAACCATCTGCCTTGATGTCGAAGACATTGCGTTTGGGCACATGTTCAAACCTTGCGCCAAGAGCCTTGAATCCCAAGAAGTGGGTGTCAAGACGCCTTCTTCCTATCTTGTCGCCGCCCGGCGTGGCCACCGTTGCCCGATGAAAGCGCGCCAGAAGAGGGCCGATGGTCAACACGCTGCCCCTGAGCGAAGCACATTTCCTGACAAACTCGATGCTGCTCAGGTAGTCGAGGTTGAGCGTCTTGGCCTGAAATACATAGTCGTTGGGCGCGGTCTGTTCAACTTCCACTCCCATATCTTTCAACAAGTGGATAAGATTGACGACATCGAGTATATTGGGAATATTGTTCAAATATACCTTTTCATCAGTCAGAAGCGTGGCACAAATCACCTCCAAAGCCTCGTTCTTGGCTCCTTGCGGTGTTATCGTACCACGCAAGGCATGTCCTCCTTCGATGATAAATGATTCCATGAAGTCTTCTTTTTACTATTTACGCTTCTTCGTTTTCTCCGGTTTGGGCTGCTCTGTGGTAATCTTGCTGAAGACGAAAGTGTCTATGTCAAGCTGGATTTTGCCGTCTGTGAAGCGCGCCAAGTCCGACGCCACCTTCTCGTTGGCCGACGAACCATGCCCCCATTGCACGAGGTTTCGCTTCATCTGGTTGGCCGTCATCTTCACCAGTTCATCTCTTTCGGCACCTGCCGGCATGCCTTTCAGCTTCTCGAAGATGTCAAACAGCATGCTGCCATAATGCCTTACGGGAATGTTTTGCATAGGATACGGCATAGGTTCGGGCTTCTTGGCAATGTTGAGTGCCTGCGAAACATCATACGGATAGTCAATATCGAGCTGAAAATTGCTCATCAATGCAAGATGATTCCATAGCTTTTGCTCGAAGTCGGCATTCTCTTTGTTCTGCGGAGCCATCACAGCCATGACCGCAATGATGGATTGGGCGCATCGCTGTCTCTCTTCTTTGGTGGGGAGACCCACGGCATAGTCTACCATCATTTGTATTTCCCTGCCGTACTCCGGCATAATCAATTGGGCACGTTGGGTATTATAATCCAGTCCTTCTATATTCATATTCCTATTCTTTGATTGGCTTTACAGCATTTTCTTGGGCGTCTTGGCCACAAAATCCTTCAAGTAAAACGGTACGTAGTAGGCCACATCCTCGCATTTTCCGGCCGCCAACCGCTTGTCAACGAGCGGGAACATCCACTTGGCCAGCGGTTCAATGTCTTCCAAGAAACGTGCGTTGGGGTGGCGGATGATGTCCCTGCACTTGGACGAACCATTGCCGAAGAAGTACACGGGAGCCTTGTCAAGAAACTCCGTGTAGGTATTTTCGTCCACAATATCTGCCCCGATGTCTCTCAACGGACGCAAAGAGCGGTCGTAAACAGCGGCATACACCTCCATCCTGCGGGCATCGAGCATGGGACAAAACAAGGCTTCGTCCTCCAATTCCTCATGCAAGAGCAACACCGGAACGCACAAAAGCTCTGGCGTGGGCACGCTGACAAGGGGCACGTTGCGGCCATAGCAGATGCCTTTGGCCATCGACGTGCCGATGCGCAAGCCTGTATATGAACCGGGGCCGCCACTGACACCGACGGCTTCAAGTGTCATTCCGTCGCCATCGACAAAAGAAAGGGCTTCGTCTACAAAGGTTCCGAGCCTCACGGCATGGTTAGGGCCGTTCCGGTCTTCCCTCTCAAAGATGCAACTGCCGCCTTCGCTCACTGCAACAGAGCAAACGTTGGTGCTCGTCTCAATATGTAATATGCACGACATCTTGGGATTTCATCCAATAAATTAAAGTGCAAAAATACGCTTTTTTCCGTAGAATTGCGTACATTTGCAGAAATTTAACAAGACAAGAGTTATGATACTTTCAATGACCGGCTACGGAAAGGCAGTCGCATTATACAACGAGAAGAAGATACACGTCGAAATCAAGTCGCTCAATAGCAAGTCTCTCGACTTGTCGGCACGCATCGCCCCACTTTACAGAGAGAAAGAAATGGAAATGCGCCAGCTTATCTCCAAACGGCTCATCAGAGGCAAAGTAGACTTCTCTATATGGATAGAGAAAGAGGCGGAGGCCGAAGCCACGCCCATACACGCTGCCCTCGTGGAGAATTACTACAGACAAATCAAGGCCATTTCAGAACGAACGGGCATACCGGAACCGCAAGACTGGTTCGGACTTCTGCTCCGCATGCCCGACGTGACGACAAAAACCGAGACCGAAAGTCTCGAAGAAGCAGAATGGAAGGCTGCCCTGCAAGCCATCGAGGAGGCATTGCAGAATCTCATACTTTTCAGAGGACAAGAGGGGAAAGCACTGCAAGCGAAGTTCGAGGAGAAACTCGACAACATAGCACAGTTGCTCTTTTCCATCCAGCCTTACGAGCAATCGCGCATCGAGCGCATACGTTCCAAAATCACAGAAGGCCTCAAAACCATTCCCGAAGTTGATTACGACAAGAACCGACTGGAGCAAGAACTCATCTATTATATCGAAAAACTCGACATCTCAGAGGAGAAACAGCGGCTCACCAATCACCTCTCCTACTTCCGGGAGACCATGAACGAAGAAGCCGGACAGGGCAAAAAACTGGGTTTTATCGCACAGGAGATGGGAAGAGAAATCAACACTACCGGCTCTAAAAGCAATCAGGCAGAGATGCAGAACATCGTGGTGAAGATGAAAGATGAGCTGGAACAAATCAAAGAACAGGTGCTCAACATCCTCTGACAAATGTCATCGGGGACGTGGATGACAGGAAACAGCCGTTAGCCAAGCCCTATCTGATAACCTTGAAAGACCGCTTGGCCTCTTCACGGGAGCGGAAATTGAAGTGCCACCATTCAGAGCGCAGGGGCTTGAAGCCTGCAAACTGCATCACCTCACGCAATAAGCGGCGGTTACTGCGGGCTTCGGCCGTGATAATTCGACGAGCAACAAGGTCGCCCTCCTTGTCAATATGCGACGCTTTGCTCATGTGGTCTACCTTCGTTCCCATCGCAATGGTGTCTCCATTATGCCGGCACAGGGTGATGTCTACGGCCAGTCCGTAGTTGTGCAGCCCTCCTCCACGTGCCGGGTTGCTAACGTAGATGTCCTTGGATGTGCCTTTCACCTTGTCCCACATTTTCTGTTGAATGCTCATCGGACGGGCTGCGTCATAGACTTTGAGACTCAAATCGGGTCTGAGTTGCTTCAGTCTGGCCTGTGCCTTACCCAAAGCGACGGCGGCAAGCGGATGCAAATAGGCCACATGCAGGTCATCGTAAAGCACCGTTCCACAAAAATTATCAGGACGGGTGTACATTAAACTCACCCGAATGGTGGGGTCTACCTGCCTGATGTCTACCAAACCCTGCCGCTCCATTTGCACGGCCGTCCTGCTTTTCTTCCCCAATGTTACCGCCATAGCGGCCGACATGCAAAGCATTGCAGCCATGATGAAAGTCTTCTTTCTCATCTTCATTGTCATTTTAGCGGCCAAAATTACACATTTTCTTCCACATTACCTACTTTAACTCCCATCGGTCATTAGACCGCTTAAGTCACATTCACCGTTGGGCACCTTGCTTCCCGACTGATTTCGTCCCATTGCAGGCAGATTAGCTGTCCTTTTTTCTCGGAGTAGCCCGCTACACCTTCGACAAAAACCACAGCTAAGCTGCGCAACAACCGAACAAAATCAGAACGGTCTCTAATGACCGATGGAAGTTTGCAGGCCTATACTTTCCATTCGACAAAGCGGTCTGCCAAGGCATGCAAATCCACCAACAACCATCAGTTTATTTTCGTTCCTTACAGATGTCTTTCATTCCCACAGACACGAAAGCAAGCGGCATAGGTTCTGTTTTGCATTGCACAGCCTCATATATATAGTAGTGTAGACCTTATTCAGGGCTTTTTTATGTCAAAAGATTTGTTGGTATCAATAATAATTCAGACCTTTGCCCACATTGACAAATAATCATTTATTCACATCAAAAACTTATTTAAACTATGGCACTACAAATGGAAGTGAAGACACTTGAGGAAGTTGTCATTCGCTTTTCAGGTGATTCCGGCGACGGAATGCAGTTGGTAGGCAACATTTTTTCTACTATTTCGGCGGAAGTGGGCAACGACATCTCTACGTTTCCCGACTATCCGGCAGACATCCGTGCGCCGCAAGGTTCACTGACCGGCGTTTCGGGTTTTCAGATTCACGTGGGAGAGGGCAAGGTTTTCACACCCGGCGACCTGTGCGACGTACTCGTCTGCATGAACGCGGCAGCCCTTAAAACCCAGTATCAGTATGCCAAACCGCAGGCAACCATCATCATCGACACCGACAGTTTCGGCCCGGCAGACCTCAAGAAGGCTCAGTTTACGACCGAGGACTATCTGGCCGAGATGGGCATCGACCCCGACCGAGTGGTGGCTTGTCCGTTGACAACGATGGTGAAAGACTGTCTCAAAGGCACGGACATGGACAACAAAGCTGTCTTGAAGTGCAGAAACATGTTTGCGTTGGGCTTGGTTTGCTGGCTGTTCAACCGCAGTCTGAAACTGGTTACAGACTTTTTGAAAAAGAAATTCGCACATAAGCCAGCCGTGGCAGAGTGCAACATCAAGGTTGTCCGTGCCGGATACGACTACGGACACAACGTGCACGCAGGTGTGCCAGCCACCTATCGCATCGAATCGAAAGTGAAACTGCCGGGCAGATATATGGATATTACCGGCAACAAAGCCACGGCCTACGGACTGATTGCCGCCGCAGAAAAGGCAGGCCTGAAACTCTTCTTAGGCTCATATCCCATCACTCCGGCCACAGACATTCTGCACGAGTTGTCCAAACACAAAAGCTGCGGCGTGATAACGGTGCAGTGTGAAGACGAAATCGGCGGCTGCGCCAGTGCCATCGGAGCGTCTTTCGCAGGCGCGCTGGCCGCCACATCGACTTCTGGCCCTGGTCTTTGCCTGAAGAGCGAGGCCATGAATCTTGCCGTCATCGACGAACTTCCGCTGGTAATTATCGACGTTCAGAGGGGTGGACCGTCAACAGGTTTGCCCACAAAGAGCGAACAGGGCGACCTGCTTCAGGCACTTTACGGACGCAACGGAGAGTCACCCATGCCGGTGATAGCGGCCATCAGCCCCACCAACTGCTTCGATGCGGCCTATCATGCGGCAAAAATTGCACTCGAACATCTCACACCCGTCATCCTCTTGACCGATGCTTTCGTGGCCAACGGATCGGCAGCTTGGAAACTGCCGTGCATGGATGAGCTGCCACCGGTTGTCCCCCACTTCGCAACTCCCGACATGAAAGACCATTATACGCCCTATATGAGAGACGAAGAAACGAAAGTCCGCTACTGGGCAGTGCCCGGACAGGAAGGATTTACGCATATTCTGGGCGGTCTGGAGAAAGACGGCAAGACTGGAAACATCTCTACCAACCCCGAAAATCATGACTTGATGTGCAGACTGCGGGCAGAAAAGGTAGCACGCATTCCTGTTCCCGACCTATGCATTGACGGCGATGCAGACAATGCCGACTTGCTGATAGTAGGTTTTGGCGGTACTTACGGACATCTCCATACGGCCATGGTCGACCTGCGAAACAAGGGCTACAAGGTTGCGCACACTCAGTTTGAATACATCAACCCGTTGCCCAAGAATACGCAAGAAGTGCTCAAACGCTACCCGAAAGTAGTGGTGGCAGAGCAGAACTTGGGACAGTTTGCGGCCTATTTGCGCGGCAAGGTAGACGGATTTGTTCCCTATCAGCACAACGAATGCAAAGGGCAGCCTTTCGTAGTGGCCGAACTTGTCGAGGCATTTGAAGAAATTATCAGGAAATAGACAACATGGAATCGTGTCTGATGGCCATACGGACGAACGGCAGCCTTTCAACCCTGCCCATGCAGCAGGACGGGCACCACAGGCATCCGCAGGCTAACGACATTCCGAAAATACAGAAAACAAGATGAACCAATATACATCACAAGATTACAAAAAGGGACAAGCAAGATGGTGTCCGGGGTGTGGCGACCACTTTTTCTTGGCTTCCTTGCATAAGGCCATGGCCGAAATAGGAGTTGCACCACACAATATTGCAGTCATATCGGGCATCGGTTGTTCAAGCCGGCTTCCCTACTATGTCAACACTTATGCGATGCAGACCATCCACGGACGTGCCGCTGCCATCGCCACTGGTGCCAAAGTAGCCAACCCTTCACTAAGTATATGGCAGATAAGCGGCGACGGCGACGGCCTGGCCATTGGCGGAAACCATTTCATCCATGCGTTGCGGCGTAACATCGACTTGAATATCATCCTTTTGAACAACCGCATTTACGGCCTGACCAAAGGTCAGTATTCTCCCACCTCACCGCGCGGCTTCGTCTCGAAATCGAGTCCTTTCGGTACGGTAGAAGACCCTTTCCGTCCTGCCGAGCTTTCTTTCGGCGCACGCGGCAAATTCTTTGCCCGTTCCGTCGCTTCTGACGCGAGCGAGACGATAGCCATTCTCAAAGCGGCACATGCCCACAAAGGAGCGGCGGTTTGCGAGATATTGCAAAACTGCGTGATATTCAACGACGGCGTTTACAACTCTATTTACAACAAGGAGGGGCGTAAAAAACACGGCATCTATGTGCGACACGGAGAGAAACTCGTGTTTGGCGAGAACAACGAATACGGTCTCGTACAAAACGGTTTCGGCCTGAAAGTGGTAGAGATTGGCAAAGACGGCTACACCATTGACGACATTCTCGTACACGATGCCCATTGCGAGGACAATACCTTACAGCTCAAACTCGCCATGATGGATATAGACGACGGCTTTCCCATTGCCTTCGGAGTCATCAGGGATGTGCCGGCACCGACCTACGATGAGGCCGTGCAAGCTCAAATCAAGGAGGTAAAAGAGAAGAAAAGCTACCATAACTTCACCGAATTGCTCGAAACCAACGACATTTGGGAGGTGACATAACACAACGAGAAGAAAACTTCCGGGCATTGTCCGTTCACCGGATACATCGCCTTACATCTGCATAAAGAAGCGGGGACACTTGCATTTGTCCTCGCTTCTTTTTATCTTTGCAAGATATTTATTCGCATATTCTTATGAAAATCATGTATCGATGGCTCCTTGTGGCTGTCCTGTTGCCGGTTGCCTCTTGCTTGACGGCAACTCCGAAGGGTGAGAAAATAGTGGTGGCTTATGTATGCTCGTGGACAAACGAGCGACTGCCCGACCCTCATCTGATGACCCACATCAACTATGCCTTTGGACACGTGAAGGGTACTTTTGATGGGGTTGACATCCAAAATCCGCCATTTCTCCGAAAGGTCATGCACCTGAAACGGCAAAATCCGTCACTGAAAATCATGCTGTCGATTGGCGGATGGACGAGCGGCAACTTCTCGGAGATGGCTGCCTCGCCCCCAAACAGGCGGGCTTTTGCCAAAGACTGCCGCCGCATCGTAGACGAATACGGACTCGACGGCATAGACATCGACTGGGAATATCCCACCAGCAGCGAGGCCGGCATCAGTTCCTCGCCCGATGATACCGACAATTTCACCCTCCTCATGCGCGACCTCCGCAAGGCATTGGGTCGGAAGAAGCTCCTTACGGCAGCAACGATTGCCGACGGAATATACGTAGACTTCCCTGCATGTATGCGATATATGGACTTCATTAACATCATGGCATACGATGTTGCAAACCCGCCCAGACACCACACGACACTCTTTCGCTCGCCGCTTACCGGCCGAATCAGCGTGGAAGAGGCTGTAGAGGCACATATCCGAAATGGTGTTCCGCCCGAAAAACTCACGCTCGGCATGCCGCTTTACGGACGAGGAGACCATTCCAACGGCATTTTGCACCGCTATGTGAAGACCCGCCATACCGCAGGCATGTACCAAGAACAATGGGACGAAACAGGAAAAGTACCCTACCTGACCGACCGTTCGGGCATGCTGGTATGGGGATTCGACAATCCGCGCTCGTTGGCTGCCAAGTGTCAGTACATCATCGACCGCGGACTTTTGGGCGGCATGTATTGGGAATGTACGGAAGACAATGCGCAACTTGACGGCATGAAGACCGTATTTCTTTCTCTCATGAAGCACGGAAAGGCAACTACGCCGCAAAAACAGGTGCTTTTGCTGACCGACCACAAACAGGATTTTGTCGATGAAATGGGAAAAATGACAAGAAAAATAGCGAACGAACAGGCGTGGGAAATCACAGAAATGTCAACGGAAAAAGCAAAAAATATGCGCTCGTTCGACCCTTACCATGTTGTCATTGCAGACCAGACAAGCATTCAACAACTCGATGAAGACGCCCGAAAGGCCTTTGCGCAATATGTAGATGAGGGTCGGGGAAGCTACATCAGCTTGTGGCAGGCGGCACAGACAGATACCACCGTCACTTGGGAATGGTATCGGTTGTTTGCCGACAGCCTGCGCATTGCGCCCCCGAAAGAGGGCATTGTAGAAGCAGAAGGCGAGCAACATCCCGTGCTTTGGACGCAAACCGGCAAAACCGGACGCAATATCCACTTCATCTTTTCTCCCAGATTGCAGCTACGTTCCGGTCTTTCTTACCTCGAAACACCGCTTGCAGCCGCCCTGCGCTGGGCACTTTTCGAGTAAAATATGAGTTTATCGCACTTGCAGCAATGCCTCGACAGCCAGACGGTAAGAGTCTAAACCGAAACCGCTGACCATACCCCGGCAGGCAGAAGTTATCAAAGAAGTGTGACGGTAGCTCTCTCTTGCATGGATATTGGATAAATGCACCTCTACCACAGGGGCTTTGATGGCCAATATACAGTCGTGTATAGCCACGCTTGTATGGGTGTAAGCACCTGCGTTGAACACCACGCCGTCGGCCTCGAAACCCACGGCTTGCAGGCGATTGACCAACTCTCCCTCCACATTGCTTTGATAATAGCTCAGACTTACTTGCGGAAACATGGCCTGCAAGCGTGGCAGATAGTCCTCAAAACTTTCACTTCCGTACAGTTCCGGTTCACGTTTTCCCAGTAAATTGAGGTTGGGCCCGTTGATAATTTCGATGTGCATGTCGCTTGATGATTGATATTCTTGTTGTCGGCAAACGGCGAAAATCATTTCTCTTGGTGGACAAATCTGACTTTTTCCGTTATATTTGCAGGCAAAAATACGAATAAAGATGGAAACGAACAAGAAAAGAACGCCCAATGTCATAGATGCTTACCGACGCTATCTTCGTCTCCAACGTGCCTACTCCGATGCTACTTGCGATGCCTATATGCGTGACCTGCAGAAGCTGCTGACGTATTTGCGGGGCGAGAACGTCGACTTTCGTGAGGCTCGTTTGGATGACTTGCGACGGTTTGCAGCCTCCCTGCATGACATCGGGATTTGCCCTCGCTCGCAGTGCCGCATACTAAGCGGAGTACGTTCGTTCTATCGTTACCTCGTACAGGAAAAAGAAATCAAGGACGATCCGACAGAGTTGCTGGAGTCTCCGCAAATCGGCGAGCATCTGCCGGAAGTGCTTTCGACCGCCGAGATAGACCTCCTTGAGGCCACGGTAGACCTGACGAAGTGGGAGGGACACCGCAACCGTGCCATCGTAGAGGTGCTTTTCTCCTGCGGATTGCGGGTGAGCGAACTCACGCACTTGAAGATTTCCGACCTGTTTATCGAAGAGAAGTTTGTCCGTGTGATAGGAAAGGGCAACAAGGAGAGACTCGTGCCCATTTCCGACAAGGCTCTCGAAGAACTGGCTTTTTGGTTTGACGACCGCCGCCGCATGAACATTAAACCGGGCGAAGAAGACTATGTGTTCCTCAACCGTCGGGGAAGCCACCTTACCCGCACGATGATTCTCATCATGATTAAGCGGCTGGCGGCTGCGGCTGGTCTGCAAAAGGTCATCAGCCCGCACACGTTGAGACATTCTTTTGCCACGACTTTGCTCGAAGGAGGTGCCGACCTGCGTGTCATTCAGGCTATGCTCGGACACGAAAGCATAGGAACGACCGAAATCTATACCCACATCGACACGGTAACTCTGCGCAAGGAGATACTCGAACACCACCCGAGAAACATCAAGAAACGGCTTGTCGACCTTCAAAACGATTAGCCTGCGGGGATAATCCCAAATCAATCATCAGACCGTTTGGGTTTCCGCTTCCGACCAATCGTGTTGCTTCCCGACCGCTTTCGTCTGCTTGTCACAAGGCAGACTATTCCCAACAAGTGTTCGGAATGACGCCTCATGATGGTCAAGAAATGGACTTTCGGATGGGCGAGGAAGAAGAACGGAAATGCTACCAGTCGTTGGTACGCTGTGTACCAATGACCGGTACGGTGACTACCAACGGCTGGTACGACCCGTACCAAGCATTGGTACGATGGCGTGAATTAATATTTTTCCTACCGATGGCCTGCTTCCGTAGCATCGATAAAGCCCCACTTACCCTTTCATTTTGTGCGAGACAGCGTAGAGAAGCGCATAGATGGCAACGCCGCTTATCAAACCGGCGATGGCGTCGATGGCATAATGTGCCTTGATATACACTGTGGCAAAGCACATCAGTACAAAGAATGGCATGAGAAACCAAAAGAAACGGCGGTTGCGGGTGCGCCAGGCAAGTATCATCAGAATGGTCGTGATACCCACATGACTGCTCGGAAAGGCAGCCGTAGGCCGTTCTCCGGCCTCATGTGCATCTTCCACAAGCTGATAAAACAGGCCGTCCGTCCATCCGGGGCTGGTCATTCGCTCCTGATGGAAGTTGAAATAGTCGCCGACATTGGGGTAGATGCCCTGTGCAATGCGGTCTTCTCCCACAGCGAGGAAGTAATATTGAGGGCCTGTTACGGGCAGGAAGACAAAGATGACATAGTATATCATGAACGCACCGAGGATGATAAAGGCCACACGGGTGAACTCCTTGCCACGGAAAAGAAAGTAAAACAGGGTGACAAGGGCTATCATCGGGAAGTAACTGGCATAGCTCATGTCCATTAATTCGCTGAAAATGGGATGGGAGAAGGTCTTGGAAAACCATAGGGCAGGCTGCCCCCCAAACACGTTGTGTTCCCATTGGGCAAACAGATGGTCGAGGTTGGGCATCGAGCGGTTCAGCTCATAGGTGTCGGGATACCACCATCCGAGCAATGCCAACTGGGCGACGACCCTCGCAAGAAGGGTAAAGCAGCAGGGCAACATGCGGTAAACGCCCCACAGGGCAAGGATGATGGCCAGTACACGGATGCGTCCCCATATCATTTCCTGTGGATGATGAAGGCGCGTGTACATGACTATGATCATCAGAAAGGTGAGCAGCCAGTAAGCAAGAACAACCCACTCGAAAGCCATGAGGCCTTTCTTAGGCCTCTTTTCTATCGTAAAAAGATTTTTAATCGGATTCATTGTTTTCTTGGTTTGGGAAATGGCAGTAAATCGGTTTATCGCCGATGAAATGGATGTTTTTTAGAGCCAACCCTGCTCTCTGTACCATCTGACACTGCGGCGCACACCTTCTTCGAGGTCGACTTGCGGATGGTAGCCCAGTTCTTCACGTGCCGGTGTGATGTCGCAACGCCAGTTTCGCTGGCGCATAATGTGGAACTTGTCGTTATTCAGTGCCGTCACCTTCCCTCGCAGATGACCGATGGCCTCTCCGAGACATGTAACCGCACGCAAGAACCACAACGGAGCCTTGATGCGCAACACCCACGGATGGCCGAGTTCACGGCAAAGCAGGTCGCTGAAGGTACGCGATGAATAGACATTTCCGTCTGAAAGGAAGTACTTGCGGCCTGTCTTGCCACGTTCAAGGGCAAGAAACACAGCCTGAACAACATCCGAAACATAGACAAAAGTAAGGTCTTGGGGCTTGTATCCGACCGAGAAATCGGTGTGGTTTTTAATAGATTGCGCCATCATGAAGTAGTCTTTCTCCCTCGGCCCATACACTCCGGTAGGGCGGAGCACCACGTAGGGGAATGCCGAAGTCGTACTTGCAGCTTCTTCGCAGGCCTTTTCTGCATTGTCACTGGTCTTGCAGGGCGTTGCCGCATGGCCTCCGCAGGCAGCATTGAGACTGTCAAGAAAACGCTCTGCGGCCAGCTTGCTCTTGCCGTATGCCGTATTGGGACACGGCGTATCTTGTTCTCTGATTTCCTGATAGGGCTGTTTCTCACGCACAGGCCCGTAAATGCTGAGGCTGCTTAAAAAGACAAAGCGTTGCAAAGGTTGACCGGTAGCGATAAGGGCATTCACCAAGTGCTTCGTTCCCTCTGTATTGACACGATAGAAATCGCTGCTTTTCAAACATTTGGTAACGCCCGCCGAATGCACGACATAGTCGAAACGATGCGCAGAAAGTTGCTCCCTGAGCTTTCCTTCGTCTGAAAAATCCAACTCGATAAAATGTATACGGCTGTCTTTCAGGTATTCTTTTGAACTGGAACGGCGCACGACCGCCCACACATCCATTTCCCGACGGAGGGCTTCTTCAACGATAAACGAACCGATAAAACCACTTGCGCCGGTAATAAGTATTTTCATCTGTTGTCTTATTTTGGCTGCAAAATTAAGGGAAAAGGTGCGGAGTGCCAAATCTTTCGGATAAGTTTTGCAGCCACGGACATGCTTTCCGCCGGGCTGACAAGACGGAAAACAAGCTGTCGCATAACACGGAAGCGGCGGCCGACAGTGTCATGGCATCTGGACTTACACATCGTTGTAGAGATAGAACATACGTTCCATCATCTGCCATTTGTCGTTGGACGTGTCCTGTTCGTGACATTGCTGGAAGAGCGACACGAATTTCTCCCATTCACTTTGGCGCGGAAGGGTGGCCAATTGTGTCATGGCAGCATCCCAGTCGAAGTCGGCCGGTGTCTCAACAATCATGAAAAGACGGCTTCCGAGTATGTAGATTTCCATTTCAAGAATGCCTACTTGGCGGATTCCGTTGATGATTTCAGGCCACATTTTGCTTTCGCTATGGTGCTGGCGGTATTCTTTGATAAGTTCGGGGTTGTCTTTCAAATCCATCGTCTGGCAGTAACGCTTGACAGGTTGGTCGTGATGTCGGGTGGAATATCCTTCGGTTTTCATGATATGTATTTTATATATAAAGTATAAATGATGACAGGTCAGAACTCCGCCTCCCACGTAAAAGACATGGGTTGACCGCTGACAGGGTGCGCAAAGGCAAGCTGGCAGGCGTGAAGACAAAGCCGTTTGGAGGGTTTCCCGTAAAGGGTGTCGCCCTTGATGGGAGCGTTGAGGCCTTTGGGATGGGCGCAATGTACACGCAACTGATGGGTGCGGCCAGTGAGCGGGTAGAGCCGCAGCCGCGTAAAACCTCCCTCCGTCCCGATGACTTCATATTGTGTTACGGCCTCTTTTCCGTCCATTTCATCGACAATTTGCCGTGGACGGTCGAACCAGTCGGGACGCAATGGCAGCGAAACAGTGCCTCGTGGGGTATGAACGATGCCCTCTACCACGGCTATATATGTCTTGTGAATGGCGTGACGGGCAAATTGTGCCTGCAAATTCTGATGCGCCAGCTTGGTCTTGGCTGCCACCATGAGACCCGAAGTGGCCATATCGAGACGATGGACAATGAGCGGGCCAGTTGCGGAAGGATAGCGGTGGCGCAACCACTGGTGCAAGTTGAGCGTCGGAATTTTGCCTGCCACGCTCGGCAATCCTGACGGTTTGCGCACGACGACAATGCTTTCGTCTTCATAAACGACCTCTGGCATTGGCTGGCTGTCCATATCCGAGGTGGCCGTTGCTACCTCGACGCCTTGCAACATATAGGTCAGGATAGGCAGACATTTGCCCCGACAGGGCGGATAGAAATGCAAATGACGGCGCACTTCGCCTTTGGGCGAGTCACCAACCCAGAACTCTGCCATGCCGAGGGGGCGCAAATGGTGGAGGAAAGCATACTGAAACAGCTTTGGCGCACAGCAATCTCCAGCTCCGGCAGGCGGTAGTTTACCGATGAAATGGTCGAAAACGGAAACAAGATGTGCCTTTTCTCCCTTGCCATTGACGAGGGTGTACTGCTCGAACAACCATCGCTGAAGGGCATCTGAACGAACAGCCCGCTCGTGTTTGAGTTGCTCTATGAAGGTATCGAGTGCCGAAAGGCGGTTTTCGAGGGTTTCTGCCTCCCTGCGATAGCGTTGCTGCAACCGTCTCAACTCTGCTTTCTGGAACTGGCTTTCCTTGATAATCTCATCCCGTTCGGCCGATGAAATGGGTAATTTTCTTCGTTCGTCACGCCGTTTTTTGGCTTCGTACATCTGCGCTTTGTACTCATTGACAGCACAGGCTGCCTCCTGCCGCAGCTGGATAAGACTCTCTTTAAGTTGTAGTCGTTGCGGTTCTGTTTCCTTTTCCGTGATGAGCTGGTTGATGCGTGAAATGTTTTCTTCCTCCGTTTTGAAGTATCCGTCGGGCTGCTGGGCATCGAAAATCGGCGGGACAAAGTAATCCCAGTCGTTCCGTCCGCCTAAAAGTCCACTGTAAGCAGCCAGGAAAAAGAGTCTGCCCAAACAGTCTTCCACAACCATGACGCCAAGCATCTTGCCACGTTGCAGCTCATCTTGCCATTCCTTTTGTCCTTGGGCATAATCCCAAACCAGCCCGGCGGCCGACCGGCAAAGGGCATCCGGCTCTACCGAAAAAGGGTCGGCGAGCAGCAAAGGGCGTGGAAGCGAAGTATGAAAAGGGTGTAAGCGCATCCTATTGGGCGTAAATCCTGCGCTTAAGTTTTATGAGTTCCGACATCTTTTGGCGTGCAGTTTTCTCCCCGATGGCTATCATCTCGTCAATACATGCTGGCAGAAAACACATCACATCATGTTTTTTCAGCCGCGGATTAATCAACACATCCACAACATTCTTGTTGTTTTCGTACTTTGTTCTGTCAGGTTTCAGGAGCACCCACTGCAACAAACTGTTGACGCCTTTTATCGGTTTGGGCATCCATTGATGATTAGGCTTTGACTTTTTTTGCTGCAAATCTACTGCAATTACTACATCGGCACCCATCTTCAGGACAACATCCACGGGCAGATTGTTGAGCACTCCGCCGTCAACGAGCTTCTTTCCATCCCACTTTACTGGCTTGAAGACACCCGGAATGGCCATACTTGCACGCATGGCAGTGGCCAATGAACCGCTGTCGAGCACAACTTCCTCCATGTTTCTTGAATCAACGGCTACGCAACGGAAAGGAATCGGGAGGTCGTCGAAGTGGATGGAGTCGGGAATTTGGCAGATACTGTCGAACAAATTTTCAACTGAGCAGCCCCCGATGAACTCTTTCGCAAAGAGAGCACCCCACTTTTGCGACCTGAAAAGCGACTCGATGCTGTCGGCTCTGACACCAATGGCTTTCAGCCCACCCACTATCGAGCCAATGCTTGTTCCAGCGATGTAATCTATGGGAATGCCCACTTCTTCGAGAACTTTCAACACTCCTATCTCAGCCGCTCCCTTAGCACCTCCTCCTCCCAGAACTAATCCTACCTTGAGGCGTTTCTTCTGGGGTGTGGTTTGTGCCGTCATACCCACGGAAAGGGTCATGCAGGCAACGAAAATCAATAACTTTTGCAAAAAATTCGTCTGTTTCATGTTTTCTTGTTGGATAGTTAAAGCTGTGTCATCAGGGTATTACATCGTTGCAAATATACAATTTTTATCTTGCATACAGAACTCTTTTGCTTCTTTTTTTAGTTTATTCCAAACAAGAACGGCTGTGCTACCATCTTTTGAAAGATGCCCTTTTCAGCAGTCTTTGGCGTGACAATGGCATCCGCTGGTTTCCATTTCAAGCGTCGAATGGGCAATGCCAGCCTCTTCCAGACGGTGCTTCAGGCGATGCTTCACTTCTTCCATATACTCCAACCGGTCAATGACCACGTGGGCGGTCATTGCGTTTTCGGTAGTACTGATTGCCCAGACATGGATGTGATGCACCTCTTTGACATGCTCATCATCATTCAATAGCTTCTCAACTTGGTCAATATCAACGTTGTAAGGGGTGCCATCAAGTGACAAGCGGACGCTTTTCGTGAGCAGGCTCCACGTTGAAAGCAGGATGACCAATGCGATAACGATGCTCAAGATAGGGTCAATGAGATACCATCCGGTGTAAGAGATGACGATGCCCGATGCCAAAACGCCTACAGAGACTAACGTATCGGCAACCATGTGAAGAAATGCTCCCCTCACATTAAGGTCGTTTTTCTGTCCCTTCATAAGCAAAATGACGGTCAATCCGTTGATAATGATACCCGCACCGGCCGTCCACGACACCGCTGCCCCATTGATTTCGGCCGGCGACTCGAACTTATGAATGCTCTCCATGATGATGACTCCCACGGCAACCAGCAAGATGACGGCATTGACAAGAGAAATAAGTACGGTCGATTTCTTGTATCCGTAGGTGTACTTTCGGCTTCTTTGAACCTTCGACAACCGAAAGGCTACCATGACGAGAATGAGCGAAAACACATCGCTCAAGTTGTGTCCTGCATCCGAAAGAAGGCTCATCGAGTTGACCCAAAGGCCTATCAGGGCTTCCAAAAAGACAAAAGCGAGGTTCAATACGATAGAAAAAACCAGCACACCGTTGATGGACTGGGGTGCAGGATGTTGGTGGTGATGGTGATGATGTGACATAACTATGATGCTTTTATGATGTTGTCATTACGTTGTTTTCGGTCTTTCCGTTGTTCGATGATGAAGACTTGGAAGACGATAGCGGTGCAAAGATAAAACAAAAAACATGCAACCGAGTTGCAAAAGTAACTTTTCGGGGAAAAAGGAAAGGAAAAGGCATGTCTTCACAGAGGGCTTGCCATCGGAACGAAACTGGTATTTTGCAGATTGCCAGCTCGTGAACAACGGCCGGATGAGACGGAAAAGAGAGAATGAAAGACAAAGTGTGACTTGACAGGATGTGTCCTGCGGCATCCCAACTTTTATCTTTCAGTTCTTTGTTACTTGTGATATTCTGTGTATTTTTGTCACCCGAATCATCTTATTTATTGTATGGACACTGTCATCGTAGGATTGCTTTTGCCCTTCTTGGGCACTGTTTTTGGCTCTGCCTTTGTGTTTTTCATGCGCAAGGAGATGCCCGCCCGTCTTCAGAAAACCCTTTTGGGATTTGCCTCCGGAGTAATGGTGGCAGCCTCGGTGTGGTCTTTGCTCATCCCAAGCATGGAGATTTCGGCCGACATGGGCAAATGGGCCGTAATGCCATCGGTCGTAGGTTTTCTGCTGGGTATCGGCTTCCTGCTGCTGATAGATTATATTACGCCTCACTTGCATATCGGCAACAGCCTTCCCGAAGGGCCTCGCTCTCACCTTTCACGAACGGCAATGCTTGTCTTGGCAGTAACCATCCACAACCTGCCCGAAGGCATGGCAGTAGGCATTTTACTGGCCGGCGCCATGCAACAGGGGCTTGAAATTCCCATGGCAGCAGCCTTGGCGATGTCTCTTGGCATAGCAATTCAAAACGTACCGGAGGGTGCCATCGTCTCCATGCCTATGCGTGCGGCCGGCAATTCACGGCTGCGCTCGTTCTTGATTGGCTCTTTGAGCGGCATCGTAGAGCCTATCGGCGCACTTCTTGTTATCTTCCTTGCCTCTTGGCTGGCACCCACCATCCCCTACATGCTGGCCTTTGCTGCCGGTGCCATGATTTACGTGGTGGTCGAAGAACTGATACCCGAAGCATCGGAGGGCGAGCATTCCAACCTCGGCACTATCGGATTCGCCGGCGGCTTTGCCCTGATGATGGTATTAGACGTGGTACTCGGTTAGTCAGGTTTCTTGCTTCCGCAGCGTGCTTCCACCACATTGAGCACGTAATCGCCCAGTTTTTCGCATTCGTTTATGATGTCCATGTAGAACGTTCCGACAGCATACGTATAGCGATGTTCGTTCACGTCGGTGATGTTTTGGCTCTTGAGCTGGTTTCGGTAGCGGTTGATTTCGTTCTCGATGTTGAACGAGCGGTTGATGTCCGCATGCTCTTTGCGCCCGCTTAGCAATGTTCCCATTTGCGAGAGAGACTCGTCTGCCAGTTCCATCATCTGCTTGATGCGTTCATATTGTTGTTCGGTGAAGTCTTCTTTACCATTCGCCTTACGGCAAATAACGCGTGCAATGTTGTAGCAACTGTCCCCAATGCTTTCTATTTCACTTATTTCACGGAGCATCGCACGTATCTTTGCCTTGGTATCATCGCTCAGATGGGCGTCGCTTACCTGTTCGAGATACTTGGCAATCTCAATTTCCATGTTGTCGCTGATACCCTCGTATTTCTCAATGCGTGCATACGCCTTGGCAAATTTGGTTTCGTCACGCTCAACGAGCAATTCTCTTACCATGTTGAACATCCGCTGAATGCGGTTGGCAAAGAGAGCTATTTCCTTTTGAGCTTCCAATACCGAGAGTTCAGGAGTTTTCATAATGCCTCCCTGTATGTAGCGAAGACGGAATTCTTCTTCCTCATCTGTCTTGCGAGGCTTGACGAGACAACACACAACCTTTTCTATCTGTGGGATAAACCAGATAAGAATGGCAGTGTTGGTAATGTTGAATGCCGTGTGGAAAGCCGCCAAGGCAAACGACAGCTGAATAGGATTGGGCTGCACGGTAGCCGTCGGGTCAAGCCCAACGATGCTGCAAGTGGCATTGACAAAGGGATAGAACACACACAAAACCCAAATAACGCCAAAGACATTGAAGAACAAATGCGCCATGGCTGCCCGTCTTGCCTGCGTGTTTCCGGTAAGAGCGGCAAGGTTGGCAGTAAGTGTCGTGCCGATGTTTTCTCCCATAACAAGAGCCACTCCCTGATAAATGGGAAGCACTCCGCTCGTACATAGCACCATCGTAATGGCCATCAGGGCTGCCGATGACTGAACAATACAGGTAAGAACAGTACCGATGACAAGGAAAAGGAGGATGGTCAGGTAGCTTTCGGGGTTGAAAGAACTGAAGAAACGAATAAGTTCCTGATTGTGTCCGAGATCCATTTCCTTGCCCGTTGCACTCAAAACGCCGAGCGAGAAAAACATGAAGGCCACGCCATAGAGGAAGTCGCCCACATATCTCTGCCGTTTAGAATATATCAAGATGATGCCAATGAGGAAGGCAGGCCACACAAAGTCGGTGATATTGAATGAAAAACCAGCCGACATAATCCATGCCGTCAGGGTGGTTCCTATGTTAGAACCCATGATGACGGAGATAGACTGAGCCAGCGAAAGCAAGCCGGCATTGACGAAAGAAACAGTCATCACGGTGGTAGCCGTTGACGATTGCACTGCCACAGTAACCAACATGCCCGTCAGCATGCCCGTAAAACGGTTGGTTGTCATGGCTCCGAGCACGTGGCGAAGTTGAGGGCCTGCCATCTTTTGGAGCGCCTCGCTCATAACTTTCATTCCATAAATGAGCAATGCTAATGCGCCCACGAGTTTCAGGATAATGGTAATCGACATCATAATATTTTGTGTGTTGTGTTGTCTCCGTTCGTGTAAAAAATGTCACGAATGCTACATTTCTGTTGCAAAAGTACGTATTATCTGCTTTTATCCCACGCCATCCATGTTACATTTATGTTACAATACTGCACAAACCATTGCATATCGGCACTCTCTCCATGTGTATTTCACATGTTATTTATCAGACAAGCCATGGGTTTGAAACCCAAGAACAGTGCCTGAAAAACACCGATGAAATGGCTTGTTTTTGTAAAATTTCACCCCAAAAAGCGACTGAGGAACAACAAGGGAACCGCCATCTACCTTCACGACGGCGACAAACGACAGACAGAAAAACAAATATTCGGAAAGGCATTTGCAAACAACGGAAAAACTACCAACGGTTGGTACTGTGCGTACCAATGTTTGGTACGACCCGTACCGATGGCTGGTACTCACCGTACCAACCAATGGTACGATGACACGACACACAGATTTGCGATACGGGCAGCGTGCATTGCAATGCCGGCAACAGCTTTGCCATCGGCCAAAGACGACAAACGCCCTCATGCCTTGCGCCAATCAGGAGCGCATTGGGGTAATGACAGAAAAATATCCGTATAACGTTAATCTTCCATTATTTATTCCGTTATTACCGTGTTTTTTCATAACTTTGCCACTGAAAGGCAGCCATCCGACCATTAGGTCGGCTTTCTCGTGTCATGACTTGTACTTCTTTCCGTGCGGCTCAAAGGCAAAACGGTGGCAGGCAAGACCACGACAACAGCAAGAAAAACTATGGCAAGGCCTCGTCTGGCATCGGTCAGATGCCGTCTTGACGGCAAATGGCTTCCCTGAACCATCAAAAACAAGATATGATTAAAATCAAAGTTGTCAATCATTCGCGTCATCCGCTTCCGGCTTATGCCACTCCTGAGAGTGCGGGTATGGATCTTCGTGCCCATATTGATGCTCCGATTACGCTGCGTCCGCTGGAACGCAGGCTTGTGCCCACAGGCCTTTTCATCGCCCTTCCGCCGGGTTATGAGGCTCAGGTGAGGCCTCGCAGCGGCCTGGCTCTCAAACATGGCATCACTGTTCTCAACGCTCCCGGCACCGTAGACTCGGACTATCGGGGCGAGCTGGGCGTGCTGCTGGTCAACCTTTCGTCAGAAGCCTTCGTCATCAACGACGGCGAACGCATCGCACAGATGGTTATCTCACGGCATGAACAGGCAGAGTTTGTGGCCGTAGAACAACTCGACGAGACCCAGAGAGGTGCCGGAGGGTATGGGCACACGGGCGTGAAGTAACTGCAAAACACCAATTCGTGCGGCAGAGCGAGGGCATGTCCGGCATAAAAGTCAGGAAGATTCCTTCCCCCAATCGGCTCCTGACAGAAAGTCCCCACATCCCTGCCATGCTTCAACAGCCGAACCAGCCCATGCCCCATAGCGGAAAACCGTCTCGTCATGTCCATGCGGATGTATGCCGACAAAAAAGAACAAAGAAATAAAGACCTCATCCATGACCCAGTTTATTGCCAAGATATGCACTGCCGTCGCTGCGGTATTCATTGTGACAGGATGCGCTTCGACACGCAAACCGCAAACCGCTCCCCAGCCGGCTATGGCCGAAACGGTTGCCGATAACCTCTCGCCCAACGACCGACAGCGGTTCAACCGCTTCTTCCTCGAGGCCGTCAACCGCCAGCAGAAAGGCGAATACGCCGCTGCCTACGACTTGTTGCGCCACTGCAACACACTCGACCCGAATGCGGCAGAGGTATATTTCCTGTTGTCTCACTATCATTCAGTACTCCAGATGGACTCCGTTGCAGTGGAAGACATGTACAAGGCGGCCGCCCTGCGTCCTCAAAACGACGCCTATGTAGAACAACTCGGCCTGTCATTGCTTCAGATGTCACGCTATAAGGAGGCTATCGACACCTACGAAAAGCTGTGGGCAATGGACAAAAAACGGAGCGATGCCCTCGAACTGCTCGTCCAGCTCTACCGAAAGGTGGACGACAAGGAGCGGCTGCTTGATGTCCTGAACCGCATGGAGACAGCAGAGGGAAGTTCGGAGAACATCACCATAGAGAAAATGTACCTCTATTCGCAGCAGGGAAAGAAAAAAGAAGAGTTCAGGGAACTGAAAGCTCTGGCCGACAAAAATCCCTACGACCTCAACTATAAGGTAATGATGGGCAACTGGCTCTTGCAGAACAAACGCGAGCAAGAGGCACTCGAACAATACAAGGATGTACTCAAAGCCGAGCCGAAGAATATCATGGCAAGGGTGGCGATGGTAGATTACTACAGGGAAAAAGAGATGTTCAACCTCTCCGACAGCCTTATGGAGGAGATTGTCGTAGACCGTTCCACACCAGAAGAAAACCGCCTGATGCTCATGCAGCAGTATATACGCAACCAAGAGGGGCGTAACACCGATTCCATTCACGTGCTGCAAATTTTCGACCGCGCCATTGCCGTCTCGCAGTCCGTGACCGACATGGGCACGATGAAAGCCGTCTACATGATGCTCAAGGGTATGGACAACGACTCGATTACAGCCGTTTATGCCATGATTCTCGACAAAGAGCCCGACAATGCCTTTGCCCGCCTGCGGGTATTGCAAGCCAAAGCACAGGCAGAAGACTATGACGAGGTGGGGCGTCTGGCACGAGAAGGCACAGAATACAATCCCGATGAAATGGTGTTTTATTACTTTCTGGGCGTCACTTGCTTCCAAAAAGGAGACATGGAGGGAGCACTCGACGCTTACAAAAGAGGAGTAAGCCAAATCAACGAGGAAAGCGACAAGAACCTGACAAGCGACCTTTACGGCAACATGGGTTATCTGCTGTATGAAAAAAACATGAAGAAAGAGGCGTTTGCAGCCTTCGACAGCTGCCTGCATTGGAATGAAGAAAACATTGAATGCCTGAATAACTACGCCTACTACCTCAGTCTTGAAGAACTGAATCTTGAGAAAGCAGAGCGCATGAGCCGAAAAACCATCGAGGCAGACTCGGCCAACAGCTCCTATCTCGATACCTATGCGTGGATTCTCTTCAAGATGGGCAGGTATCAGGAAGCCGAGGAATACATCGTCAAAGCGGTAGAAAACGAAGAGGAAGCAAGTGCGGGCATACTCGAACATGCCGGCGACATCTTCGCAAACCTCGGACAAACAGAGCGCGCGATGGAGTACTGGCAACGCTCGTTGACACTCAACGGAGCCAACGACTTGCTGCGAAAGAAAATCAAACAGAAGAAATACTTGAAGCAATAGGGCATAGCGGCAGCCCGCCAAAGGCTGAAACGCCATGTCATACTTAACATATTTAGGCCAACGAAGAGGAGTTTACACAAATGAAAACAAGCGCAAAGATTATCATCATCGGCATATGCTGCATGCTGACGGCATGTGCCACAAAACATAAGGTGACATCGGCAACCGGCACGGCAAGCACGGCCGAGGCAACGACAAGCAGCAAGGCGAAACAGAAACTGACTTTTGTTCAAAAGGTATCAGACAATGCCTACTATGGGAAAAACATCGTTTCCAAGATTGACTTCACCCTGAACGCAGGAGGAAAGGACATTTCCGTGGGCGGAACCATACGCATGAGACGAGACGAAGTGATAAGAATACAACTCACGCCGATGGGGCTGGTGGAAGTGGGACGCATCGAACTGACACCCGACGAGGTGCTGATTATCGACCGAATCAACAAAGAATACATCCGTGCCAGCTACAAAGAGGTGGACTTCCTGAACCGGAACGGACTCAACTTCCACACCCTTCAGGCTCTATTCCGCAACCAACTGTTCATGCCCGGAGCGCAAAGTGTGAGCGAACAGGCACTTGAGCAATACGATGTCGACCTTGAGGCAGCGGGCAGAAATTATCCCATCATGCTCAAGAGGGGCAACATGAGTTATACATGGAACGCCGAAAAAGAAAACGGAAGAATCATGGATGCCACCGTAGACTACAACTATCAGAATGCAGGAGGAGCGCAGCTCTTTTGGCAATATGCAGACTTCATAGAGCTTTCAGGCGGCAAGTATTACCCCAAGAACCATACCTTTACCCTCAAGACTAACCTCAAGGGAGGAAAAAAAGAGGTAAAAGTAGAGATAAAAATGAACAGGCCAACCAACGAAGAGGGATGGGAAACGCGCACAAAGGTATCTGACAGGTACAAAAAAGTTAGCGCAGAAGAGGTGTTACGTAAAATAATGAGCTTGTAATGAAAGGCATAGCAGTTCTTATGTTGGCTGTAGTCATGGCGTTTTCGGCATCGGCACAGCAGACAAACAAACGACAGTCGGGTCGTAAGAAAGCAGTGGTGACACAGAAAAAACAGACAGGAAAGACCACTGCAAAAGGCAAATCGCAGGCCTCTAAGGGCAAAAAGCAGCCTGCCAAAGGAAAAAACAAGAAGAAAAAGCAGGTTTACACCAATGCCGAAATCAAAGGCTTGCAAAACGAGCGTTCGCAAATTCAGCGCAGAATCACCGAACAACAGCGACGGTTGCAGGCCAACCAGAAAGACGTGAAAGAGCGTTTGCAGAACCTGATGATCATCAACAGCGAAATCAATGCCCACCAAAAAGCCATTGAGGGATATGAAAACGATATCCGAAGACTCGACGGCAACATCGGAATGCTCAAGACCCAGCGTGCAACACTTGAACAACAGCTCATCGACAAGAAGCAGAAATTCGTTCATTCCATGCGTTATCTGGCCAAAAGACGCAACATGCAAGAAACGATGATGTTTGTCTTCAGTGCCAAAAGCCTAACAGAGGCATACCGACGGATGCGCTTTGTGAAAGGATATGCAGCCTACCTGCGCACACAGGGTGAACAAATCAAGGAGAAACAACTGCAAATAGACGACAAGAACAGACAGCTCGAGGTGCTGAAAACAGGCAAGAACCATCTGCTTTATCAAGGAAAGAAGGAGAAAAGTGCCTTGCAAAGCAAGCAAGATGAGCAGCAAAAGGTGGTCAAGACTTTGCAAAATCAACAGAAAACCATCGAGAGCGTCATAGCGGAACAACAGAAAAAGCAGGCTGCACTCAATGCCCAGATAGACCGGTTGATTGCCATTGAGGTGGAGAAAGCCCGACAAAGGGCGGCCGAGGAAGCACGAAGAAGAGCCGAAGCGGCAGCTCTGGCAAAGAAAAAACGTGAAGAAGAACGTGCGAGACAACGTGCAATAGCCGAAGCCAAAGCACGTGAAAACGCCAGACGCATTGCCGAAGCCAAGGCCAAAGAGGAACAACGGAGGATTGAAGCGGCAGAAGCTGCAAAGCGAAATACGGAAGAACGCCAGCGGGCAGCACAGGCTTTGAGGGAGGCGGAAGCCGAAAGGCTTGCTGCGGAACGAAAGGCGGAAGCCGACAAGAGACGCAACGAGCAGGCAGAGGCTAATGCCAAGAAAGCCGAAAGGGAAGAAGTCATGATGACCTCGGTAGACAGACAACTCAGCGGAAACTTTGAAAGCAACCGCGGCCGACTGCCTATTCCGGTTACGGGAAGCTACAAAATAGTCAGCCACTTCGGCCAATACAACGTTGCCGGACTACGAAACGTGCGTTTGGACAACAAAGGCATCAATATCATGGGACAACCCGGTGCTGCCGTCCGCTCGATTTTTGCGGGAGAAGTAAGTGCCGTCTTCGGCCACACAGGCACCATCGTGGTCATGGTTCGACACGGAAGCTACATCTCGGTGTACTGCAACCTCAAATCAGTGAGTGTGCAACGAGGGCAGAAAGTGGCAGCAAGACAGACATTGGGGAGACTCGGAGACAGCAACATCCTCCAGTTCCAACTTCGCCACGAGACACGAAAGCTCAACCCGGAAGTATGGCTTGGGCGATAAACAGATTGTAAACCATTAGGGGATTATACAGAAAAAGGAAAGGCACAGATGCCTTTCCTTTTTGTTGTTGACGCCCACACAGAGTCACATGTCAGTCCTGTGTGCCTTTCTCCGTTCGTCAAGTTCACGCAAGATACGCCTGTCTCTCGAAGGCTTGACATAATACAGCCACTTGCAATGGTTGCAAACACGTCGCCGTGTGCCAGTTTTCATCATCTCGAACTTCTCTTCGGGCTGTGCCGTTCCGCATCTGTTACAGATCATCATGGTTTCTCTCTCCGTGCAACCGAAGATGACACAAAAGCCTGCCTGCGGTTATCGGTCGTTGCGATACGGCTCGACACATGAAGCCATAACGCTCCTGTCCGTCGGGAACGTTCGAGAATGGCCTGATCGAAATCGCAGTGCCGGACGATGAAATGCAACATCTTCCGCCCTGTCTCCAGGTCGCACACCCTGATGTCGGCCGCTTCTCCCTTGGTATGCTGCGAGTTCTCCACGCCACCTACTGCCCGATTAAGTTCAGGAGAACGGTAGCCAGAAGTCAGGATAATGACCCCGAAGCGGCACCTGATCGGTTCAAGCACCCTGATGCATAAGTTGCACATGCGTGAGACATGTTTCCACGAGGGCAAGTTGTCGATGCGAAGCCGCTCGGCAGTGGCCGAACGGACAAACTCCCGAAGCATAAAATGCCTCGATAAAGGCTTGTCGAGTAATTCTTTCATGACTTTGTTAGTTTTAGTTGGTGATTAAATAAAAATAAAATGCGCCCCGATGTTTGCGAGAAACGTATCGGGGACGCCGTTGGTCTTTAGTGTATTTAGCAGTATGTAGAGAATGTTTCGTACATGTATGTCGTTCACTTATGCATCGTTCGCAGCCTTGACGGAAGATACACAACCGTTTTTTAGCTTGCACGCGGACAGCATCCCGGCCGTAAACCCAAATCGGTCATTAGACCGCCAACACTACATTCCTCACTGAAGATGATGCTTACCGACTGTTTCGGTCGATTGCCGGCATCTTCTCTGCCGTTCTTCTTCGGCGTAGCCCGCTACGCCTTTGCCAAAAACGGCAGACAATCTGCTCGACATACGAACATAATCAGTAAGGTCTCTAATGACCGAATTGGGTTCAAACCGGCCGTTTTCTCCCTCGACAACTCCCAAAGGGTGTTGCCGTCAGCAAATACTCCGAATAAAAACGGATGACTTTTCCTAATGAATTGTCACATAGAGGGCTACTTCTTGGCAAGATTTTTGCCCTTCATCAACAAGTTGGTCAAGAGGTTTTGAAATACTTTTAGTTTTTCGTTTTTGAATGTTGCAAAGGTAACACTTCTTTTGCAGATTCCCAAAAAATAAAGTGTCGCTTTCCAGCAGAAAAACTTGTACAATTTAGACACTCAAAAATAGAAACGTTCTCGTTGTCCGATAGTTAATTTGTTGATCTGTAACGCATTCTCTACAGCGTATGCAATACAGAGAAAAAGATGTTTTTCAAGGCACTTTCATCTACAAGTTTGGCATTCAGTTGTTTGGCGAATACATGCTCTAAATTAGTCGGAGGCGATGGACGGAGGCCTTGCCACGGATGTATGTCCTCCATTTTCTGATGTCTGTTTTTCCCCTCTCGGAAAACGGTCATGAGCCATCAAGAAATCATCTGTCTGTCTTTTGGCGTCATCTTCGTCCTCAGCCAAAGCGACCGGGGTACAAAGCAAGCATGCGAAAGATTACGGGTAAGCTCTTCGTGGTTGCCCCTTGTCTTTTCATGGCTGTGCAACCCAAAGAAAGAAACAAGAAAATGGTTCTATCTTCATGCAGTGCCCAAACACCGAAAAACATCCATTTCATCGACAAAACTTTCTAATATTCCTTCGGTGAAATGGCCGTTTTTAGGGAAAGGGCACATACCCTTACATGTAACAGGCGTGCAATCCGACACGCTTTTTTGCCAAAAAGATGTCAGCTTCACCGTGCTATGTGGATTAATTTGATTAACTTTGCCCTTCACTTATTTAGAAACAATCAATCAGGTATTATGGCTAAGAAAGCTTTATTGATGATTCTCGATGGTTGGGGAATCGGAAAACACGGCAAAGGCGACGTGATATACAACACGCCTACACCCTATTTGGATTATCTTTACGCAGTTTCTGCACACTCGCAACTGAACGCTTCGGGTGAGGATGTCGGACTGCCGGACGGACAAATGGGAAATTCGGAGGTAGGACACCTCAACATCGGTGCCGGAAGAATAGTCTACCAAGACCTCGTAAAAATCAACCGTGCCTGCAAAGACGGCTCTATCATGGATAATCCGGCTATCAAGGAGGCTTACGAATATGCTCGTCAAAACGGCAAGCGACTGCACCTCATGGGGCTGACAAGCGACGGCGGTGTGCACAGTTCTCTCGATCATCTATACAAACTATTGGAAATTGCAAAGGCATACGGCCTGAAAGAAACCTTCGTCCACTGCTTCATGGATGGTCGCGACACTGACCCGAAGAGCGGACAGGGATTCATTGCCGACATCGAAAAGGTGTGTCTGGCCAACGATGCACACATCGCCACCATCGTGGGACGCTTTTATGCCATGGACAGAGACAAACGGTGGGAGCGTGTGAAAGAAGCCTACGACCTGCTGGTGGAGGGCAAGGGCAAGCCAGCTGACAACATGGTGAAGGCTATGGAGGAAAGTTATGCCGAGGGAGTGACCGATGAATTTATCCACCCCATCGTCAATTCGCATGTAGACGGAAGAATAACCGAGGGCGATGTCGTTATCTTCTTCAACTTCCGCAATGACCGTGCCAAAGAGCTTACCTACGTACTTACGCAGCAAGACATGCCCGAACAAGGCATGACAAGGGTCAAAGACCTGCGTTATTACTGCATGACGCCCTACGACGCATCATTTAACGGAGTACAAATACTCTTCCCCAAAGAGAATGTAGAGAACACCCTGGGCGAATATATCAGCCGAATGGGACTCAAGCAACTGCATACTGCCGAGACGGAGAAGTACGCACACGTGACATTCTTCTTTAACGGAGGCCGTGAAGAACCGTTTGACGGCGAGCAACGCATCCTCGTTCCCTCGCCGAAGGTGGCAACTTACGACCTCAAACCCGAAATGTCTGCCTACGAAGTAAAAGATAAACTCGTGGCAGAAATCAACAAACAGGAATTTGACTTTATAGTCGTCAACTTCGCCAATGGAGATATGGTGGGGCATACAGGCGTTTACAATGCCATTGCCAAGGCCGTATGGGCTGTCGACCAGTGCGTGAAAGAAGTGATAGAGGCTGTGAAAGCCAATGGATACGAAGCCATTATCATTGCCGATCATGGCAATGCCGACAACGCAATCAATGCAGACGGCACACCCAATACCGCCCACTCGCTCAATCCGGTACCATTTATTTATGTGACAGACAACAATTCTGCCACCGTGAAAGACGGACGACTGGCCGATGTGGCACCATCTATTCTCCACATCATGGGCTTGGAACAGCCGAAAGACATGACCGGCGAAAATCTCATTTGCGACAACCGGTAAAATAAAAATTGCATCTCCTGACGCTAAAGTACAGGAAACAGGCTCGGAGCGAAGGTTCGGACAGAGAGGGAAGGGATAAAGAGTAAAGCAATGTTTTTGTACTTTGCCCACCCCGTCCCTCTCTGACCTTAAGGCTTGAGGGTGTTTCGTACATTCTTTTTGGCTGCCGATGTCGCGGTAAAAAATGAAAAAACGGGAGTTACAAATCCCTGTTTTTTCCTCAAATCGGGGATTTTTTTTATTTTTGCGGATAGAAAAATACAACACCATCCATCATGAATGTACAGATAGAATCATCATGGAAACAACGACTGGAGGGAGAGTTTGCCAAGCCATACTTTGCCCAGTTGACGGCATTTGTACGCTCGGAATACGGCCGTGGCACCTGTTTTCCACCCGGCAAATTGATATTCAACGCCTTCAACCTGTGTCCGTTTGACAACGTTAAGGTTGTCATCATCGGGCAAGACCCTTACCATGAGCCGGGACAAGCACACGGTTTGAGCTTCTCTGTGCCTGAAGGACAACCCTTTCCGCCGTCACTCGTCAACATATTCAAGGAGATTGAGCAAGATACCGGACAGAAAATGCCGTCTACGGGAGACCTGACCAGATGGGCAAAACAAGGTGTTCTGCTCCTGAATGCAACCCTGACGGTGCGTGCCCATCAAGCCGGCAGCCACCAAAGGCAGGGCTGGGAGGCGTTCACTGATGCCGTTATACGCACGCTTAGCTGTGAGAAAGAGCATCTGGTATTTATTCTCTGGGGTGGATTTGCACGCTCCAAAGCTGCTCTGATTGACTCTTCCCGTCACCTTATCTTACAGTCTGTCCATCCGTCGCCGCTCTCTGCCAACAGAGGAGGATGGTTTGGCAACCGCCATTTCAGTACGACCAATGTCTATTTGTCGACCAATGGCCTTGCCCCCATTGAATGGTAAGCCAGCAGACAGGGCGCAAGGATGCGGCGGTTTCATACAAGATGGCCTTCGCCTACCTATTATATATAAGGTCACGGCTCGCCACATGCAAAGCCATGCCTCATTCCATATACATTCACAACTCATGAAATACAAGTTCACGGTTCTGCCAGCAGTTTCCGTTATTTTTCAGTTTACGATGCAATTCCATATCCAATGACCCCTCATCATCCCCATGATACTCCGCAAGAGCGGCTTCCCGGCGTGCTGCAAGTTGGTGACGTGCTCCTCTCTCCGGACATTCTTACAGAGCGTTTTTGCTGCGACCTCGATGTCTGCAAGGGTATTTGCTGCATCGAAGGAGATGCCGGCGCACCCGTAAAGTTAGACGAAATCGATGCCATTGAGCATTCGCTGGACACGGTCTGGCATGATTTGTCGGCCTCTGCACAAGCCGTTATCGACCGACAAGGCGTTTCTTATGTCGACCGTGAGGGCGATATGGTAACAAGTATAGTAGGAGACAAGGACTGCGTGTTCACCTTCCACAAAGACGGTTGTTGTCTATGCGCCCTCGAAAAAGCCTTCCGCAACGGAAAGACTACCTATTGCAAGCCTATCAGCTGCGCTCTTTACCCCATCCGTGAGAAGCAGTTCGGAAACGGTTTAGTGGGGCTTAACTACGACAGATGGGATGTTTGCCGGCCTGCCGTGTCAAAAGGCAAGGAGCTGGATCTGCCCATTTACAAGTTTCTTCGTGAGCCGCTCATTCGCCGTTTTGGAGAAAAATGGTACGAAGAGTTGTGCGAAATGACCGAAGAACTCCGACAAAAGGGACTGATTCGATGACCGTTCATGAGGTGGCAAAAGCCTGCATGAACCCTCATCAATGTCTTCCAAATGAAGAAAAACATGGAAAAGAGAGCGGAAGAATGGTTTGACGACGTTGCAGATATTGTGCAACGACTGCGCCAAATGGGCGAGAATGGCAGTCAGGAGGAAAACAACCAGCTGGCGACAAGGCTTCATGACTTACTCACTTTGACGTGTCACGCAGGGTTGGAAGACACGGAACACGCTTTCGGAAATCTATTTTCACAGGTTGATTACGTATGCAAACGATTCCGAATGAGCCATACC
This sequence comes from Prevotella sp., assembly GCA_034183335.1. Lineage (GTDB taxonomy): Bacteria > Bacteroidota > Bacteroidia > Bacteroidales > Bacteroidaceae > Prevotella. The sequence goes on from JAXFLJ010000006.1 coordinate 53,655, forward strand.
GACCGTGCAGCCGTGCAGCGTTTGCGCTATCATTGCAACCATCCTGCGCCCTATTCGTTCAACGAGCTGATGCAAGATGTGCGTGCCTTGGCCGTACTGATGGCAGCCGTCTTCCGCACATCCATCCCCTCTCGTTTGGCAGAAATGCTTCCCTCACCTTCTTCAAAATCGTCAACGGCAAGGGAGGAGGGAAAAGAATCCGTGCGTTGCATCGTTCAGTCGTGGGACAATCATTCCATTCATGCCGTATCAGACACCCCCGACGGCGGCCGCATGATAAGCATCGACTATTCGGAAGACGACTACTTGAGAGATCAGTTGTATGAGGGCATGCAGCTCAATGTGCTTTTCAACGAGCAAATCATTGTCGTTGAACCCGACTATATGGTAGACATCAGCTCCATAGCCGCCTGCTTTGAGGAACACGGACACCATCCCCTATCGTTCATGATTCATCAGATGATGCCACGAGAAGTGTCGCAGGCCATGCTTTTGGGTTACTTTGCAGGAGCAGCCCTTGACGAAATCGTCAATGCCTCGGGCATGAGCAGCCGTCAGATGATGTCTGAAACCTTTCGGCAATATGCCCTTGAATTTTGCAGCTGTTCAGATTTCAACGGCCAAAAGTTTCTTGCCGCCGCCGGGCAGCAAGCCGAAAACATTCGTGAAGTAGCCCGATTGCTGTTTGATACCAACCGATTTGACCGACGAAAAACCCTGGTCGAACCTTCGTTTGTATGTGAACGACTGGGCATTCAAGGGCGTGTCGACATGATGACAACCGACTTCCGTCTGCTGGTAGAGCAGAAATCGGGACGCAACTTCTCCATAGAGAGTGGCCGTGTCAATACCTATGGCAGTCTGCATATCGAAAAACACTATGTCCAGTTGTTGTTATACAGCGGCGTGTTGTACTATAATTTCCGTCTGAAGGCTGGCCAAACGGCCATGAATCTTTTGTATTCCAAGTATCCGGCAAACAAAGGCTTGGTGTCGGTAGCTTATTACGGAAAGCTCTTTCGGGAAGCTATCCGCTTCCGGAATAGGCTTGTTTGCGAGCAACTGCATGCCGCTCGCAACGGATTTGCGACCCTTTTGCCCCGTCTTTTACCTGAAACGCTCAACGAGAAAGGGAAAAACGACTATTTCTTCGCAACCTTCGTCAAGCCACGCCTCGACCGCTTGCTCCTTCCCCTGCACCAACTCACGCTCGTGGAACACGACTATTACACACGGATGATGACTTTCGTATATCGTGAGATGAGGGCGGCGAAGCTGGGTTCGGCAGATAACGGACACCCGAACGGCGGCAAACAGGCTTGGAACAGTTCTGTAAAGGAGCGACGCGAAAGCGGAAACCTCTTCCTCGGACTTACCCTTTCGGAAGTCAGCCGCAGCTCATCCAATAGCGGTTACGATACGATTGCATTGCAAATAAACCATCTTGGAGATGCCTTTCTTCCCAACTTCCGCCGTGGCGACATGGTTTTTCTCTACCGATATGACATCGGTTGCGAGCCAGACATGTGTAAAAGCATCCTGTTCAAGGGTGTATTGCAAGATATGGACAGCCAAAAGCTGGTGGTACACCTCAACAACGGACAGCATAATGCCGAACTTTGGCAGGACAACACGGCAGAGAAATCCTCGCTCTATGCGCTGGAACACGGCGCAAGCGACACATTTTCGGCCATCGCCATTCGTGGTTTACACCACTTTATGACTTCTTTTGTCTCTCGGCGTTCGTTACTTTTAGGACAGCGGACACCCCAATGCGACACAAACAGGCAATTATTCCGTTCCTACCACCCTGACTATGACGAGGTGTTGTTGCAGGCCAAACAGGCACTTGACTATTATTTGCTCATCGGCCCACCCGGAACAGGCAAGACCTCGATGGCTCTCCGCTTCCTCGTCAAAGAAGAACTGTCTGACGAAAGAGGGTGCGTATTACTCACGGCTTACACCAACCGTGCCGTAGACGAGATTTGCGCCATGCTCGAAGAGGCAGCCATCGACTTCTTGCGACTGGGCAACACTTACAGTTGCGAACCTCGGTTCAGACCCTATCTGCTTGAACATGCGGTGGAAGGCACTCCCAAGCTCGATGCCATTCGTCAGCGGATAAAACAGACAAGGGTTGTGGTCGGCACATCATCGACCCTTCAAAGTCGCCCGTTCTTGCTTGAGTTGAAACGTTTTTCATTAGCGATAGTCGACGAGGCGAGCCAAATTCTGGAGCCAAACATCGTCGGCCTGCTCTCTACAGACGCCATCGGACGCTTTGTTTTGGTAGGAGACCATAAGCAATTGCCCGCCGTTGTGGTGCAAGGCAAGCGTGATTCGCAGGTTGAAGAGCCACGTTTGCTCGACATTTGCATGGACGACTGCCGCCATTCGCTCTTTGAACGTTTGCTGAGATGGGAGCGGAAGCAAGGCAGGAAATCTTTTATCGGCACGCTACGGAAACAAGGACGCATGCACCCCGACATTGCTTCATGGGCTGGACGCATGTTTTACACCCGTGAACGGCTGACTGCCGTACCGCTGCCCCATCAGGAAGCAACATCTCTTGATTACTCCTTGCCTTCTGAAGACGCTCTCGACGACCTTCTGAAAGAGAAGCGAATGTTGTTTGTTGACTGCCAACTTGCAGACGAAGCTGCCGTTGTGGCCGATCTGCTCAGACGCATCCTGCGCTTTTACGGCAATACGTTCAATCCGCAAAAGAACATGGGTGTCATCGTACCCTATCGTTACCAGATAGCTGCCATCAGGCGTTCACTGGCCGAAAAGGGTATCGATGGACTCGAAGAGGTTACCATAGATACGGTAGAACGTTACCAAGGCTCACAGCGAGACGTAATGATTTATTCCTTCGCCGTAGAACGGACAAGCCAGCTTGATTTCCTTTCTGCCAACCGTTTTGAGGAAGACGGACAAACCATCGACCGCAAACTCAATGTAGCCTTGACACGGGCACGTTGTCAGATGATTGTTGCAGGCAACCGCAAAATTCTTTCTTCCGACCCCATTTTCAGTCAACTCATCGACGACATGTCTGCAAAACAAGCATTGTTTACCGTGCAATAGACCTTCTTCACTACTTTTCAATCATTCCTTCTGCATGTAACCTTTTACTTCTTCAGGCACGATGTCACCGTAGGCCGCCGAGGAAAAACAGCGATAAGATGCCGACAGGAGAAAGAAAACAGCCGGAAAGCAACATCATTGGCGATGAATATAGCATTGGCGGTTTAATAACAGACTTGGCTTCAAACGAAATCAGCACAGCCTATAATAGCCGATTGAACCCAATTCGGTCATTAGAGACCGTACTGATTTTGTTCGGATGTCAAGCAGATTGTCTGTCGGCTTTGCCGAAGGCGTGGCGGGCTACGCCGAGGAAAACCGACAGAGAAGATGCCGACAAACGGACGAAAGCGGTCGGGAAGCAATATCTTCAGCGAGGAATGCAACCTTGGCGGTCTAATGACCGATTTGGGTTGAAGCTAAAAAAAGGCGTTTTAGAGCAGATTATTTGAAAAAGTTTTGGCTCATTGAGGAAAAAGTGTACTTTTGCAGGCGGTAAAAGAATCAAGAATAATCACATATTTGTATAATCGTTAATAACAAAACAATGATGAAAAAAGTAATGATTATGGCAGCTTTGATGCTGTCTTCAGTAGCAACTTTTGCTCAACAAGCTGTAGGAACATGGTCTATTCAGCCCAAGTTAGGTATCACTATCGCTAATTTGACAGGCGACATCAAAGACAATGATGAAAAAGTAGGATTCATAGGAGGTGCAGAAGCAGAATACCAAGCCACCGACATGATCAGCATTACTGGCGGATTGCTCTATTCTATGCAAGGTTCGAAGGCTGAAAACAGAAAAATCAACCTTGGCTATCTTAATATCCCCGTCCTCTGTAACGTATATGTAGCCCAAAATCTGGCAGTGAAACTCGGCGCACAGCTGGGCTTTAATGTCAGCGCAAAAATTAAGGAAAACGGCAAATCAACAGACTTCTCTAACTATTACAACACTCTCGACTTTTCGATTCCTGTTGGATTAAGCTATGAATTCAACAATGTTGTACTCGATGCACGCTATAATTGGGGTGTAAGCAATATTTTGAAGGAAAACGTTCTTAACGAAAAATCACACAATAGCGTATTCCAACTGACCTTGGGGTATAAGTTTGCCCTTTAAGAATTTATTTTTGTAAAATGCCATAAACCGTCGGCAGGCTTTTGTCTGTCGGCGGTTCTTTATGTTATGGATGAAGAATCAGCATCCGAAACCATGCATCCGAAAGAATTTTAGGACATCAGACAGCCATTCTTTCATAAGAGAATGTCTTTCAATCACAACCAGTCATCAGACCGCTAAAACTACATTCTCCTGCTAATGGTATTACTTCCCGGCTGCTTTCGTCCGAGTGACGGCATCTTCTCTGCCGTTTTTTCTTGGCGTAGGCCGCTCCGCTTTCTGCAAAATTGCAGACAATCTGCTCGACATACGAACATAATCAGTACGGTCTAATGACCGATTTGGGGTTGAACCCAAATCGGTCATTAGACCGCCAACACTACATTTCCCACTAAAAATGATGCTTACCGACTGATTACGTCCGATTGCCGGCATCTTCTCTGCCGTTCTTCCTCGGCGTAGCCCGCTACGCCTTTGGAAAAAGCGGCAGACAATCTGCTCGACATACGAACATAATCAGTACGGTCTCTAATGACCGATTTGGGTTCAATACAGGCCATTAACGAAGATTAACCGAGGCAATCGGGATACTTTTCGACCTTTTTTCGTATATTTGCCGTCTCACTTATGCAAAGCATGGAGAATACTACCAATGTCAAGAACATCAATTAATACAAATCAAACCAACAATAGTATGAAAAAAGTCTTACTCTCTTTGGCAGCTTTTACGCTGTCTTTGGGAATCAATGCACAGAACATTGCTTCCGGAAAACTCGAAAGCGGCCTGCTGGAAAAAGCACCCGTTGTTTCACAATTTGTGGATAATAGCCCTGCCAAGGCTGCCAAGACACCTCTTGCCGCAAACCAACGCTATGCGGGATTTTACATCACTGACGACCTTGCAGCAAGTGGAATAGGTTTCACGGCCTTAGCTGGCAGCAACAAGATGGCCACCTTTATGGGTGACAGCATCCTCGCTCCGTGGGTCGGAAGCAAAATCGTCGGCATCCGTTTCGGTCTGTGCTACAGCGTGGGAGCTTCTCGCGTGTTCCTCGCAAGCCTTACCCAAACAGGTGATATTGGTGCCGATGTCGTCTCAAAAGCAGTTAGCAGCACTCAAAAAGGCTGGAATACGGTGATGTTCGATACACCTCATGTCATTCAGGCTACCGATGCTTTCATGGTAGGTTACGACTACAAACAGCTGACCAGCACCCAAAGTGAATCCAGCTTCCCCATTTCCATAGCCAAGAAAGGCCACATCTACGGCACTTCTTATATCTATGGCAACTATCCGGCAAGTGCCGGCGGTCAGGGATTGGCATGGTATAACATTGGAGATGCCGGCGGAAACCTGAGCATCCAGTTAATCATTGAGTCAGACAACCTGCCCGAAAAGCAAGTGGTATTCCACGGAATAGGTACGGATGCGGCAGCATACATGCCCGGACAAACAGGAAATGCCAGCCTGACGGTATTCAACAACGGTACAAAAGATATCAACGCATACGCCATTGACTTGATGCTCAACGACACGAAAGTGGCTACTTACAACAGCACTGCGGCTCTTGCAAGCAGCGGTATTGCTGACATTACTGTTCCTTTCACCGTTCCTCAAGACTTTGCCATCGGCAACGCCACACTGAAAGCAACCGTCGCAACCATTGACGGAGCAGCTCCTGCAACGGCTACAACAGCCTTGGAGACCAAGGTAGACATCAGAAAACTTGTCTTCCAGCAAAATGTCGTAGTTGAAGAATTCACCGGAACCGGTTGTGGTTATTGCCCAAGAGGTATGGCCGGAATGGAAAAACTGAGCCATCAGTTCGGCAACCGCTTTATCGGTATTGCCATTCACCAGTTCAATTCTACCGACCCGATGTACGTAGGAAACTACGCCAACATGAACTGGAAGGGTGCTCCGAACTGTACTCTCAACAGAAACGGCAAGCAAATCGACCCGTATTTCGGTTCAGGTGGCGACATCGTGAGCGACTTTGAAGCAGCTCTCAAGACAACTCCGTCTGTCAGCGTAAACGTTAAGGGTACTTGGAGCGCCGACACAACAATGGTAAATGCAACGGCAGAAGTAACCTCTACGGTTACAGCCTCTAACTACACGATTGCTTTCGTATTGGTTGCCGACAGCCTGACAGGCACAGCAAACGCTTGGAGACAAAGCAACTATCTGGCTGGCGATACGCCAAGCAGTTACGGAAACGATCCTTTCATCACTCCGTATGTTAGCGGAGGAGTGTACGGTAAGTCTTCTTTCTTCGGCAAATTCAATGACGTTCTCATCGGAAGCTCATACTCTGCATCCGGTATCAGCCAAGCAACATTGGGCGCATTGACCGCCGACAACACGACAACCGTAAGCTACACGGTACCTGTGAATGCAAAAGATATCGCCAAGAAGGCACTCAAACCCGAATATGTGTACGTGGTTGCCATCGTCATCGACAACAAAGGAAAGATTGTCAATGCAGGCAAGACCCGCGTAGAGTCTAATACCACGGGCATATTCGACACCACAACGACCGGCAAGGAACTGAAGGAAGTGGCACGCTACACCATCGACGGACGTCAGATTACCGAACCTCAGAAGGGTGTGAACATCGTGAAGATGTCTGACGGAACGACTCTCAAGGTATTGGTTAAGTAATACGGAGAGTCACTGCGAAGACGCAATACTGACGAAAAAACACCCAGTAATGGGTTGAACAATACCTCAAGCGGGTCGGACAGATGATTGTCCGACCCGCTTTATTATCTCCATTGGGTTATCAAGACCGTATTGATTTCATTTGAACCCAAATCGGTTATTAAACCTCCATTGCTACATTCCTTGCTGATGAGCTTGCTTACCGACTGCTTTCGTCCGAGTGACGGCAGCTTTTCTGCCGTTCTTCCTCGGCGTAGCCCGCTACGCCTTCGGCAAAACGACAGATAATCTGCTTGACATCCAAACAAAAGCAGAACGGTCTCTAATGGCCGATTTGGGTTCAACCCAAATCGGCCATTAGACTGCCCATGATACATTCCTTGCTGATGATGTTGCTTCTTACGATTATTCTACGTACCTTTGCCGCCGATGGAAGCAGACATCAGATACATGCAACGCTGCATTCAACTGGCCAAAAACGGTCAGCCGCACGCCGCACCCAACCCTATGGTGGGCGCAGTCATCGTGGCTGACGGCAGAATTATCGGCGAAGGCTACCATCGCCGTTGCGGAGAAGCCCATGCAGAGGTCAATGCCTTTGCCGCCGTCAAGTCCTGCGATGAGGTTCTTTTGCCGCAATCCACGCTCTACGTAAACCTCGAACCCTGCTCGCACCACGGCAAAACGCCTCCCTGTGCAGACCTTATCGTGGCCAAAAGAGTACGCCGTGTGGTGGTGGGATGTATAGATTCGTTTGCCAAGGTATGCGGAAACGGCATCAGGAAACTGCAAGACGCAGGCATAGAAGTGACCGTGGGCGTGCTTGAAAAGGAATGCCGCGAACTCAACCGCAGCTTTTTCACTTTCCATTTGCACCACCGCCCCTACATCATTCTCAAATGGGCGCAGACAGCCGACGGCTTTATAGATTGCAACGGTTGTCCGATGACCATCTCCACCCCCTTTACCCGCATGCTATGTCATAAGCTGCGGGCTGAGAGCGGTGCCATTCTCGTGGGACGGATAACCGATGAACGAGAGCATCCTCGCCTTGATGTACGCCACTGGAGCGGCCCTAATCCGCTGCGGCTGGTGCTCTCCCACTCCACCCCTATTGCCCCGATGCTCGACCAACTCTACCAGTCACAGATACAAACGCTCATTGTTGAGGGCGGAATGCAGACCCATCAATCTTTCATCGAAGCGGGTCTCTGGGACGAAATACGCATAGAAACCTCGCCGATGACAGCCGAAACGGGCACACACGCACCATTGCTTCCGCCGCACGCACGCCTCATCCGACACACGTATTATGACGGAAACACCATCAACGTGTACCGAAACGAGCCGTAGCCCAGCCCCAAAGAAATGACGAAAAATCAGCGTTTGCCTTTCAGAGCAAACGCCTTGAAAGGTATCTCACCGGATACCAGACGGCCAAGAAGCCAACGGCCACGACGGTGAAGAAAACCAACAACACATCGGTATAGCGTACACTGACCGGATAGGCATCGATAACGAAAGAACCACTCGACTCTCCCAATGCTACCAATCCATAGTTTTGCTGCAGCCAGCAAAGCCCCAGTCCGAAAAGAATTCCCACCACAGCCCCGATGACCGAAATCATACGACCTTCGTAAAGGAAAACCTGCACAATCTGTTTGTCGGTAGCACCGAGGTTGCGCAGTGTCTTCACATCCTCACGTTTGTCAATAATCAGCATCGAGAGCGAACCGATGATGTTGAAGCAAGCCACCATCAAGATGAAAGTCAGGAAGAAATAAGCCACGAGTTTTTCAACGTTCATGATGCGGAACGTGTCTGCTTGCTGCTCGTATTGGTTGAGAATGACGTACTTTTCACCAACAACGGCCTGCATCTTTTCCTTCACCGCATCAACATTGCTGCCCGCCTTGAGCCGCAACTCAAGTGAAGAGAGCATTCCTTGTTGCTCAAACAAATTACGAGCAAAACTGATTGAAGTAATGATATACTCGCTGTCGTATTTCGACTGGTTAACATTGAACACGACACCGGGCGACAACAGCGAATCAACCATAAAGGCATCGGAGGCGTTCATGAGGTCTATCTGACCCTCTTTCTGCGGTGCATAGACACGAAGAAATCCCTGATAGCGGGCACCCAGCCCCAAACTCTGCGCCAGTCGCACCCCCATCACACCGTATTGGAGGTTGGCAGCCCGCAGCGTAAAGTCTCCGTCACCCAGCAAAATATCCTTGATGGAAGTGAGTTCGGAGAACTTCTCGTCCACGCCTTTTATCCTGACCATAGCCTGTTTGTCGCCATACATGGCCATCGCCTGATCTTCCACACACTCTACGGCCGTCTGCACCTCAGGCATTTGGCGTATTTTCGTGAGCAAAGGGTCATCGGCCGGAACGGTCTTTCCCGTTTGCGGCACAACTTTCAATTGTGGGTCAAAGTGCGTAAAGAAAGAAGCCACGAGGTCATGGAAGCCGTTGAATACGCTCAGCGTTACCACAAGAGCCATCGTTGCAACAGCAACGCCCACGACAGAGATGCCGCTAATGACATTGATGGCATGTGTACTCTTCTTTGAAAAGAGGTATCTACGGGCAATATAAAAGGGAAAGTTCATTTCGCTTCTTCTGTTTTTCCTGTATGGCCACGGGGCACGCACAACCGTGAAACCGATTTCTGCCGATGCAACACGCCCTCTCGTCTATGCCATATTGCAGTTGCAGGCATGGTGTGTCACGGCAACCCACGGGCGTTTTACTTCTTAAGCAATTCGTCTATTCGGTCTATGTAATCGAGAGAATCGTCTATAAAGAAACGAAGTTCCGGTATAATTCTCACCTGATGGCGTATTCTCGTACCCAGTTCGTAGCGTATCGTCTTCTCGTTGGCTGTGATATTCTCGACGATTTCCTTGCCTTTTTCTGACGGGAACACACTCAGATAAGCGGTGCAGACACTCAAATCGGGCGATATCTTGGCGCGGGTCACGCTCACCATCACGCCCTTTGTCATCCTTGTTTGCGCCTGAAAAATCTGCGCAAGCTCTTTTTGCATCAGTCGGGCAACGCGGTTCAGTCTTGTTTCTTGCATGGTTTCGATATTGTATTCTTGTTTGCAAAGGTACGAATAAGAAATGACTTGCGACCGTAACGGACAGCTTAAAAAACATCTCTTCATTATTTTTACAAAACAAGGAAGGGAAATTGCCTGCCTGCATTTCCCTTCCTTGCCATGCGAACATTTGCCGCATGCTCATCCAAAACACGTCGGAAGCATCAGAACATATACCCCAACGAGAGGGTAAAGGTGCGGTTGTAGTATGTGTCGGTGTCTCGATAAGACGTCTCTTTGACGTCAAACCGGTGATGATTTTGCGTCAAACCGTACTGAAAACCAAATGAAAGGCGGTAATGACCGAGAATTTCTGCTCCGAGATTTAAACCCAGCCCGGCATCGAAACGGCGGTATCCTCCTTGATGAAAGACATTGATTTCGTCCCCTCCTGTCCTTTTCTCGCCATTGATATACAAGTTGCTCCGTCCCCACGGCGCATACGCAAGATATGGGCCACCCTCAAGCATGAAGTCGATATTGCCCGTCCCCTTTCGCAGATAGCCGACATAAAGCGGCATTTCAATGTAACCGAGATTAGTTTTCAGCTCTGCCGAAGTTATCTTTTCATCCTCTTCCAAAGACGGTTCAACAAAAAGTTCTTCCCTGTTGCCCTTTTGAGAGAACAGCAAAGAGGTGGTAAGATACAGCGAATGAGGACTGTCTGTAAGCACATATTCACCTTTCACTCCAACTCTCATTCCCACTCTGGCCTTTTCTTCACCATTGCCACGAGGCTGGTTCACATTCAGTCCGGCCACAATTCCGTAACGAAGCCCCTGTGCGTGGGCAGCAACCGCTGTCAGCATCAGCACTGCCGATAACATCAACATTTTTCTCATGTCTGCAATTTTGATTAAAATTAAACGACTATTGATACACACCTGCACGCGAAACAGGCACGCAAGGTATAATCATTAAACGTCCAGAGCAGGCTTTGTATTGTGTCGAGCCATCAGAAAAAAAGAAAGATGCCGACAAGCGGACGAAAGCAGAAAGCTTTCTCATGACCGGTTGGAATTTGCAGAAACACAGGTTCCACCCTCACGAAGTGTTTTGGGAAAACGGAAAGGTAAGAACTCGTCATCGTACCGGCCATTGGTACGATGACTACCAAGCACTGGTACGCTCCGTACCATTCGTTGGTACGGCGTGTACCAACGAATGGTATCAATTCAACCCAAATCGGTCATGAGACCGCTCAGGTTTCCGTTCCCGACTAATCCCCTATCGACCATAAGACCGCCATGCTACATTCTTCGCTGATGACGCAGCTTCCCGGCTGCTTTCGGCCATCTATCGGCATTTTCTCGGCCGTTTCTGCTTGGTGCAGCCTGCTACGCTTCCACGAAAACGACAGGCAATCTGCTCGTCATTCAATTGAAATCAGCACGGTATCTAAGAATGACTGAGGATAACCGGCATGGATGTTTTGTGTCAATAGAAACGGCCGTCAAACACACCGGACAAGTGCATCAACAGGCCGCAACACCAGTAAGTCAAAGGCCGAAAACGCTTTTCCGTACAGAAATACAATGATTTCGGCAAAATTATAGTACTTTTGTAAGAAACTCAAAGGCTATGGATTGGCTTAGACTTATTTCTCACAAAAGGCTCGGACAAGAAACCCGAACCAAGCACCAAGACGATGGTCGCTCCGAATTTAAGCGTGACTACGACCGCCTTATCTTCTCTGCACCATTCAGAAGATTGCAAAACAAAACACAGGTATTTCCCCTTCCGGGAAGCGTTTTCGTACATAACAGGCTCACGCACAGTCTCGAAGTGGCTTCCGTCGGCATGTCGCTGGGCAGCGATGTGGCACGGCAAATCATCCGCCGAAACCCTCATTGGGCTGGCACAAGCATCGAAGAGATTGGCACGATAGTAGCCGCTGCCTGTCTGGCGCACGACCTCGGTAATCCGCCTTTTGGCCATTCAGGAGAGAAAGCCATCCAATCGTTCTTCAAAGAAGGTGCCGGTCAGCAACTGAGAGAGAGGGTTTCGGCCGAGTTTTGGCAAGACGTGACCCACTTTGAGGGTAACGCCAATGCTTTCCGCCTGCTTACACACCGCTTCAAAGGGCGAAGGGAGGGCGGCTTTGTCATGACATACTCTACACTGGCCAGCATTGTCAAATACCCTCACTCCTCATCGGCAGCAAGCAAAAAGGGCAAGTTTGGTTTCTTCACGGCCGAACAGTCCACTTATCGACGCATAGCCGACGAACTGGGCATCAGCCGCCTTTCGGCCGAAGGAGAGCCTCTGCGCTATGCCAGACATCCGCTGGTCTATCTTGTGGAAGCGGCCGACGACATCTGCTATGAGGTGATGGACATTGAGGACGCTCACAAACTGAAAATCATTTCATACGAGAAAACACGGCAACTCCTCCTCAATTTCTTCGACGAAGAAGGTCAGAAACATATACAACAACGTATTTTGGACGAGGAAATAGACGACACCAACGAGAAAGTGGTATATCTTCGCGCCTCGGTCATTGGTCTGCTGGAACGCGAATGTGTGCAAGCCTTCATGAAAAACGAGGCCGAAATCTTGGCAGGAACATTCAAAGGTTCGCTCATCGACCACGTTTCGCCCACCGTTCGCTCTGCCTACGAGGCCTGTTCAAAGCTCTCTCTCACACAGATATACAACTCCAAACCAGTCATCGACGTAGAACTGTCGGGTTATCGCATCATCAACATGCTCATGGAACAGATGATTGATGCCGTCATCCACCCCGACCGATTCTACAGCAAACAACTCATCAGCCGCGTCAGTACACAATATGAAATTGACGCAGCCGACATCGAAACGCGCATCATGGCCGTAATCGACTACATCAGTGGCATGACCGACCTCTATGCACTCGACATCTACCAAAAAATCAACGGCACTTCACTGCCCGCCATTTGACAGGAAGTTGTACGGGCGGGCAAAGAAGCGTAATAGGGCTTACCCCTCTCATGAAACTATCGGCGAACCATAAAGGCTTACATGGGCAGGGAACAAGATACAGAAAAAGAGAAAACAGCAACAGAAAAATAATCAGAAGATGACACAATACCAGATTCCCACACTCCCACTCTCGTATGATTTGGAGACGAAAGAGGTTCTAAGGCAAATGAACAAAGCGAATAAAAAACTTGCCGAATTGAAAGGTGTGGCACAAACGATTCCCAATGAGAGAATTCTTATAAGCTGCCTTACACTGCAAGAAGCCAAGGACAGTTCTGCTGTTGAAAACATAGTTACTACCCAAGACGACCTCTATCATGCCGGATTGGGTGACCACCGGTTTATCACAGCAGCAACAAAAGAAGTGTTATACTACAGAGAGGCCATTGATACAGGCTTTCAAATGGTAAGAAAAAGAGATTTGCTTACTCTCAATGACATAAAACACATACAAGCAATCTTAGAGAAGAACTCTTCTGGTTTTCGCACAACTCCTGGCACACAGCTAAAAAGAAGCATTGACGGCAGCGTAGTTTACACACCACCACAAGATATATTGACGATTGAAAGGCATATGGATAATTTGGAGCGTTTTATCAACGATGATGAACTTTCTCCATTAGATCCACTCATAAAAATGTCCATCATTCACCATCAATTTGAAAGCATTCACCCTTTCTATGACGGAAACGGCAGGACTGGACGCATCATCAATATACTATACCTCGTCATCAAAGGACTGTTAGAACTGCCCATACTCTACCTTAGCAGGTATATTACAAAGCACAAAACGGAATATTATCATCTATTACAGTCCATCAGAGACCACCATATGGATAATTTCAAGGATTGGGAAAGGTGGATTTTGTTCATGCTGAAAGGTATAGAGGAAACCGCAAAAGACACCATTATGTTAGTAAAAAGTATCAGAAAGATGATGGACGACTATAAATGGGCATTACGTCCTGCATTTGGAAGGAAATATAATCATGAACTCCTGAACGGATTGTTTTATCATCCGTACACGAAAATTGAACACGTGGAGAACAACTTACAAATCTCCAGACAGACAGCAGCTAAATATCTTGACAAAATCATGGAATTAGGACTCTTGCAAAAAGAAAGAATGGGAAAAGAAAACTACTATATCAACAGCCGCCTGATGAACTTGTTCGTTGAATTTGGAGAGTCTCATGTGTCTGAAAATTCATCAGAGCATATCAATTCCGTACATGTTAACAAAATCGGAAAAACTTAACATGAAAGATTTCTCATGTTAAGAAATCGGGAATTTCTTAACACGTTCAGACCAAAACAGACTTAGCAAAGGGGGACATCGTCCTTACTTGACCCTAACTGCCCATCAGAAACCGTAGGGATTCTGTTCGGATGGCAAACAGGTTGGGTTTCGTTTCGCAGAAAGTGCACGAACTACGCCAAGGAGAAACAGCGGACAATATGCCGACAGATGGTCGAAAGCAGCCAGAAAGCATCACAATTGGCCGGAAACGGAAAACCGAGCGGCATAATAACCAATTGAAATTGAACAACGAGCGAGCGTACACCATGATTATAACAGGTACGCCCGCTCGTTGTATCGGCTTACGAAAAAGAAGCCATTTGTCGTGTGTCTTGCCGCAGGTCTGCACCCAGAAGGACGGCAAACGAGACCATATCAGAAGGCAATGCCTGCTTCCCTCCCAAGAGAGGGAAGAGGCATTGTACCGTATTTACTTCACGATTATCTTCTTTCCGTTGGAAATGTAGATGCCACGACGTGGATTCACGACCTTGCGACCGCTAAGGTCATAGATATCGGCAGACACTTCTTGTTTTTCAACCACGGTCGAATCAATGCCAGTCGGATTGGTTACGGCAAGGTTGGAAAGCGCAGATTCGCCTGCATCATATACTGCGGTGACATGGTATAGATGATTGCCTGCATCTGAAGCGACATCATACGAAGTCGTTGTAACCACATCTTCGTTTATTTTCACTCCGTCACGATAAACGTTGTAACCACGAAGAACGATGTTCTGACGGCCTGTGCTGTCGGGAATGAAGGTGAAATCGTCCATCAAAAGCGCAAAAGCATCAACCGATGTAGCGTGAATGGCAAAATACTTGGCGTTCTCCGGCAGTTCAAACTGATATTCTTTCCACACCTTCGTGGTCTTGATGGTACCCTCTTGCGTGGGTATAAAAGAAGCAATTTCCATGTCGGTGGTAGAATAGAGCACCTCAAACGACTCGGCGTAAGAGTTGGAGTAAGACCTTGCAAACAAGCTGATAGTCTGTGCTTCGCCAGAGAGGTCGGGCGAAATGAGCCATCCGTTCTTGGTTGAGCGTATGATGCCAAAAGCTGCCAGCTGCTTATTGCCGGTGTGGGTATTCCACGTATCGCTCATGCCAGCTGCTTCAGGATTGAGGATTGTGAAAGCCTGTGGCTTGCCACTGTTCGGATAATCCATGTCATTAATACCTACAACAGTCGTTCCGTTAAGGTCAAACATGGTCCAGCGACCGAAGTTTTCAATAGTGAAATCTTCATAATCTTCAAAGCTGTCGGTAACAGGCGTGCTCTCTGTACGCGGTGCAGCCGGTACGTTCCATGTAAGTTTGTCTGTCGTTCCGGCAGTCGAAACAGCGAGATCAAGCGGTTTTGGATAGAGAGGATATTTCACAAAGAGCGTGGTAGAGTCTGTAACGTTGTCTGTTTGATTCTCATCTGCATCGTAAACGAGCTGTGCATAAACCTTAACACTGTCTGCAGAGAGGAAGCGAGAAGCAGTAACCGGGATGGTGATATCCAGCTCTTCATTTGACTTAATATCCGTACCGGCAATCTTTGCGATAGCTTCATAACCGGCATAGAATGCGATTTGGTAGTCAGTTCCTGCCACATCATTCATTCCGCGGTTATTGATTTTAACCTTGGCGTTGCGCAACTCGTCCACTTTCAGGTTGCTTGGGAACGACAACATTTCAATAGACAAATCCTTTTCAACCTGATTGAAGATGCGAATATTGTCTACATATAGTAGGTTATTTTCTGAAGTAGTAGTCTCCGAGAAACCTATCTGAATGAATTTAGAGTTTACATAGTCTTTCAAAGGAATGGAAACATACACCCATTTCTTTTGATTGTCTTCCGAAGCGACATCAATTTTGCGGAGCGTCTGGAAGTCGCCGCCGTCTACTGAAATCTGTACTTGGAAGTCATCGTCTGTCAATTCGATGTATCTGTACCAGAAAGTGAGTACCGGATTGGAAGCGTCTTTGATGTCAATCAGTCCTGTAAAGCCCAGAGCTGTTTCTCCGACACTTGACGTTGTGAAGTTATACATACCCTCATCTCCGTCTTGAACAAAGTTGTTGCTGGCTTGCATGGGTAACCACCGACCCACTTTAGAGTGAGATTCGCCAAAGAAATGGGTTACATTTCCGCCTGCAAACGACTCGACATAAGGCAGTTTGTCGGGTGTTCCGATTACCTTGAAATTAGAATAAGCCTTTTCTCCGGTTCCCTGTGCATTGGTCGGAACGACATAGTAGCGCACGATTCCTTGTCCAAAATATACGTTCGCCGGATTAAGAGCCTGTATTTTCACTTCCTCACGATACGTTGTTCCGGGGAATTGGGTCACCAACGGTTGCGCATTGAACAAACGATATACCGAATAGGTAAGGCCTGTCGGATCCAGAGGATTTCCCTCGTTGGTCGTCGTCGGAGCCTTCCATGTAACCTTGGCGAGGCCAGAATCGTAATCGTAAGTCAACTTGACGTCTGTCACAGGAGCAGGAACTTCTGTTGAAACTTCCACAGAACGGAGGGAAAGGTCGTCAACAATCATACCTCCGGTAAAAGTCTGCTGGCTTGTGTTCAGGTGGAAACCGATATAATACTCACCATCATTTTCCACGGTAAACTCGCAGGTAAACTCTTTTGGATTATAGTTTTCAGACACCGTCTGTGCCCCCAGTAGCGTAATGTTCATGGATGCGGCATCGGCAGCCGTACCCAATTTCACGTCAAAAGTTTCTTCCGTACCATCGAAAGAAGACTTTGCCACAAACTTCAAAGTATAAGTCTTTCCCTTGCTCAGTTGAAACTTCGGGGTTAGCAACCAGTCATCTGCAATCCTGTTTCGCTCACAAACGGCATACCGTTCAAAGTCATCATACTTCCATTGTGTGCCATCATTGTTGGCATCTATCACCGTAAAAGCGGAGAAGTTGCCAGGGTTGTCGAACGATTCCGCATAGGGAATGCTCGCCTGTGCTGCCGCATTGTGAGCCCAAACAAGGCCCAAACCTGCGACAAACAACGCACGTGTAATCTTCTTGTTCATTTTGTTTTCGTTGATTTGATACTGAATTGTTTCCTGAAATGATACAGACTTGTTTCGTCAATACTTTCTCATTCGCTTGCAAATATAGATAATAAATAATTATTTCAACGATACTTCTGCCACAAAAATCAATTTTTTCTTTGCAAACTGAGCAACAACACTTTTTTGTTCTCAATGTCTTTTGACACAGAGCATTGGGCAAACCCTGCCACATCACGATTTGCATACGATGCAAAAGTAATCCTTTTGCATCGTACCCGGCGATTAAACCCAAATCGGTCATTAGACCGCTAACACTACATTTCCCACTAAAAATGATGCTTACCGACTGATTTCGGTCGATTGCCGGCATCTTCTCTGCCCTTCTTCCTCACTAAGGATGATGCTTACCGACTGATTTCATCCTGCGTTATCTGCCCCCTCACACCAGCAAAGGGTTGGACTCTTCACCGAGTCCAACCCTTTGTTCTATGATGCCATTTCTGTTTTCGTCTGAAAACAGGCGGCCGATGGGTCAAGAAAAAGCCTTATCTGAGGTTCATTTCCTTGAGCAAGCGGTCGGCTTTGCCCCATTTGTCCATCAAGAAAATCACGTAACGGATGTCAACACCGATACAACGTGCCAGACGGCTGTCGAAGTTGATGTCTGAAGAAAGGCTATCCCAGTTGCCGTCGAAAGCCAAACCGATGAGCTGACCTTTGTCTCCAAACATCGGCGAACCACTGTTTCCGCCCGTAATATCATTGTTGGTAAGGAAGCAGAGGTGCATCTTTCCCGTGTTCTTGTCCGTATAAACAGGGCCGAAGTCTTTAGCCGATAGCAGCTCTCTCATGATGGGTTCGGCATAATATTCTACATTTTCCGATACTCTGTCCATCTTTTCTACAATGCTTTCGGCCGTGGTGTAGTAACCCGAAGGCGCACCGCCAAGTTCAAATCCGGTAACTTGGCCGTAGCTCAAGCGCATCGTGAAGTTGGCATCCGAGTAATGGGGCATGTCTTCTTCCATACGCAATTTAGCCGCACAAAGGTGCTTCTCCTGTACGGCAATAGGCTCGTAAGTCTCCTTCATTTCCTCACGCAACCTATGGAACATCGCCATGAGGTCGTAGCCCAGCTTCACACCGGGGTCTTTTTCAAAGCTCTTCTTGTTGATGTAGAACTTCATTCCCTTCTTCAGCAATCCCGACTTGGCATACAGATAGTTGACATACGCCTCGTAGTTGTTGTTGAACTTCTCCTTGATTTCATTATAGAAAGCCGGCAGATACTGCGGTTCTACCTGCTCCTTGTAATTCTTGAGCATGGCGATGAACACCTCTTTATCAAGCGCATCATCCCATTCTTCACTGTTATCTTTGAACTCTATGTATTGTTTTGAAGGCTTGTTTTCGGGTCCTTGAACGTCCATGCCATTCAAAATTGCCATTGCGCGGGTACAGAACTCGTTGTTACGAACGAACGACTCACGGAAAAGCGTCAGGGCTTTCATGGTTCCGAACTGCTTGTCGTACATCTCCTTCATCTTGTTTAGGTCGAGTTTGTCTTTCATCAGCCCCGTCTTGTTCATCCATTCGGCAATTTTGTGTTCGTAAGATTGCTTCTGTCCGATGATGCCGATTGAGTCAATACATTTGTTCATTCCCAAAGCGTTCTTCCAATAGTTAGAACTCTGGGCGTATTTGGAGTCGTATTTGATGCGAACAGCTTCACTCGCACGCATGTGCCGTATCATAATGGCCTGCTTGACGCCACGTACTTGGGCGCGAGGAGCATTCTGAGCATCACGCATCTGGCGTATTCCAAACGATGAAAGATAACGGTGTGTCGTGCCGGGATAGCCCATTGTCATGGCAAAATCACCCTCTTTGTAGCCTTCCATAGAAATGGGTGCCCAGTGTTTGGGGCGGTATGGCACGTTGTTTTCGCTGTATTCGGCAGGCCCGTTGGTGTTGGGGTCGGCATAAATACGGAACACGGCGTAGTCGCATGTTTGACGAGGCCACATCCAGTTGTCGGTCTCTCCTCCGAACTTACCCATCGACTTCGGGATGGTAAACACCAGACGAACATCGTTAAATTGCTGGTATGTGGTGGCATAGAAGCTGTTTCCCTCATAGAAAGGAGCTACTTCTACGTGGTAACTCTTGTTGATTTGTCTTACAGAGTCGGTCAATACGGTCTGGATAGAGTCTACCAACATCATCTGACGTTGCATATCCATGTCTTCGATACCCAGTTTCCGCATGCGGTCGGTAATGTCTTTCTGCTCTATCATGAAGCTGACGAAGGTGTCTTTGTTAGGCAATTCTTCCTCATAGGTCTTCGCATAGAAACCGTTGAGCATGTAATCGTGCTCTACGGTAGAGTGAGAACGAATGGCCTCAAAGCCGCAATGGTGGTTGGTAAACACCAAACCTTCGGGCGAAACCACCACTCCAGAGCAATATCCGGAAAAGTTCACGACCGTGTTTTTTACCGCATTGGGGGCGTTATACAAGTCGTTGTAAGGCAATTTGAAGCCCTCTGCCTTCATCTGCTCATAAATTGCCTGCGGCAAATTATAAAGCGTCCACATTCCTTCGTCGGCTTTCACTGACGAGACAGCGAGCAAGCCGGCTAAAATAATAGTTGATTTCTTCATGTGTTATGTTTTAATGATGATTGAAATAATAGATTTATCTAAAATATTTGCCCACTATTGGCAACCTGCTCAAGGGGAAATCGCGCCTTGAAAGGTAAACGACGAAGATGCCGATGAGCAATGTGTTGACTGCCAGCGATGCCCAAGTAGACAGAGAGGCATTTGAAACGGCAATGCCCACATAAAGAACTGCCGCCAAAAGGGTGTACAGCAACATCGACCTGACAGGATAGGCGATGGGGTTTTTACGCTGTCCCACAAGGTAGGAAAGCAGCATGGCCGTACCATAACCTGCAAAACCACCCCATGCACAGGCCATATAGCCGTAGCGGGGAACAAACAATACGTTGACGATTATCAGTACGGCACAACCGGCCGCAGAGAAGACAGCCCCCCAAATAGTCTTGTCGATGAGCTTATACCAGAACGAAAGGTTGAAATACACTCCCATCATAATCTCTGCCGCCATAACTATCGGGACTACTTTCAGCCCTTCCCAGTAGTCCTTCTCGATGATATGGCGCAACACATCCATATATCCCATGACGACAAGGAAGGCTAACAACGTGAAAATCACAAAGTATTTCATGGCCACGGCATAAGTTTCGCCACTGTCTTTGTCTTTCGACTTACCGAACACGAACGGTTCGTAAGCATATCGGAAAGCCTGCGTTATCATGGCCATAATCATGGCAATCTTCACCGACGCTCCGTATATACCGAGCTGACTGTTGGCGTCTGCACCCTGATAGAGGTGCGGAAAGAGTATCTTGTCTGCCGTCTGATTGAGTATTCCGGCCATACCCAGCACAAGAATTGGCCACGAATAGCGAAGCATGCGACGCCACAATGCCGCATCGAAGACATAGCGGAAGCCTGTAAGTTCACGCCAGAAACAGAGCATGACCAGACCGGTGCAAAGCAGGTTGATATAAAATGCATAGCCCACATGGGTAGCTTCGCCCGTGAAATAGGGCAAGACCACGAAAGCCAACAGGTTGAAAACAATGTTCAATACGATGAAAAGCAACTTCAAAACGGCAAACTTAACTGGGCGTTTCTTTAACCGGAGATAGGCAAAGGGAATGCACTGAAAGGCATCCATAGCCACGACCAAAGCCATCGTCCACACATAAGAAGGATGTGAGGCATAACCCATCCATGCCGAAATGGGGTGCAAGAACAACACGACGGCTGCCACAAACAACAGCGAGGTGAGGCCTACAGAGATAAGCGTGGTGGTATATACCCGCTCAACGGTTTCGCCTTCCTTGTTTGCAAAACGAAAGAATGTGGTTTCCATGCCGTATGTCAGTATCACGAGCAGCAAGGCAACATAGGCGTATATATTGGTAATGACGCCGTAACCGCCGCTCTCCACCGACAGCTTGGCGGTATAAAGAGGCACCAGAAAGTAGTTGAGAAAACGTCCGATGATGCTGCTCAACCCGTAAATGGCCGTGTCTTTGGCGAGCGATTGAAGGTTTGCCATAACTTATCCGAAGAAGAAATAACACATGACAATGGCCGCAATGATGCCGGCAAGGTCTGCCATCAGGCCGCAGGCAACGGCGTGCCGGGTATGACGGATGCCCACACTGCCGAAATATACCGCCAGAATATAAAATGTCGTATCGGTAGAACCTTGGAAAATGCAGCTCAGACGCCCGGTGAAAGAGTCTGCTCCATAGGTCGACATGGCATCTACCATCATGCCTCTGGCTCCACTTCCGGAGAGTGGCTTCATCAATGCAGTGGGCAGGGCGTCGACAAATCGTGCATCGACAATGCCCTTGATGCCGTCCATCAGCATGTCCATTGCTCCCGATGCACGAAAAACGCCGACGGCTACAAGGATGGCTATGAGGTAAGGAATGATGCGCACTGCGGTCGAAAAACCATCTTTTGCTCCCTCGATAAAGGCATCATAGACATTGACCTTCTGCCGCATACCGGCCAAGATGAAAGCAATGATGATGGTCATGAGCGTGACATTGGCCACAGTGGTACTTACCACATTCATCGTTTCGCCGTCAAGGCGGCTGAAGCCCCATATAATTCCGGCCACGACCACACACATGCCGCCAAGCGTCAGCATGATCGTGCGGTTGAAAAGATTGATGCGCTGATAGACGGCTGTGACCAACAGACCTGTCAACGTAGAGAAGAAAGTGGCCAGCAAGATAGGAACAAACACATCGGTAGGCTGTGCCGCCCCTTGCTGCGCCCGATAGACAAGGATGGAAACGGGAATGATGGTCAGGCCGCTGGTATTGAGCACCAGAAACATAATCATCGAATTGGAAGCCGTATCTTTCTTGTCGTTGAGCGACTGAAGCTGCTCCATCGCTTTCAGACCTAACGGAGTGGCGGCATTGTCAAGCCCCAGCATGTTGGCAGAGATGTTCATGAAGATAGAGCCTGTGGCCGGATGGCCTTTGGGAATATCGGGAAACAGCTTGACGAAAAGCGGACTCAACAAGCGTGCAAAGGCATTGATGACACCTCCTTTTTCTCCTATCTTCATGATACCAAGCCATAAAGAGAGTACGCCCGTCAGTCCGAGAGAGATTTCAAAGGCAGTCTTCGAAGAGGAAAAGGTGGCATCCATCATGGACGAAAAGACGGTGGTGTCGCCCCAAAACACAAGTTTCGCCAGCGCAACCACGAAAGCCACGATAAAGAATGCTATCCAAATGTAATTCAAAACCATATGCGATGCAAAATTACATTATTTATTTCGGATGACAAAGGGAAAGGAAAAATTATGCAAAATCGTTCATGTGAGACCCTCCTGATTTCGTTTGGATGATGAACAGGCGGATTGTCGGTTTGTCGAAAGCGTAGAAGAGTACGCCGAGAAAAGACGGCAGACAGGATGCTTACAAACAGACGAGAGCGGTCGGGAAGCAATATCATTAGCCGGGAATACTGCTTTAGCCGTCTCGTGACTGATGGGGAATTATATGAATAACGATAACCTGAAACGTGAAAGTCCTGTGTGGAGTATCTGGCTGTGTGTCGTCCGATGACCGAAAGACGGTGCTCCGGATTGCAACCTACAGAGAACGGAAATGCTACCATTGTTTGGTAGACGCCGTACCAAACAATGGTACACACCGTACCAACGACCGGTACTGTGCGTACCAATCGTTGGTACGACGGCATCTCACGCCAACCTGCCCGACAAGGAGACACCTGTCATGGGACAAACCACCAGCATGGCAGGAAGCAGGGTTGACCAATGACATCGGCATTCATTCTCAACCTTGACATGAAAGACAAAAAAGACAACTATGAAAAATGGACTATAAATCCCTGTCAGCCATGAGAAACCGTACTGATTTTGTCCGGATGTCAAACAGATTGTCTGTCGGTTATGTCAAAAACACAGCGGGCTACGCCTCAAAAACGGCAGACAAGATACCGAAAAACAGATGAACCCAAATCGGTCATGAGACCGCCAACACTACATTTCCCACTAAAAATGATGCTTACCGACTGATTACGGTCGATTGCCGGCATCTTCTCTGCCCTTCTTCCTCGGCGTAGCCCGATACGCCTTTGGCAAAAGCGACAGACAATCTGCTCGACATACGAACATAATCACTACGGTCTCTAATGACCGAATTGGGATGAAAGCAGCCGGGAAGCGACACCATTAGCGGAGAATGTGGGCTTAGCGGCCTGATGACTGACGGGGAATAAAAAATCAATGAGGGTGCAAACGCAAGCCCTCATTGATATTCATGTATTCTCCCGAAGGAGAAATAACCAAACAGATGGTCTGTTTACTTCACGACAACTTTGGTTGTGTGGATGCCGTTTCCTGTGTTTACTTTCACTACGTAAACGCCGGGAACAAGACGCTGGCTGGTAGCATTGGCCACGAGGCTTCCGTCCATGCCATACACTTCAACACCCTTGAATGCGCCATTAACAGTAACGTAGCCGTCGTTGACAGCGATAGAAGGAGCAACTTCTTCTGTTACATCTTCGATTCCGCTTGCAACATCCCATGCAACATTGCTTGAGAACAATACAGTATGCTGTTCCATATCGTTCACGTTGGCCTGATTCAGCACACGGTGACCGAGAATCACAATCTTCATGTTTTCTGCTTTCCATGTTGATCTGTAAGCTTTGGCAGGGAATGTAATTTCAAACGTGTTGCCATTAACCGTTGCCTTGTCGCCGGTTGCTGCCGAAAGGAACAGACGAGCGACATCGTGGTGGATGAATTCACCGGTAGCACCGGCCTGACTGATAGCCTTCAGCTTATCTTCTGTTACCACAGCAGTGATGTAAAGGTCTTCGTCGAGTCCGTTTACGACACTACCAGTCACCTTAACGGTCACCTTACCATCGGCAAATGTTTGTTCAACCTTTTCTACCTTACCGAATTCGAGGTCATCTTTTACGATTTTCACCAATTCGTCAGACTCAATGCTGGGGAAGAAAGCACATGAAGTATTGTCTCCGAGAGGCAATCTGTTCACCACTGCGGCTGGTGCGAATGTTCCAGAATTGGCTGCATCGTAGAAGAAATAAGGCAGCAGCTGGCTGGATTCCTTAATAGTAAAAGCGTCTGTGTAGTAACCGGCGTGATGCTCGATAACGCTCACTTTAAGGCCAGCTTCCGTCAACTTGTTGATATATTCTTCAAAAATAGGCTCTGCAGCTGGGCAGTTAGGACATTTCTCGGTGGTGAGGTGCTCTATCAACACGGTTTCTTTGGGGAATGGGCCACCTTCAACAAGAATGACATATTTCCTGGTAGCGGCAACATTGGCAAACTTGTTGTCACTTCCGTTAACGCCCTTCATGTTGAAGATTACCTTGCCAGAACCAGTTGCCGGCATAGGAACGGTCAGGAGGACACCTGCGGTCTTGCCTACTTCAACAGCCGTTGCAGCAGCGAGCGACTGGGTGTTTTCACCTACCTTTACATCAAACTCCTGAGTAGCCATGTCCTTCAATCCGATGTTGCGTACAAGGGCAAGGCACAATACATTTTCACTGGGTTTCACGTTGAAGTTTCCTTCCACGCCAAGCAAATAACCCATGTTGTCGAGAGCGGTAGTTCCCTCGATACCGGCAAAGATGGTCAATGTACCGAAACTATAACTTGAAGATGCGTCAAACACTTCCTCGCTGCTTAACGTACTGCCCAATGCGGGTTCTGCACTCAAGATTCCGATGTAGTTTCCTTCTGAAATGGTTGCCTTTGCATCAAAGCCCAGAGGGTGACCATTGGAGGTGGTTCCATGTACCAGATAACCGATGTAATATGGGTCATCGGTTTCAAACGTGTAAGGAGTGGTCAGCACCATGTTGTTGAAGCCAGCTTCCATTGTTTTATTTTCATAGCTGACAACCTTGTAGTCCTTATCGAGCACCATAGCTGCGGCCTTTCCGTCCTTGGTAACATCTGCAAGGATGACATCAATATTCTTTAAGGTCGCTCCTTTAATGCCATCTACCTTGATAAAGCCCACCAAGATGGCAGACTTTCCTGTTCCGACACCTTGCACTCCGTCAACATAACGGTCGGCATAACCGAATCCTGCGGTAATCGCATCAGACTTTGCCATGACAGGTTTTACTTTCTTCAAAACCGGCAACTGTGCATTGGCTACCAAGCAAAAGCTCAGCAACAACGCAAAAATGTAATAACACTTTTTCATAATAATACAATTTGAAGTTGATAAATAAAAAAATAACTCTACGATTCTATCTTAGCGAGGTATATTTCCTGTAGCATTCGATACCGAAAGAGAAGGTTTTGCCTTCCTTCCGGCATCAAAATGCCCTGCGGAAATTTACTTCATGATTTTCACCGTGGCACCATTGCTCATCTTGACGATGTTCAGGCCACGTGTAAGAGCAGACTGACGACGGCCGAGCACATCATAAACATCTGTGAAGTCGGCATCTTCTGCACGTGTCATTTCTTCTATTCCGGTCGGGTCGCTGCCTTCATACGGAGCCCAGCTATCGCCAGTCCATCCCAAGACATCCCATCCACGCTTCACGGCTTCAGCCACTTGCAAGGTTGTACAAACGTTGTATTCAGGGAAATCTTCGGTGTTGTGATATATATAGAGCATTCCCTTGTCTTCCACTTCACGTTCTGCGAGCGAGGCAATGAGCTTGTCCATGTTGTCACCTTTTATCTGGTTGGTGTAGCATTCCAGCTTGACAAGTCCGATGCAACTGCTTACATCCAATTTCGTCAGTTGGTTTCCGCCGCATCTCAAGTCCTGCAAGCTTTCGC
Source organism: Prevotella sp. (assembly GCA_034183335.1). GTDB lineage: Bacteria > Bacteroidota > Bacteroidia > Bacteroidales > Bacteroidaceae > Prevotella. Next base: position 79,885 of record JAXFLJ010000006.1, read on the forward strand.
ACATGCTCACATCTATGCTCGTCAGGTCGTTGTCATTGCAGTTCAATACGGTAAGATCCTTGCATTCGCTCACGTTCAGTTCCTTCAACCAGTTTACCGAACAGTTCATTTTCTGAAGTTTCTTGCAGTTGGTAATAGCCAAATCATGCAAGATATTTCCATAGCAATGCAAGATTTCAAGATCAACGCAATTGCTCACATCCAACGCTTCCAAGCCAGAGAAAGAGCATCCGAGCTGAATCAGTTTGGTACAGTTTTTCAGGTCTAACTTTCCCAACATGGCGTTTCCGGAGCACCTCAAAACCTTCAGTTCAGGGCAGTTTGTAACGTCTAACGCCTCTAAATCGTTGTTGTGACAGTGCAAAGTAGCCAGTTCTGGACATTGAGTTACATCCAACGCACTCAGGTTATTGTCGTTACAACAGAAATAAGTGATGGTTCCTGTAATCTTAACATCCATGGAAGTGAGTGTATAATCCCGGATACAATAGTCACCCTGTATCTGCTCATCGACAAGGTCTGCACCCTCTAAAGTCATAGCTTTAGCTTCAGCGGTTTTGAAAATCAGCTGAATGTTGTTGCCGACTTCCAGGCCTACGGTCATCGTTATCACACCTGCATAGAGCTTTACGGGAAATAATACTGCCATAAAAGCAAGCGTCATCAAAGTAATGATTTTGTTTTTCATACGTGTTTACTTTTTAATGTTTGGAAGATTAATAATTTAATATCAGACTATAATTTTGGAAAAAAAGATTATTCACATGGTAATGACTGAAAGAATGTGCTGCATTGGGCAGCCGATTGGGAGGGAAGTGAGAATGTATTGTCTTCGCACACCTGTCCTTTCAGCACCAAAGCGCGCATCAAGCAACAGCTTGTTGTGCCGAAATAAGCCTTACGGCCATGTACGGATGTCGGGACACGATACATGATTTCACCCTTTTGTATGGGAGACAACAACGAGGTTGATACCCATTTCATTACAATTTGAACATGCAGCTTCTGTCGGAAGACTGCGAAATGCTTTTTATCGAAACGTTGCAAAAATAACGCATTTCGTCTACATAAACAATATTTTGATAAAAATTTTACGGTCATTTCTGCCCAAAAGACGAAATTTTAACAGAAACGACCAATCAAAACAACAACAAAAGCCTCACTTATATGCTGACTATCAGACAAAACACAATGATTTATCTCACGACAACCGACGAAAGGGCAGGCCACAAACAATATCATCACCCCTGACAATTAACACAAGGACAAAGGTCATTTATAAAAGTTTTATAATTATACAAACCAGTTTTTAAGCCTAATCGGCCATTAAACCCAATTCGGTCATTAGAGACCGTACTGATTATGTTCGTATGTCGAGCAGATTATCTGCCGCTTTTGCCAAAGGCGTAGCGGGCTACGCCGAGGAAGAACGGCAGAGAAGATGCCGGCAATCGAACGAAATCAGTCGGTAAGCATCATCTTCAGTGAGTAATGTAGTGTTGCGGTCTAATGACCGATTTGGGTTTAACCCAATTCGGTCATTAGAGACTTGGACTGCTTTTGTTCGGATGTCGAGCAGATTGTCTGCCGGTTTTGTCGGAGGCGTAGTGAATTACACCAATTAAAAAAAGGCCAACAAAATGCCGACAAACGAACGAAAGAAGAAGGGAATCAATGTCATTAGAGGGAAATATAGCCTTAGCAATCTAATGAACGGTGGGGATTTAGGCGAGAAAACGGCAATGCAAGCGAGTATCAGGGCACTATCTTACGACAAACATGCAGACGGAAACCAACGGAGAAAGTCGCTGTTCATTCATCCTTTTTCCACACAACATGCCACAAGACACAGAAAAGCAGGAAAACAATGTGGCTTACCCTAAGAGCGCATGGCCTAAAACTGCCCTATATATATTATGGTATAAAAGCCAAACTTGGCATAACACATACACAAACACTCCCTGCCACACCCCATCTTCTTTGCCCAAACAAAAAACGGAAGAAAAAATATCGCATATCGTCTATGTACTATCCGTTCAGCAAGACTGTACCTAACCATCACATTCGGGCATAAAAAAAACAGGAATAGGCCGAAACCATCCTGTCCTTTTTCGCTTCTATACTGTTGACAAGCAGCTTATTTTCCGTGATGCTCGTCAGAAACAGTTAATTTTTTGCGACCTTTTGCGCGACGAGAAGCCAATACGCGACGGCCATTTTTCGTTGCCATCCTCTCACGGAAGCCGTGCTTATTCACTCTTCTCCTGTTGTGCGGCTGAAATGTTCTTTTCATCTTGACTATATTTTATACTGTTATTATTCGCTAAGAATGACATAAAATCGGGTTGCAAAATTACTACTTTCTTTTCAAACAACCAAAAATTAAATAACTTTTGGGCTTCCTTTTTACGTTTTTTTCTCGTTTTTCCGTAACTTTGCAGCCTGAAAATGATTATATAACATCAAAATACAATACAGCAATCATGATTAAATCACAAGACATTAAGAAAGGAACTTGCATCCGCATGGACGGTAAGCTCTACTTTTGCATCGACTTTTTGCACGTAAAACCGGGCAAGGGCAACACCATCATGCGCACTACCCTGAAAGATGTAGTAAGCGGACGAGTTCTTGAAAAACGCTTCAATATCGGCGAATCACTCGAAGATGTGCGCGTAGAACGCCGTCCCTATCAATATCTCTATCAAGAAGGTGAAGACTATATCTTCATGAATCAGGAGACATTCGACCAGATTCCTATCGCCAAAGACCTCGTTACGGGCGTGGAATTTATGAAAGAGAGCGACGTGGTAGAAGTGGTAAGCGATGCAGACACCAACACGATACTCTATGCGGAAATGCCGGTTAAAACCGTATTGCGCATCACTCACTCCGAACCTGGCATCAAAGGAGACACCGCTACCAATGCCACCAAACCGGCAACACTGGAGACCGGGGTTGAAGTACGCGTTCCTCTCTTTGTCAACGAGGGCGACCTCATTCAGGTAGACACCAGAGACGGCAGCTACTTGCAGCGCATGAAAGAATAAGCAGGCTGATTATACAGACGCTCTTGAGCGCACACGGCACTCACCGCAAGGCAAGCACCCCCACCCCAAAGGCAAGCCAACAAGACGGACGGAGCACAAAACAGCTTCACGCCGAAGCCTGAACGCCAAGAGCTCAACAGCAAATACAATCTGATGTGGACTTCATTCCACATCTTTCAACCATTCCTCTGCCGCTCTTCCGTGCCACAGACCGGGCTGAAAAAAGCCGCAATCCTGTAGGAGAAGAGCCGCAGAGGTTTTTCAATGACCATGAAATACTCCATCATTGTTCCCGTTTACAACCGTCCCGAAGAAGTAGACGAGTTGCTCTCAAGCCTGACAAAACAGTCATTGGGCAATTTTGAGGTGATTATCGTTGAAGACGGTTCTTCCGTGCCATGCAAAAATGTGTGCGAACAGTATGCCGACCGTCTCGACATACATTATTACAACAAACCCAATTCAGGGCCGGGACAGAGCCGCAACTACGGAGCTGAACGGGCAAAGGGCGAGTATCTCATCGTGCTGGATAGCGACGTGGTGCTGCCCGAAGACTACTTGCAGGCCGTCGAGGCAGAACTCAGCCGACAGCCGGCCGACGCTTTCGGCGGCCCCGACTGCGCCCACGACTCGTTTACAGACATTCAAAAAGCCATTTCCTACTCAATGACCTCGTTTTTCACCACCGGAGGCATCCGCGGCGGCAAAAAACAGCTCGACAAATTTTATCCCCGCTCGTTCAATATGGGTATTCGTGCCGATGTGTACAGGAAATTGAACGGCTTCTCCGACATGCGTTTCGGTGAAGATATAGATTTTTCCATCCGCATTTTTGAAGCCGGCTGCACGTGCCGGTTATTTCCGGAGGCCTGGGTTTGGCACAAACGGCGCACCGACTTACGCAAATTCTTTCGACAGGTATTCAATTCGGGTATCGCACGCATCAACCTTTACAAGAAATATCCCTATACGCTGAAACCTGTGCATTTGCTTCCGTCGGTCTTCACCATTGGCGTCGCCTTGCTAATCCTCACCTCAGCCGCCGGCCGACTGCTCATGCACTACGATGACGTTCATCGCTGGTATTGGCTCTGTGCAACCCCTTTGCTACTGCTGCTGGCCTTCTGCCTGCTGATATTCACCGATGCTGCACAGCGCAACCGCAGCCTGAGAATAGGTTTTCTGAGCATCGGCGCCTCCTTCGTACAGCTCATCGGCTACGGCAGCGGATTTCTTTCTGCATGGTGGAAACGCTGCATCATGAAACAAGGACAATACTCGGCATTCGACAAGACATTCTATCAATAAAGCGAGAAAAAGGCCAAAGACAACGAAATCATTTTTCAGACAGCCATCAGGAACATATAGAAACCTCTGTATCTGAATGAAAGAGAGCATACGGGCGAAGCACGAAGCTAACACAACAGTAGAAACACCATCGCACAGCGCAGCCGCTGCCTCGCTGAAACTGAATATCAACCAGTGGGCGTTGGACGACCGACCGCGAGAAAAGCTGATGAAACTCGGGGCACAGGCGTTATCGAACGCCGAACTGCTGGCTATCCTCATCGGTTCGGGTTCCCCCCAAGAGAGTGCAGTCGACTTGATGAAGAGGGTTTTGAACGACTGCAACAACAACCTCAACACACTTGGAAAACGGTCGGCAAACGAGCTGATGAAGTATAAGGGAGTGGGCGAAGCCAAAGCCATTACCTTGCTGGCGGCCTGCGAACTGGGAAAAAGACGGCAGAGAGAAAAGGCCGAGGAACGGCAAAGTCTGCATTCGGCTGAAGCCATCTATGAACTCATGCACCCCCAATTACAAGATCTCGATGTGGAAGAAGCATGGCTCTTGCTGTTGAACCGTAACTATCAGCTCATCCGTTCGGAGCGTATCTCAAGGGGCGGTATCAGTGAAACGGCAGTCGATATACGCCTTATCATCAAGCAAGCCCTCCTCAACAATGCCACCGTCATTGCCTTCTGCCACAACCATCCGTCAGGAAATCCATCACCGAGCAACGAAGACAACCGTCTCACCGAACAAATCAGAAAGGCCTGCGAATATATGCGCATCTACTTTCTCGACCACATCATCGTCACCGACGGCCACTATTTCTCCTACAGGGAGGAAGGAAAGCTATAACCCCAATTCGGTCATTAGAGACCGGATTGACTTTGTTCGGATGTCAAGCAGATTGTCTTTCGGTTTTACCGAAGGCATAGCGGACTACGCCGAGGAAGAACGGCACAGAAGAAGACGACAAGCAAGCGAAAGCAGTCAGGCAGCAGCAACATCGGCGAGGAACGTTGCATTGGCGGTCTCATGACCGATTTGGGACAGTCTTCGTTCACCATGAAGGCAACGGAGAGCGCACTCCCGCACATTCACTTCATACATCCATGCCGTGCAAAGCACGAAAAAGGGCATGCCAAACAAAAATATATTGAGCCGCAACGAAGACAGGTTGCAGAATAATTAGTATATTTGCATAATCTATCCGCAACCATCTCCCACCCTCTCTTGCGGTCGGAAAGAATGGCGTGCGGCGTGTTATATCCAATCAGTATGAAAAGATTATTGCTTACATGCGCAATTCTTGCCTTGTCAGTGGCAAGTGCCTGCGCCCAGACCGACAAAGACCATAACTTCGACGTGGTCAAAAACCTAAGCGTGTTCAATGAGATTTACAAGCAGCTCGACCTGCTCTATGTAGACACTCTCAATGCCAATGAGGTGGTAGGAGGCGCCATCAACGCCATGCTTCAGCGGCTCGATCCCTACACGGAGTACTATCCTGCCGACAAGACGGGCGATTTTCTTGAACTGATAACCGGCAAGTTTGCAGGCATCGGAGCTATGATCAGATACAATCAGAAGCTCCGCAACACCGTCATAGAAGAACCTTACGAGGGCATGCCGGCAGCGGAGGTGGGTCTGAAGCGAGGCGACATCATCCTGAGCATCAACGACGAGTCGATGGAAAAGAAAGACACGCGCTATGTCAGCAACCGACTCAGGGGCGACGCAGGCTCTACCTTCAGCCTGAAAGTCAAACGTCCGTCTACGGGCAAGACCCTATCGTTCAACATCAAGCGCAGGCTCATCAAGAACCCGGCCGTACCTTACTACGGCATGAGGGAACAAGGCGTGGGCTATATCAAGCTGACAGGATTTACGGAAGACTGTACCAAAGAGGTAAGGCGCGCTTTCATCGACCTGAAAGGACAAGGTATGCAATCGCTGATACTCGACTTGCGGAGCAACGGAGGTGGTTCGGAGATGGAAGCCGTTAACCTTGTGAACATGTTTATACCCAAAGGATTGCTTGTGGTAGCCAACAAAGGGAAGCAGAAACGTGGCAACCGAGAATATAAAACAACCGTAGAACCTATCGATTCTGTCATGCCCGTAATCGTGCTCGTCAATGAAGGGACGGCAAGCTCGGCAGAAATCACCGCCGGCGCATTGCAGGATTTCGACCGGGCAGTCATACTCGGTTCTCGTACTTTCGGCAAAGGACTCGTTCAGATTTCAACGGATTTGCCCTACAACGGCAAGATGAAGATTACCACCAGCAAATATTTCATTCCCAGCGGACGCTGCATTCAGGCCATAGACTACAGGAAACGCAGGGGCGGATATGTCGACCACCTGCCCGATTCGCTCACTAAAGTGTTCTATACACGCAACGGCCGAGAGGTGAGAGACGGCGGCGGCATCAAGCCCGATGTGGAACTGCGCCCCGACTCGCTGGCCAACATCGCCTATTACCTGAGCGTTTACGATTCTACCGAGGTCATGCACGACTACATAATAGACTATGTGGCATCGCATCCCAAGATTGCCCCGCCCGCAGAATTTGAATTGTCGGATGCCGATTACGAGCAATTCAAGCAGCGAGTCATGAAGAGCGGATTTGTCTACGACCGTGAAACGGAGAAGCTGCTGAAAAGCCTTATCAAGCTGGCACGCTTTGAAGGCTATTACGATGATGCCAAAGAAGAGTTTGATAACTTAGAGAAGAAACTCACACATAACCTTTCCAAAGAGTTGGATTTCCACAAAGAACTGCTCAAACGCATCATTACATCAGAGATTGTAACGGCATATTACTTCCAGAAAGGTGCAATAGAGAACTCTTTCAAGCACGACAAACAAATCAAGGAGGCCATCCGCCTGCTCCAATTTCCCGAAGAATACAAGGCCATCTTGGCACCTGTCAAGCGGTAGAAGATACAGCCTGCCGTATGCGATACGACAGAAGGACTTCACGAAGACCGGCTTTCCCAAGGGGGTTAGCCGGTTTTTCTGTAACTCTGCACCGCCCACCAACTGATGACAAGGGCAAAAACGGAGAGGATGCCCACCTGTGCGGCGACGTCGGAAAAGCTGCCGCCTCTCACGAAAACCGTGCGCATGGCATCTATATAATGATGTATGGGATTGAACCAACTCACACGTTGTGCCCAGTCGGGCATGGAACGCACGGGCGTGAAGAGTCCGCTGAGAAGCATCAGGCAAACAACGATGAACCAGATGACAAACATGGCCTGCTGCATTGTCTGGCTATGATTGGACACAATCAGGCCGATACCGCTGAAGACGAATGCCAGCAGCATGGAAAGGAACACCAGCAAGAGGATGCTTCCTTGCGGAACGATGCCGTAAACAAGCCATGAGAGCAAGAAACAGATACCCATGACCAACAACGAAATGAGCCAATAGGGAATGAGTTTGGAAAGGATGAAGGTATATCTGCTTACCGGCGTGACATTGATTTGCTCTATCGTGCCCGCCTCTTTCTCGCCCACGATATTGAGGGCAGGCAAATATCCACAGAACAGCATCACGAGAATAGTCATCAGGGCGGGTATCATGAAGACCTTGTAGTTGAGGTTTCGGTTGTAGAGATAGAGAGTTTCAAAGGGCGAACGAGTAGAAAAGACTGCCGAGGGATGACCGTCTATCACCACGTTTGACACATAGGCAGCACCCATACTGCCCTTCGTTCCGTCCACGGCATTGGCCGCAATGAGCACCTGCGGGTTTCTTCCGTTCACCAGTTCACGCTCATAGCGGGGCGGAATGACCACAATGATGTCGGCACGGCTTTCCTCCACATCCTTCAACGCTTCCCGATAAGATGCCTTCTGTCCGTTGAAGACAAAATAGTCTGAGGCCTGCAACCGGTGAACAAGCCGTTGAGAGGTTGTAGAGCGGTCGTTGTCTACAACGTCTACAACAATGTTCTTCACCTCCATGTTCATAATCCAAGGCGTCACACACATAATCATGACGGGGAAAATCAGGATGAGCCGGGGTAAGAAGGCGTTTCTCCTGATTTGTCGGAACTCTTTGTCGAGAAGGTATTTCAATATCATAGACGAACGTTTGATTGATGTATGACTTTCATTTCTGACGATTCCTGCCGCGTGACAGATGCATTCCCATTGCCAGCCTGCCGCCGCATGTACGGTAACCACACGTCATCGGGAGAGCCGGTTGTCAAATTTGGCGATGGCCATAGACAGTAATGCGACCGTCATCACACCCAACACGGCCACCTCTTGCATGGCGCTTCCGATGCCTGTACCCATCACCATCAGCTTTCGCATGGCCGAAATATAATAACGCGGAGGAACTATCACCGTCAGCCAGCGCAACAACGGCGGCATGCTTTCTATCGGGAAAATCATGCCCGACAGCATCAGGCAGGGCATGAGCAGCACCATCGCCGAGAGGAGGATGGCCGTCAGACGGGTAGAAGCCATCGTGCTGATGAGCAGCCCGAGCGAAAGGGCGAGCAAGATGTAGAGCATCGAAACTGCAACTATCCAAAAGAGACTGCCGGCAAGGGGAACGCCGAGCACGTAGTAAGACATGAGCAAGATGACCGTCAGGATGCCGAGGGCAAGCAGCAGATAGGGAATCGCCTTGGCGACAACCACCATCAGCGGACGAACCGGACTGACAAGCAGCACTTCCATCGTACCCCTTTCCTTTTCGCCGACGATGCTCACAGAAGTCATCATGGCGCAAATCAGCAACAGGAGCATGCCCATGATGCCCGGTACAAACAAATACGAACTCTTCATTTGCGGATTATAGAGCAACCGAACGGAAACAGGTGCAGCCTGCTTGCTGCCCGATACCGCTGCGGAAACTATCTGCATGGCATGGTCGGCATATCTTTGTGCCATGCCGGGGTCGGCTCCGTCCGTAATCATTTGTATCCGTCCGTCAAGCCGGGGCGGAGGAAGTGAGAAATCACTCGTAAAGACCAGGGCCATGTCGGCCTGCTGACGGCGCAACAGCCGTTCGGCCTCGGCAGTCGTACTCACCTTGTCGGTCACATCGAAATATGATGAAGCCGCCAGTTTGTCCACCACCTTTTGCGTATGTTCGTTCATTGCCGAAGTCACCACCACCGTGCGGACGTTGCGCACATCGGTCGAAATGGCAAAGCCGAAGAGCAGCATCATCACCGCAGGCATGGCAAAAAGGATGAGCATCGTGCGGCGGTCTCGCAAGATGTGCTTCGCTTCCTTGATGACAAATGACGAAAATGAGTTCATGATTTCTGCGTGAATTAAGTTGATTGATACCATAACCTGCCATACGGCAGTTACTCGCTTCGTTTGGCTTTTCGTGCCAGCAGCGTAAACACACGGTCTATATCGTCTGCGCCGTAAGCCTTTTTCAGTTCATCGGGCGTGCCCATTGCCGCAATCTTTCCGTCTACCATGATAGATATGCGGTCGCAATATTCGGCCTCGTCCATATAGTGCGTTGTCACAAACACTGTAATGCCCGATTCCGTCGCCTCATAAATGAGTTCCCAGAAGCGACGCCGTGTAGCCGGATCCACTCCTCCCGTAGGTTCGTCGAGGAAAACAATGTCGGGCTGATGGAAGATACTTACCGAGAAGGCCAGCCGCTGTTTCCATCCCAGAGGAAGAGAACCCACGAGCGCATGACGATGATCGGTGAACTGAAGACGCTCCAACAGCAGGTCAGTACGGCGGCGGATATCAGATGATGTCATGCCGTAGATGCCCCCGAAGAGGCGTATGTTCTCTGCCACCGTAAGGTCTTCGTAGAGCGAGAAACGCTGACTCATGTAGCCGATGTGGCGTTTCAGTCCTTCCTGTTGCGTCGAAATGTCGTAGCCGGCCACCTTTCCCCCTCCACCGGAAGGCTTGCTCAGTCCCGTAAGCATACGCATGGCCGTGGTCTTTCCGGCTCCATTTGCACCGAGGAAACCGAAGATTTCCCCTCTCTTGACAGAGAAACTGATATCGTCTACGGCATGGAACGCACCGAACTTCTTGACGAGATGTTCCACCTCGATGACCGTCTCGATGCCTTCCTGCAATGTTCCGTCACCGTTATTTTCCGTCTTTCCCTCCTCAGCATTCTTGGAAAGCGGAGGCGGAGCAAACACATCGGCAAACCGATGGAGTATTTCCTGCGGCGTGCCGATACCTCTCATGCGTCCTTCATGCAGAAAGGCCACCCGCTCGCAACGCCCTATTTCATCGAGATAGGGCGTAGACGCCACGATGGTCAGCCCCGTTTCCTTCAGCGACAGCAACATATCCCACAGGTCTTTCCGGCTCACCGGGTCGACACCTGTGGTCGGTTCGTCAAGCAAAAGTACACTCGGACTGTGTATGAGGGCACACGACAAGGCAAGTTTCTGTTTCATTCCGCCCGAAAGTGCGCCCGCCCTGCGATGCCGGAAAGGTTCTATCTGGCTGTAAATGGCTCGGATGGAGTCGTAGCCCTCGGCTATCGTCGTACCGAAAAGCGTAGCAAAGAAACGCAGGTTTTCCTCTACCGTGAGGTCTTGATACAAAGAGAAACGACCCGGCATATACCCGATGCGGCTGCGTATCTGTCTCATCTGAGCCACCACGTCGAGCCCTTCGACCGTAGCCGAACCGCCATTGGGCAGCAAAAGCGTGGCGATAATGCGGTACAGACTGGTCTTGCCTGCACCATCGGGGCCGATAATGCCGAACACCTCTCCCCTATTGACGGAGAAACTCACGCCATCGAGAGCGGTTACCTGCCCATAACGCTTCGACAGGTTGTCGACTTCTATCACGCTTTGCATAGACATCTGGTCATTGTTATCTGTCCTTTGTGACTTCAGTTCACAGTTTTACCTCGCCGTACATGCCTATCTTGATGTACCCGTCGTTCTTGACCTCAATCTTGACGGCATATACCAAATCGGCACGTTCGTCGTCGGTCAGGATGGTCTTGGGCGTAAACTCCGACTGCGAAGAAATCCACACCACCCTGCCTGCATAGCTCTTGCGCTTTCCCTCGCCATAATCGGCAAAGACCTTGACCTTCTGTCCTATCTTCACATGATAGAGCTGGGCAGAAGTCAGATAGGCACGCAAAAACATCTTGTCGGTGTCTGCCACCTTGAAGAGCGGCTTCCCGACGGCGGCAAACTCTCCTTCTTCGGCATATTTTTCGATGACCATTCCGTCAAGAGGTGACTTGATGCGGCATTTCTCAAGTGCATCCAGCACTTGCCGACGCTGAATGTCCGTGGCATTCATCTGCGAATTAAGGCTTTCCGTACTGTTTCCCATCGACGAAAGCAAAGCGTTTAGCTGCCGTTGCAGCACTTTCACCCTGCTGTTTGCGTCATCGTATTGCTGGCTCGTGGCTGCACCGGCCGCAGAAAGGGCTTTCATGCGCCGCCATTCACGTTCGGCATCGGCCAGTTGCTGGCGGACAGCCGCCACTTGCGTGTCTACGTGTGGACGCTGGTGGGCAAACGATGATTTGGTTGCTCCCATCTGCAACGCCTTCAGATGAAGCTGCAAGGTGTCGACAAGTCCCAATTGCTGTCCGTTTTTCACCCTTTCGCCCTCTGTTGCAGTCAGATGCAGCAGCCTGCCAGACTGTTCGGCAGAGACAACAACCTCTGTTGCCTCGAATGTTCCTGTGGCATCGTAGTCCTTTTCATGAGAAGTGCATGCGCCCAATATGACGACAACAACGGTCAATATTGATAAACTATTCTGTTTCATGGTATTGATGAATGAGTAGTATGAATGAAATCGTAAATATATCTGAGAAGTTCTGTCTCATGGATAGCCTTTGTTATGAGTGCAGCATGCTCGTGGTTGATTTCTGTTACCAGTGTGCTCACATCTATAACGCCGTGTTGCAGTTTCGCTTCGGCAGCTTTTCTTACACTTGCACGAAGTCTGATAACCTGCTCGTCATCATCCATAAGACGGTAATATTTCTCTATTTGTGTGCGGTCTTTCACCTGTTCGAGGCGGTTGTTGAACAAAAAGAGGTCGCGTTCGTTGGCTATTGCCAGACGGTCGGTCGCGATTTGCGCACGATTATTACGGTATCGATACAGATTGCCTATGCTCCAAGAAAGCTGGAGTCCTACAAGTGCGTTGAAACTGCCCTCTCCCCGACGAATGTCACGCAGCATATCAAAGCCCGGATAGCCGTAGAAGGCTTGCCCAATGGCACTCAACCGAGGCCTGATGAGCGACTTCAGAAGCCGTTCGCGTGCATCGGCAAGAGCCAGCCGGGCTTCAAAGATTTGCATTTCGGGATGTAACCGGGGATGAATATACGTTGAAAAGAACGTAGCAGAGACTGATGCTGTAGCCGATGTATGGTCGTCGGCCGACGGCAATGGCGGTTTGACGAGCCGGCCGATGCTGTCACGGCCGCAAAAGAGTGCCAGCATATGCCGCAACGACCGTCCTTCCGTGTTCAGTTCAGCGGCCTGCTGTGTGGCAAGCAGGCATTCTATACGCATCCTGTCTACATCGCTTGGCGTGGCCACGCCGTTGTGTTGCATGTCCTCCAGCCTCTTGAGATGCGACGAGAGCATGGCCTGTCGTTCGCCATTGAGCCGCAATTGCTCTTCAATAAGCAAAATGCCGAAGAACAACTCATTGACTTTTCGGCGAATGGCATACAGCTCCGCATCGGTCTTCACTTCTTTTACACGGCTGTCCAGCCGTGCCGCACGTTGCCGTTCACGCATGACGCCACCATCGTAGATTGTCTGATTGACATCAACGCCCACTCGGTACTGTTCCTTTTTCAGCCCGCTCACTTCCCAGCCCATGGTCTTCACACGTTCGGCCAAGTCTGAAGGAAGACTGGTTGCACGGTTTTGTACGGTGGCTTGCGCCACTGCCGCCAGCTGCGGAAGCCATCCTTTCCGTATATCGGCTGTCTCATGGTCAACCATCCGACGCAAGAGGTCGTAGCGTTTGATGAGCGGATGGTTTTCTGCGGCCGCCTGCTGGCAATCTTCAAGTGTCATCTGCGCATATATATAAATAGGTATCAGCAGCAGAAATGACATTAAATACATTCTTCTCATGGTTGCAAAGATAAACAATAATATACAAACATCCGTTATCCGAAAATCTATTATCATGCTCTTTTTGTAGGATATTAGCCTCCGAAAAACATTCATATACCATAATTTATTATCTTTGCATCAGAAACATAAATACAACTCATGCAAAACGAGCAACCTGTTCCTCTCACGATGGAGGTCATGCGCAATGCCGTGGAAGGACTGTCATCGGCGGAAAACGGCCTATATTATATTGACCCAAACATGGCCGTGGTTCATGGAAAGCCGGGATTGTTTCGCAATTTGTCGCAAACCCAGACTCCATACCTCATCGAAGACATGCGGCTCGGCATCATCGTAAAGGGTGAATTGCGGGCAACCGTCAACCTGCTGGAGCGAAAAATGACGGCAGGCACCATTGCCTACATCATGCCCGGCAGCGTGGTGCAGCCCATTGCCATGTCAGACGACTTGCAACTGGTAGGCATGGCCCTCTTCGGAGAGACTTCCAAACTGGCCATGAGAGAACGGATGCCGGCAGTATTCAGCGGAAAGTCGAGAGACGGACGCATGTTTCCCAATGAGAATGAAAGAACACTCTTGACCGACATGTTCAACTTGCTCTACCGCATGGTTTCACAGAAACCGTATTCTATGGATACGGTCATGAGCCAAGTGAGTGCCATCGTCTGGCAATACGATTATCTTTTTTCCCGTGAAGAGAGCGACAGTCAGGCGAAATCGCGCAACCGTGAGGTCTTCGAGCAATTCATACGCCTTGTCAACGAACATGCACGCAGGGAACGAAAGATGGACTTTTATGCCGACAGAATGTGTCTTACAAAGCGTTATCTCGGCACGCTCATCAAGCAAACAAGCAGCATCGGTGCCAAGGAATGGATAGACAGGGCTATCGTTACAGAAGCCAAAGTGATGCTACGGCACACCAACCGACAGGTTATCGAGATTTCAGACGAACTGGGTTTCCCCAATCCCGGCTTCTTCTGCAAGTTCTTTCGTCGTCTTGCCGGCACAAGTCCACAGGTATATCGGGAAGCACTGGGGCAAATTTGGCCAATCATCAAGACATGACACAATATGGTCTTCATCGCCTTTTGCCCCTCTTCTGCCCTTTTCGGTCAAGACATCAGCACATAGGAAAAAGCTGGTCGGTATCCTATCATCCCTTACCCGTTAAAAAACATTTATCTCTTAACATTTCGGATTTTGACCGTTGAGAAGTTAACCAATATTCCCTCTCATACGTGAAGATTTTTCGACCGACCTTGACCGTGGCCGAAAATAACGCCAAAAATTGAATTTGTAACTCGCTGATAATCAATATCTGTTTTTCGGAAGGTCAGAAAAGGGGGGCAAAAAGGGCGAAAAACGGCTTGCAATTGATGAACATTCACCTTGCAAACGTTCATTAATTGCCCTCCAATTGATGAACGTTTGCCTCTCAATTGATGTTTACTTGCAAAAATGAGGGTGAAAAACGGCCTTTTTATCCCTCGAAAACCGTTTTTCCGTTTCTGTTTCGTCAATTTTTCCCGACCGTTTTTTGCTCTTTGGTTAACCGCCGAATTGTTAACCGGCACGGTTTTTGCATACGAAAAAAAGTCAAGGACAAAAGGAGTTTATTACCCTATTCCAAATTATATGCTACACGTTCATAAAACTGCCGAACAACATCTATCATCTCTTCGGGCAGATATTCGTAGGCCTTATCGGCCATTTCTTCGGGTATATCGTAGAAAGCCTCGGCCAAAGAGCCGGTAATAGCCCCCTTGGTATCGGTATCTCCGCCTGCCATCACGGCCAGACGGATGGCACTTTCAAAATCATCTGAATCGAGAAAACAGCGCAAAGCCATCGGCACAGTTTCCTGACAGACAGCATCGAAATGGCCAGAACGGCCAATGCGGTTGACTTCTTCGAGGGTTGGAATGGCGTAAGGGTAATGCTTCTCGATGTTGTTCAGAAGCGAGTCTTTGGACGCATGGCAGGTGCGGAGGTTGAAAATGGCTGTCGCAATGCACCGTGCCCCTCTAATGCCTTCGACATGGTTGTGGGTAACGGCTGCCGTCTTCTCTGCCTCTTCAATAACTTTGTAGATGTTATCGAACAGCCATCCCACGCTGCTGACGCGCATAGCCGACCCATTTCCGCAACTATTGTAGGGTTGTGGATCATCAGACTGCAGCCACTGGGCGAACATAGAGCCGTAACCGCCCATCGGACTGAGATAGCGGCGACACCAGTCGAGCAGCGACTGGCGGTAGTCCTTGCCGTGCAAGATGGCATCTGCAATGGCAACTGTACAAATGGTATCATCGGTAAAGTTGCATTCTGGCGTAAACAACTCGAACTTGGAATCGTTGTTTGGAGAGAACTCAAACCTTGAACCTACTATATCTCCAATGATTGCACCCAACATAAGCAATGAGTTTGAAGGTAAAAGAAAGTGGAAAACAGGCCGTGTAGTCTCACCGGGAATCGAACCCGGATCTAATCTTTAGGAGAGATTTGTTCTATCCATTGAACTATGAGACCGCTGTTTTCGACAGACAAAGTTACAAAAAAATTACTATTCCTCGATGTTTCTTGCGGAAAAAGTAGAGAATGGACGAAAGAAAGGATTCAGTCTTTCACCATCTCAAGGGCTTTTGTCACAATATCACTGAAACGATTGGCCACACGGAAATACTCGGACATGTCCCATAGGTCGCGCGCAACGAATGCTTTAAGCTGGTTTTTGAGATAGGGAATTGTCCGTTTAAGTTCGTCTTCGTTCGCAGGCTTGACCTTCTGCCGTTCTCCTTCTGCCAAGATGTCGTCGACAAGTTGTTGAGGAATCTCGTAGTCGGCATCGAAACGCTCGAACGAAGGATAAGTCTTCTTGAGTTGCTTTCGGTTGCCATCAATGTATTTCAGCGAAGCGTTGATGATAATACTCTTGATCATGAGCTGCCGATGAAACTTGGTGTAGTGCGTGGTATCGAGCGGTACGAACACATCGGGCATAATTCCGCCGCCCCCATATACCACACGGCCTTCCCGAAGGGTGTGATACTTGAGCGAATCGGCAAAGTGTATGCTGTCGGGCGAGGTCAGTTCGCCATGCTTCAGACGGCGTTCGAGTTCCATCTCATAGTCTTTCAGGTCGCCTTTCTTATAGGGTTTCTGAATGCAACGGCCTGCCGGAGTGTAATAATGCGCCACCGTGAGCCGCATCATCGACCCGTCTTCAAACTCGATAGGACGCTGAACCAATCCCTTGCCGAACGAGCGACGCCCCACAACCAAGCCACGGTCTTGGTCTTGGATGGCTCCGGCAAGAATTTCGGCAGCCGACGCAGAGAACTCGTTGATGAGGGTGATGACCCTGACATTTTGCAAAAGGCCGTAGCCTTTGGCATGATATGTCTGACGAGGGAAGCGTCTTCCCTTGGTATATACAATGAGGTCGCCATCTTGCAAGATTTCCCCTGCGATGTCGACGGCCGACTGGAGATAGCCGCCACCGTTTTCCTGCAAGTCAATAAGCAAGGTTCTCATGCCCTCGCCTTGCAGCTTTCGCACACTCTCCATAAACTCGGCATAGGTCGTGGCACCGAAACTGCCGATGCGGACATAGCCCACCGAGGGACGAATCATATAGGCCGCATCTACCGTCTTGACAGGAATCTTGGCTCTGGTAACGATAAATGTTAACGGCTCGGCTACCCCTCTACGCAGGATACCGAGCTTGACCTTCGTGCCTTTTTTGCCTCTGAGACGCCGCATGATGTCTTCCCGAGACATCTTTACGCCGGCAATGGCAGTATCGTTGACCATGATAATACGGTCGCCGGCAACTATTCCGACCTTCTCGGACGGGCCATTGAACACCGGCTGAATAACGACGAGCGTGTCTTCGAGCATGTTAAACTGCACGCCTATGCCCTCAAAGCTGCCTTCGAGCGGCTCTTTCATGGCCTTGACTTCCTTGGGCGTGGAATAAGAGGAATGCGGGTCGAGCTTTTCGAGCATGCCCCTGATGGCATCTTCGGCCAGTTTCTCTTCGTTGACGGTGTCTACATAGAGGTGGTATATGGCCTGCTCGGCATTGGCCACTTTGTCGATGGGCGACTTGACGGCTATTTTCAGTTGTGCCTTTGCTCCCCAGCCAATGAGCAGGAGAAGGGCAATCAAGATGGATTTTCTCATAACATGTTAGGATGGTTGCGGTGAGTGGGAAACGCATGAAAGCCTTAGAGGTCTTCGGGACGGTCTTCTTCCACCACCAAGTTATCAATAATGAAGTTCTGACGCTCCATCGTATTCTTTCCCATATAATACTCCAAGAGCTTCTTTACCTGATCGTTCTTGTGGAGCGTAACCTGCTCCAAGCGGATGTCGGGGCCTATGAACTCTCCCATTTCATCGTGGGATATTTCGCCAAGACCCTTGAAACGGGTGATTTCGGGGTCGGGGCCAAGGTCTCTGATGGCACTGATACGCTCTTCTTCGGTATAGCAATAGCGAGTGATGAAGTCGTTCTTCTTGTCTTTCTTTCCTCTCTTACCGTCAGCTTCGGCCACAACGGCCTTGTCTTTTATCTTCGTGCGGCGGTTGCGCACCCGAAAGAGCGGCGTCTGGAGGATATAGACATGTCCTTTCTTGATGAGTTCGGGAAAGAACTGCAAGAAGAAAGTGATAATGAGCAATCGAATATGCATGCCGTCGACATCGGCATCGGTGGCTACGATAACCTTGTTGTAGCGCAACGATTCAAGCCCTTCTTCTATATCGAGAGCGGCTTGCAGGAGATTGAACTCCTCGTTTTGGTAAACGATGGTTTTGGGAAGTCCGAAAGAGTTGAGCGGCTTTCCCCTGAGCGAGAACACCGCCTGCGTGTTTACATCGCGGCTCTTGGTGATGGAACCGCTGGCCGAGTCGCCCTCGGTAATGAAGATGCTGCTCTCTTCCTTGCGGTCGCTCTTCACGTCACTGAAGTGAATGCGGCAGTCACGCAACTTTCGGTTGTGCAGGTTTGCTTTCTTTGCCCGCTCACGGGCAAGCTTGGTTACGCCGGCCATTGCCTTGCGTTCCTTCTCGCTTTCGGTAATTTTCTGAAGCAAAACCTCGGCAATGTCGGGGTGGATATGCAGATAATTGTCTACCTGTTGCTTCACGAAGTCGCCCACATATTTATTAATCGACACGCCGTCCGTGGGCTTCATCGTGGTAGAACCGAGCTTGATTTTAGTCTGGCTCTCAAACATCGGCTCTTCGACATTGATGGCAATGGCTGCCACCAGACCGTTGCGAATGTCGGTATATTCATAGTTCTTCGACGAGAACTCCTTGATGGTCTTGGCTATATGTTCCTTGAATGCACTCTGGTGCGTGCCGCCCTGCGTGGTGTTCTGTCCGTTGACGAACGAGTGATATTCCTCGCCGTACTGGTTGGCGTGGGTGAATGCTATCTCGATGTCTTCTCCCTTGAGATGGATGATGGGATAGAGCGGGTCGTTGGTCATCGTGTCTTGCAGCAGGTCGGCCAGTCCGTTACGGCTCATGATGCGCCTGCCGTTGTACATGATGGTAAGTCCCGTGTTGAGATAAGTATAGTTTCGCAACATCGTCTCTACGATGTCATCGTGGAAGCGGTAGTTCTTGAAAAGCGTGTTGTCGGGCTCGAAGAAGATGAGCGTTCCTGTCTCGTCGTCCCACGCTTCGGTATGGTCGCCTGTCAGTTGCCCTCTTTCAAAGCACGCCGACCTCACTCGCTCGTCGCGATGCGACTTTACCTCGAAGCGAGTACTCAAAGCATTGACCGCCTTGATGCCTACACCATTGAGTCCTACGCTCTTCTTGAAAGCCTTGGAGTCATACTTGCCACCTGTGTTGAGCACCGACACGGCCTCGATGAGTTTGCCTTGCGGTATGCCGCGCCCATAGTCTCGCACCGTTACACGCAGATGGTCTTCCACATCTATCTCGATACGCTTGCCGGCGTGCATCTTAAACTCGTCGATGGAGTTGTCGATTACCTCCTTGAGCAGCACGTATATGCCATCTTCGGGCAGTGAGCCATCGCCCAAGCGTCCGATATACATACCCGGTCGGGTGCGGATATGCTCCATGTCCGACAAGTGTCGTATGTTGTCTTCGTTATAATCTACGCTTGGCGGCTGCATGCCGTCAAGCAAGTTGTTGTTTTCGGGTAAGTTGTCTGTTGTCTGTTTCATTCCTTTTCTTCGGATAAATGCTTCACTGTTGGGTTCTCGCCGTCTTATAGTTCTTTCTTGTAGCAACGGCGTCTCTTGTGGTTTTCGGTGCGGAAGAACTGCCACTGGCTCTGTACGCCCGTGTTGCTTTCCATCTCCACCTGACTTTCTGCCCACTCGAATCCACAGGCCTGAAAACGGGGAATGAGGTCGTAGAACATCAGGGCATTGGCTCCTTTGGGGCGGTATTCGGGCAGGATGCCGAGCAAGAGCAGGTCTACCATGTTGGTCTTGTGCCTCTTGATGGCTTGCAGTATGTGCCACCATCCAAAGGGCAGCAACCTGCCGCGACGGCATTTCTGCATGGCATACGAGAGCGATGGTATGGTGATGGCCACGCCCACGAGCTTATTGCCGGCATTGCGGTCTTCAATGAGCGTCACGAGGTCGAGGTCGATAAAGGGGAAATAGGCCTTGACATACTGGTCTATCTGTTTTTCCGACAGCTCGGAATAGCCATAGAGGTCTTTGAACGTGGAATTGATGATGCCGAATATCTGCTTGCCGTAGCCGCCGCTGAACACCTCTTTCTTCGTCACCTTCCTGACATGCAGGTTGTAACGCTGCCGTATCATCTCCGATATCTTGACAAGCCGCTGCGGTATTTCTTCTGGAATATATATCTTAAACTCCACATAGTCGTTGTCTTTCACGTAGCCGTGCATACCCTCCATGTGCCGCACATAGTATTCGTAGTTGTAGGCGGTGGGCATGGTGCCTATCTGATCGAAGCCTTCGGTGAGCATTCCTTCCCGGTCGAGATCAGTAAAGCCGAGCGGCCCGACCACTTCCGTCATGCCGTTTCGCCGTCCGTAGTCTTCGACGGCTTGCAGGAGTGCGGCCGAAACCTCGCCATCGTCTATGAAATCGAACCATCCGAAGCGCACACTCTTTCGTTGCCACTTTTCGTTGGCTCGTCGGTTGATGATGGCGGCCACCCTGCCTGCGGGCTTGCCGTCCTTGTATGCCATATAATACTCTGCCTGACAGAACTCGAAAGCGGCGTTTTTGTCTTTGTCGAGCGTGTTCATCTCATCGCTGAAGAGCTTGGGAACGTTGTACGGATTGCCCTGATAGAGGTCGTAGTGGAACTCTATAAAAGCCTTGAGTGCACGCTTGGAGTCCACTCGCCTGATTTCGACAGATGTATTCATTGGGTAAATTTGTTGCTGTATTTGGTTGTCTGTGCAAAAGTAAGGAAAAACATCGAAAACGCAAAATTTAGCGTCACTTTCGTCTGTGGCTGCCGACTGCCGAGGATGCAGGGCAAGGATGGAAAAGGAGGCAGGCAAAAACATGTAAGTAACGGTGGACAACCCGAAACGGAAAGGCAAGTGGGAAATGACGACCGCAAACGAAGAGCCGTAAAGAAAAGGGGTGATACTTGTTTGACAACGATGAAAAATGAGCAAGAAAGGGTTGTCCTCCCTCTCTTATGCGAGGGGCTCGGAAAGATAGAAGATACTCTCATTTCCCTCGTTGAAAAGGAGGTCGAGGATGCTGAGGTTGGGCTGGAAGCCGTGGCGGGAGCGGTAAACCTGATAGTAAGGTCGGGGCGTGAAGGCGGCATCGGGCAAAGGATGCTTGGGATGGATGGCAGCACGGAAGGTGCAGAAGACAGCGGAGAGAGCAGCGGAGAGAGGACGGAAAGAAAAAATATAGTTGATAAATATCCCCCCAATTGGGCAGTCGACTTGTTTCAGTGTAAGCCAGTTGGCTCAAAACTTGAATGTAAGTCCTGCGATGATTTCCCTTCCTCGGAGCGGTTTGCTGAAATAGCTGTAGTTGAGTGCTCCGACAGAGGTGTTGATATACGTTCTCTGATTCAGCAGATTGACAACTTTCAGGTAAAGAAACCACTGCTTTGAGTGAGAGTATTCAATGGAAGCATCGGCAAAGAGATGACTTTTGTATTGTCCTTTGGATATTTCCGACACCCGATGTTCCAGCCAGGCATTGAAAGCAAGGGATTTTAAGGGATAGAGCGTCAGCCTGAAATCATTGTACAAACTTTTCAGTCGTGTGTCGGGTATGCCGGCATACCAGCCGAGGTTGCCGGTGGCAGAATAGGAAAGGTTCATCCACGAGAGGGCAGAATAGATAAAATCGGCGGTCAGGGAGAGTGCGTTCGAACGGTAGGTGTCGGTGCTTCCGTTCTGTGCAAGGAACAGTTCCATGGAGTTGTAGCTCAACGATGTCTTCAGGCTTACGCCTCGTCCGAAAGATTTCTGCAGGCTTGTCATGAGGAAAAGCGTCTGTTGCCGGTTGTCTTGCCATACGGGTGTGCAGTAGGTGGCTTCGGGCATATAGTCGTAAGTGTAGTAATGGTCTTTCGTGTCCCACGAGGCATTGGCGAGGAAATACCACGACAAGAGGTGCAGGATACTTTGGTAGGACATGGAGAATCCCACGTTGCTGCGCTTTGTCCATCCCTTTTCGGCAGGCGACGTGTTGATGGTGCGGTAATTGGTGTAGTAAGGGAGGAGAAGCATAGGCTCATCGTCAGCCGTTTCCTTGTAGGAAGCATAGAGTTGCAGGTTGAGCAAGGCGTTCGGTCGATAATGGCAGTTGACGGCGGGCGACAACCACCATCGGTTCGTACGAGAATCGCTGCGGGGAACACGCATGGAAGCCATGTTGAGCGGCAGACTGACTGTGAGTCGCCATTTGCCTATGTTCGCCTGCAATTCCGTTTTCAGCCGATGGGTGAAGATTGAACTGACGGCATCGCTGCCCTCCTGAAGATAGTTGTCGCGCAAATAATCATTGGCATATTCGAGTTCGAGCACGTGTTTGCTGAGGAGGAAACTCGTCGAAAGACTGTTCTCGGTAAGGAACTGCCGATGGCGGAGCCGTTGGACAAAGGGAGCTGTCAGATCTTCGTGGCCGGAGAAGCAGCGCATCAGCGACTTCAGGGAGTAGACCTGTGTGCCGGCATTGATGATCATCTGCAGATGGTTCTGCAGGTATGAGTTTTTTTTCGTCAGGGCGTTGTCGGTCGGCACACCGTTGCTCGTCAGCCGGTTGCCGATGGCGGTCTTGGCGAACGACCCTTTCAGTTCGTCCTTGAGGTACACCTTGGCGGCATTGAGCTCGTACTTCATAGAAGGTTGCATACTGTGGTAGCGTTTCTCCAGGCGATTGGTCTCGCCAAGGCGGAAAGTCGAGACACCTCCCCACTCCTGAAACGTGCTGTCGGCGGCGTTCTCCTTTTCACGGACGTAAGCAAGGTTGACCACAAGCGACGAGTAGCGTGAAAGGGCTAAGAGATGGTTGGCACCAATGCTGTAGGAACGGTTGTCGGTATATCGCTTGCG
Source organism: Prevotella sp. (assembly GCA_034183335.1). Taxonomy (GTDB): domain Bacteria; phylum Bacteroidota; class Bacteroidia; order Bacteroidales; family Bacteroidaceae; genus Prevotella. The sequence continues at coordinate 102,903 of JAXFLJ010000006.1, forward strand.
TTTCATCGACAGCATGCGAAGGGTTATATCGTCGAGCAACCCATGGGGTACGACATGCGAAGTCACCATCGACGACAGATCGAGGTGGTCGAGGGCCATGCCCGTCAGGCTGTTGCCCATGCTGTTGGCCTCGGCCGTGATGAGTGTCTGGTTCTTGGCTGCGATGTTGAACAGCATCAGCCGTCCGTCCCACACAAAGGGGGCAAAACCACCGCTTGCGAGATCTGTTTCGCCGAAAGGCTTGGCCTTATAGTTTTTCTTCAGCTTGATGTTGAGTGTCGTCTTGTCCGAGAAAACCTTGTCTTTCAATGCCCTGACATTTTGGTCGTTTTCCATCACCTGTACCTTTGCCACCGCTTCGACCGGCATGTTACGGGTAGCTTGGTTGTATCGGCCACCCAAGAGGTTCTGTCCTTCTATCTGAAAGGCGGAGATGGCTTTGCCTTGGTAGCGGATCATACCGTTTTCGGTAATCTCGATGCCCGGCAGCTTCCGGAGCACATCCTCCAGGTACTTGTCGCTCTTGCCGACAAACGATGATATGTTGTAGTCGATCGTATCCTTGCGCCTCACCATAGCAGGAGCCTTGACAATCACATCGGCTATCGAACGGGTGGCACGCTCCATGCCGATTTCCATCCTGTCGTTCAGCAACTCCTTGCCGATACGCTGGCTTTCGTACCCTATGCAGGAGAATACCACGGCATCGGCGCGGTCGGGCAGGGTGAAGGCAAAGGTACCGTCCAGCCCGGTGATGCGGTAGGCCAGCAGAGAGTCGGTCGAAGTCACCACCTTGCAGGTGGCGCGGGCCAGTGCCTTTCCGCTTTCGGCGATGACGATCCGCCCTGCCACTTTCTGGGCACAGGCCATACCGACCCACGCCAGCAGGAGGCACACAATGGTTATCGGTCGATAGGTCTTCATGTCTATTCCAGTTCCAAGGGGTTATAAGGGTCAGCACTGCGGTCTAACTTGTTTGCCACATCAGCATCGACCTTCAGTCCCGGGTCTTGCAACATCGCCTCTACGGGATGTTCGTAGACGCGTCGGATTGTAGCCCTTATCTTCTCACGACTACCTTTCTGGAACAATGCTTCATCGGAGTAATAGATGTAGTTGAGAAAAGGCAGATTTTCTTCCAATCCGTTGAGCGTGAAGCGGTAGTTGTCCTTGGTGTCTTTGAGAATCGCCACTAACCCGGGCAGTCCATAGAACACATAGGGACCGAAAGGCAGGGCAATGTCCTTGAGATACCATGCCACATAGTCGCGCCCTCGGTAATGACAGGTCGCCGTGCCACAGGCAAATCCGTCAATGACGGTGTCCCTGTTGAGTACCTGCCAATCGATAATCGGCGTGGGTTCGTCGTATTGGTAAGCTGTTGTACCTGCTTTTTCCTGCTTGGTCATCAAGCCATTTTGTAAATTACAAATGTTCCATTGCTCATATTTCCTTTGCTTCCATAAGTTCATCATCATGCCGATGGCTGCCGTCTGTTTTTCCTTGTGTTTATCGGCATCTTCTGCAATGGAGTCGGAAAGCATCTGATAGAAGTCGGTGAACAAAGTATGGGTTTTCCCAATGAGCAGCACGGTCTGTGCCGTGGTCATCTCGTTCTTGGTAGAGTCCTTCTTGAAGTCCAGTTGGTAGAACACTCTTGTTTGAGCCGTATCGAGTACATTCAAATCGGAGGCGAACTGCATGGGACCTATTTTGCTCATGTCCATGGAAATATTTTGAGCATGGCAGTGCATGAATGCTGATAATATAGCAAATAATGCAAAAAAGGAATGTCTCATAAAATTGTATGAATATAAAAAGGGAGTTGATAGTTATATCATCAATTCATTTTAACGTAATGTTTAGATTTGTTCTTTTTAGGTTATCTTTTATATGAGCCATCAAGAAACCTCTGATCTAAACCTTCTGCTGTTCTCCAAACGTAATACATCATTTGTTTGAACTCTCTAAACACAGAAGTATCAAAGTGGCATATATTGTCACAAGCAGTTGTATCAGTTACCCGATTTCCTGCGGAAAGATTTCCACAAAACATCGTAATCATGAAAATTGCGGAAAAGAAATATTTGTTCATCGTATTGTTGGTTTTAGTTAACATACGATGCGAATATAATATTTTCTTTTGTATAAACCAAAATATGAGACTCTTTTTGCATGAGAGTTATTTTTTTCTTTTCGTATTTTCGTTCCTTTGTCGGATTGTTGTTGTCTTTGACGAGGAATTTATAGTATGGGACGATAGGGTCAGAGGAGATAGAAGATACTCTCATTTCCCTCGTTGAAAAGGAGGTCGAGGATGCTGAGGTTGGGCTGGAAGCCATGGCGGGAGCGGTAAACCTGATAGTAAGGTCGGGGTGTGAAGGTGGCATCGAGCAAAGGATGCTTGGGATGGATGGCAGCACGGAAGTCGTGAGAGAGAGTGGCAGAGGAGACAACAGAGGGGGAACGGAAGGTATGGGTGGGGCGAACAAGGGGATGAATGTCGAGCAGGCGACAGAGAGTAAGGGTGATTTCCATGTTGAAATCGTAGAGAAACTGCCAGCGACGCTCGAAGAAAGGGAGAATGTCATCGGCGTAGTACTGGAAGAAGGGAGAATCGGAATAAGCCGTGATGAGGGCGTTGCGGTGAAGGTGACGCCAGTTGCCGTGGTCGCTGATACGCATGTCTTTGGTAAGCGCACGACCCATGCTTTCTCCCTGTGCCGAACCAACGACCGATGCCGGGGCACTGACTGGAACGGTGAGAGTCTGCAAACCGTTGGCCGTAGCTATGACACAGCGGTTACGATAGGTCTGCTTGGGAAAGGTCTCCATGCGCTCTATCTCTACAATCGGATAGCGACAGAGCTTCTGATACCACTGCACGGGGCCGAAATAGGTCGTGGCAAGGAGGGCGGAAGACGAAAGGACGGACATGGGTTGCATGGACTGACGGGAAAGGTAAGTAAAAAGGAAAGGCCGAATGAGCAACGGCAGGCTCGCAAGGCTGGACGCAACACGGAGAGAAAGTCCGATGGCCGTATGGAAAGAGAGGAAAAATAGACAGGGAGGAGTATAATGTATGTATTATATCATTTATTCACTTATTTAGGTTACAAGATTCCTCCCTGTCGTTATATCGGAGCACCGGGCAGACTGTCGGGGATTGCTCCCACCGTACCTTCCGAGTCTGCCGGTGCCTGCTTGCCGTCTTTTGGCAGACGACAAGCGGCAACCGTTACTTGATGTTGTCAACAAACCTGAAGAGACGGTTCCACCGTATCTTGCCACCGATGTTCTCAGGATTGACCGAAAGCCAAATGAAGATGGGCTTGCCCACGATGTGGTCTTCGGGCACGAAGCCCCAATAGCGTGAGTCGGCGGAGTTATGACGGTTGTCGCCCATCATCCAATAGTAGTCCATCTTAAAAGTATAGTGCGTAGCGGGACGGTCATTGATGAAGATGCGACCGTTTTTCACCTCAAGTTTATTGTTCTCGTAAACGCGGATGGCACGCTCGTAGACAGGCAGGTTCTTGAGCGTCAGGGCTACAGTCTTGCCTTTCTGCGGAATCCATACCGGCCCGTAGTTGTCTCTTGTCCAGCCCGTGAGCGCATCAAGAGGATAAGCCTTTCCGCTCTCGGTGTAGTCTTTGTCGGTCACGGGGGCGATGTAGGCCACCATCGAGCGGTTGGCCTTCAGAGCCTTCAGAGCCTTGTAGGCCTTGTCGGTGAGCGGCAGGAAGCCATTCTGATTGAGACTCGCCAAGTCTTCAAGCGTGATATGCAACTCTTCCATCATCTCTTCGGTAAAGGTTGCACCGGGATTGAGCCTGAGGTAGTAGTCGAACTGCACCTCGTCGGGCTGCTTGTTAGGCACGCCGTTGACATAAATGCGGCCGTCTTTGATTTGGAATGTTTGTCCGGGCAGTCCCACGCACCGCTTCACGTAGTTCTCCCTGCGGTCTGTGGGTCGGGTGATGACAGAACCGAACTCGGCCTTGTTTTGCCTGATGAACTCGGCACCGGCTCGCATCACCTGCTGATAGTAGGCATACTGCTGTGCATCGGTCATCTTCCTCACGAGCGAGTCGGGCTTGCCTATCTGCTGCATGCCGTATCCGTAGCAAGTCTGATAATAGTCCTGGGCTTGGTATCGTTCGGCCGACATGACGCTGTCGCCCGCCGGATAGTTGAAAACCACGATGTCGTTGAGTTTCACCTTTCCCAAACCTTCCACACGGCGATACTCCCACTGAGGCCAGGGAATGTACGAACGAGTGCCGAACACTGGCAGGGTGTGCTGCGTGAGGGGCATGGTGAGCGGTGTCTGCGGGATTCTCGGGCCGTAGCTGAGCTTAGACACGAAGAGATAGTCACCCCGCAAGAGCGATTTTTCCAATGAACTGGAGGGGATGACGTAGTTCTGGAAGAAGAAAAGGTTGATGAAATAGACCGCCACCAACGCAAAGACGATGGCGTCTATCCAAGACATGACCACACGGACAGGCTTTTCCGCATCCTTCCACCATTGCCAGCGAATCTTCTTCGAGATGTAGACATCGTAGATAAAAGGCACGACCAGTAGTCCCAGCCAGCTTTTCACCCAAAGGAGGAAAGCCAGATAGAGAGCCAGCACGACAAGGAATTTCATCCATTGCCGCTTCATGTTCAACTTTTCTTTTTGCTTGTCAATCATGTGTTTGTTTTGAATATTAAATGTATTATGGGCATGTTCTCACGGCGAGCGTCTCCCGTCGGTCTGCCTTCATTTCCCGATGGTCATGCTGTCAGAACGGAAACATATCACTGATGGTGAGCAATCCGCTGTGCTTTTCTGTATATTCGGCCGCCAACACGGCACCCAGTGCGAAGCCCTCGCGCGACCGTGCCTCATGGGTCAGGGTGATACAGTCGGCCATACTCTCGTAACGCACCGTGTGAATGCCTGTCACCTCTCCCTCACGAATGGCCGTAATAGGCAGTTCTTCAGGACTGACTGCTTGACCGGCATGCTCTTTCAACACCCATTTTTGCTTGCGCTCCAAGCGGCTGATAATGCCTTCGGCCAGACTGACGGCCGTTCCGCTGGGTGCATCGAGTTTGTGAATGTGATGGGTTTCTTCCATGCTCACATCGTAGTCGGCAAAGCGGTTCATGATGTCTGCCAAATAGCGGTTGAGCGAATCAAAAACGGCCACGCCCACCGAGAAGTTGGATGCCCAGAAAAGGGTCTTCCCCTCCTCCTCGCACATCCGTCGCACATCCTCTCCGTGTTCAGCTTTCCAGCCCGTACTGCCCGACACTACTTTCACGTTATGGGCAAAGGCACGAAGATAATTGCCGTAGGCCGACGTGGGACTGGTAAATTCGATGGCGACATCGGCCGATGCAAAACGTTCGCTTTCAAACTCATCCTGATTGTCAACATCGATGATGCAGACTATCTCATGACCTCTGCGGCGAGCTATTTCCTCAACCATCCGCCCCATCTTGCCGTAGCCTATCAGTGCTATTTTCATCTATTCGTACAGATTAATCGCCTGCAAAGATAGCGTTTTTATTTAAGTAATTGATTATTCGGGCGTATGAGTTTTTACCTTTTAGCGTTTTTCACAGTCATGACAACGGCAAAACCGCTCCGTTCTGCCGCTTGCAACAACCCGCAACAACCCGCATCCCTCACGCCGAAGAAATCCCGCCATGCCTCTTTTCGCAGCCCACTTCCTTTTTGCCTCATGCAAGAGAAAACAGGAAGTAAACCTCTTTTCACATCCATTACACACCGAAATCCGAAAAAAAGATGTAAGTTTGCAGTCAGAAAGGTATATACACGGCGGAACTACCGTTGCGGCATGGGGCGGCAACACGGCTTTCCGTATCCGGAAAACCGACATATTCAAATACATACGCATTATGAAATCATTGAGAGAATTATTCAGAATAGGCAAAGGGCCATCGAGCAGCCACACCATGGGACCACAAAAAGCTGCCCAGCTTTACGCCTCACGCCATCCCCACGCAGTATCATACCATGTCACACTCTACGGCAGCCTGGCAGCCACCGGCAAAGGACACATGACCGACAAGGCCATAGAAGACGTGCTCACAGAGGTTGCACCCGTCACCATCGACTGGCAACCCAACGTTTTCTTGCCGTATCATCCCAACGGAATGAAGTTTGCCATGATTGACAGCGAGGGCAAACGCATCCACGAATGGACAGTGTACAGCATTGGCGGCGGAGCACTCTCGGAGGGAGAAGGCAACGACATGATTCTCCATACGCCCGAAGTGTATCTCATGGACAAGCTCTCTGACATACAACACTGGTGCGAAACCAACGGAAGAAACTACTGGGAGTATGTTGACAAGTGCGAAGACGACGACATATGGGACTACTTGCGCGAAGTGTGGAAAGCCATGAAAGAGGCCGTCGAACGAGGCATCAACACCGAAGGACGCCTGCCCGGCCCTCTCAATCTTGCCCGCAAAGCCTCTGTCTATTATGTTAAGGCCACAGGATACAAGCAGTCTTTGCAGTCGCGCGGACTGGTTTACGCCTACGCTTTGGCTGTAAGCGAGGAGAACGCATCGGGCGGAACCATCGTCACCGCTCCCACCTGCGGCTCGTCCGGCGTACTTCCGGCCGTTCTCTACCACCTTTCCACCGCCCACCATTTCAGCGAAGACAAAATCATTCGTGCCATAGCAACGGCCGGAATATTCGGTAACGTGGTCAAACAAAACGCTTCCATCTCCGGAGCCGATGTAGGTTGTCAGGGAGAAGTGGGCGTAGCGTGCGCCATGGCTTCGGCCGCCGCATGCCAACTGTTTGGCGGAAGCCCCGCACAAATTGAATATGCAGCAGAAATGGGTCTCGAACACCACCTCGGAATGACCTGCGACCCTGTCTGCGGACTGGTTCAGATTCCCTGCATCGAGCGCAACGCGTTTGCCGCCTGCCGTGCACTCGACTCCAACCTCTACGCTGCTTTCTCCGACGGCAAGCACCGTGTGTCGTTCGATCACGTGGTAGACGTAATGAAACAGACCGGACACGACCTGCCCTCTCTTTACAAGGAGACAAGCGAAGGAGGACTGGCCAAGGGGTTCAACCACTTCAAATAAACCACCACCGTTTCACAAGGACACGACAGGAAACCTACAACGGCAGACTGTCATGCCCTTTCGGCAATATCGGCCGCCGACAGCCGCACCACAGCAGGGCATGTAGTGCAGCGAAACATGCCTGCCCCTTGCCCTGACGAAAGGCCGAATGCGACATGACCATAGAAAAACAGAGTTTCAAGATGTACACATAAACAACCCAAAAGCTGCCGCGAGCAGACATAGAAAGGCAAGCATGCCGACGTCAAACCATGTCCTTGCAAAGCCTTTTGATGACCACAGAAAAAAGAAAACGGCGAAACATCATCGCCATCCATTATTATAAACATTACTAACACTTAACAAACAAAGTATGACACAGAAAAACAAAACATTTCCGAGTGAACAAGTTACCCCGTCGTTTACCCTTTGCTTCCTCGACAACTGCAAAAAATCGGGCGACTGCATCCGACATCTGGCAGGACAACATGCCACCCAAGGTCGCACATGGGGGCCTGCCGTCTACCCCAATTCCCTGAAAGACGAACGGTGTCCGCACTTCAAGCAGACACGCATCATCAACGGGGCATGGGGCTTCGACAAACTCTTTGCCAACGTAAGACAACGAGACAGTTCCCTGTTGCGCAGCCGCCTTAAGTCATTGCTCGGCGGACACGGCACCTATTACCGCTATCATCGGGGCGAACAACTGCTTACACCCGAACAACAGAAAAGGATTGTCAGCCTATTCCATCAATACGGCTACTCCGAAAACTTGCATTTCGACGGCTATCGCCGCATTTACGACCTCACCTAAGATGTCGCACGACCATCGTACCAACGATTGGTACACACCGTACCAAGTAGTGGTAGCCCTCGTACCAGACACTGGTACGACGAGTACCAACCACTGGTAGTTTTGCGCAATGGGATGAAGCCGTCGGCAAGAGATGGTCAACCAAGGGCAGGTATGCCCCAAAGCACCCTCTCTGCAAGGGTCAACCGCAAGTCGGTCATTAGAGACCGTACTGATTTCCTTCGAATGTCGAGCAGATTGGGGGGCGTTTTTACGAAGGCGTAGCCTGCTACGCCGAGGAGAAACGGCAGACAAGATGCCGGCAAGCGGACGAAAGCAGACGGGAAGCAGCACCATTAACTGGAAAGGAAAGTCTTTGCGGTCTAATGACAGATTGGGTTTACCTCCCCTGCGCAACAACAAGAGCGGAAAGGCAAAGACAGGCTCAAGACAAAGGGAGCATTGGCTTGTCGGAGAATATTTGTTCAAAGACCACCCTCCCATCAACCAAAAGAGACGCCACTCGGTGGCGTCTCTTTTGGTATAAGATATGGTATGACAGACGATGCAAACACATCGGCTGATAAGCCATCAACGAAGGATGCGCTTGTAAACCTTGCCTTGTGCATCACGAACGATGCTCACACCACTGGGCTGGGCATCAGTCTTGACACGGCGTCCCGACAGGTCATATACCTCAACCATACCGCTTTCCGGCTGTGCCAAATCGCTGATGGAGGTTTGCTGGCTGCTGTTTACAAAGACGAACGACATTGTTCCGTCACTTTCTTGTGTAATATCCGTCACGCCCTTGCGCAACTTGTAAGTGCCGTCTGTGTTGGGATTATGGAGTTTGATGGCAGGACTGCTGTTGTCGGTGAAGCTGTTATTGCCCTGATAAGGATAAGCATCGCCGAAATCGTAGCTGTAACCACTGGCTCTGACAATAGCCATTCGCTCGTGGTCGTCGTCGTTTTCCACTGCATTGACTGAATTTTTCATCCACTCTGCCTCGTTATAGTCTACATGGTAAATCAACAGTCCGCTGCCCGGCACGTACTTGTCCCATCCCGTTTGCGTCCTGTGCTCCAACACATAGTACTCGTCTGCATGGCCGTCATTGCGCATCACGAAGGCCGTTGGCTCTTCCGTGACGGGCTTGATGTCCTTAAACGTTCCGCTATCCTTGAGTTCGGTGAAGTCGAGCCACCCCGCATAGTTGCGTTCATAGGCAGTATAGGCTGCCGGATTCCAGCCTATTCCCAACGGGCCGTTGTAACTTCCGCTGGCCATCAAGTCCCAATCACCCAGTCCGGCATTGCCCCCATAGCCCGTATCGTAGACATCGGGCAGTCCGAGACAGTGTGAGAACTCGTGGCATATCACACCGATTCCCATGCGTATTTCGTCCTTATACAACTCGTTGCTACACGCATAGACGTTGATTTTTACTCCGTCATGTTGCGGAAGGCTGTCAATGAAATTCATGTCCATCGCCTCTTTGAGCGACCACATGTGCGGCCAAATCGTAGTTGAGCCTCCGCCAGTGGCCTGTCCCTTGCCGGCATAGAGCAGGAACACCTCTTCTACCTCTCCGTTTTGATTCCAGTCGTACTGCGTGAAATCAACCATCGAGTCTACCGCACTGCACATTTCCTGCAAAAGTTCTATGACCTTGAGGTCATTTCCTGATGCATTGCCTACGTCTTCACCGTAATAACTATGGTCATTCTTGGCCATGACGGGGCCGACCACATCAAAGGTAAGGTCGAACTTTCCGTAGCTCTGTGCAAGGAAATAGTCGTGTACGCTCCCGAAAGCTGCATCCTCACTGTATCCTTTCTCGTTGGCCAGTGCCTGATACCGTCTGTTGACGTCAAGACTGTCGCCCCCTTCGGTGATGTCCAAAAAGCGTGTGTCGGGAAATTCGACCAAGATGATAAGGCCTTTCTTCTTTCCCGTGTAGGTTTCGTGTACCCTTTCGCCGATATGTTTGGGAGCTTTGCGCATGTAGTACGGCCGCAAAGCCTTTGCTCTCGCTGCCGTAGCATAGCCCTTTTGCTGGGCTATGGCTTCCTTCATGCTACCGCTTTGGGCTATGATATTTGTCGGAACGAGTTGCCTGTCGGCCACCTCGGCGTAATAATAGACGCCTTTCTGCTCGATGAGAGCTACATTCTCACGCGTGATAAAGTAATGGTAGTTTTCATCTCCGACCAACATCACTTCCAGACGAGTTCCGTCCGGCTGGGTCACGATACGCCATTCACGCTTGGCCGGAATGGCCGTTGCGGTGACGGCAAGCAACGACAACAAGGCCATTGCGGTAATTCTTCTGATTGATTTCATCTTTGTTTTTAAGCTATTTGTTCTTGGTATTGCTATCCATTCAGTACAAGGCTGATTGCAAATATAAAACATTTTGACGGAAAACAAGCCTTTGACCATATAAATTTGTATTTTTCAAATACGAAAAATTTGCCAATATCCTCAAGATGTAGTAGCACTTCTTGAGAAAATATTTCAAGACATCAGAGAAAAGAAAACTATTCAAAATTTCATAGTAGCAAAAGAGTTAAAGGGAGGTATTGGCAAAATACTTAATGATACACTTATTCTTGAACCAAACGTAGGAGGTATCGGAATTAATCTAAATAGTCTATTTAAATACTTAAAACGTACATAGATGTTTTGAATAATAGTTAACAATGGCAAAGCTATTTTCCGCTACAGTTCAATCAGTTATTATAAAACTGACAGGCCTTCTGGGGAAATGTTATAAATAGACATCAAATATCTTTCATCAAAAACACTTGTTACTCAAAGCAAATTATTATCTGTTGCAAACAGAATAACAAGCGTTCTTTGTTAATGCAGAAACCTGCGACTAAAAGCAATTCGCTCGTTTCCAAATTGTTACCTGTTTAGTTTTCAGTATAATATAACTTCTTTATTTTCAATTAAATATGTTTCAAGAATTATCTTAAAGAGTAACAAGTAGATACTCGAAGAAGAGTTACCTGTTATGGATATTTCAGCTTGTCAGACAGGCTTTTTCCGCCTTTTTCCGTAGAATATCACCAGCCTATAGGGTATTGCCGAAGACATTTATCTTGCTCAGATGCAAAACAAGGTGTGATTTCATGTAGCACCACACCTTATTATATATGTCACTTTTCCGCATCAGGCAAATCGGAAAAAATCATGAACGGAAGTCCGTTTATTCGAGTCCGAACAAGACTTTCAGGCCGCCGTCTACACCAGAAAAGCCCATGAAGGCAAGGCTCAGCAGACCAGCCGTAACAAGCACGATGGCCATGCCGCGCATACCTTTGGGTATTTCTACCAGTTCGAGTTGCTCTCGCAGGCCGGCAAATACGGTCAGGGCGAGGGCAAATCCCAAAGCCGTAGAAAACGCATAGACAACGCTCTCAACGAGGTTGAACTCCTTTTGTATCACGAGAATGGCTACTCCGAGTACAGCACAGTTGGTCGTGATGAGCGGAAGGAAAATGCCGAGAGCCTGATAAAGGGACGGCGAGAGTTTTTTCATGATGATTTCTACCATCTGAACCAATGAAGCAATGACCAGAATGAAAGCAAGCGTCTGCAAGTATTGCAGGTCAAAGGGGTTGAGAAGGTATATCTGCACGATGTAAGTTACTATCGTGGCCAGCATGAGTACAAAAGCTACGGCCGCTCCCATGCCCAATGCGGTCTCAATTTTTTTGGACACGCCGAGAAACGGACAAATGCCCAAGAACTGAGACAACACGATGTTGTTCACAAAAATGGCCGAGATAAATATCAAGATGTATTCCATAAGGCTATGCTTTCTTTAGTTTATTGACAAGGGCGATGAGATAGCCCAGTGTGATGAAGGCTCCCGGAGGAAGCACGAAAAGAAGGATGTTGGCCGTCTCGGGCAGCAGCACGACCCCGAAGAGTGAACCGGCACCCAGCAACTCGCGTACCATGCCCAGCAGCGTGAGGGCAAACGTAAAACCAAGCCCCATGCCGATGCCGTCGAAAAGGCTTGCCGCCGGCGAGTTCTTGCAGGCAAACGCCTCGGCTCTTCCCAAGATAATGCAGTTGACGACAATAAGGGGAATAAACAGTCCGAGCGACTTGTCGACCTCAGGAAGGAATGCCTTGATGCAGAGTTGCAGCACCGTTACAAACGAAGCAATGACCACCACGAAGACAGGAATACGCACCTTGTCGGGCGTGATAGACTTGATGCACGAGATGGCGATGTTGGAGCAGATGAGGACAAACATCGTTGCAAGCCCCATCGACAAGCCGTTGTTGGCCGAAGTAGTGGTAGCCAGCGTGGGACACATGCCCAGCAGCAGCACGAACGTAGGATTTTCCTTGACCAGTCCGTTGGTCAATATCTTCATGTAATTCATGGTTTGACTTCTCCTTTCTTTTCTTGATGAGTCTGTGCAGTCGCTCCGCTCTGTCCGTCCGCATTCTTGTTGCGAAACGCCTGATAGGCATTGTTGACAGCATGGAGGAAAGCCCGTGATGTAATTGTCGATGCCGTGATGGCGTCTATTTCTCCTTCTCCGCCCTTGGTTACGCCCAGTTTGTTCTGTTCGGGATGCTTTCCGATGACAGAACCTTTTCCGTCAGCCTGAAACCATTTGTCGGCCTTAGCTCCAAGACCCGGCGTTTCGGTGGTTTCCAGTATGGTATAACCAAGTATCTTGCCTTCCGGACTGAAGCCGATGAGAACCTTCAAGTCGCCAGAAAAGCCCTGCGTAGTGCTTTCCACCGCCGTTCCGAGCCATTGTTTCTGTGCGTTCTCGGTCTGGTGGCGTACAAACTCTGTGGCCTTTCCTCCTATTTCGAGCTTCACCGTATCCGTTTTTGTTACGGTCAGGTTGCCCCCTCCCATTACGTTCTTGATTCCTTCGGCCAATGTTTTCTCAGCCTGTGCCTTGATGGGAGCCTCCGTTTTCTGGTTGACGAAGGCCAAAAGACCTCCCATTACCAGAGCCGTGGCCACCAAAACCATCACCATATTGGGTAATGTAGACTCTATTTTCTTCATTTCGTAACCTCCTCTCCGAATCGTTTAGGCTTTACATAATGGTTGATAAGTGGTGTAAAGGCGTTCATGATGAGAATGGCGAACGACATTCCTTCAGGATATGCGCCCCACTTGCGTATAATAACGGTGAGCAAACCTATGCAAACGCCGTAGATAAGTTGTCCTTTGCCGGTCATGGGAGACGTCACATAGTCTGTAGCCATGAAGATGGCACCCAGCAGCAAACCACCGCTCAACACGTCGGCTATCGGGCTTGCATAGACAGGACTTGCCAAATGGAGCAGTCCACTGGTCACAAATACCGTACCAATGATGCTCACCGGAATGTGCCAAGTGATGATTTTCTTCCAAAGCATATACACAAGGCCGAGCAAAAGAGCAGCCGCACAAACCTCGCCGAGGCTTCCTGCGCCGGCGGTGGGGTTGAAACCCAGCAGCAGTTGCAAGGCGTCGGGCAACTGGTTGAGCACCGAAGCATCTCCGGTTTTTATCGCCGTCTTCATGATACTCAGGGGAGTTGCTCCTGTTTCGGCATCGAGATAGGCCGCAACTTGTCCCGTAACAGGCCATGAAGTCATTTGTGCCGGAAAGCTGACGAGCAGGAAACAGCGTCCGACAAGTGCCGGATTGAACGGATTATTTCCCAAACCGCCGAATGTCAGCTTGCCAATGGCAATGGCAACGAGTGCCCCGATGACGATAATCCATACCGGAAGGTTGGACGGAAGGTTGAATCCCAGCAGCAGGCCGGTAATAACAGCCGAACCGTCGGTGATGGTCGGCTGCCGTTTCATGATGAACTTGGTAATAGCCCATTCAAAGAAAACGCAGGAGACGACGCTTGCCGCACACACGACAGCAGCCCCAATACCGAAATAAAGGAAGGAAACGAGCAGTGCGGGAACAAGCGCAATGATGACTCCGTACATATTTCGCTCCACGCTGTCTGTTCCGTGAGCGTGTGGCGAGAGTGATATGATAAGTTTGTTTGGCATGATTCACTATGATTTTGAGCTACGGGCTCTTATCAATCCCATAACAGTTGATTTTCCAAAACGTATCTGATCCAAGAGAGGACGGTGTGCCGGACAAGTGAACTGACATGAACCGCACTCTATGCAAGAAGTGATGTCTTCTCCTTCGGCCTTCTCCCACAACTTGAGCGAGGCCACTCTGGAAAGAAGATAAGGCTCAAGTCCCATGGGGCAGACGCTCACACACTTGGCACAGCGTATGCAGGGCTGCGACTCTTTGCGAACGGCATCGTCGCCGGAGAGCACCGTCACGCAGTTGGTTCCTTTGCAAATAGGCACTTCGATAGAAGTCAATGCCTTGCCCATCATCGGTCCTCCGGCTATGACTTTATGATTTCCTTCGGCCAATCCGCCACAAATCTCAATCAAATCTTTCATCGGTGTACCCATGCGGACGATGAAATTGCCCGGATTGGATATGCTCTTGCCCGTCACGGTGGTGTAACGTTCGAACAGCGGCTTGTTTTTCATCACCGCTTCGTACACCGCATAGGCCGTGCCCACGTTCTGAACGATAGCTCCCACATGTACCGGTATGGCCGGAGGGGCGGGCACTTGCCGTCCGATGACAGCATCGACAAGTTGTTTTTCGCCACCTTGCGGATAGCGTTGAGCCAAAGCTACGATTTCTATATCTGCCGATTTTGCGGCCGCCTTTTCACGAAGCAGCTCAATGGCTTTGGGTTTATTGGCCTCAATGCCTATATATCCTCGGCTTACTTTGGCCGCTTTCATGAGCAGTTCAAGACCCACGAGTATTTCATCGGCACGTTCCATCATCAGCCGGTAGTCGGAAGTGATGTAGGGTTCGCACTCCACTCCGTTGAGAATCACACACTCGGCCTTCGTCGTCGGGGGAGGACAGAGCTTGATAAACGTGGGGAAGCTCGCTCCGCCCATTCCCGTAATGCCAGCTTGTTTCACCCTTTCCACAATTTCTTCGGCCGTGAGTTCAGGATGGTCTTCCAGTCGTTCGAGCTTGTCGGAACGGTCGATGCCTTCCTCCCATTCGTCTCCTTCTACATTAATAATAATACACGGAACCCTATAACCTGTCGCATCGACGGACAAGTCAATCTTAAATACAGTACCCGAAACCGACGAATAGATGGGAGCAGACACAAATCCGCTGGCCTCGGCTATCATCGTGCCCACCTTTACATGGTCTCCTTTGGCCACAACAGGCTTCGCCGGTGCACCGATATGTTGTGCAAGGGGGAATATGGCCTGCTTGGGCAGGGGAGCGGCAACGGCCTGAAGTTCGGGCGTCAGTTTGTTTTCATCGGGGTGAACACCACCGATGCTGAATGTCTTTAGTATCATTGTGCTACCTCCTTTGTTTCTTTTGCGGGTGGAAAGTTCACGGCAATGATGGCCTGCGTTGGACAAACACCAACACATTTACGGCAAAGCCGGCACATCTTGTCGTCGATATAGCTGAGATTGTTTTCGATGGTAATGGCATCAAACTTACATTCTTTCAGGCATTTGCCGCAACCTATACAGGCGGCCTTGCATCCCATGAGTGCCACCGCTCCCTTTTCCTTATTTACACACTGCACATACACACGGCGGTTTTTAGGCCCCTTGCGTCTTAGCTGGATGATGTTGCGCGGGCAGGCCTTGACACACGCTCCGCAACTCGTACATTTCTCTTCGTCAACTTCGGGCAGGCCGGTTTCCTCATTCATGTGGATGGCATCGAAAGCACAGGCTTCTACGCAGTCGCCACACCCCAGACAGCCGTATCCGCAAGCCGTTTCTCCGGCACCGCAGGCGTGCATGGCCGCACAGGTTCGCATGCCTCCATACTCACATACCTTAGCCCTCAGTTCGCAAGTGCCATTACATCTCACCACGGCCACGGTCGGTTCGCTGTTGGCCACGGCCATTCCGAGCAGGTCGGCCACCTTTCCCATCGTCTCGCTTCCTCCCACCGGACAGTTCAGTCCTTCAAGCGAACCGGCATCGGCAGCCTTTACGAGGGCGTCGGCCAGTCCCGAACAGCCGGGAAAACCACATCCGCCACAGTTGGCACCGGGCAGTGCTTCGGTCACAAGACCCAAGCGGGGATCTTCTTCAACGGCAAACTTCTTAGAGCACACGTAGAGAACAAGGGCTGCCACCAATGCTATGGCACCCAATACGCCCAACGCAATTAAAATAAGACTCATAATGTTTGGTTTTGTATTTGTATTATGGATATTGACCATTTATCGGCTGCACGTAAAACCGAAATTGCCTGCGCAGCTTGTCACGAAAGAGATAAAGCAGAATGAAGTATGGCAAGAGAGCTGCCACACTGATAAGGGCAGAGAGGGGTTCGCCCAGCGAAAATGCCATGGCCGTGAACAAAACAGCCGTCAGAATAAGGAAAGGTATCACGAAAGCCAGCACCACAGCCAAGCGGCCTTGGCTCTGCATACCCACGATTTGTACCTCCTGTCCTGTCTGAAAACGGTTTTCTCCGTCGGTCATATACGCATCTATCGACTTTACCTTGCCTTCCGACACATGACAATGATCCGCCATATCGCAAGCAGAACATGCCGGTTGCTGTACGATGCGCACCCGAAGTTTCTTTCCTTTGATGTATTCAATGACGCCTACGTGTATTATTTTATTCATAAGGCCTCGTATTAGTTCGTTATTTGCAATCTGTAGATAGCAATTGCAAATGTAAGAAACAATTTTTAATTGGCAAAACATTCCTTTATATTTATTTTTCTCCCACACTTTACTTTTTGACTGTATATAGTCTGATTATGTGGAAAATTGAGTATAAAAATTTGTTTTTACAGACAAAACAACCGCATTTCGTAAAGATTGCAAACACGGATTGCATTCTTCCGGAAGAACTTTCCTGTGACATCCGTCATGAAGGTGTAGCTTGCTACGCCGAGAAAAGGCGGCAAAGATAATACTTCTGACATCGAGATTGGGTATCAACTTTTGCACCACTATCCAGCTCATACAAATGAAATATTGTTTGTTTGCGACACGGAAAACGCTTGTTTACACAATAAGTTTGTATGGCTTACCGTCGTACCAGACATTGGTACGACCCGTACCAGTGTCCGGTACGCATGCTACCAAAGGTTGGTACACACCGTACCAACGTCTGGTACGACTTCCATAAGACTGCTGCTATGGTTCGAATAATCCTGCAAAGGCTTGTCAAACAAGGCACAACATGCTGAAACCATACCTTAGTTTGTCTTTCAGCAACTTCATTATTGGTTTCCCTTCCTGTATAGTCGGCAACTGTTTTATCCAAAATCGGTTCTTCACGACCATAGTAATTTTGTTCGGATGCAGAGCTGATGGATTGTCGGTTTATCAAAAATGTAACCTGTTAGACCAAGGAAAAGCGGCAAGCAAGCTGCCGGCAAGCGGACGAAAGCAGTCGGAAAGCCACATCATTAGCTGGAAATATAACCTTATCGGCTTTCATGACCAATTGGGATTTATCCTTGTTTCTTGGCTATCCAGGCCTTCAGGAAGGGGTCTTCTATCTCGTATTGCCCTGTTCGGATAACATAACCGCTCTTCATGAGTTTCTTCAATGAGCTGTAAGAGGTGCTTGCCGGAATGCTGCGGTTTTCGTATGGCAACGTGTTTTGTGCCAACATCTGCATGATTCGCTTGTCGGTCTTGTTGAACGTAAGCCACAAACGTTCGAAATCCAAATCATGGACTTGCACCAATTGTTCGACTGCCTGTCTAACGACATCTTCTTCTTGTTCTTGATAAGACAGTATTTCCCATACCCTCGAAGCCAGTTGTTGAGTGTAGAAGGGGTGACACAAGGTAATGGCAAGGATACTTTTGGTTATTTCGCTGTGACGGCCAAGTCTGTCGACAGACTTTAACCGCTCGTCTACAAAGGCATAGAAATCTGCATAAGGTATTCTGTCAAGCCTCATCAGCGTACCGAAATGGTAGAAAGGAGATTTTTTCTTCTCAAAGATTTCCGTCATCATGGACTCCTGACTGCCAAGAAATATGTAGTTGATGTTTCTTTGTTGCTGCATGATAGCCCGCAGCTTGTTTTCTATTCCTTTCTCAAGGCCAATAATTTCCTGAAACTCGTCAAGCACAACTATAATTTTATGGTCGTTCGTACTGACACGTTCCAACAGGTTCAATACATCTTCCAGCAGCACATTTGTATTGAAAGAAGTCTGAAAAGTTACCTCTACACGTTCTGAAACAGGATTTGCAGAGATGGTGGGAATGATGCGAAAATTGGATAACAGATGCTTGAGTCTTTCCCAAGGATGCAACTTGAAGACACCTTTCAGTATCATTGAAGCGAAGTCTTCCACACAGGTTACTTGCTGAATGTTTAACGAAATGCAGGGTCGTTGTGTCTCATTTACAGCCTTTTTGACGAGACTTGACTTGCCGAACCTTCGCGGACTGATAAGTATCAGATGGTTTTCGCTGTTTAGCATGTGGGTGATGTATTCAAGCTCTTTTACCCTGTCGGTGAAGTATGGACTGTCAACCAGCGTACCGAATTTGAATGGATTTTGCATGTTGCGATAATTTTCGTTACGAACTTTTTCGCAAAGATATGAATAATATACCTAAATGCAAAGCGAAAAGGAAGATGATTTGATATTTGCAAGGAATACATACAGCAGATGGGAACTCGATTATTTCATACCATTTCTTCGCTGTATAAAGTAAAATAAAAACCTTTTTATCAATCTCTTATACATCTATTCGGTCGCACGCAATCAATAGTTATCCACACATCATTGTGGAAAACTGGCCTGAATGTTGTGGATAACCAGTGGAAAACTTCTCACTTATCAACAGCAGAAATACATTTTGAAAAAATGAGTGGATAACGACTGACTTTTCAAAGGACTATACATGGATTATCAACGATTATCAAACAACTTTTTTTATCCACATTTCCACAATAGGGGTTGTTGTGAATTATGTGGATAAAGTAGCTTAACGCTTAATTATCAGAACATAAAAGCAAGAACAAAATGTGAATAACTGCCTTTTATATGTGGATAAAGAAATATGCAAATAATCAATGAAAATTTTATCCACATTTCCACAGTACATCATCATCATTATACTTTTTTCTTTCAAAAGAATAAAAATATAATATGATATAATGATGTGGAAAAAGACGGATGAACAAATGTAATTTACAGTTTGTCCGTGTGTCTGTCTCTGGTTTTATATGGATATGGCCTGCGATGATGGTTATGTAACTGTCAACATCAGACGGTTATCAAGAGACAAGAACATAAAAACGAATGTCCTTATTTATATAATAAGGTATATGTAAAAGGGAATGAGCTTGCTATTGCTTATAGAAAAAAATTGATATTGGATTATTTTATCTAATATTTTAAGATGGTTCTAATTTCGGTTTTTTATTAAGTTGTTTTTCTTGATTTCCTTGTTATCTT
Source organism: Prevotella sp. (assembly GCA_034183335.1). GTDB lineage: Bacteria > Bacteroidota > Bacteroidia > Bacteroidales > Bacteroidaceae > Prevotella. The sequence goes on from JAXFLJ010000006.1 coordinate 122,343, forward strand.
ATCATTTTCAGTTATGGAGGATGCGAAAGAATAATCAGTACTTTGTTTAAATTATTTTTTCAAATTATAAATGATAAGCAGTAATTTTTCCATTTATAAAGAACTGATTTGATGGTAAATATGTATAAACCAGTAAATTATACCTATGTAACAATCATTTCAATATAAAATATGTTGTTTTTATAGCTATAATATATAATAATTTAGTAAAAACATGAAACTATTTTTTCATCTAAAAACTATCATCTATATTTGCCTCCGAGTTCAAGAATTGAATAATTAACGTATAAATAGCAAAGAAGGTATGAACAAAATGTTTTATTTGGCTGTCTTGGTAATGTCAGCCTTTGGTACGATGGTTTTTGCCTCATGTGGCAGTGATCACTCAAATGAAAATGAATATGGTTCGGAATGGACAGTAAATTCCGGTAACGGATATTCTAATAATCAAGGAAAGAGTATTGCAGGGATGGTTATCAATAAAGATGCCAGCGGCAAGGTGGTTTCTATCAAGGGACGCGGCGAAGGTGAAAATGTCACTTTCGAATATAAGAATGCAGGTACTCGTTCGGCCAGTACGCCTGATGTGGTGATGACGGTGGTGAGCAGAGGCGAGAGAACTGTGTTTAACTTGTTCCTCAACGAGCAAGGATATGTATCGCATTGCGATGAAACCGAATATTCAAAAGGAGAATATCCTGAACATGGAAAATGGGACTTTACTTATAATAACGACGGTCAGTTGTTGACGGTATTCCGTTCGGAAGACGGTAACGAAAAGACAACCATCGTGTATGAAGGCGGCAATATTGTTGAAACAACTGAGGTTTCGGAACATGAACCTTATGACAAGAACATTCACAAGATATTCTATACCTCTCAGAAAGTGGCTAATCCTATCTTGAACAAGGGAGGTATCATGATGTTTGACGAGACTCTCGGCGTTGACCTTGACGAAATGAAGTATGCTTATTATGCAGGCATGCTTGGCAATCCGACCAAACATCTGCCTGTAAGAAGTGTGGAGGAAGATGGAGAACAGAATGTGTTTACATGGAAATTGAATAAGTCTGGCTATCCTACTTCTCTGAGAACTGACGGCGATTTTTACAGGTTTGTGTGGTAATTTAGAATGATTGATTCTCCAATAGGTCATTAGATATCGTACTGATTTAGTTAAGATGTTGAGCAGATTGGGCGTTGTTTTTACGAAAACGCAGTGGATTATGTTGAGGAAAAATGACAAAGAAGATGCCAATAAACAGACGAAAACAGTAGGAAAGCAATGACATTGGCAGAAAATGAGGTATAAACAATCTAACGAGCAATTATAGGTATATAGGTAAATTAGTGCATAAAGTAGATTAATAGGATAACAAGGGCAGATGCCCAATTCAAAAAGCGCAGCTCAAAATAAGGGTTGCGCTTTTTCGTGTTTTAGTTTTTCTGGAAAGAAAAGTACAACTTATACCATATGGCAAATCCCCAATTAGTTGTTAGAGAGCGTGTTGATTTTGTTTGAATGTTGAACAGGTGGTTTGCTATATTTTCTCAATACAGTCTGCTACACTGTCGAGAAATGGCTGAAAGCAGTAGAAAAGCGATATAATTAACGGGAAAGGAAAGCCTTAATGGCCTGATGACCGATTATAATTAGTATGTATGTGTGCAAGCGTTTTTGATGAAAGAAAAAGGATGATGAAAATTATCGAACTGAAATACACATGGTTTTAACCTTTTTGAGGTGGTAATTTTTGCTTCTGTTGCGTTGTGGAAACATGGGTGGAAAAAGTAAAGATGATTATGAAAAAATGGCGTCTGAAGCATTGTTTTGAAAGGGATGGACAAAAAAAAGCGGACTATACCACTACGATATAGTCCGCTTTGTAAACTATTAATGATTGAATTGTCCTTTTTAATCGGCCAGTTTTGCCTTGATGAACTCACGGTTCAGGCGGGCAATATTGGCGATAGACTCGTTTTTGGGGCACTCGGCTTCGCAAGCACGGGTATTGGTGCAGTTGCCGAAACCAAGTTCTTCCATCTTCATTACCATGGCTTTTGCACGCTTGGCAGCTTCGGGCTTGCCTTGTGGGAGCAATGCCAACTGGCTTACTTTTGAGCTGACGAAGAGCATTGCAGAGCCGTTTTTGCAGGCAGCAACACACGATCCGCAGCCAATGCAGGTAGCGCAGTCCATTGCTTCATCAGCATCGTCTTTGGGAATGAGTATGGCGTTGGCATCCTGTGCTTGTCCGGTGCGCACACTTGTGTATCCTCCGGCTTGGATGATTTTATCGAATGCGCCACGGTCGACCATGCAGTCCTTGATAACAGGGAATGCTGCTGAACGCCACGGTTCGACGGTAATGATGTCTCCGTCGTTGAAACGGCGCATATAGAGCTGACAAGTAGTGGCACTGTCGGCTGGTCCGTGAGGATGTCCGTTGATGTAGAGCGAGCACATTCCGCAGATACCTTCGCGGCAGTCGTGGTCGAATACAAAGGGTTCTTTGCCTTCGTTAATCAATTCTTCATTGAGAATGTCGAGCATTTCGAGAAATGATGTATCATCGGGAATGTCTTTCATCTCTCTTGTATCAAAATGTCCTTTCTCTCGTGGTCCGTTCTGACGCCAGAACTTTAACGTGAAACTTATATTCTTTGCCATTTTTCTTTGATTTAATTTGTTGAGTTTTCTGAGTTGTGAGTTGATAAATCGCAGTGATGAATCTGTCTCCTCAAAAACTAATTCTTATAGTTACGTGTCTGAACTTTGATAGCTTCGTATTCAAGAGGTTCTTTGGTGAGAACTGGATCTTTGTCGTCACTGCCTTGATATTCCCAGCAACCAACGTAGAAGAAGTTTTCGTCGTCGCGCTTGGCTTCGCCTTCTTCAGTCTGATATTCCTCACGGAAGTGTCCTCCGCAGCTTTCATTACGAGAGAGAGCATCGTGTGCTACGAGTTCGCCCATGGCGATGAAGTCACGCAAATGGATGGCTTTGTCGAGTTCTATGTTGAGTCCTTCTTTCTTTCCGGGCACAAACAAGTTGGTGTCAAACTCTTTTCTGAGTTTCTTCATTCGTTCAAGACCTTCTTTTAAGCCTTCTGCTGTGCGTCCCATACCCACAAAATCCCACATGATGTGTCCGAGTTCTTTGTGGATGGAGTCAACGCTTCGTTTACCTTTGATGTTCATCAGGCGGTCCATTTCTGCTTCGACAGCGTTTTCTGCCTCAACAAATTCAGGCAGGTCTGTAGAAAGACGAGGCCAGATAGTTTGATCGGAAAGGTAGTTTTGGATAGTGTAAGGAAGCACGAAGTAGCCGTCTGCCAAGCCTTGCATCAATGCAGAAGCACCCAGACGGTTGGCACCGTGGTCGGAGAAGTTGCACTCTCCGATGGCAAAGAGACCCTTGATGGTGGTCTGAAGTTCATAGTCTACCCAGATACCGCCCATCGTGTAGTGGATGGCAGGGTAAATCATCATCGGGTTGTAATACTTAACACCGTTGATTTCTCTTGCCAATTCGCCCGGATTTACGTCTGTAATCTCCTCGTACATGTCAAAGAGGTTGCCGTAACGTTGGCGTATTTCGTCGATGCCGAGGCGTTCGATACTTTCCGAGAAGTCGAGGAATACGGCCAAACCGGTGTTGTTTACGCCGAAGCCTTTATCACAACGCTCTTTTGCTGCACGTGAAGCCACGTCGCGTGGAACGAGGTTTCCGAAGGCAGGATAACGACGTTCCAAGTAGTAGTCACGATCTTCTTCGGGAATGTCAGAGCCTTGTATCTCTCCACTTTGCAGCTTTTTGGCGTCTTCAATTTTCTTGGGCACCCAGATGCGGCCGTCGTTACGGAGCGATTCAGACATCAAAGTGAGCTTAGACTGCTTGTCGCCGTGAACGGGAATACAGGTGGGATGAATCTGAACATAGGATGGATTGGCAAAGACAGCACCCTTGCGGTAGCACTGAACAGCAGCGGTACAGTTGCAGCCCATGGCATTGGTGGAGAGGAAATAGGCATTTCCGTAACCTCCGGTAGCAATTACTACGGCATTGGCAGAGAATCTTTCGAGTTTGCCGGTTACCAAGTTCTTGGCGATGATACCACGGGCACGGCCGTCGACAATCACGACATCTTCCATTTCATAGCGTGTGTAGAGCTTCACTTTGCCGTCGTGTACCATTCTGCTGAGCGAAGAGTAGGCACCGAGAAGCAATTGCTGACCGGTCTGTCCTTTAGCGTAGAAAGTACGAGAAACCTGCGCTCCACCGAAAGAACGGTTTGCCAGCATGCCGCCATATTCACGAGCAAAAGGCACTCCTTGAGCTACACACTGGTCGATGATATTGTTTGACACTTCAGCGAGACGATAAACATTGGCCTCACGGGCACGATAGTCTCCGCCTTTCACCGTGTCGTAGAAAAGACGATATATGGAGTCGCCGTCGTTTTGATAGTTTTTGGCAGCATTGATACCACCTTGCGCCGCGATGGAGTGGGCACGACGTGGACTGTCTTGTATGCAGAAGTTATACACATTGAAGCCCATTTCGCCGAGAGAAGCAGCCGCACTGGCTCCGGCCAGTCCTGTTCCGACAACGATAACATCAAGTTTTAGCTTGTTCTTTGGGTTTACCAACTTCTGATGAGCTTTATAATTGGTCCATTTTTCAGCTACTGGTCCTTCAGGAATCCTTGAATTAATTTGTATTGCCATAATATTTTTACTGCGTTAGAAAGGTTATTAACATGCGCCGCAAAGGCTTGGAGCGCAGTTGAAAGCAAAAGCAAGGACAACCACGAGGAAGCCAAGCATCAAGAGAGTGGTATATACCAAACCGATGGTTTTCCAACGGTCGAGCCATGTCTTACCGCTCCATCCGAAGGTGTGCATGGCACTCCAGAAGCCGTGGGACAAGTGAAACCAGATGGCGGCCAGCCAAATGATGTACAATACTACGTAAACCGGGTTGGAGAACGTCATCTTGATGTAGCCAAATCCGTCTGCAGGATTGCCCAGAGGGTCTGCAATGTGGAATATTTCGGCAAACATCATGTTGTACCAGAAGTTGAACAAGTGAAGCACCATTCCTAAAAGGATGATGATACCCAGAACGAGCATGTTTTGAGAAGCCCACTCCACTTCTTTGGGTTTTGATGTGACGGCATAACGTTCGCCACCTCTTGCACGGCGGTTTTGTGCCGTAAGGATGAAAGCATAGACGATGTGAGCCACTGTTAGGGCACCTAATCCGAGTGTAGCAGCCAAAGCATACCAGTTTGCGCCGAGCAATTCGCAAATCATGTTGTAAGCTTCACCCGAGAAAAGTGCCACGATGTTCATGCAACAGTGGAACGTCAAGAACAGGATAAGTGCAACACCGGTGACCGACATTACCACCTTCCTTCCGATAGATGAATTGTTTAACCACATAGATGATTGAAATTAAATGATTTAAGTATTAATAATATTGATTGATTTCCATGCTATATTACGATTCAATGCATCAACAATTAGGCCACTCTATCCCCTTTATTGGGTATTGGAGTCACCTTATACGCTGCAAAAATACTATTAATTAATGATTCTTCAAAGCTTTTTCAAGGAAATTACAGTAATATTATGGAAAGACGTTTGAATAGTGTTGAAAAGTGAGCTAAATGTTTGTAGAAGTTTAAGATACAACCACCTGTTCTTCTGTCGGCAATGATGATGAGTTTGTAAAGTATTCATTCATGTGCCTGAATAGTAATTTTATGTCTGACAGAGCTATTGAGACAGTAGCTTTCGTCTTATTGACAGTTCTTTATTTAATTAATTATGGTTGCCATCAATATGGCTGGATTCTGTTTCGTTGTGTTGTTCTTGATATTTGTGTAAAAAACGCAAATTGAGAGATTAATTATAAAATAATTCGTACTTTTGCACGGAATATTGTCCTTTTGAGTACATGAGAATGAATTATGATGTCATTGTTGTGGGCGGAGGGCATGCCGGTTGCGAGGCAGCCACTGCTTCGGCGACTATCGGTGCGCAGACTTTGCTGGTGACAATGGACATGAATAAAATCGCGCAGATGAGTTGCAATCCTGCCATTGGCGGTATTGCGAAAGGGCAGATAGTGCGCGAAGTTGATGCGTTAGGCGGCCAGATGGGTCTTGTTACTGATGCAACGGCTATTCAGTTTCGTATGCTCAACCGCTCGAAAGGGCCTGCCATGTGGAGTCCCCGTGCTCAGTGCGACCGTGAAAAATATATATGGAAATGGCGGGAATTGCTCGATAATACCCCAAATCTTGACATTTGGCAAGACCAAGCTTGTGAGTTGATGGTCGAGAAAGGAGAAGCTGTAGGCATCCGCACCATTTGGGGCATGGAGTTTCGTGCCAAATGCGTGGTTGTTACTGCCGGAACGTTTCTCAACGGACTGATGCATGTGGGTGAAAGAAAGGTAGAGGGTGGCCGAATGGCTGAACCAGCGGTTCGTGATTTCGCAGAAAGCATCAGCCGACATGGCATCCGCACCGACCGAATGAAGACCGGTACGCCTGTACGCATCGACAAACGAAGCGTACATTTTGAAGACATGGAAATTCAGGAAGGAGAAAACGATTTTCATCGGTTCAGCTATTTGAGCGATGTTCGTCCTCTTTCGCAGTTGCCTTGTTGGATTTGCTACACCAATCCGTCATCGCACGATGTATTGCAAGGCGGCCTTTCGGCCTCTCCGTTGTACAACGGACAGATTAACAGCATAGGGCCGCGTTACTGTCCTTCGATAGAAACTAAGCTGGTAACCTTTCCTGACCGTCCGAAACACCTGCTCTTCCTTGAGCCGGAAGGTGAAAATACCAATGAGATGTACCTGAATGGCTTCTCGTCGAGTATGCCTACCGAGATACAACTTGCTGCTTTGCGGCGCATTCCTGCCTTTCGTGATGTTAAGGCATACCGTCCCGGCTATGCAATCGAGTACGATTTCTTCGATCCAACGCAACTTTCACACTCTCTGGAGTCAAAAGTAGTGCCGTGTTTGTTCCTTGCCGGACAAGTAAACGGTACCACAGGATATGAAGAAGCTGCCGGACAAGGGCTTGTGGCAGGTGTTAATGCTGCTTTGAAGTGCAGTGGTTCGGCTCCGTTTATTATGCATCGTGACGAGAGTTACATAGGGGTTCTCATCGACGATTTGGTAACCAAAGGCGTAGACGAACCTTATCGCATGTTTACTTCACGGGCAGAATACCGCATATTATTGCGCCAAGACGATGCAGATGCTCGTCTAACGGAACGTTCTTATGCATTGGGACTGGCTCAGAAAAACCGTTATGATCTCTGGATGATGAAGAAACACATCATCACCCAGGTCATAGACTATTGTGATAAAACGTCTGTCAAACCACGGGAAATCAATCCTACACTCGAACATCTTGGCTCTATCCCACTCCATTACGGCTGTAAGTTGTCCGAAATCGTGGCTCGTCCGCAAATATCACTTGGTGATTTATTCGAGGTTTACCCTCGTCTCAATGAGTTGTTGTCGGAAGCCGGTGGGCGAAAAGAAGAAATTTTAGAGGCAGCCGAGGTAAAAATCAAGTATCGTGGATACATCGAGCGTGAAAAGCTTGTTGCCGAAAAGATGCACCGATTGGAGAATATCAGAATCAAAAACGTGTTTGATTATCCCTCCATGCAGCAACTTTCTACCGAAGCCCGACAAAAGCTCAGCAAAATTCAACCGGAAACACTGGCGCAGGCAAGCCGTATTCCCGGAGTCTCTCCCAGCGATATTAATGTCATGTTGGTACTAATGAAACGGTAAAAGTTCCACGTGAAACAAACAAGATATAATATAATTCATAACAGTTTGATAATGAATAATCCAATATTGATGAAGCATCTGCGTTGTGTACCTGATTTTCCGCAAAAGGGAATTAACTTCAGGGATGTCACAACGCTGTTCAAAGATGCTGAATGTCTTCGTGTCATGGAAGACGAACTCTACGAAATCTACAAAGACAAGGGCATAACTAAGATTGTGGGCATCGAAAGCCGAGGCTTTGTCATGGCATCTGCGTTGGCTGTAAGGCTGGGTGCTGGCATTGTGCTTTGCCGTAAACCGGGTAAGCTGCCGGCAGAAACCGTAACCGAAAGTTATGCCAAAGAATACGGGACAGATACCATAGAGATACATAAGGATGCAATTAATGAAAACGATATAGTGCTTCTTCACGATGATTTATTGGCTACCGGAGGAACCATGAAGGCAGCTTTTAACTTGGTGCAGAAGTTTAACCCAAGAAAAGTTTACCTCAACTTTATCATTGAAATAACAGATGAGGGATTGCATGGGCGCGATATTTTCGACAAGGATACCGACATTACAACCCTTATTCGGGTATAGTTACTGTCATCTCCTTTTGTTGCTTTGACGGCCGTTCTCGGCCAATCTTTTGTTCCCTTTTCCTCTCTTTGGTAGCTAAAGATGGGAAAAGGGATTTTGTTTCACATGAAACAATTATCTTGCGAAGGTCTAATAATAAGCTAATTAGCATGGTTACACGTGAAGAAAAAGAAAAGAGAGCAGAGCGTTTGAAGAACATTGTGCTGAGCTTGCCCGAACAACCGGGAAGCTATCAATACTGGGACGACTCGCAACAAATCATCTATGTGGGCAAGGCAAAGAACCTCAAGCGTCGTGTTTCATCATATTTCCACAAAGAACAAGACAGACTCAAGACCAAAATACTTGTCGGAAAGATAGCCGACATTACATACACGGTAACCAGAACAGAAGAAGACGCCTTGTTGTTGGAGAACTCTCTCATTAAAAAACATCAGCCACGCTACAATGTTTTGCTAAAAGACGGCAAGACTTATCCCAGTATTTGCGTTACCAACGAACCTTTTCCTCGTATCTTCAAAACACGAACCATCAATCGTTCGTGGGGAACATACTTCGGCCCCTACAGTCATCATGGCTCGATGCAAGCCGTTTTAGACCTTATCAAAGAACTGTTCAAACCCCGAACCTGCCGTTTCCCGATGACTGTCGAAGGCATTTCGGCCGGCAAATACAAACCTTGCTTAGAGTATCACATCAAGAATTGCCATGCACCTTGCATCGGAAAGCAGTCGATAGAATCGTATCAGGATTCCATTCGACAAGCCATTGAGATATTGAAAGGCAACACCCGTGAGGTTTCAAACATGCTTTACGAGCAAATGCAGCAAAAAGCGGCGGCCTTGGCCTTTGAAGAAGCCGAACAATTAAAGCTCCGTTACCTCTTGATAGAGGGCTATCGAGCCAAGAGCGAGGTTGTAAGCCACACCATTACCAATGTAGATGTTTTCTCTATTATCAACGACAAGGTTTCAAAAGCAGCCTACATTAATTATATGCATGTAATGAATGGGGTCATCAATCAGGCCTTTACTTTTGAGTATAATCGTAAATTAGACGAATCCAACGAAGAATTGCTCTCTTTGGCCATACCTGAAATAAGGCAGCGATTCAAAAGTAATGCCCATGAAATTATTGTTCCTTTCGCGATGGAATGGACAATTAAGGATTGTTTATTTACTATTCCGAAGAGAGGAGAGAAAAAACACTTGCTCGAACTTTCTGAAATGAACGGTAAACAATATCGTGTTGACCGACTTAAACAGGCCGAAAAGCTCAATCCTGAGCAAAAACAGACCCGCTTGATGAAAGAGTTGCAATCGGCTTTGCAGCTCGACAACCTGCCCTATCACATCGAATGTTTTGACAATTCCAACATTTCCGGCACCGATGCGGTGGCCGGTTGTGTCGTATTCAAGGGTTTGAAACCTTCCAAGAAAGACTATCGCAAATACCACATTAAGACCGTTACAGGCCCAGATGACTATGCTTCGATGCAAGAAGTGGTACGGCGGCGTTACACACGAATGGTAGAAGAAGAACAGCCGTTGCCCCATCTTATCATAACTGACGGTGGAAAGGGTCAGATGGAAGTAGTGCGGCAAGTGTTGGAAGACGAGTTGAAGCTCTCGATTCCCATTGCCGGGCTGGCTAAAAATACTCGCCATCGCACCAATGAACTGCTGTTTGGCTTTCCTCCGGCGGTTATCGGCATGAAGACCAACAGCGAGCTCTTCCACATTCTCACCCGAATGCAAGACGAGGTACACCGCTATGCCATCACCTTTCATCGTGAGAAACGTTCTAAAAATGCACTCCATAGCGAGTTAGACGACATCAAGGGAATCGGTACGAAGACCAAGGAGGCTTTGCTCCGGCAGTTGAGAACAGTCAAGCATATCAAGACGGCCGACTTATCCGCACTCTCTGCCATCGTGGGAGTTGCCAAAGCCAAACTGGTTTACAACCATTTTCACCCCCAATAAAGTCTCTCCCTTATTTCTTCCATGCTTCTACGATGTTTTGTAATTTGTTGAATTACAATTAATTATGTGTTTAACATAACTCCTGTTCATTGCAAAATCAACAACATTAAACCCTTGTCGGTCATTAGAAAGCAGACGGGAAACAACGCAGTTAGTTGTATATGTAGCCTTAGCTGTCTAATAATCGGTAGGGCTTCAATGTTTGTTTGGAAATGCCGACTAATCTTTTCCATTGCAGGATTTTGATAATCAGAAGAAAACTCATGTTCTTTTTCACGGTTATTCTTTGTTGTTTTCGGCTTCTGAATGCTTTGCTGCAAAATCGTTGCCGGTTCTTGCTGTGCAAGACATACGCCGTTTGTATGCGAATATCCCAGTGATTATTTGGCCTTTCCTGCCAAAATGGTTAACTTTGCATGACAACATAAACCATCATCGTATGAGAATTGTTATTCAGCGGGTTACTAACGCCTCTGTCACCATTGATCAGAGGCTATCGGGAAGCATCGGTCAAGGTCTGATGATATTGCTCGGTGTGGGTGAAGACGATCATGAAGACGATGTGGAATGGTTGGTCAAGAAAGTGGTGGCATTGCGTATTTTCGACGATACTGACGGTGTAATGAACCTCTCGGTACGTGATATAGACGGTGAAGCATTGGTTGTGAGCCAGTTTACGCTCATGGCTTCGACCAAAAAAGGAAACCGTCCCTCCTACATTCATGCGGCACCACCTGACTATTCGGTGCCTCTGTATGAGCTGTTTTGCCGTCGTTTATCCGATGAAATGGGCAAAACAGTGCCTACAGGAATCTTTGGTGCCGATATGCAAGTGGCACTCGTCAATGATGGTCCGGTCACAATATGCATGGATTCCAAACGCAAGGAATGATGCGGAATCTTGTATTTGCTTCCCTGCTTGCCTGTGTTGCCAATTGGATGTGGTTTCTCCACGATTACTGGTGGGACTGGTTGGATGTCTTACGGGTGTCCGAGGGCTTGCTTTTGGTGACCCTGTTGAGCAATATTGCTTGGGTGGTTCGCAGCAAGACCGGTACTTACTATCCCGAACTATGGCTTGTCTTTGTCATTTTGGGGTTCATCTTCCACAGTATCACTTGGATTGTTGCGGAACTGTTTTTTCTGAGTTTTCATTAATGAACAATACTTTTCAATCATGACCATAGCCGAAGCACAACATCAAGTGGACCAATGGATAAAAACCTACGGTGTGAGATATTTCTCGGAATTGACCAATATGGCCTGCCTTACTGAAGAAGTGGGAGAACTTGCACGTATCATAGCTCGCAAGTATGGAGATCAGAGCTTCAAGAAAGACGAGCAGTCTAACCTCGGAGAAGAAATGGCCGATGTGCTTTGGGTATTAATCTGCCTTGCAAACCAAACGGGTGTAGACCTGACGGATGAGCTGCGGAAATCGTTTGAGAAAAAAACGCGGCGTGACAGCACACGGCATATTGGTAATCCGAAGTTGAAAGGCTGACTCTCCCCTGCCCTTTCCGCAGGCTAACAGCATGTTACAATGGCTGTTCAAGTGTATGGATGACCGTAAACAAATGTGTATGGAGAAACTGAAAGCTGTATTGAAATCAACATAAATATATAAGATTATGAAAGAAACAAACCATCATCACGGTGTGCATCATCACTATGACGCAACTGGTATGAGCCGCTACGAAGAGGCTTTGAAGAAGTATAATACCGAGCTTAACGATGACGAGATACGTCAGACGGTACGGAAGCTCATCGAAGAAAAGGTGCATGAGAACGATACGCTCGATGTCAAGAAGTTCTTGATGGGTTCGATAGAGCTTACCACCTTGCAAACCACTGACTCGGTAGACAGTGTTTTGGCTTTCACCGAGCGTGTAAACCAGTTTGACGAGGCTTATCCAGACCTTCCCCATGTAGCTACCATCTGCGTATATCCCTGTTTTGCCAAGACTGTTAGCGAAACTTTGGAAATAGACGGTGTGGAGATTGCCTGTGTTTCGGGGTCGTTTCCCTCTTCGCAAGCCCGAATTGAAGTGAAAGTGGCCGAAACTTCGCTTGCCGTTCAGGACGGAGCGACTGAAATTGATATCGTTATGCCGGTTGGAAAGTTCCTTTCCGGTGATTACGAGGGCGTTTGCGACGACATCAGCGAGCAAAAACAGGCCTGCGGAGACAAGGCGATGAAAGTGATTTTGGAAACCGGATGCCTGAAAACAGCGTCTAATATCAAGAAGGCCTCTATCCTTTCGATGTATGCCGGAGCCGATTACATCAAGACTTCCACGGGTAAACTCGAACCGGCAGCTACTCCTGAGGCGGCTTATGTAATGTGTCAGGCTATCAAGGAGTATTATGACCAGACTGGCATACAAATTGGATTTAAGCCTGCCGGAGGTATGAACAGCGTAACAGATGCCCTGATTTACTATACCATTGTGAAAGAAGTGCTGGGCGAAAAATGGTTAACCAACAAGTGGTTGCGACTGGGTACAAGCCGCTTGGCCAATCTTTTGCTGAGCGAAGTGATAGGAGAAGAGACTAAGTTTTTCTAAAACCGTTTATTCCCCATCGGGTATCAGAGACCGTGTTGGTTTAGTTCGGATGTTGAGCAGATTGGCTGTCGTTTTGACGCAAGCGTTGTGTACCATGCAGAGGAATAACGAAAGACAAGATGCCGACAGACGGACGAAAACAGCCGGAAAACCACACTATTATTCGGAAGTAGAAACCTTAGCGGTCTAATGGCCTATTTGGATTTATTCATTATCAGTAATCAGTAACTAATTATGGTAGAAAAAAAATTGACACGTTCGGAAGACAAGTGGATTGCGGGCGTTTGTGGCGGAATTGCCGAGTATTTGGGATGGGAAAAAGGTTCTGTACGTTTGGTGTGGCTCATGCTTTCCTTCTTTACTGCTTGTTTTCCCGGTTTCATCGCTTATTTGGCTTTGTGGATATTGATGCCCAAAGCCGAGGAAATCAAGTAAGGTAACTTGCACGCTCTTTGAGTGCTAATTGCCTGTCGGGCATCAGACCGCAAAGGTCGCATTTGCCGTTTTGGCCTGCTATGCAGTGCTTGTTGATGAAACGGCTGCTGCTCTCCTGCCCTTTACTCTTGTATAGTGTGACGTTGTACCGATGCTTGGTAGTCGGAGTACCAAGCATTGGTACGACTCGTACTAGACGTTGGTACACACCGTACCAATGGCTGGTAGCATTTTCAAACGAACTGGGTATCGGCTCGAAATATCGCCCCTCTGCCTATATGATATGTCTAATCCCCAATCGTCCATGAGACCGCTAAGTCCGCATTCCTCACTGATGATATTGCAGTTTCTTATGACCGAGTTAGGTTAATAGTACAATTTGTGTTATCCTGATTGGCGTATCTCTGTTGTTTTTCTGCTATATGAAAACATCATCGGCACATTCTTGCAAGTAGAACGTGCCGATGATGTTGTATTTTTGGCCTTTGAGAGCTTGACCGACAAACTTTGTCGCTGTATTCAGTTCCTTTTCTGATGCAGTATTATTTGTTTCTTTGTATTACGTAGTCGATATAAGCCCGCAGCGATGCTGCTATTTCTTCATCCTTTACATATGTAGAGATAAAGCCAAGTGCCTCGTTGTGGAGTTTGTGCATTTGTTTCTCGGCATATTCAATACCGCCGTTTTGCTTGGCAAACTCCACTAAAACAGCGATTTCATCGGCGTTTATCGTACCCGATTTCACTTTTCTGGCCAGTGTGAGCATAGCATCGTAGCGGTGGTGGTTGAGTGCATAGATAACCGGTAGGGTGAGTTTGCCCTCCAACATGTCATTGCCTGTGGGCTTGCCGATTTCCTTCGAGTCGTAATAGTCGAATATATCATCGCGTATCTGAAACACGACACCAATGGTCTGACCGAACTTTTTGGCGGCTCTTACTTTTTCTTCAGAAGCCGAAACCGACAATGCGGCAATCTCTGCGCAGGTTTCAAAGAGGGCGGCAGTCTTCTGTTCGATGACCCGATAGTATGTTTCTTCCGATATACCGTCGTTTTCAAAGTTGTTCAATTGCAGTATCTCGCCATTGGAAAGTGTGCGGCCAAGTTCTGCCAGAGCCTCGACGATACGTTCGCTTCGGGTGTATGACACTCGCAGCAAGGCGGTTGAGAGAATGTAGTCGCCTACGAGTACGGCCACCTTGTTGTTGTATGAAGCGTTAACCGAAGGCTGTCCCCTGCGTTCCGAGCTCTCGTCTACCACGTCATCATGCACCAAACTGGCCGTATGTAGCAGCTCCAGACCTACGGCAGCCTGCTGCGTTACATCTGAAATTTGTCCGAAATTCTTGGCTAACAGCAAGGTAAGGATGGGGCGCATACGCTTGCCTCCCTGCTGACGGATGTGGTCTAAGGCCTGTGACAGCAAGCCATCGTTATGAGAAAGGGCGTTGTTGAAGTGCCCGATGAAATCGTTGATTTCTGCTTCTATGGGTTTTTTGATAATCGAAAGATAATCCATGCCAATCCTATTTTGTTACAAATTTAATGATTTTATCGCTATTACGGCAAATAATTCGTACTTTTACACGAAATAATTCGTACTCTACATGGACAAAATTTTCTTCATAGATGCATACGCATTAATCTATCGTGCATACTATGCGTTTATCAAATCACCCCGCATTAACTCAAAAGGACTTAACACTTCGGCCATTATGGGATTTTGTAATACGCTCACCGAGGTGCTGAAAAAAGAGAAACCCGCTTATCTTGGGGTGGCTTTCGACCCTCACGGCCCGACTTTTAGGGATGAGGTTTTTCCCGAATACAAGGCTCAGAGAGACGAAACGCCTGAAGACATACGTCTTTCTGTGCCCATCATCAAGGAAATCTTGCAAGCTTACCGCATCCCCATCTTGGAGGTGGAGGGCTACGAAGCCGATGATGTTATCGGAACTTTGTCGATGAAATCGGCAAAAATGGGACTGGAAACCTATATGCTTACCCCCGACAAAGACTATGCACAACTTGTTGGCGAGGGTGTGTTTATGTATCGTCCGCGCCACGGTGGAGGTTATGAAACAATGGGAGTGCAAGATGTTTTAGACAAATATGGCATTCAGTCGCCCACACAAGTCATCGACCTTTTGGGATTGATGGGCGACTCGGCAGACAATTTTCCGGGTTGTCCGGGCGTAGGTGAGAAGACGGCCGTGAAACTGATAGCGCAGTTCGGAAGCATAGACAATCTGCTGGCACGTACTGACGAGTTGACCGGTGCCTTGAAAACAAAAGTTGAAAACCATGTAGACGATATACGGATGTCGTACTTTTTGGCTACCATCAAAACCGATGTACCTATCGAACTCAATTTGGATGAATTGAAGGTGGGCGAACCCGATGAAGATAAACTGCGACAGTTGTTCGAGGATTTGGAATTGAGGAGCTTATTGAATAGAACCTTTAATAAATCGGAAAAGAAACAAAATAATGCCGTTTTTCAACCCGATTTATTTCAACAATTTGCGACCGATGACACAGAAGTTCTCAAATTATCGAGTATTTCGAGCATAAATACAACGCAACATGAGTATAAATGCGTTGAAAATGAAGAAGATATGCGGACGATTTGTGATTTTTTTCTTACAAATCGAATTTTAAGTTTAGACACGGAAACAACTTCTAAGAACGCAATCGAGGCCGAATTGGTGGGTTTGAGCTTCGCGGTAGAAGAATACAAGGCTTTCTACGTGCCTGTGCCGGCTGACCGGTCAGAAGCCCAGAAGGTAGTGGACATTTTCCGTCCGCTTTACGAAAACGAAGAGATTTTGAAAGTAGGACAAAACATCAAGTATGATATGGAGGTGTTGTCGAAGTATGGGGTTACACTCAAAGGTGCCATGTTCGACACCATGATAGCCCATTATCTCATTCGTCCCGAACTTCGTCACGGCATGGATGATCAGGCCGCTACCCTACTCCACTATCAAACCATCCCGATAGAAGACCTCATCGGTCCGAAGGGAAAGAAGCAAAAATCTATGCGAGAACTCTCCCCTGCCCTCGTTTCTGACTATGCTTGCGAAGATGCCGATGTGACCTTGCGTCTCAAGAATGTGTTGGAACCGATGCTCAAGGAGGCTAATGCCGACCGTTTATTTTGGGAAATAGAGATGCCTTTGGTGCCTGTGCTGGCCAAGATGGAGCTTAACGGCGTGAAACTCGATACGGAGTCACTGCATGAGACATCGGTGGTCTTAACCCAACGGATGAAGGACATAGAAAAGAAAATATATGAACTGGCAGGCGAATGGTTTAATATTGCCTCACCGAAGCAAGTGGGTGACATCCTCTTCGGCAAGCTGCGCATCATTGAGAAGCCTAAAAAGACCAAGACCGGACAGTTTGTGACGAGTGAAGAAGTGTTGCAACAACTGGCCGGCAAGCATGAAATCGTGTCGAATATATTGGCACACAGAGGTTTGAAAAAGTTGCTCGGCACGTATGTCGATGCTCTTCCAAAGCTGGTCAATCCGCAAACGGGACACATACATACGTCCTTCAACCAGACTGTTACAGCCACAGGCCGCCTCTCTTCTTCTGATCCTAACTTACAGAACATCCCTGTTCGGGGCGAAGACGGAAAGGAAATTCGCAAGGCTTTCATCCCTGACGATGGTTGTCTGTTCTTCTCTGCCGATTATAGCCAGATTGAATTGCGTGTGATGGCACACCTGAGCGAAGACCCGAATATGCTCGAAGCCTTTCGGGAAGGGGAAGACATACACGCTGCCACGGCTGCTAAAATCTACCGGAAGGGCATCGGAGAGGTGACACGCGATGAGCGCAACAAGGCTAAACGAGCTAACTTCGGCATCATCTACGGCATTACCGTTTTTGGTCTTGCCGAACGGCTCGACATTGACCGGACAGAGGCCTGGCAGCTGATAGACGGTTATTTCGACACATTCCCACGTGTGCGAGACTATATGGAACAGACGAAGGAGATGGCAAGGGAGCGTGGCTATGCCGAGACTCTTTTTCAACGCCGTCGCTATTTGCCCGATATTGTCTCCAACAATGCCACTGTCAGGGGATTTGCCGAACGCAATGCCATCAATGCCCCGATACAAGGCAGTGCGGCAGACATCATCAAGGTGGCCATGATTAAAATTCACCGACGCTTTGAAGAAGAAAATATCCGGTCAAAAATGATACTGCAAGTGCATGACGAACTTAACTTTTCGGTCGTTCCCGAAGAGCGGGAAAAGGTGGAAAACATTGTTGTGGAGGAAATGCAACGGGCTTTCAGCCTGCGTGTTCCGTTGGTAGTCGATACAGGATGGGGCAGTAACTGGCTCGAAGCACACTGATTTTCAAATAGTAGTACACTGATTATCAAATAATGACGGCAGCCTGTCGGCATCGGTAAGATGCAACAGGCTGCCGTTGTTTTGTCAGGAATTACTTGCCATATTGCCATCGGTTTTTACTTTGACAATATGCAAGTTGAATTGTATTGTTGAAAGATGAATTTGTCGTCGTTCTTTATTTTTCCTTTGATTGACAGAATAATAGCTGCCAACCCGATACTCCGTCTTTCTTCATGCTTAACAAGATGCTGGGCAAGGCACACATGATGGCATAGACTATCAGGAAACCCATCAAGTTGTCGGAACTGTATCCATGCAGCAAATAGTCAACACCTTTGGCAAGAAGCGGTAGCGTAACCCATAGAATATAACCCCACTTGTTGAGTTTATATATCATGATTGAATTAATAAAGATGATGATTTGTAATACAATCATTCCGATAGTGCTTTTTTCGATGGGTTCCGAATCAAAGAATTTAGGTAGATCTCTGAACAAGAAAAAGAACATACAGCCAAATGCAATGGCAAGAAAGCAATTTGAAGCAATGTTATTCATCTTGTTGGATGGTTTTGAAAATAAATTCATAGCGAGAATGTTTTGATTGTAATCAGTATGTATTTGTTAATTAAAGAGCTTCTTTTCATTAAATAATGATGGACTCCTAAGTTCCTGCAAGATTGATTAGTTACTTAAAGCGTGTGACCAAACACTTGTTTGTAAATGTAGTATGCCATGTAGAAACCATCCTATTTACAGAAAGGGATAGTTTTACTTACAAGAGAGTTTACTAACGTTGCAGAATAGAGAGTTTCGCTTTTCATTAACGAAAGGATTTAAAGTTACATGTATTTATTGCGGTTGCAAAGATAGTTTATTGCTTATTGATGACAAAATTCCTGGCAGATTTATTTTATCTATTGTGGAAATGTTTTCCGTATTTACTTACATTAGTTGATAATTCTCTTGT
The DNA here is from genome assembly GCA_034183335.1 of Prevotella sp. Classification (GTDB taxonomy): domain Bacteria; phylum Bacteroidota; class Bacteroidia; order Bacteroidales; family Bacteroidaceae; genus Prevotella. Next base: position 141,091 of record JAXFLJ010000006.1, read on the forward strand.
ATATAATCTGTATTTCCTGTCTATTTGAAGTGAGATGCAAAGCGAGTTGGTTTACAATCTGTTGTGGTTCAATCTCTTGCATACAGGCAAAATCGTTGCGATGACAGGGTTTGTTGCCGTAAATACTGCATGGACGACAAGACAATTCCACTTGTATGGCATCGTCGGGGTTCTGATTCCATGCCATGAAGCCTGCACAAGGATGGGTTGCCCCCCAAATACTGACAACCCGAGTGTTGACCAACGAGGCCAGATGAGCATTGGCACTGTCCATAGAGAGCATGACATCGAGTTGGCTCATGAGGGTGAGTTCCTCTTTCAAAGAGGACAAAAGTGAAGATGCGTTGGTGCAAGCCGGATGGTGAAGGCACCAGTTGTCGAGTATCTCTTTTTCTTTTCTGCCTCCCCCGAAAAGAAATATGCGGAGGTGGGGAAAGCGTTGCGAGAGACTACTGATGACTCTTTCCATCTTCTCTAAGGGGTAAACCTTTCCCTCGTGGGCAGCGAAAGGGGCGATGCCCATCCATTTCTCGTTGTCGGGTTTTTGCTGAAGGGTAGGAGGGAGGAGGCTCTGTTCGGCTCCGTTTTCCGGAAAAATGGAGCGGAAAGCAGGAGTGACGGGATAGCCCAAACTGGCCATCACGTCGGCATAATTTTGAAAAGAAGAGGGCAGGGAGATGCGTCCGTTTCGGGAACGGGATGTAAGCTGGCGTCTCAGGCGTCGGTGCTTGTCAATGTGGCGCACCTTGATGCCACTGCATGCAAAGCGCATTCGCAGGTATTTCGTTCGCAACACGTCGTGCAAGTCGGCCACGGCCGTAAAGCGTTCGGTCTTCAAATGTCGGTAAAGAACATTCAAACCTTGCAGTCCTTTGTATTGTTTTTTGAAGTCGGCCTCAATGAATGAGACGTTGGGAGCGAGGTTTGAGAAGAACGCAGACGCAAAACCGCGGCTTAAAACCGTAATGCGCAGGTTGGGGTATTGGTTGGCCAAGGCGTGAACGATGGGTACCGTCATGGCCACATCGCCCATAGCCGAGAGCCTGATGATGAGTATGTGGCCGTCGCTCATTGCTTGCCGTAGAGCACCGGATTAGTAGACGGGTCGTTGTACATCTTCATTTGGCGGTAGACTTTCATGTAGATGCGTCCTGCTTCGATGTCATCGAGCAGTTGGTCGATGGCCGTGGAGAGGTCGATGCGCTGTTCGAAAAGGACGTTCAGCTTGCTCTTGCATTTTTCCCGGTGTTCTTCCGAGGCGTCGTTGCGCTCTGCCTGTTCTTCCATGTGGTATATTTTCAGGGCAAGAATTGACAAACGGTCTATCGCCCATGCAGGACTTTCGGTGTTGATGCGTGCCTCCGGCAAGATGTTTACATGACTGTAGAGCTGTCTGAAATAGCTGTCTATTTGCTCGACGAGGTCTGTTCTGTCTTGATTGCTTCGGTCGATGCGTCGCTTGATAGCCAAAGCCTCTGTGGGGTCGATGTTCGGATCGCGTATGATATCTTCCAAATGCCACTGCACGGTGTCAATCCAGCACTTTGTATAGAGTTTGTTTTCGAGCGAGTCGGTATCGTATGGATTGACGATGGGTGTGTCCACATGGTCTTGAACATGATAATCTCGGATGACTTCCTGAAATATCCGGTTGTAATTTTCTGTATGTTTCATGAGTGATGGTAATAGTTTAACCAAATGCAAAGTTAATGATTCTTACCCGTTTGGCCAAGCGAAAAGTCATAATTTCACGGGAACGGGGGCTGCGATATGGTTCTTGCTTATCCTTAAACCTGCTTTCTTCATGCTCAACCCTGCTTTCTTTCGTCTTCATGCCCTTATCTCTTTCATCCCTCGGTTTGCTTTCCTTCATCCGAAAGTCTTTTTGCTTCATCTGCAATCCCTATATAATTAAGGTATCGTTTTTTGTCTGTTGTTGCTTGAGATAATGCCAAAACTTCTTTGAAAGAGGCTCAAAAAGACTCGAATTATTGCACAGTATGGTATGAGTTGTGCAATAATGGGCACTTTTTTGATGAAAAAATTTGCGTGGACGAAATAAAATTCGTTTCTTTGCAGCCGCAATTTTAACTATTGAAAGTTATTTATAAACATCTTAAAATTAATGATTATGTCAGAAATTGAAGCAAAAGTAAAGGCCATTATCGTAGATAAACTTGGTGTAGATGAGGCAGAAGTAAAGCCCGAAGCAAGCTTTACCAACGATCTTGGTGCGGACTCATTGGATACAGTTGAGCTCATCATGGAGTTTGAAAAGGAGTTCGGCATCTCTATTCCAGACGATAAAGCCGAAACAATCGGTACTGTTGGCGACGCCATTAAGTACATCGAAGAAAACAATAAATAAACATGCGATGATAAATGAAGGATTAGTTGGCATGAAATCGTGCCCTAATCCTTCTTTTTTAATCCTTTAATTACAAAGTAATCATGGAACTAAAAAGAGTAGTGGTGACGGGACTCGGTGCTGTAACCCCAGTGGGTAACACCCCCGAAGAGACCTGGAAGAACCTTATTGCAGGCAAAAGCGGCGCCGCTCCCATACAAAGTTTCGATAGCTCCAAGTTCAAAACGCACTTCGCTTGTGAAGTAAAAGACTTGAACATCAATGACTATCTTGACCGAAAAGAAGCAAGAAAGCTCGACCGTTACACCCAATTGGCAATGATTAGTGCCATACAGGGAGTGAAAGATGCGGGCATCGACCTTGAGAAAGTTGACCGCAACCGCATAGGCGTTGTCTATGGTGTGGGCATCGGAGGTATCAAGACGTTTGAAGACGAGGTGATGTATTACGCCCAGCATCAGGAAGACGGGCCTAAATTCTCTCCGTTCTTTATTCCGAAGATGATTTCCGACATTGCTGCGGGACACATTTCGATTCTCTTCGGCTTCCATGGTCCCAACTATGCGACGACCAGTGCATGTGCATCTTCTACCCATGCCTTGGCCGATGCGTTCAATCTGATTCGCCTCGGAAAAGCCAACATCATCGTGGCCGGTGGTGCAGAGGCAGCCGTTTGTAGCTGCGGAGTGGGTGGTTTCAACGCCATGCATGCCCTGTCTACCCGCAACGACGACCCTCAGGGAGCCAGTCGCCCGTTCAGCAAGAGCCGCGACGGCTTTGTAATGGCTGAAGGTGCGGGCTGCCTTATACTTGAAGAACTGGAGCATGCGAAGGCTCGCGGTGCGAAGATTTACGCAGAAATCGTGGGTGAAGGCGCAACAGGTGACGCCCACCACATCACCGCCAGTCATCCCGAAGGGCTTGGTGCAAGGCTCGTCATGGAAGAAGCCATGAGAGACGCAGGCCTTACACCCGAAGACATTGACTACATCAACGTACACGGAACATCAACTCCCGTGGGCGACATTTCCGAAGTCAAGGCCATCAAAGAGGTGTTTGGCGACGCAGCCTATAAGCTCAACATCAGTTCGACGAAGTCAATGACCGGCCATTTGCTTGGTGCTGCCGGTGCCATTGAGGCTATGGTGACGGTACTTGCGGTGCGCGATGACATCATTCCGCCGACCATCAACCATGCAGAAGACGACAAAGACGAAGAGATTGACTATCGTCTTAACTTCACATTCAATACGGCCCAGAAGCGCGAAGTGCGTGCTGCGTTGAGCAACACCTTCGGTTTTGGCGGCCATAATGCCTGTGTCGTATTCAAGAAATATGCTGAATAATATCATTGCACTCGTAAAGCTCCCTTTCCGTAAGGAAAAGGAGCTTTATAAGTCTTTGCATCAGGTGATAGGATTCTATCCCAATCACATCGGTTTTTACCAACAAGCTCTTATGCACAAGAGTGCGAGCAGCCACGAGAAAGGCAAGCCTGTCAACAACGAAAGGCTCGAGTTTTTGGGCGACGCCATCCTCGATGCGGTTGTGGGCGACATTGTTTACCGCCGTTTTGCGGGCAAACGCGAAGGTTTCCTGACTAACACCCGCAGCAAAATCGTACAGCGGGAAACCCTCAACCAACTGGCGCAGGAAATGGGAATTACCCGCCTGCTCAAGTCGAAAGATCGCAGCTCGTCTCACAACAATTATATTGGCGGCAATGCTTTTGAGGCTCTTGTGGGTGCCATTTACCTTGACAAGGGCTATGATGCGTGCATGAAGTTCATGGAAAAGCGCATTCTCAACCGCCTGATTAACATCGACAAGGTAGCGTATAAGGAAGTAAACTTCAAGAGCAAGCTCATAGAATGGAGCCAGAAGAACCGTGTCAAGCTGGAGTTCAGGCAGACAGACAACCGCAAAGACAAAGAAGGAAACAGCATTTTCGACTTTCGTGTTTTCTTGGAAAGTGTTGCCGGAGGCACCGGCAGGGGATATTCCAAGAAAGAAGGACAGCAACGTGCGGCCAAGGAGACTCTCGATTTGCTGCGGAGGAGGCCTCAATACGTCGAGCAGGTGTTTGCCGCCAAGGGCGAAAGAACAAGAATGGAGGAACAACCGGTGCAAACCGTGCCCGACACCGAAGCCGAAAACGTGGTAGTCATTCAGGAAAAACCGTTGAAAGACAGCTCCAAGAAAGAGACACGCAGGCCAAAAGACCCGGCCACTGCTGAACGGAGAAAAGAGAAAAAAGACCGGATTGCCGATGAGTTCGACCTCAGCGACATTACGGCCGCGCCCAAAGAACCCACCAAAGAAGATGTGATTGCCGCAGCCGAGGCTGCCGCTTTTGAAGAACAGCGTGAGGAAACAGCCTGAAAGGGTAGGGCGACAGGCTTTGACAACCGTATGTCTTAGGTAGCGTTTGATGATTTCAGACGAACCAAGACATACGGTTGTCGGCTTTTACGGAGGGTGTGGCACATGTCGGTCAGGCTGTTCCACAAGCCGAAAGACTGTGCTGACAACCTCCGATTGGTCATCTGAGATTGTGCTGACTTTGTTCGGATGTTGAGCAGGTGGGTTATCGTTTTGTGGAAAGCATAGCGAGTTACGGTGGGTAAAAACGGCAGAGAAGATGCCGGCAATCGACCGTAATCTGTCGGTAAGCATCATCTTCGGTGAGTAATGTAGTGTTGGCGGTCTAATGACCGATTTGGGTTTAACCGGAAACGGAAACCTGAACGGTCTGATGACCGATAGTCCCGAAGTCTCCGTATCTGTCTGACAAACAACAGCACG
>JAXFLJ010000007.1:0-22084 GCA_034183335.1 Prevotella sp.
ATTAGAGACCGTTCTGATTTTGTTCGGATGTCAAGCAGATTGTCTGTCGGCTTTGCCGAAGGCGTGGCGGGCTACGCCGAGGAAAACCGACAGAGAAGCTGCCGACAAACGGACGAAAGCGGTCGGTAAGCAATATCTTCAGCGAAGAATGCAACCTTGGCGGTCTAATGACCGATTTGGGATTATGTCCGAAAAAGCATGCAAAAACAATTCGGAGACAGCCTGTAAAAGACTGTCTCCGAACAATTGGAAAATACTTTGCTTCTGGCCGCCATAGAAAAGTGGCAGAAGTAAGGTGCAAAGAATTTACTTGATAGTTACCTTCAGAGTCTGTACCTTTCCGTTTACGGTAGCTTTCAGCAAATAAACTCCTTTGAGACCCGATACGATGAGACGGTCGCCACCCTGAGCCTTGCGAACGGCTGCTCCGGTTGTGGTGAAGAGTTCAGCACGTGTGAATGGAGCAGAGAATACGAGACTGTTGCCAGACTGGTAAACACGGAGACTTCCGTCAGCAGCCATCACACCCTCAATTCCTGCAGCAGTGGTATAAGAGAACATGGTGTAAGGAACCCACCAGTGTCTTGCCACCTGATCAGGATCGATGACATCGTTGACATTGCTGTAATAGCGTGCCGAACGATAGCGGGCAGGACTGCCTTCGTTGTATATCTCATTGTAGAGGAACAATGGCATGTAACCTTCTTTTTCGGTCAGCCTGTCTTCGGTGTATGTGCGTTCAAACTGCACGACGATGTTGCCACCGCGATACATAAACGGAGTGTCGAACTTGATGTTCAGAGGAGTATTTTTCTCCTTTCCGCCTACTTTTATATTGCCGTCAAACACCATTGTATAGTCTTCTTCGAGCAAAGGAATGCGATAGTTCTCAGCATCAATGCAATCGAAGTTGTTTGCATTGGTATTGGCGATGCTCACGCGAAGGGCTGCCGTATGGTCGACAAGGTTGGCCGCACCGTCATAGAAGAACTGGATACCAGTCAGGTTGATATCTTTGAGCTGCATTTCCTTACCCAAATAGATAATCTGCGTGAAGCTGTAGCACTGTCCGAGGTTGAAGGGGAAGTACCATCCGCTAACGCCTTCAGTGGCACTGTTGACCGACACCCACTTGTCAGAGCCTTCGCTGGAAACTTTCACCTGAACGGATTTTTCGGTAACGTTGTCGGCCGGGAAAGTCTCACCGTCCAAAACCACACGTACTTTTACCTCAACCGTACCTTCTGCGGTGGGAGTCCACTCTACAGAGAAGTTCTTGGTGGCTCCGGGTTCGAGGTCTTCGTTAATATCAGCAGAAGCCAACACCTCGTTGGTAGCGACATTGTAAAGCTCAAGTCTGAAGCTGCTTACCTTGGCAGAACCTTCATTGGTAACGTCGGTTCCATATACCTGCTTGCCATTGACCGAAGCCATGGAGCTTCCATTGAGAGCACCTACGCTCAAGTCGCGGGCACTGTACTCACGAATAGATATATCCTTAAGATAAACGATACCTCTGTCAGGATCAGAGTAAACCTCAAATGCTACGTAGCCGACACCGGCCTTGGCCTTGAAATTGTTTTTGCCATGGAGGTAGTTGCCACTTGATGTATGGAATTCGCCCAAGTCTTTCACGAGCTGTGACAGCCCGGCCTCTGTCGGCGATGTTCCGTACTTCACACGCATTTTCTCATTGACAGGTGTTTGATTTGGTCCCTCAACCCAGTTGGTGGTCCAATAAGTGTAGCGGATTTGATATTCCTTTCCATCCTCAAACATAAGAGGAGGCGTAATGAGGAAATCTTTTGCCGAATTAAGGTTGTACACGTAGCTGGCAACATTAAGGTCTTTGCTGAATACCCAGCTTACACCGTCTTTGTTAGCATCAAGAATAGCCCATTGGTTGAACTCATCGGCAGTCGTCATCGAATTGATGTAGGGGATAGAAAGGTTTGGACCGAAAGGTACAACATTGGAAAGGGCAGCCTTTCCTTCTCCGTCGCTATTGTAAGGCAATACCTCGTAGTAGTAACCGGCAAATGTTTCAACCTTGTCTGTCAAAGAAGTAGTAGTGAGGTCGGTTGCTATCACCTTCATATCGGGGTAACGGGTTACCTTGTATTTCAGTGAAGCAAGGTCAATCCATCCGCCATTTATGCCAGAAACAGGAGCTGTCCACGACAAGCTGGCATCTGAACCTGTAGCTGTGAGTTGCAAGGTTCTTACTTCACCCGGTTTGTCTCTTCCGATGAAAGAGGATGCTTCTCTGTAGACACCGGCACCAGCAGCGTTGAAAGGTTCAATCTTATAATTGTAATAACCCGACTCCGGCACGTTGCTGTCAGTCCAAGTTACGCCAGCCTTGCCCACTTCTGTTGTGTTGACTGTGGCCACTTCCTGACCATTTCTGTAAATCTTCACGCCCGAAAGAGATGTCAAAACCTCATTCTGATAGTTGTGTGTGGGGTTAGTCCAAGTGAGCGTTGCAGTCAACGCACCCTTGTCGCCACGCTTGAGAGTTACCTTTGTGGGAGCACCCGGTGCACCGCTGGCAACCACCTGATAAGGAATACTAAGACCGGCTATCTGCGTAATGACGCTCAGTCTGGTCTTTTCTTTCACCTTTCCAGTCTTATAGTCAATCTCGGCAAGGTAAGTAGGAGAGTTTTGAGTAGAGCTTTGTGCCAACCACCAAAGTTTATGGGTTGTCTTGTCAAACTCAATGCTTTGAAGAGGAGCAAGTCCGTTGCCAAAACCGAGACCAAGACCACTCTCATAATTAATAGTTTCTGCCGTGAATGATCCGTTCGCAACGTTTGCAGCAGTAATCTTTACCAAGTAAGAGTTGTTGTCTGCCGTACTTCCGTCACCGAACTTCTGGGCTAAGGCATAGAAATCACCTTGATCGGTAGATAAACCAAGAAGCAAGTGATTAACCGTTGCCACTTCTTTAATCTCAAATGTCTTGGGATTGATTGTGTGAATCTTCGAGAAACTCTTTTCTGGTTCCTGGGTATTATAACCGTACTCAGTAGCATAGATAAGCTTGGTATTCTCGTCATAAGTCATATCGTTGAACATCAACGTTGTGCCACCGGGCAGCTCATAGCGTGAAGTGTATTCTCCGGTAACGGGGTCGATAACACCAATGGACATTGGCAGAATTGCCCCATAACCATAGCTACGGCACGCATAGGCATAGAGTTCTTCGCCTACATAGGTCATTGCAACGAAGTTTGTTGCACCCGCACTGTTACCATAACCCTTCAAAAGAGCATAGTTGCTGGGGGCATCACTGCTCATCTTGATGATGCCATGTGTCTGATAGCGGAAGTCATACATGAGAATACCCCATATATTGACAACGCCATCCGGCTGGTCGAAGATAGCACGGTTTATGCCTTTTGCAGGACTTGATTGCAGGGCATAGGGAACCGCAGGCTGCTCCATTCCAGACTGGCTGGGAAGCACTTGCAAAGTAGAGGGGAACAAACGCTGCAACCTTTGCTTATACGTGACCTTTCCCTGATCTGTCGCACTTACTGTCAATGACAGAAGCAGCGACATGAGAACAGTAAATAGTGTTCTTTTCATTGTATAATTAATTTACTTGTTTAATTAATTTACTTGTTTAATTTATTTCTGCACGATGCGAAGACCTCTTGTAAAGTCTTTGCCATTAAGACGGAAAGGAGAAACGGCATTCTGTCCGCCTGCAACAGGTACACGGCTTGACAATTCTTTACCATAAGCCTTTACGCCAGCAGGTGCTGCAGGAGTAGAGAAATCCTTACGAGCCAATGGTCCCCATTCGCCTTTCGCATTTTGAGCGATAGAGAAAGCAATATACTCTGTTGACGGATCAGCATTCCAGCGAGCATTGTCTACGCCGTATTGGTTCCAATAAGGATCCATCGGTCTGTCTTCCTTCAGGTAGTTCAACACACCTGTTTCACCCCATTGTTCGCTTTCGTAAGCAGACTTAACGATAATCATGTCTCTGTGGAGTGCAACTTGGTCGTTGGGTGTATAAGTAACATCTTGATAATATGCACCCGGCTCTCCGCCAAACTCACCAATGGTAATAGTCATTTCTGCAACGCCTTCACCTCCCATGGTGTTGGTTTTTGCAGGTGCGATAACCATATCGGCGTATGTTCCGTTGGCATCCATAGGCAGGATATACACTTCGTAGTCAGTACCCGGCTCAAGTCTTGTCCATTTGTTGGTGTAAGTCTCCGTGTACGCATTTCCACTAAACTGCTTAACCATGTCGCCGATGTTGGCAAATCCCATCATAGGCCCCCACATTTCAAACTGTTTTTGAGCCTCGCCTAATTTGAAAAGACAAATGGCATAGCTTGCGCAATCTTCGTTGGGAGTGAATGTCATGGTAAGATTATCATAGCCAACCTCATCTAACTTCCAAGCAACAGAAGGATTGCCGATAACCGGATTGGCGGGAGTAGTGAAAGATGCCCTTGATGCACTGCATGCAATTCCGTATTGGTCATAACCAATCGTAAGAAGAGTGTATTCAGAATTAGGTTTGAACTTAAACTCAAATCCTGTCATTTCAGCATTGGTAAAATCGTCATAATAAAGCGGTGCATTTGCTCTTTCCAAATAGCTGGCTACCGCAGCATCGCTATTTAACGCATTGGCAAGAACGCCAGACACACACTCGATGCGGAAACCGCGACAATTTTCAGTCTTCGTCACAGACAGCATAATGGTATCAGCATTGCCTGTTTTGAATTTTTTGAACTGTACATCGGCAGCAACTCTGCCTTCAAGTTTAGTAAAATAAACACTGTCGATACGTTCAACGAGGAATCCTTTTATTTCTCCCACTTTGGGTTGAACTATCATTCTGTTGGGATTGGTCTGCGCAAAGGCAACCAACTGCATCAACAGACATACGGTTAGGAACAATATTCTTCTCATGGTTATTTGATGAATTTAACGGATTGATTATTAACTTTCAAGATATATGTGCCTTTTGAAAGAGCAGAAACATCTATGTTTTCACCATTCCAACGGCTAACGGCAAGCATTTCTATGCCCACCAGATTGAAGATACGCAACGTTGTCGGCTCTCCATTCCATCCTAAAATGCGGAGGGTGGCATCATTGCATACCGGAATCAGGCCACGGCCAGCATAATCGGAAACAACCGTTTCAATGCCGTCTACGATTCCTTCAAAACGGAAATTTCTCACTTTCCCATAAAGGAACGTTTCTGTTGCAGCCTGGCCGTTCTTCCATATTTCCACACCTTCATCCCCGAAAGTGAGTTTTCGGACGTCATCCAAGTTAAAAGACTTGGGTGATGAACTGTCAGACATCGTTACAATCATCTTGACAGTACCCTCGTTTTGGGCACTTGCCTTGCCACTGTATAAAGCAGCAACAAGGCAAGAAGATAATAATATAGATTTTCTGTTCATATGATTACCTATTATTAATTCGCAATTTCACATTATGTGTGTGTGCTCCATCGGTTACTTTAACTACATAAAGACCAGAAGCAAGGTTGGACATGCCGTGTGATTTGCCGTCCATTCCATATACTCCAAGAATCTTGTAACCGCCCTCTACCCATACGCTATTACCCATATAGGCTACAACCGGTACCGTTTTGCCATCAGACAGAAGCGTATTATCAATGTTCATAGTCGTGCCGACAGAGGTTTGTGTTGCATTGTAGACCATACACTTATCGTATTTTGTATTATCATAATTGCTTACAAACGCTACGATACGCATATTTTCAGGCTTCCATGCGGGATTTACGTCGAGCGTATAGTTCTTTGTAACGGTGTATTCGTTCAAATCAATGGGATCTCCCCAACCCGATGTTGTCAGCACTTTGCGGATAATTCCATTGTGATGATACTCCATTTCGCCTGTCTGTGTGACAGAATATACGTTGTCTTCAACAGCATATACCGTAAGCCTCAGGTCTTTTTGACCTATCATTTCTTTTACCTCGCTGTTCACATCGACCTTGATATCCATCTTGTTCAGGTCTTTGTTGTAGTCAACCTGAACAACGGGAGTAACAAAGCACAGCATCGATTCACTTACAAGCAACATTGCCTCGAACACATCACCACGGGTAACGAAATAGCCCGGGCCTCTATCTTCCAAGCCCTCGAAGACATTTCGGTCTACCATGACAGACGGATAGAACGGAGAACCCTTCTGGAAGAAGTATCCATAAACTTCTTCTTCGGGCAGTGCGAACTTATCCTTAACATGGTGCTTCACCCAAACATGTTTCAGGTTGGGATACAATGCGAGAACGTCACGATACAACTCGTTGGAGAGTACTCCGTCGTTAGTTCTTTCCGAAGTAAACTCTTCAAACAAAACCGTGCGTGCAACAGCTTTAGCTTCGGGTCTGATACAATAAATTGGAATAGAGGTTGCATTGTCTGTCAAGTCGTTGTCGCTATTGTCATTAACCTGAATTACATTCACCTCGATGGTACTGTTACCTTCAGTGGGAAACTCCACATCCTGAATTTCAAACTTATATTTCTCGTTATGACCAACATTCAGGTTATCAATAGTCTTGGTTGCAAAGACCTGCCCATTGGCTTTGGCCTCGATAGTGAGTTTATTCACCGTGTCCAAACCGTAATTTCTTATCAGAGCCTTGAATTTTTCGGGAGAATTCTGCCTTACGATGCCGTTTCCGGACAAGTCAGAAATTCCCACATCATTGAGCGGCACATTCGTACCTGTGGCATAAGCCCTGATACAAACATTATAATCTATGACATTTGCTTTGGTCACATACCATGAATTGTTCTTTGAATACCAATTCACTCCATCGTTTCCTCCACTTGGAGAGTCGAACCAGATAACAGGAGTTGAATAACTTTCTATGTCTGTATAATATACGTAACCTACATAGAGGTCTTCCGTTCCAGTGATGCTAACCGACTTGGGAAGCTCTACAGAGTTCCATCCGGCTTGAAATTCTGAAATATTTCTGGATACAATAGGAGTTCCCCCAAGTTCTTTTGTCACAAAAACGGTCATCACATTGCCCACCCTGTTCATGATGGCAAAGTCAACTCGGTTGATTTTATTTCCCTTGTATTTCTTCAGGAGCGATGCCGGCAGATAGATGGCAGCACCCACTTCACAGGCTTCCGGCTCACCAGAGGGAATCAAAGGACTACCTGTGGCGGTTTCGCAATATCCCAACCGAATCGCTTGTTCCTGCGCTTGCAATGCTCCCGATGAAAGGAGCATTGCTGTAACGCAGAATAAAATCATTTTAGAAAATATTTTCTTCATCATTTTGTCAAGGCAATTTTTTGTGTTTTCACTTTTCCGTTGTTGTCAACTACCTTAATAATATAAACGCCTTCGTTGAGTGAAACCTTCACGCTTGCTTGGTTGGCAGTTACATTCTTTGAAACGACAACACGTCCCATGATGTCAAACACTTCTACCTTGCTGGCTTCGAGACCGGCGAAATAGAGCGTTTCTTCTACACCATTATAATATATAGTACCATTTATGGTATGTCCCTTGATGGCGTTATCTGGTGTAATGGCCAGTCGGGCAACAGGTTTTCCGGCAACAGCAAAGAACTCTTCGCTATAAGTGAAGGCTGATTCGCCGCTATACCTAAGCGTCTTGCACTTGTTCCAGTCGTAATCATAGAGAGAGAACAAGGCTGGGAACATCTCGCCGGCTTCTCCTTCCTTCCAAACTTGCACTACGAGGTTTTTACCACTTTCGTATCTGAACGGAGTTGTAAAGATGAACGGCAGCAGGGTTGCTTCTGTTCCTTTCTTGATTTTGGCCTTACCTTCATATACCATCGTGAGCGTTCCGAGTGCTGACCATACAGAATAGTTTTGGTTTCCGCTGTAGACGTCACTCTTGTCGGTATTGCCCATGTAAATCTTCACGTCAAACTCGCCGGTATCTGCATAGATGTCGTTCGGTGTATACTCAAATGCGATACCTTTTACCAGTCCACCTTCCGGCTTATTAATTTCATCGGCTCTGTAGACAAACTCTGTTGTCGAAGCATTCTTAAGGAAGCTCATCGGTTCTGTAGTTGCCTGACCGGGTTTGTCGCCATTCAGTGTTACGTTCCACTCTGAACTACCCTGCGGCATTACTTCAAATTCAACGGTCTTGCCTTGGTCATTGGCTGTATTTTCATCTCCTGCCAGGATTACTTTTCCTGCAAGCTGTATTTTGCCTTCTTGAGCAACGTTGATGCTCACTTCAACCTCTTTGGCCTCTTCACCTGCTATGGAAGGAACGGCAGAAGTCTCACCAAGTACGCTGTTATCGCTGGCATTAATCACCTGCACCTTATAGTTGCTTTGTGCGTCTTTGCCCACGTTCTTCACGTTAACCTTCACTACAGAAGTCTCTCCTGCAATGATGCCGGAAGTAGAGATGCCTGTTACTGCGAGGTCTTTGGCATATACCTTTTCAATCTTGAACATGTCAAGGGCGATATAAGAAGCATGGTCAGACCTTTCGCTGGTGCAATGCATACCCAGATAGTGTGTGCCAGCCTGTTCGGCGGTAATAATTGCAGAGTATGATCTTACTTCATTGTTTCCGTTTCCTTTGACATCTACATAAGAAGCAAAGCTTTTTTGTGAGTCTGCCGTAATATCCTTACCGATGGTGAAGGCAAAGTTGTGAAACTCTTTGAGGTGTCCGAGAATGACATTGGTTGTCACTCTGTAAGTGCCTCCTGCTTCCAATGTTATCGGCGGCGACAAGAGATAGTCGTCTGAGTCACCATATCTGTTCATGTAAAGGCGATAGTTCTTAAAGACGTCATGACCACCTCCGCCATAAAGGAAGACCTTGCCGTCCTGATTTTTGTCGATAACCTGCCAGCGACTGGCCAGCTCTTCATTTTCAAAGTTTTCTTCAAACGTCGGAGTATAAGGCTTACCTATATATATATAGTTTGATTTAGCCGATTCTCCCACTCCTTCTTTGTTCTTAGAGATGATGACATAATGATATTTTCTATACTCTCCCAGTTTGTCATCAAGGAAAGTATTTGCGGTCAAATCTGTGGCTACCTTAACTTCTCCGGGCATTCTCACCACGTCATATTTCAGTGTTGCTTCGTCGTATGTCTTTCCGGTTGCGCTCGAAACAGGCTTTTCCCATGACAGACGAACGTTGTCTCCTTCTATCGCTACGTTGATATTTTCCACATTGCCCGGCACATCAGGTCCGGCAAAAACTTTGACGCTGTCTACCAGTCCTTTTTCTCCTGCTACACGATATGCCCTAATATAATAGGTATTGATTCCATGTTCTGCATTGGTGTCTTCCCAGCTCATGTCAGCTCCCATCTGGTTAGTAGTGGTAAGTGTTGCAACCACGTTGTCCATAGTGCCCTTGCTGATGGTCACGCTGTGCAATGCGGTGAGGTTATCTCCACGCCAGTCGGTTGTCGGGTTTTTCCAAGTAATCGTAGACTTGAGGCTGTTGTCTGCGGCAGAAACGCCTTTCAGTTCGGTCACTTTGCCTGCGGCCTCACGGCTGTCAGCACCCAAGAACGGAATATAAAGACTGCTGATTTGGTTTGCATAGATAAGCCCAACCGTAGTGTTGGTCTTGTTTTTCACGTCGATAATGTATTCTCTCTGTTGACCATAATTGTCCATACCCAGCCAATAGAGCAAGTTTGAGTTATGGTCAAACTCCATCGTGTGTGAGAAATGAGGAACGATGGATGTGCCGTTAGACTTCAGATCCCAACTGGTTCCTACTTTCTTGAACTTGTCATCGGGGTTCACTTCGGTCAGCATCGTTCCGATGTAAAATTCATTTTCCTCGTCAGCCTTACCCTGAATGGTAAACATACGTCCGTCATAGTCTACGGCAATTGCCCATGCATAGAAGTCCAGTTCGGCCACTTTTGTGTACAATCCGGTTCTTACGTCTATCGAATAAATGTCAGAAGTATAGTTTGTTGTATTTCTACCCAATGCCCATACCTTGTCACGTTTGTGGTCGTAGGTCATCTCATAGAGAGTCGGCCATGATTCCAAATCATTATCTTTCAAGGAAGTAATCTGCTCAGTGGTTTTGTTTTCAAAATCCACCTTGATAAAACTTACGGGCTGTTCAACGAATGTAAACACATTAACAAGATAGCCATAGTAAGCGTCTTTGCACTTAGCACCCAAACGAAGCATTTTCAAATGCAGTCCGCTGTCTTCCGGGTCTACCTGAAACAGTTTTTCAATGTTGTTCAAATCCCTGCTGTACATCTTCACATAGTGCAGCGGCCCATAAGAGTCTTTGATGGTAGCGGCAAACATCGGCACTCCCTTGTTATGGTTAATGTCGTAGCTCAGTTGAGGAGCTGACGCCATTCCATGGTTCATACTCGGCATAAAGCTCGGAAAGCTTTTTACCTTCTGGGCATGAAGCCCCCATGTAAGGCAGGTTAGAAACAAGAGCACAAAGGCCCATCGGTGTTGGTAATTTTTCATCATAGTTATAAAGTAGATTAAATGAATAAAATGCGTAGTCTGGTATTTCGAGTAACAAATGTGCGCAAATATAACAAAAAAACAGAACGAGAGAACTTTCCGTCATGTTAAATTATTGAAACACGCACGGTTATTCACCTTTTATTCAGTATTTGTTCATAAAAGAATAGGCTGTGTCAAGCAAATTCTTACAGATACCGACACTCACCCTTGTCTGTCTTTTGCAAACCTTCCGAGCCACCAACATTTTTTGACGGACGAAAAACAAAAATGCTCAAAAAGAACATATAACTTCCATCCGAATTGGTCACGAGACCACTAAAATTTACATTTCCGACTGATGGTGTGGCTTCCCTGCTGTTTTCGTCCGCTTATCGGCATCCTGTCTGCCGTTTTCTACCAACGTGGCACAACACATTTTCAACCCAATTCGGTCATTAGAGACCGTTCTGATTTTGTTCGGATGTCAAACAGATTGTCTGTCGGCTTTGCCGAAGGCGTGGCGGGCTACGCCGAGGAAAACCGACAGAGAAGCTGCCGACAAACGGACGAAAGCGGTCGGTAAGCGATATTTTCAGCGAGGAATGCAACCTTGGCGGTCTAATGACCGATTTGGGTTCAACCCAAGCGAGAACCCATCTGCTCGACAAACAACCAAAATCACTGCCGTCTTTCATGGCCGATTGGGGTTGAACAATTGGCTGCCGATACTGCGACAAGCTACCCATTGGATGGCGAAGCTACAAGTCATGCCATCGTACCAATGATTGGTACTGCTCGTACCAGACATTGGTAGTCACCGTACCAAGCATTGGTACACAGCGTACCAACGTCTGGTAGTATTTTCGTTCTTCCTCATCGCTCATCCGAAAGTTCACCTTTTGACCTGCATGAGGCGATATCCTGAACGTTCGCCGCAGTTTAACCACCAACCAATGATACAAGAAAGCACGCCGTAACACCGTGTGTTTGCGTACAAAAAACAAAATTTTCACGAATGTATGCAGACCAACAAAATCTCCAAACAGACATTCTCCCTCTCATTCCTGCGCCCTCTTACCACACATCACAACGTGTACTGCATGGTGAGCATCAGCTCACGCGGTCGCAGTTCATAATAATTGGTGTAACTGCTGATACCACCGTACCATGCAATAACATAATCTTTTTGATTGAACACATTGCGAAGTTCGGCCTTCAGGCGACATTTCTTCATGCGCCACACGATGTTTGCGTCTCCCATCAGCGTATTTTTCACGCCCGATTCCTGCAATTCGTTGCGGTAATGCACCATCGAAAACGACAAGTCCACAGTCCCGATGGTCTTGGTGAGCGACAGGCTTTGCCGCCAATTAAGCAGCATCGGCAGCGAAGCAAGACTGTTCTTGGATTTATTAAACGTAAAAGTTCCGGCGTATTCCAGCCCTCCCCACGACGGAGAGAAGATGACCTCGGGCGACAAACGCATCTCATGAGAGTCGTATTCCAAGTTTCTTCCGCTCGCACCTTGCATTCCCCAAGCGTAGCGGTACGACAAGTCGAGCCTCGTTTTCAGGTGCAAGTCGAAAAAACCCTTAGACACCGTACCGCTTATATTTATGTTGTCGGAATGAATCCTTCGCAAAACTTCCTTCCAATGATACTTACCATCCTCGATGACCATGTCCGACAGCCTGTCAAGCCACGAGCGGGAAATATTGAATCCTGCCCTCCAGAAGAACTCCTTGATAGGTCTCTTGTAGTTGTAATACGAACCCGCATAGGCTATCTGAGAGATGGGTACGACGCCAGAATAAACCATGTGTGTGCGATAGTCGCTCCAATGGTCTTCAAGGGCTATCCCGTCCAGCCAACCCACACGCCTGCTATAGCCGACATAGCTGAATATTTCAGAGCGGTTACTTTTCTCATAGCTGAGCGAAAGATGAGGCTCGGTACGCAGATACGACTGATGGCGTTGTACAAAAATCAGCCATTCCATCGGCAATCTCAACCTCCAAACCATGCGATTTCGCCTATACTGCCAGTAAGGGTTGAAAGATGGAGCTACAAGTGTATTGCTTTTGCCTACATAGAGATTGTCTACCTTCATGCCAAAGTTGTACGACTGTGTAAGAAACTTGTGCTTCCGCATCCATGTCAATGAATTGTTGGTTTGGAAAAGAGAAGTGTGCAAAGCCGATTCGCCATCATTGACAAAGAGTTTTTGCGGCGAATGGCGGAAATCTATCACAGAGCGTAGCGACAAACTGGTTTTGTCATGCGAATAGATGCGATAGAACGAATTGGAAAGCTGCACCTCCGGCCTCTTCACCCTTTGCATCAGCGGCTCATGCGCAGTACCTTCTATGTGTGAGACGCCCTCACCAAAAGAGCCGTTTACGCTAAAACGGTTATTGCCGTAATACTTCTCATGGTTGGAAAACATATAGAGTTCGCCTGAAATATTCTCCTCGCGTTTGCGAAAAACAGCGGTTTCATCGGTCAAAACAGGATTTTCGTCATAGATGTAATAGAGCGACCGATTGCTCTTTCGCTGCCTGATGACCGAGCGGGAATAACCAGCCGTAATCCGATATTCATTGTCTTTCTTCGTCTTGGCCGTTTGCTTGAAAGTGAAATTTTCTGAAGTGTTAAAGCGAAGACGCTCCTCGTCAATGGGAGAAGACAACTCCGGCATGTTGTACCAAGAAGGAATGCCTCGCAACTGCTGCGAATCATCTATATCATTGTTTGTCAACTGCATGTCAGACATGCTCAGATCACGCCCCGAACGGTCATATTCCACGTTGTACATACGCTGCCTTGACTTGCCCACCTGCAACACGTCGGCATCTCCGAATACACGCAAGTCCCTGCCTTTCATGCCCGAAGCCAAGGCCATCGGCTTGATTGTGGGCATCCATTTGTCACGGGCTTCATCCTTGAGTTTGATGTTCATGGCCACATCGTCCGTATAAATCTTGTCACGGAGAGCCTTGATGGGTTGGTCGTGCTCGATGACTTCGGCTTTTTCCACATCCGTTGCCTTAATCGATTCGGTCAGCTTGTTGTAGCGTCCGCCTGTCAGGTCGAGCCCTTCCACCGTAAAACGGTTCAGTTCCTTGCCGTTGTACGAAATCTGTCCGTTCTTCGCCACGTTCACGCCGGGCAACTTTTTCAGCACATCCTTGAGCGAATTGTCTCGCTCTCCCACAAAGCGCGTAAGATCATAGGTCACCGTGTCCTGCTTGCCAAAGATGCGTCCGCCTTTCACTTCCACCTCTTTCAGTACAAACTCTTTTTCCGAAAGCCATATTTTGACGGGCTTTTTATCCGATGAAATGGGGAGAATCCGTTTTTCATACCCCATCATCGTAACCGAGAGTCGGTCTCCGTCCTCGGCAATCTTGCCCTTGATGGCGAAGAGTCCGTTAGCGTTTGTGCGTGCAAAGGCAATGCTCTTGCCCTGTCTCACGAGTGTAACATTAGCTCCGGCAAGCGGTTTCTGCGTAACAGAATCTGCCACGATGCCCTCGATGTTGTTCTGCGCCGCCACCCGACAGGAGGCCGCCAGCAAGGTGATGAAAAGAACAAGGTATCTCATGATTACGCAATTTATAGAACGAGTATGCCCGAAAGCCATCCTCGCGGCAGCCTACTCTCGTTCTATCGGATTGTAAGGTTCTTTTAACGAAGACAGCGGAACGCCGTCCGCACCAGTAATAGTGACCTTCATTTGAGGATTGTCCTTGAGGTAGGCAATGACATTTTCCTTGTAGCGTCTTATCTCCCTGTTAAACTCCCGGCGGCTGATTTCCTCGTACCTATTGCCCGAATAGGTCATGAAACTTTCATCCTTGACCTGACGCATGCCCTTGGCCTCAAACACATAGTGTTGTTGCAGGTCGTAGGCACGCAACACCAGTCCCGGCAAACCAGCCAAGAGCCACGGCCCTTCGCCAAGGGGTATGTCCTCGGTGTACCATACCGTCCACCTGCGCCCCTTGAAATTAGCTGTTGCCTGATGACATTTGTAACCAAGGATGTCCATCGTAGAGTCGCCGTCCAGTTGCCACTCGGGCATTGTGATAGGTTCTACGACCATAAACCTGTTCGATCCCACAGATTGCAACCAAGTGGTATGCCCCTCCTTAGGATGCCCTTTGTACAGCTCCCATTCGATATTTCCACCCGCCAGATCGTTGAAGTCATAGTTCCCTTGTCTAACCCTTGCCTCCATGACAGAGTCCATCTGCATCCTTTCATAGCTGTAGAACTTGGTACATCGTTTACCTACTTCAAGCTGCATCAGCTCCGTCTTCGGATCATATTTTGTCGAATCATCCACATAGGTCATGTCATAGCTGACAACGTATTGCAAGGTATCGCACTTGACTTTTCCACTGTCTCCGTCGTTAAAAACAAACAGGTTAACTTGCGCCTGCGCCACGACAGACAGCAAGACGAGCACAACGGGTAAGATTTTCTTCATTGTTGGTTGCATAAAAAAGGTTTATTTACAAATCACTGATAAGCTTTTAGTTTCATTTTCCGTTCCTGCCAGATTGCAGAATTCACTCCCTCTCTATCGGATTATAAGGCCTTTTCAATTTTTGGACGGCTTCTCCTGTTTTGTCATTTATTTTGAATCCTGTTATTCGGGGGTCATTTTTGATATAGCCGATGACATCATCCCTATAGCGTTTCATCTCTTGATTAAACTCCTTGCGGCTGATTTCCTCGTGCTTGCTGCCCGAATAGGTGATGGTCAGACCTTCCTTGGCTTGTCGCATGCCCTTGGCCTCAAACACATAGTGTCCTTGCGCATCGCAGGCACGCAGCACCAATCCAGGTAAACCTGCCAAGAGCCACGGTCCTTCGGCAATGGGTATGTCCTCAGCATACCACACCGTCCATCTGCGCCCTTTATAGTTAGCCGTTGCCTGCTGACATTTGTAACCGAGAATGGTGGCAACAGAGTCGCTGACCAGTTTCCAGTCGGGCATGGCAACAGGTTCAACGACCATGAATTTGTTCAGCCCCACTGTCTGTAACCATGCGGTATGCCCATCTTTGGGATGCCCTTTGTAAAGCTCCCAGCCAATCTTTCCTCCGCTTAATCCCTTGAAATCATAATTCCCCTGCTTGACTCTTTCTCTGATGACAGAGTCTTTCTGCATCTTTTCATGACTGTAAAACTTAGTGCATCGCTCACCTATTTCAAGTTGCATCATCTCTGTTTGCGGTTCATTTTTTGTCGTATCATTCATATAGGTCATGTCGTAATTGACGACATATTTCATTTTATCACACACAGGTTGTTCCGTGTTTCCTTCTCCAGGATTAACAATCGTGATTTGCGCCTGCGCCACGACAGACAGCAAGACGAGCATAATCAAAAATAATTTCTTCATAGTTAATCGTATTAGGGTTTGCGTTCAAATATACGGAAAAATACAATACAAGACCTTTTCAGTTAACAGAAAATCGAATAAACACCTCATATTTAACGGTTATTTTACCTACATTTGAAATCATATCACACAATTCTCACATTAAAACCCATCAAAAGACTTTCTGGTATAATGATAAAGAAAGTACATTGTCAGGCCTATTTCAACCTATGGAATGAGCAAAAGCGCACCGCGAGGAACACCCCTTTACCACAATTCGGCCATGAAAAGCCGTACAATTTTTGTTTGGATGGCGAGCAGACGGGTTGTCGTTTTACCGAAGGCGTAGCTGGCTACGCAGAGGAAAAGTGACAGAGAAGATGCCGGCAAGCGAACGAAAGCAGTCGGGAAGCAACACCATCAGCGAGGTATGTAGCATGGGCGGTCAAATAAACGATTGGTGCTAAAGCCCTGTCGGCCTCTAATGAACGATAGGGAAATTGATGGGAGAAGTACAACGACAGTCATGACACATCGCCTTTGCCGCCGCCTCGGCAGGCAAAAGAATAACACAGGCCTTGCCCTACTGGGCAAAGCTGGGGGTCAATGATTCCTGATGACCACAATGCGAGACAACCCGAACAGGTTGCAGGAGTAACTCTTGGTTACGTTCCAGTCAACTTCCTCTATATATTTATGGTATGAAAACTCCGACTGAAAACCTATCTTAGTGGCAAAGGGACTGATGATTTTCTCGAAGAAAGCCCACGGAGACTTCACACCGGAGAAGTGATTGGCAATGATGATGAAGCCGTTGTCTTTGCAAACACGGCGCACTTCGTGGATGAGTCGTTCCGGATTGGGCGTTACCGAATAAGTATAGGGCAGGGTAACGCAGGAGAAACAGTTGTCTTCAAACGGCAAGTCTTCTCCGTTTACCTGCATGAGCGAGACTGGCTTTGCCCTTTCGGGCACTATCTTCTTTTGTGCTTTCTCAAGCATTTCGGTTGAAATGTCGATGCCAGTAACACTTACTTTCTCCGGATACATGGGCAACATAAGCCCTGTTCCTACACCAACCTCGAGCACATCAGAGGGATTTATCTCCTTAAGTTCTCTGACAATGGCCTTTCTTCCTTGCTGAAATACACTCCCGAAGAGGAAATCGTAGAGTGGCGCATAACGCTTATAACAACGTATGACTTCTTTTTCGCTGCTATAATTCTTGTTCTCTTTTGGTGCAATTTCTTGCTTACAACGTTCATTCATAGTGTTTTTTCTTCTGGTTTTTGATACATGTTTGTGGTTGAGGGACGAGACTCTCTCGTAATCTGTTGCAAAAATACAAAATAAATCACAATTAACCGCCACCCTAAAGTTTAATATTTCATTTTTACTTAATATTTAATAAGAAACCAACCACAAAACCTTTACAGGATAACTGTAACCGCATTGTCACGCAAAATAATCAGAAGAAAACGGCTGGTTATCATTTTTTTTTCGTTCCTTTGTAGAAAATCAACAAGCAATACACGCATGGGAAAAGCGAAAAAAGGCGGCAAACGCATGAACAAGAAGCAACTCCAAGAGGCGATCACGGGATTTTTCCAGACACAACCCAACGATACTTTCAGTTACAAACATATCTTTCGGGCTCTCCACCTGAATACGCATCCACTCAAGATGCTGACCATCGACATCCTCAACGAGATGGTTTGGGACGATTTCCTTAGTAAAATGGATCACAACTCCTATCGCCTCAATCTCAAGGGACAGGTACAAGAGGGCGTGTTCAGGCGCAAGTCAAACGGCAAGAACTCCTTCTTACCCGATGGTTCAGAAACTCCCATCTTCGTATCGGAGCGCAATTCGCTCTTCGCAGCTGACGGAGACCGCGTAAGGGTTCAACTTCTGGCACGCCGTCCGAACCATATGAAAGAGGCGATGGTGACCGACATCCTCGAACATGCACGCGACCAGTTTGTCGGAAAGCTGCATGTCGAACGCAACTATGCCTTCCTCGTGACGGAAAGCAATCTCTTCGTACACGACATCATGATACCGAAGAACAAGCTGAAAGGGGGAAAGAGCGGCGAAATTGCCGTCGTGAAGATTACTCAATGGCCATCGAAAGAGTCGAAAAACATCGTGGGAGAAGTAATTGACGTTCTCGGAGAACAAGGCGACAATACAGTAGAGATGCACGCCATACTCGCCCAATACGGACTGCCCTACAAATATCCCAAAGCCGTCGAGGCTGCCGCCGAGAAGATTTCGGCAGAAATTACAGCGCAAGACTATGCCGAGCGAGAAGACTTCCGCGACGTCTGCACTGTCACCATAGACCCGAAAGACGCCAAAGACTTCGACGACGCTCTTTCCATCAGGGTCATTTCCAAAGGCAAACAGACAGGCAAAGGCAAGCGGAAGGATGACGGAAACTCACTGCTTCTGGGCGGCTCGGACGATAGCGCGTGGGAAGTTGGCGTACATATAGCCGATGTCTCTCACTATGTCAAGGAAGGTTCTGTCATCGACAAGGAAGCCCAGAAGCGAGCAACAAGCGTATATCTGGTAGACAGGACTATCCCGATGCTGCCCGAAAGACTGTGCAACTTCATTTGTTCGCTGCGCCCGAACGAGGAAAAACTATGCTACAGTGCCGTGTTTGAGCTTGACTCAGAGGGCGAAATCAGAAACTGGAGGCTCGTGCATACCGTCATCAAGAGCAACAGACGCTTTGCCTATGAGGAAGTGCAGCAAATACTGGAAGACAACGGCGTGGCAGACGACCTGCCGGAAGGAACCAAAAGAAAGCCGAAGCCGGCACAGCCGACAGGCGAACTGGCCGCCGAACTGATTACGCTCGACTACCTCGCCAAGCAGCTCAGGGCGAAAAGATTCAAGAACGGAGCCATCAACTTCGACCGGGAAGAACTGCGTTTCGACATAGACGACAAGGGAAAGCCGGTGCGCTGCTATTTCAAGAAGTCGCTGGATGCCAACAAGCTCATCGAGGAATTTATGCTTTTGGCCAACAAGATGGTAGCAGAAATGATCGGAAAGGTAAGGAAAGGCATCAAAGCCAAGACTCTTCCCTACCGCATACACGACCAACCCGACCCCACCAAGCTCGAAAACCTGAGAACGTTCATCGTTCCCTTCGGCTACAAACTCAAGACGGCAGGCACTAAGGGGGCTATCTCCAAGAGCCTCAATGCACTCATGGCCGACATCAGCGGAAAGAAAGAACAGAAGCTGATAGAAACCATCGCCCTGCGCTCGATGATGAAAGCCAAGTACAGCGTGCACAACATAGGACACTACGGACTGGCTTTTGAATACTATACGCACTTTACTTCGCCCATACGACGCTATCCCGACACACTCGTCCACCGTCTGCTCACTCGCTATCAGGCAGGAGGCAGGTCGGCCAACGCCAACTACTACGAAGAGCTTTGCAAGCATGCAAGCGACATGGAACAGACAGCGGCCTTTGCCGAACGAGACAGCATCAAGTACAAAATGGTTGAATTCATGGCCGACAGGCTCGGAGAAGAATACGATGCACACATCAGCGGCATACAGTCGTACGGCATTTACTGCGAAATAGACGAGAACCACTGCGAAGGAATGGTACCGATGCGCGACTTGGATGATGACTATTATGACTTCGACGAGCGCAACTACTGCCTCGTGGGACGTCGCCGACACCACAAATACCGACTGGGCGACCCCATCAAAATCAAGGTCGCAAGGGCAAACTTGGAAAAGAAACAGCTTGATTTTACTCTCGCCGGCAAATGACAAAAGGACTACGAAAACTGTATAAACCACCTGTTATTGTATTGGTTTATGCAGTTTTAGTAACAAATTTCCATAAATTGTTGCATGATTATGTTATTATTGCTATCTTTGGAGCAACATATTCAAACCTAATAACAATTCAACTCAACTGTTTATGAAGAAAAAATTACTTCTGCTCATCGTGCTGCTATCGGCAGCATGGTGCGTTAACGCCCAGTCGGAAAGAACCATTCACGTGGAAACGGCAGGCACATTGAACACTTTCATTTCTGAAGACGACAAGTATTCCATCACGAAACTGACGCTCACGGGTCAGCTCAACGGCAAGGACATGAAGCTGCTGAGAGACATGGGAGGCATGAAAGACGTATCGACAAAGACCAAAGGCACACTGGCCGACCTCGATATGGGCGGCACGAGCATCGTGGCGAGCGACGATGTGTACTTCTCCTACAACGGCGAGTTCACCTCAGAGAACGACGTTTTTGGCAGTTTCTTCCTTTACGGATGCAGCCAGCTAACACGATTGGTGCTTCCTTCCGGCATAACGAGAATTGGAGAGATGGCTCTTTCAAGCTGTACGAAACTCGCTTCCATAGACATTCCGTCGCAAGTGACCGTCATCGGACGAGGAGCTTTCGTCATGTGTTCAAGCGTCAAGAACTTGGTTATCCCCGACAACGTGGTCACCATCGAAACAGGAGCTTTCCAGCGCATGGACGCACTGCAAACCATTTCGTTAGGAAACGGTATCGAAACACTCGAAAATTCCCTCTTCCTGCAATCTACGTCCTTGAAGAAAGTCATTTTGGGAACGAATTTCAAGAACTTTGATCCTATGGTATTTTATACCACGGCATCGCTGGCCGAAATCGAAGTAAACAGCGATAACCCTCTGTATGCTACTTCCGAGGGCATCCTTTTCAACAAAGACTTCACCAAATTAATATCCTATCCGCCTTCACACACAGGCGAAACCTATACCATACCGGCATCAGTCAAGACAGTCGGAAACTTCGCCTTCACCAATGCAACACGCCTTCAGACCATGAACATTCCCTCAACGGTGGAAGACTTGTCATCGGCAGCCTTCTCAGGATGTTCCAACCTCCAGTCATTCACCCTCAACGAGGGTCTGAAGTCTATGGGGCTGGGCGTATTCGCAATGTGCAACGCCATGTCAGAAGTCACCATTCCGGCCTCGGTAAGCCTGTTAGAAGAGGGTGTATTCTTCAAGATGGACAGACTTTCGAGCATTATTATGGCTGAAAACAATGAGAACTATACGGTAAAAGACGGACTTCTCTATACCAAAGACCTGTCAACGCTCATCTGCCTACCCAGTGCATTGGAAACAGAAAAGTTCGAGTCGATTCCCGAAGTTACCAAAATTGGAGACTATGCCATATCCGGCAACCAGCATCTGACAAGCATTTACTTGGGCGATGCGGTTAAAACCATCGGAACGAACGCCGTAATAGAGTGTAATGCCTTGGAGCGTATCGTCCTCGGAACGGGCATTCAGAAAATCAGCGAGTACGCATTTGTAGCCAACGAGGCAATAACCGAAATCTATCTGTACGCCACCGCCCTGACCGAAGAAAACGTTCATCCGATGGCATTCCTCGATGAATTTATCATGGGACAAACTACCTTGTACGTTCCGAAGGGAAAACTTGATTTCTACACCGCACAAAACTGGGTTGTATTCAGGGATGAAGAAGAAGAAATTCCCCTCTTTGCCGCAGTAGAAGAAATGACCGACGAGATGACCGGCATTGACAACACGGTGACAGAAAAACAAAACAATGATGTGAAAGAGATATACAGCATAGACGGAAGCCGTCAGCAAAAGCTGCAAAGAGGTATCAACATCATTAAGTCGGCAGACGGAAAGAGCCGCAAAGTTCTTGTTCCTTAAACCTCAAATCGGTTAACATAGAGCGTATTGTCTTCGTTCGCACTCTTTAATAACCAATTAGGATAAAAGGCAATAGATAAAGAAAACAACCTCTGTTGTACCCATCCTTCCACCTCATGGCAGGACAGCCATTCGCATATCGGACAACACTTCTTAGGCAAGTGTTGCCCGATATTTCTTTCACGGCATTCATTCCGACAAACGAACGAAAGCAGGCAGGAAACCACATCATCAGTGGGGAATGTAGACTGAGCGGTATAACCCAAATCGGTCATTAGACCGCCAACATTACATTCCCCACCTATTCGTTTGAGTGTATGTGCCGCACGGTCGGGAAAGACCGTGCGGCACATCTCTTTTATGCCACGAAAAGAAAGAAACGAGCTGTTGGTGTATAGCATCTTCGATTGGCGGTATTGCCAGTATACAATACCCTTAGTTGCCGTTATCTAAAGCGGTCGATTGCC